>NZ_CP134195.1:3609789-4214684 GCF_031585635.1 Paraburkholderia sp. FT54 | reverse complement strand
GTGCGGGATGAAGCGCGACATCGAATGCAGCAGATAGAGCGCGCTGTCCGGATCCGGGCAGCCGATGTGCACGTGCTGGCCGAACACGGTGAATTGCTTGGCAAGATAGCCGTACAACTCGGAGATGTACTGAAAGCGCGGCGTATCGACGATCTGCCGCTCGCTCCATTGCTGGAACGCATGCGTGCCGCCGCCGCACAAGCCGACGTTCAGGTGATCGGCGGCGGAAACCAGCGTGTCGCGAATCTTGCGCAAGTCGGCGACGGCCTGCTCGTGCGTCGTGCAAATGCCGGTCGACAGCTCGATCATGCTTTCGGTGATTTCCGGCGTGATGTTGCCGGGAATCTTTTCGTCCTTGATGAGACGCAGCAGATCCGAGCCGGCTTTGGTCAGATCATAATCGTGCGTATTGACGATCTGCATCTCGAGTTCGACACCGAATGTGAACGGTTTCGAATCGATGAAGGGTTCGAGTGACATGGCGTCCCCTGAGTCAGGTCGGCCGGGTGTGGGTCACATGCCCGGCCGTTTTTGGATCGAATATGAGTTGGAAAAAACGTGTCAAACATCGAGCTTCGAGCAGCGCAACGCGCTCTTCAGCTCGCACTGACTATTCGCGCCGTTCAGCTACCAGCGCCAGGCTGCGGTAAACGAGCCACGGCCCGAGAATCTGCAGCACGAAAATCGAACACATCACGATCGCACGCAGTTGCGGATCGAAGTTCGGATAGAGGTTGTAGGTGTCGTCGACGAGCAGATAAGCGAGCGCCGACATCGGCGATAAAGACAGACCGAGCGCCATCCCCTGCTTCCAGTTCAAACCGCTCGGCTTGGCGAACGCCAGCACGCCGACCAGTTTAGCCACGAGACGCGCAACAATCAGACCCAGCGCCGCAACGCCGCCGAGTGCGATGTCTTTCCATTCGAACGAAGTCAGCGTCAGCACGAACAGAATCACGGTCAACAACCAGCCGGCCGTACCGAAGTGCTCCGGCCACAACTGCGGACGCGCTTCATGATTCTTCACGATAATGCCAGCCGCCAGCAGCGCGAGAATGGTCGACAGCTTGAACAGATGCGCGAGCGCGATAGCCAGCAGCACAAGACCGAACAGCGCGACGAACGAGTGCTCGTCCTGCATGTTCAAACGTCGATAAAAGAACGTGCAGGTACGCGCGAGCAGATACGCGAGCACGAGCGAGCCGGCCAGCAAATAAAGCGGTTGCAGGATAGTCGCGAATACGTTGCCGTACATCTCCTGGTGCAGCCAGCTCGACACGAGCTTTTCGATCACTACGGCGTACATGCTGTTCAGCGCGGTCAACGTCAACAGACGCTGCGTGACCTGGCCTTCCGCGCGCAATTCGGTTTTCAGCTGAATCACCATGGCCGGCGACGTCGCCATGGAGATCGCGGCGAGTACGGTTGCCACCATGAGCGGCACGTTCAGGAGCAGCAAAATCGGCAAAACCAGCGCGAAAGTCAGCGTGGCTTCGGCCACGCTCGACAGAATCAGCCAGGGATTGCGACGGATCCAGCGCAAATCGAGCCGGCTGCCGAGTTCGAACAGCAGCAAACCGAGCGCGACATCGAGCAACGGTCGCGCGGCGCTCGCGGAATCCGCGTCGATCACGCCCGAACCGGCCGCGCCGGCAATCAGACCAATGACCGCATACCCGGAAATGCGCGGCAAACGCCACGCGCGATAGCAAAGTTCACCGCACAGACCTGCGGCGAGCAATGCGAGACCAGCCCAAAAAATGGCGTCGGGTGAAAGCGGCCAGGCTGGAAAAAATGAAAACGCCGAATTCATTGTGATGGGTTCTCCTTTGCAGCAACGGCAGACGACACGAACCGGCGCGAACACCGGCGAGCGGGTGAGCACATGAAGCGCTCACTGTCGCGATCGCTTCGTTGCGAGTTTTCAATGATCGGATGATCTGAATGCACGGCTGCCGCAGGGAGCCAGGCGCATTCGGGGTGCGGCCGTAGCAACCGGCACGGTGAAAGAACGCCGTCGACTTTGAATCAGATTCTGATTGAGCGGCACCGTTCCGTTTGCTGCGTGTGCCGCGGTAGACGCAAGGCACGACGCGGAAAAGAACGGCGATTGTGCCATAGCTTTTTCAGCCTTGACCGAAAAGACATGAACACGCCGGCAAAACGGTAAAAACGTACGTTATCTCGTCGACATGAGGAAAAACCGACCGTTTTGAGCCCAGATTCGGCCGCGCGAGTGACTAGTTTGAACGAAGCAGATGTGTTTTTTGGGACATCGGCGCGGAAGGTTTTCACGGGTTCGGCGCAGGCCGGGCTGCGCCGATAGGCTCCGCTTGAGCCACGGTCTCTCTGTTTACAGGTTTACCGTATGTATACGTAGTAACAGTTAACAAGGTGCTTCGGTTTCTGTGGATAACTCCTGTTTACCTAAATGAATCATCGGTTTGCCGACGGCATAACCGGATGCATAGCATGTGCGGGAGCAGCGGGTATACAAGAGCAACTTTTGGCGATTTTCGGCGGCGACAAAGTTACCCCGTTTACGTCCACAACGGTTCCACATGACTTGCGCAAGTAAACGACATGGTTGTCCACAACTCTCGGTGGATAAGTTATTCGACGAGCATGCGGGCGCGGGCTCCGCAGTTAACCCACCGTTCCCTGACGCAATGCGCGCAACAGGAAGCGCGCAGGGTCGATGTCTTCAGCCAGATCCCGTTCGAGCGGCCACGGTTCGCCTTCCAGTTGCGAGGCGATCAGCTCCGCGCCGAGCGCCGCCCACACGAGGCCTCGCGAACCGTACGCAAAGGCGCCGTACAGACCGTCCGTGCGCGGCAGATCGAGCGGCCATGCGCCACGCAGACGTTGGGCGTCGCGCGCTGCCAGCGTTTCGTCGGCGAGTTGGCCGATCATCGGCATGCGATCGCTGGTGACGCAGCGGAACGCGACACGTCCCGTCAATGCCGCCTGCTGGGCCGGCTCGCCGACGCCCACAAAGGCCGGCAGCATCTGCGCGACGCGTTCCAGGTTTTCCCGATGAGCGTCGGCGCGCAGCGATGTGTCGGGGTCGTCGAGTTCGTAGGTGGCGCCCGTCAGTGTGACGCCGTCCGCCAGCGGCACCGCGTAGCCGTCACCGATCACCGGCATCTGAAGCGACGGCTGCACCTGGCCGGCCGGGAGCAAAGTGAGTTGGCCGCGAATGCTGCGAGTGGGCGCGTGCTGCAAACCGGCGATGCGCGCGGCATCGTGCGCGCTCGCGACGATCACCACCGGCGCACGCGCGAGAGCCTCGCCGGCGGTGTCGAAGACGGTCCATTGATCGCCGGACCGCGCGATCCGTGCCACATCCACACCGAAGCGGCGCTCGAGCAGTTGACCAGCCGCGGCGCACTGTGCGGCGCACAGCGACGCCGGGTCGATCCAGCCGCCCTGTGGAAAGAACCACCCGCCGCGCGCGACCGGCATGCCGGCCAGCCGTTGCGCTTCGTCCAGCGAGACAGGCGTTGCATAGTCGGACGGATAGCCGAACGCGGCGATCGCTTCGCTGATCGAGCGGGCTTCATCGTCGTCCGCGGCGATCTGCAACAAGCCTTGGGCACTGCGCAACGGCGCGTGGCCAAGCCGCTCAAGCGCAGCCCAATGCCTGAGCGCATACAGGAAGCCGGCACGCGTGACGCGCGAGGCGACGCTGTCATCGCGCGAAATCATGGGATGAAACACGCCGGCGGGATTGCCCGACGCGTCCTGCGCCACCGAAGCATGCCGCTCCAGCGACGTGACGCGCCAGCCGCGCGCGGCGAGCCTCTCGATCACCGCGCAGCCGGCGAGCCCCGCGCCGATTACCACGGCGTGCCGTTCATCGAGCGCAAGCGGCGCGGGCGGCTCATGACGGCGCACGCGCCAGCGTGGTGCGAAGTGGCCGACTAGCATCGCCCGTTTCCAGCCGAAGCCGTCCACCTTGCGGTATTCGAAGCCGCATTGCGTCAACGCGCGTTTGATGTCGCCGGCGCTGCTGTAGGTGGCGAAGGTAGCGCCCTCGCCCGCCAGCCGCGCGAGGGCCTTGAAGATTGCCGGAGTCCAGAGTTCGGGATTCCTGGCCGGCGCGAAGCCGTCAAGATAAAACGCGTCGGCGCGCAGCCTCAAGGCCGGCAAGCTCTGCTGGGCGTCGCCAAAAACCAGCGTAAGCACGACGCGCCCTTCATCGAACTCAAGCCGATGGGTGCCGGGAACGAGCATCGGCCAGGCGTTCGCAAGGGCTTGCGCCAGGCCGGCAATCGCCGGATCGGAAATCGTCGCTGCAGATACCTTGCGTAAATCAGCGACGGTGAAGGGATGCTTCTCGGTGGATACGAAATGCAGCCGCTCGCTGCGCGCCGGGTCGGCGCGCCACTCGGCCCAGGTCATCAGAAAGTTGATGCCCATGCCGAAGCCGGTTTCCAGCACCGTGAAAATGCGGCGGCCCTGCCACCGGTCGGGCAGCGAATTGCCGCGCAGGAAAACATAATGAGCCTGTTCAAGACCGCCCACGGCGCTGTGATAAATGTCGTCGTAAAGCGGCGAAAAAGGCGTGCCGTTGGAGCGAAAAGCGAGGACGGCGGGGATCAGCGGATCGGTCATGCGCGAGAGAAAATGACGCTCGGAAAAATGCCCCCAGACCTGTCGCTTCGCGCCCGGCCTTCCAAGGGGGATGAGAAAACTTGGGACGGCCCGGCGTTTTCTCACACGCGGGTCGAACGTACCGCCCGCGCGCGCAGCTCGCCGGACGGCGAAAAAGACGCGCCGAACGTTGGCAAAAACCAACGCCAAGCCCCGTCCATATTGGGTTTCAGGCCTCGGTTGAAGGTCGCTGAGGGCAAAATTTGCGATTTCCTAGGGATCTCGACCCCGGAACCGCGTAATTCTTCGAAACCCTTATCCTGATTGGGTTTGCGCTGCGCTATCATAGCAAGCGCCGCGAAGCGGCAGCACGGCCGACGGACAGTCATCTGTCCGGCGCCATTGGTCCGGAGGGGATCCGGAGCCGACGCTGCTCGACGGCGCGGCCCGCGCACGTATAATCGGCGCGTTCGCGCTGTTCGTGTCAACCTAAACTCAGAAAGGAACCTTAATGAACAAACAGGAACTGATCGACGCTGTCGCAGGACAGACGGGCGCCAGCAAGGCTCAAACCGGTGAAACGCTGGACACGTTGCTTGAAGTGATCAAGAAGTCTGTGTCGAAGGGTGATGCGGTCCAGTTGATCGGCTTCGGCAGCTTCGGTTCGGGCAAGCGCGCAGCGCGTACGGGTCGTAACCCCAAGACCGGCGAAACTATCAAGATCCCGGCCGCCAAGACCGTCAAGTTCACGGCTGGGAAGGCGTTCAAGGACGCAGTCAACAAGCGCTAAGCAGATTACTGCCAGGCAGTTGACGCCCGCCAACGGCGGGTTTTTTTTCGCCTGCGCATTGTGGATGGGATAACCGCGACGGGCGTCGCGGCTAGTGGCGAAGGCCGCTCAGCTCAGTCGTGACGATGCACGATCTCACCGTGGCCATGAGCGTCGTGGTCGTGATCATGGTCATGATCATGATGGTCGTGGTCGTCTTCGTCGAAATCCCAGGCTGGGAAGGGATCGGCGAATTGCTCCCATGCTTGCGGTCCCTGCGCGTATTCCTCATCGGTCAGTAGACACGCGTCGAACTTCGCTTTCCAGACCACCGGATCGATGCCGACGCCGATCATCACCAGTTCCTGGCGACGGTCGCCGATGCTCACATCGTCCGGGTCGCCGTACCAGTCCGCAGCAATTTCGGCAGCCAGTTCGTCGTCGCCGTCGGGCCACTCGCTGCGATCCTGAGCGGCCCACCACATGCCGGCCGGACCGTGCCGGCAAGCACCGCCCGCCTGCGAGAGCGAACCGGCGATATCGTTGCGCGTGGCGAGCCAGAAGAAGCCCTTGCTGCGCAAAACGCCCTTCCACTCCTGATGCAGCAACGCCCACAGGCGTTCCGGATGAAACGGCCGACGCGCCCGGTAGATGAAATTGCCGATGCCGAATTCGTCCGCTTCGCCGTGGTGAGCATGGCCGTGCTCGTGGTCATGCTCATGATTGAGCGAGGCCAGCCAGCCCGGCGCGCTTGCTGCTTCGTCGAAATCGAAGCGGCCCGTGTTCAGCACTTGCGCGAGCGGCACCTCGCCGAAACGGGCAACCACCTGCGCCGCGCGCGGGTTGATCCGGCCGAGAATGCGCTGCAGGCGCGTGAGCTCGTCCGCGCTCACCAGATCGGCCTTGTTCACCACCAGCACGTCGCAGAATTCAATCTGCTCAATCAGCAGTTCGACCAGCGTGCGGTCGTCTTCCTCGGTTGCGGCGATGCCGCGCTCGGCGAGCGCGTCGGCCGAACCGTAGTCGCGCAGGAAGTTGAACGCATCGACCACGGTCACCATCGTGTCGAGCCGCGCGACGTCGGCGAGCGACGCACCTTCGTCGTCGACGAAGGCAAAGGTCTCGGCGATCGGCATCGGCTCGGCCACGCCGGTCGGCTCGATCAGGATCGCGTCGAAGCGCTGCTCGCCGGCCAGCCGCTTGATCTCGACCCGCAGATCGTCGCGCAGTGTGCAGCAGATGCAGCCGTTCGACAGCTCGACGAGTTGCTCCTCGACGTGAGACAGCGCGGCGGCGTCGCGCACGAGGGTCGCATCGATATTGACGGCGGCCAGATCGTTGACGATCACGGCCACGCGCAAACCGGCGCGATTCGCGAGGATGTGATTCAGGAGCGTGGTCTTGCCGGCGCCCAGAAAACCGGAGAGCACGGTGACGGGCAATAGCGGCTGGTTCATCGCAGTACGGAGAAGCTAGAGGAATGGAAGGCGTGCCGGGCTTGGGGTCACATGACTGCGGACCGCAATGAGGTCGAGCCTCGACGGCAGCACGAAGCCGCATTGTGCATCAAAACGGGCAACGGCCGCGTGACGGGCCGGATCAGCGCGCAGCCGGCATCAGATTCCACTTGCGCAGGATCGCGGCGATCTGCTGCGCGTACTTGTCCCGCAGGGACGGCGTCTCGGAGTGATAGGCGCCGACTGCCTGCCAGGTGTTGCCGTATTTGTTCATCTGGCGGCGCAGATGCCACGCCGCAATGTAGACGTTCTTGCACGGCTCCATCAGCGTGCCTTGCGAGATGCCGTACTGGGCGAGCGTGGGCAAATGGATCGAATTGATCTGCATCACGCCGTAGTCGGTCGAGCCGTTCGCATTTTTATGTTGCGCGTCGGGTCGATTGTGTGATTCCTGCCATGCGATTGCGCGCAGAATCAAAGGGTTGACCTTCTGATACTTCGCTGCTTCGTCAAAGCAATCGGCGCGTGCGGACCCTGCTGCTACCAGCATGGCAAGTCCTGCTGCGACGGTGACGAAGTTTCGGTTCATCGGTCAAGACCACTAAGTAAAGCGCAAGAGTAAGGTTCGGTAAGGGATCGCATCGGCCATACTTCAGCCACTGACAGCCGCCGAGGCACGCTGGCTGGGCGTCTGCCGGACATCGGGGAAAACCCGCGTCGGCAACCCGCAACTAGGGACTCGAACGGCTCGTATCATACCGGCAGGTGGTCGCCCGTCAAGTTGGCTAACCGACATAAGAGAGCAGAAAACAAGACGCTGTCGCGCTCATCGCGCCGACCTTCCTTTAGCTTTCAATTGTTTGACAACAGATGGGGTCATAGAGAAATCGCACGGAGCGGTTCGTTTTGTGACAAATCCGACATGAAAAACTGGTACTGTTCATTTTTTTCGGACATCGGACGGTGGGCCAACGAGGGCATGATCGTCCCCAAGGCCGGCCGGCAGATCGACATGGCGCCGGCCTGCTCTCATGTCCGCACTGCATGACCGTCGACGGCTTTGGCTGTCGGCATCGATACCCTATTCCATGAGAAGAAATCGTATGGTTTTGCGTCGAGTTGCAACGGCGCTGCTGGTGGCTGGCTTGATCACCGCGCAGACAGCACAGGCACAGGTGACACTCAACTTCGTCAACGCGGACATCGACCAGGTCGCCAAGGCGATTGGCGCCGCAACCGGCAAAACGATCATCGTCGACCCGCGCGTGAAGGGTCAGTTGAATCTTGTGTCGGAAAATGCGGTGCCTGAAGATCAGGCACTGAAAACCTTGCAGTCCGCGTTGCGGATGCAGGGCTTCGCGCTCGTGCAGGACCACGGCGTACTGAAAGTCGTGCCAGAGGCCGACGCCAAACTGCAAGGCGTGCCGACCTATGTCGGCAATTCGCCTACGGCGCGCGGCGATCAGGTGGTCACGCAAGTGTTCGTGCTGAAGAATGAGTCGGCCAACAATCTGTTGCCGGTGCTGCGTCCGCTCATCTCGCCGAACAATACCGTGGCGGCCTACCCTGCCAACAATACGATTGTCGTCACCGACTACGCCGACAACGTGCGGCGAATTGCGCAGATCATCCAGGGTGTGGATACGGCGGCGGGCCAGTCGGTATCGGTGGTGCAGCTAAAGAACGCCAACGCGATCGACATCGCCACGCAACTGAACAAGATGCTCGACCCCGGCTCGATCGGCAGCACCGACGCGACGCTGAAGGTGTCGGTCACCGCTGACCCGCGCACCAACTCGCTGCTGATCCGCGCATCGAACGGCGCGCGTCTCGCCGCGGCGAAGCAACTGGCGAAGGAACTCGACACGCCGACCACCATGCCCGGCAACATCCACGTCGTACCGCTGCGTAACGCGGACGCGACGAAGCTCGCCAAGACCTTGCGCGGCATGTTCGGCAAGGGCGGGGACAACAGTTCGTCGGGCAGCTCGAACGACGCGAATTCGTTCAACCAGAACAGCGGCGGCGGGCTGGGCGGCAACAATTCGACGGGCTCGTCGGGTACGCCGCCGCTGCCGTCGGGCGGACTCGGCAGCAGCTCCCTGTCTTCGCCGATGGGTGGCGGCGGCGGTGGTGGCGCGTACGGCGCGGGCGGCGGTTCCAATTCCGGCGGTTTCCTCGGTAACGACAAGGAAAAGAGCGACGACAATCAGCCAGGCGGCATGATCCAGGCGGACGCCGCGACCAACTCGCTGATCATCACGGCGGCCGAGCCGGTGTACCGCAATCTGCGGGCGGTGATCGACCAGCTCGACGCACGGCGCGCGCAGGTTTATCTCGAGGCGCTGATCGTCGAATTGAACTCGAACACGAGCGGCAATCTCGGCATTCAGTGGCAGGTTGCGAACAATTCGATATTTGCCGGCACCAATCTGGCGACCGGCAACAGCAACAGCATCGTCAATCTGACGGCGGGCGCCGTGGCGGCCGGGGCCACCGGTGGTCTGGCTGGCGCGTTCGCCGCTCAACAGTTGCAGCAAGGGCTGAACATCGGCTGGATTCACAATATTTTCGGTGTGCAGGGGCTCGGCGCGTTGCTGCAGGCGCTGTCGCAAACCGCCGACGCAAACGTGCTGTCGACGCCTAACCTCATCACGCTCGACAACGAGGAAGCGAAGATCGTCGTCGGTACCAACGTGCCGATCCAGACGGGTTCGTATTCGAACCTCACGAGCGCCACTGCGACGTCGGCGTTCAATACTTTCGACCGCGTCGACGTCGGTCTGACGCTGCACGTGAAGCCGCAGATCACCGACGGCGGCATTCTCAAGCTGCAGCTCTACACCGAAGACTCAGCGATCGTAAACGGCACGACTAACGCGACCACCAACCCGGCCGGCCCGGAGTTCACCAAGCGTTCGATCCAGTCGACGGTGCTCGCGGATAACGGCGAGATCATCGTGCTGGGCGGCCTGATGCAGGACAATTACCAGGTCAGTAACAGCAAGGTGCCGCTGCTCGGCGATATTCCGTGGATCGGCCAGTTGTTCCGCTCGGAACAGAAGACCCGCAACAAGACCAACCTGATGGTGTTCCTGCGCCCCGTGATCATCAGCGATCGCGGCACCGCTCAGGCCGTGACGTCGAATCGCTACGACTACATCCAGGGCGTGCAGGGCGCGTACAAGCAGGACAACAACCTCATGAAGGACAACGACGATCCGGTGGTTCCGCCAATGCCGATCGGTCCGAGTGAGGGCGGCTCGCCCGCCATGAACCTGTTCGACCTCGACAAGATGCGCCGTCAGCAGATGGCGCCGCCGCCGGCCAACGCCGGGCCGGCCGGCGTCGTTCCCGCGCCGGGCACGAATGGTCCTGCGCAGACTAATCCGGTCACCGTGGGGCCTTCCACGACACAGAGCAATCCGGTCACCGTGACGCCATCCACCGCGTCGCCTGGAGTGCGGCCGTGAGCACACCGTCCACGCCGCCGTCAGCGTCTGCTACGCGAGCCGGTGCCGCGACACAAGCCGCGGCGATGTCGCCCGCAGGTGTGACGGAGCATGCCGGGCGCGAGGCGCCTTCGGGCATCGCCGCGCGGCTCGTGCCCTATGGCTTTGCCCGTGCCGGCCAGATTCTGGTCGCGCATCAGCATGCCGACAGCCTCGAAGTCTGGATCAGCGAACGCACGAGCGACGCCGCGCTTTCCGAAGTGGCGCGCAACTTCGGGGCCGTGTCGATCGTACGTGTGCCCGCCGACGAGCTCACGCAGGCGATCAACCAGGCCTATGCGCGCCAGGACGGCAGCGCTGCGCAGGTGGTCGGCGAAGTGGAAGGCGAGGTCGATCTCTCGCGCCTGATGCAGGACATTCCCGAGGTGGAGGATCTGCTGGAGTCGGAAGACGACGCGCCGATCATCCGCATGATCAACGCGCTGCTCACGCAAGCGGCGCGCGAGCAGGCGTCGGATATTCATATCGAGCCGTTTGAGACTTCTTCCGTGGTGCGCTTTCGCGTCGACGGCACGCTGCGCGATGTCGTGCGGCCGAAGAAAGCGCTGCACGGTGCGCTGATCTCGCGGATCAAGATCATGGCGCAACTCGACATCGCCGAAAAACGTCTGCCGCAGGACGGCCGTATCACGCTGCGCGTGGGCGGCCGCCCGGTCGACGTGCGCGTCTCGACGCTGCCGACCGGTCACGGCGAACGCGCGGTGCTGCGTCTGCTGGAAAAAGATGCGTCGCGCCTGAACCTCGAAGCGCTCGGCATGGCGCCGGATACGCTCGGCAAGTTCGACAAGCTGATCGGCAGGCCGCACGGCATCGTGCTGGTGACCGGGCCGACCGGCTCCGGTAAAACGACCACGCTGTATGCGGCGATGTCGCGGCTCGAAACCGCGACCACCAACATCATGACGGTCGAAGACCCGATTGAATACGACCTGTCGGGCATCGGCCAGACGCAGGTCAACGAACGGATCGGCATGACCTTCGCGCGGGCGCTGCGCTCGATTCTGCGGCAGGACCCGGACGTCATCATGATCGGTGAAATCCGCGACCTGGAAACCGCGCAGATTGCGGTGCAGGCGTCGCTGACGGGCCACCTCGTGCTGGCCACGCTGCACACCAACGACGCGGCATCCGCCGTGACACGTCTGACCGACATGGGCGTGGAACCGTATCTGCTGGCGTCGTCGCTGCTCGGCGTGCTGGCGCAGCGGCTCGTGCGGCGCCTGTGCCCGGTGTGCCGCGAGGAACGTATCGAAGAAGACGGCAGCGTGCGCTGGCATCCGGTGGGTTGCGACCGGTGCGGCCATTCCGGTTATGCGGGGCGCCGCGGCGTCTACGAACTGCTGCTGATCGACGACAACATCCGTACGCTGGTTCACCGCAATGCGGCCGATGCGGAAATCCTCACCGCCGGTCGTGCGCAAGGCATGCGCACGCTGCGTGAGGATGCGGACCGCTGGCTCGCCTCCGGGCTGACATCGCTCGAAGAAGTGATCCGCGTCACGGGCGGAGCATAAGCGCATGCCGGCATTTCGTTTCGAAGCGATCGACGCGGCGGGCAAGGCGCAAAAAGGCGTGCTCGACGCGGACAGCGCGCGCGGCGCGCGCACCAATCTGCGTTCGCAGGGACTGACGCCGCTCGTCGTCGAACCGGCGGCCTCGCGCACGCGCGGCGAGCGCAATCAACGGCTGTCGCTGGGGCGGCGTTTGTCGCAACGCGAGCAGGCCATCCTGACGCGCCAGCTCGCCAGTCTGCTGATTGCGGGCTTACCGCTCGACGAAGCGCTCGCCGTGCTGACCGAGCAATCGGAGCGCGACTACATTCGCGAACTGATGGCGTCGATTCGTGCGGAAGTGCTCGGCGGTCATTCGCTGGCCAATGCGCTGACGCAGCATCCGAAAGACTTTCCCGAGATCTACCGCGCGCTGGTCGCGGCCGGCGAACATACCGGCAAACTTGGTCTTGTGCTGTCGCGGCTCGCCGACTACATCGAGCAACGCAACGCGCTGAAGCAGAAGATCGTGCTCGCGTTCACGTACCCGGCTATCGTCACGCTGATCGCCTTCGGCATCGTCACGTTTCTGTTGAGCTACGTGGTGCCGCAAGTCGTGAACGTATTCGCCAGCACCAAGCAGCAACTGCCCTTCCTCACCATCATGATGATGGCGCTGTCCGGGTTCGTGCGGCACTGGTGGTGGGCGATGCTGATCGGCGTGGCCGTGCTGGTGTATCTGGTGCGCTCGATTCTCAAGCAGCCCGGCCCGCGCCTCGCGTTCGACCGTTGGCTGCTCACTGCCCCGCTGCTCGGCAACCTCGTGCGCGGCTATAACACCGTGCGCTTTGCCAGCACGCTCGGCATTCTCACCGCGGCGGGCGTGCCGATTCTGCGCGCGCTGCAAGCCGCCGCCGAAACGCTCAGCAACAACGCGATGCGCGAGAACATCGACGATGCGATCGTGCGCGTGCGCGAAGGCACGTCGCTGTCACGCGCGCTCGGCAATACGAAGACGTTTCCGCCCGTGCTGGTTCACCTGATCCGTTCGGGCGAAGCGACTGGCGACGTGACCACCATGCTCGACCGCGCCGCCGACGGCGAAGCGCGCGAGCTGGAACGCCGCACGATGTTCCTGACGAGTCTGCTGGAGCCGTTGCTGATTCTGGCGATGGGGGGCGTGGTGCTGGTGATCGTGCTGGCGGTGATGCTGCCGATCATCGAATTGAACAACCTGGTGCAGTAAGGCCGGAGAGAGAGGCTTGCATGCGCGATGACCGTTGCGGTCACCGCGCATGCAGTTGAAGCGAAGCGCTGGCTTTAGCGCACGTAGATCGTCGGACCCGCGGGGTTGGCCGGCAGGAACACTTCGGAATGCGCGCCATTGCGGTCGATGATGATCGAGCGGGCGCGGACTTCGGAGAGTTTGGTGCCTTGCATCAGCGCGCTGCCGAGCGACACGGCATGCGGCGGTTCGCCGCCCACGCTGACGATGGCCGCGGCGCCTTCCCGCAAAGCGAGGATGCCGAACAGTCGCACGTCCTGGTTGGCGTTGCGCGTGAGCTGGCCGCCGAACAGCGTGGCAGCCTGGTCGGTCGAGATCTGCGCATGCGCGGCGGCGGCGGGCAACGGCGCACCGGACATCGTGCTGAGCGTGATGACCCAGTAGGTCAGGGTCGCGCAGAACACGGCGAACAGTGCGAGCGACAGAAGGCGGATTTGGATGGCGTTCATGCGCATCATTGTACGGACTATTGTGAAAATTGCGTGGGACTGAAGCGCTTCTAACCTGGCGTTTCGCCCCGGGCCCGCGAGGGGCTGAGCAAACTTGGAGCGGCCCGGCGTTTTCGCAGGGCCCTTCAACAGCATGACATTAAAATGACCGGCCGGGCGTGTTCAATGGCACCCTGATCGCTGAAGCGCGAATCCCGGCCAGTCAAAAATTTCACCTGAAAAGAGGTAGCAAGCTATGCAACTGTCGACCACTCGCCGTCATGACATCGCGGGTCCGCGCAGCCGCCGTCAACGCGGTTTCACGCTGATCGAAATCATGGTCGTGATCGCGATTCTGGGCATTCTGGCCGCGTTGATCGTGCCGAAGATCATGAGCCGCCCCGACGAAGCGCGCCGTGTCGCCGCCAAGCAGGACATCGGCACGGTCATGCAGGCGTTGAAGCTCTACCGCCTCGACAACGGCCGCTATCCGACGCAGGAGCAAGGCCTGCGTTCGCTCACCGAAAAGCCGAGCACGGACCCTGTGCCGAACAACTGGAAAGACGGTGGCTACCTCGAGCGTCTGCCGAATGATCCGTGGGGCAATGCCTACCAGTATCTGAATCCGGGTGTGCACGGCGAGATCGACGTGTTCAGCTACGGCGCGGACGGCAAGGCGGGCGGCGAAGGCAATGACGCCGACGTCGGCTCGTGGCAGTAGGCGCTTGAGCGTCGGTGATTTTCATGCGCGCGGCGGTATTGAACCCCACGCGTTCCTGTCGATGCAGTGTTTGATTTTGAGTTGATCGTTCGTGGCCGGCACTATCCGATTGTCCCCTTGCAAGTCCCGTGTGGACACGCCGCGTGCGGCTTTGTTGCCGCGCGCGGCGTGGGCCGGCGCGCGCCTTCATGGCGTGCGCCGCTCGGGTGATGCGGGCACGCGCGTCGGCGGCAAACGCGCGGCGGGTTTCACGCTGCTGGAAATGATGGTGGTGCTGGTGATTGTCGGTTTGCTGGTGTCTTTGACCGCGTTGACGATGACACGCAATCCGCGCACCGATCTGAACGAAGAAGCGCAGCGTCTGGCGCTGCTGTTCGAATCGGCCGGTGACGAAGCGCAGGTGCGCGCGCGGCCGATTGCATGGCAACCCCTCGAAGACGGCTTTCGTTTCGACT
Organism: Paraburkholderia sp. FT54; assembly: GCF_031585635.1. Classification (NCBI taxonomy): domain Bacteria; kingdom Pseudomonadati; phylum Pseudomonadota; class Betaproteobacteria; order Burkholderiales; family Burkholderiaceae; genus Paraburkholderia; species Paraburkholderia sp. FT54. Next base: position 4,199,971 of record NZ_CP134195.1, on the reverse strand, counting down.
TGCGTACCGAAGACGGCTGGCGTCCATTGCGTGACGATCTGCTTGGGCCGCGTCGCTGGGAAGGCGGCGTGACCGGCGTGAGCATCAGCTATCCAGGTTCGGATGCACAGCCCAGCCGTATCGTATTCGGCACCGAGGCGATCGACGTGTCCGTGCAGATCACGCTGTTTTCGGCAGCCGGGAGCGCGACGATCGTCGGCACCGGCAATGGCCGCTATGAGGTGCACTGAGATGCGTCGTTGCAGGAGCATGGCGGCTCGCGAAACGGTTCATGGCGCGCAGCGTGGTTTTACGATGATCGAAGTGCTGGTGGCGCTGGCGATCATCGCGGTGGCGCTGGCGGCCTCGTTGCGCGCGGTGGGGAGTCTCGCGAGCGGCGAGGCCGATCTGCATCGCCGCTTGCTGGCGGGCTGGAGCGCGGACAATACGTTGGCGCAATTGCATCTGACGCATGCCTGGCCGAACGTCGGTTCGACGAGTTTCGATTGTTCGCAGGGCAACTTGCAGTTGATCTGTACGGAGCATGTGACGGCTACGCCGAATCCGGTGTTTCGTCGAGTGGAAGTGATGGTGACGATGCCCGGCGAGTCCGGCAATCTGGCTCAGATGGTGACGGTGGTCGCGAATGAAAACAACCGTTCGCTCTGAGCGCCGCCGCCGATCGGGCGCGCGTGGTTTCACGCTGATCGAATTGCTGGTGGCGATCGCAATTCTGGCGGTGATTGCCGTGCTGTCGTGGCGCGGGCTCGACCAGATCATTCGCGGCCGGCAGACCATCACGAACGCCATGGAAGACGAGCGCGTCTTCGCGCAGCTGTTCGACCAGATGCGGATCGACGCGCGCCAGGCCGCATCCGACGACGAGGCTGGGCAGGCGGCTGTGTCGGTGTCCGGCAGCGTGTTGCAGATCGTGCGGCAGATGAACTTGCCTGGCGCCGCGCCGCGGTTGCAGGTGGTGCGGTATCGGGTGTCCGATGGACGCGTGACCCGGTATGCGTCGCCGCCGCTCGGGACTATCGAGGAATTGCAGGGGGCGCTGCACGGCGGTGAAGGTGAGGGGTGGAGTGGAGTGCCGTTGATGGGCGGCGTTGGGTCTATTTCTGCGCAGGTTTATGTACCTAAGGTGGGGTGGACTACGCAGATGAGTGATGTGCAGAGTGCCATTACCGAGGCGGACAATAATCTTAAGGTGCCCCAGCTTGGGAATGCGCCGCTGCCGCGGTCTGTGACGGGGCTGCAGGTGAGTGTGGGGGCGACGTCCCTCGCGCGGCCTGTTACTCGGGTTTTTCTCGTCGGAGAGTGAAATGAGGTTCTCTTTTTTGTCGTTCCGACGGGGGTGGGGGGGGGATTTTTTTGTTGGCCTTTCCTTGAGTTCTTGGTGGTCTATTAGCGTTGCCCCTGTGCGGGGCGGCACTTACTTTCTTTGCCGCCGCAAAGAAAGTAAGCAAAGAAAGCGGCTTCAAACCGCTAACGTACAAGCGGGTCCCTCGCGCAGCCACAGTAGTGGTGCGATCAACGAACGATCCCTCGCACAGCACACGCCAGTGACCAGGCAGTCATCCGTTCCGGCGGCGCTGCGCGCGCCGAGCGGCAAGCAAGACAACCGTCGGTCCTATCTGGCGCCTGGCGATACCTCGCCATCTCTCCAATCCGCTTCGGCATCTCGCCGAGGCGAAGCCGACGGCCCCCACCACGCCCAAACGAAGTCATGGGTCTTGAGCCCCACCCTTCCGGCGCGCACGGAGTGCGAGGCGGGAGGTATGACGGCCTTGTCACGGGCGTTGAATGTGCGGGGTGACGGATTCCAGATGATCCACTACCGTGGCTGTGCGGGGGACTTGCTTAGCATTGGCGGTGTGAAGCGGCTTTCTTTGCCTACTTTCTTTGCCGCGGCAAAGAAAGTAGGTGCCGCCCCGCACAGGGGCAACGCTAATAGACCACCAAGAATTCAAGGAAAGGCCAACAAACAAAAAATCCAGAAACCCCAAAAAGGCGTAGCAATCATCAGCGCCCTACTAGTAGTCGCACTATCAGCGATCCTGGTCTCAGGCATGCTCTGGCGCCAGCAGGTCCAGATCCGAAGGATAGAAAACCAGCGCCTCCTTTCCCAAGCCCAATGGGTAGCACGCGGCGCCCTGGACTGGACGCGTCTGATCCTCCGCTCGGAAGGCGACACCTCCGCCGGCATCACCTACTTAGGTGGCCTATGGGGCGTCCCCATCGCCAAAACACGCTTATCCGATTTCCTCGGGCAGATCGGCGAAGTCAGAGCCGAGCAAGGCGCGGCAACCTATCTATCCGGTTCAATCGAAGACGCCCAGGCGAAATTCAACCTGAGAAATCTGGTCGAGAGCCCGGCACCAGGCGTGTTGCAACTGGACATGAATCAGGTCGGCGCCTACCAGCGCCTACTGATATCGCTTGGCGCAAGCGGCCAGTTGGCAAAAGCCACGGCAGTCCAGGTCCGCGCGAGCCTCGTGCAATCGGCAACCCGTTTCCAGACCATCACCTCCACGAACGGCACAACCGCGACCCCGCCGCAGATCCAGGGCGGCGCCACCGGCGGCAGCTTCACCGACAAACCCGGTATCGAAGACGGCGACGACAGTTCGGACAACCCGCCGATCCAGATGACCAGTGTCGACTCGCTGCTCGATATCCCCGGCTATACGCCCGAGATGGTCGCGCGCTTGCGGCCCTTCGTTACGGTGCTGCCGACCGTCTCGGCGGTCAACGTCAACACGGCCTCCGCGGAAGTGATTGCGGCGGTCATCCCGGGAATGAGTGTGTCGGCGGCGCAATCCTTCGTGGCGCGGCGGCAGACCGTGTTTTTCCATAACGTCGGCGACGTGCAACTGGCGTTGCAAGGCGCCGGTGTGCAATCGATCTCGATCGATCCGAGCGAACTCGACGTCAACTCGAGTTACTTCCTGATCCACGGCCGCGTGCAGCACGAACGCGCCGAGGTGGACCGCACGACCCTCGTCTATCGCGACGCATTGACTCACACTACGCGTATCGTGCGAGTAGAAGACCAACTATGAATAACGCCTTTCCCAGAGAGAGTGGCCTTTGAGCACGCTGATCGTTCTACTGCCGCCGCGTGATCCGGCGGTGCCATCGCAGGAATGGCAATTGCCGGAGCTGCCGTTCGTGCTGCTCGACAAGTCGGGCCGCGCCCAGCGCGCCGGCCGGTCAGCGCTCGCGCTGCTGCCGCGCGCCTCCACCACGGTGCTGATGGTCGCCGCGCGCGACCTGCTGATGATGCCCGCCACGCTGCCGCCGCTGCGCGGCCCGCGGCTGCGTCAGGCGTTGCCCAATATCGTCGAGGATCAACTGATCCAGGACCCGCAGACCTGTCACATTGCGGTCGATCCGAAACCGCTCGCGGGCGGGCGGCAGCTGCTGGCGATCATCGACCGCGGCTGGTTCCGTTTTATCTGCGAATCGTTTTCCAACGCCGGTCATCGCAGCTTGCGCGCGGTGCCGGTCACGCGTTGCCTCCCGCAGGCGGCCGCGCTCGATGTCGATGTGCCCGCCGAAGTCGCGGAAACAGTGAACGCCGGTGAGCCGGCCATGGCGGGCGCGGCCGGCGTGGCGACGTCGCTGCCGGGCATCGCGCCGGTGCTGGCGCCCGGCGCCGCTGCCACGGTGCCGATGGTGGCCGCCGTGCTCGGCGCCGTGGTGCAGACCGCGCCTGCCATGCTGCTCGAAGGCGTCGTCGTGGACAGCGCGGGCGACAGAAGCGTGCCGCGCGTCGAACTGGCGATCGCACGCGGCGTGCAAGGCGAAGGCCTGGCCGTGCCGGCCAACGCCGTGAACGCGACGCTTGGCGCGCTCGCCGGGGCCGCGCCGGTCTCGCTGCACATGCTCACCGAAGTGCCCGGCAACGAGCCGAGCCTCGCCGCAAATAGCCCGGCACGGCTGGCAGCGCACATTCACGGCGCCAGTCCGTTGCCGTTCGAGCAGCTCGCCCGGCGCGCGCTGGAGTGCCGCTTCGACCTGTGTCAATTCGAGTTCGCCTCGCAGCCGTGGCGGCTCGACCGCGCGACGCTGCGGCGTCTGCGTCTGCCGGTGTTGCTCGCGGTCGGTGCGCTGGTGATCGCGATCATCGGCGCGAACGTGCAGTGGCTGCTGCTCGCGCGCCAACGCGACGCAATCAACACGCAGATGACCGAACTGCTGCTCAATACCTTCCCCAAGACGACCGTCGTGCTCGACGCGCCCGACCAGATGGCGCGCCAGTTGCAGCAGTTGCGCGTCGCGGCGGGCGAACTGTCGCCGGACGACTTTCTGGTGCTCGCCGACGGCCTCGCGCGCTCGCTGGCGCCGGTGCCGGTCAACGGCATTGCCGCGCTCGATTATCACGACCGGCGGCTCGACGTGAACTTCAAGCCGGAGGTCAAGCTCGATCCCGATTTCGCGAAACGCCTCGCCCGTAATGGCCTGAGCGGCGCGATCGACAGCAATACCGGCAGGTGGACCATCAGGAACGGACAATGAAAGCTGAACTCGCTCAAACATGGGCCGGATTCTGGGACCAGCGCACCGAGCGCGAAAAAGCCCTGCTGACGTGGGGCGGCGGCGTCCTCGCCGTGGTGATCGCGTGGTCGGTGCTGTGGGCGCCGGCGCAGGAAGGCCGTTCGCATCTGCATGAATCGCTGCCCGCCATGCAGCGCCAGTTGGCGCAGATGACCGCGCAAGCGAACGAAGCGCGCCAATTGTCGGCGGCGGCTCAAGGCGTCGCGCCGACCGGCGCCGCGCTGAAGGACGCCCTCACTGCTTCGCTCAACGATCACGGACTCGCCGCGACGCAGGTTCAGGTGATCGGCAACGCGGTCCAGATCCAGTTGAAAAACGCGTCGTTCCCGGCGTGGACGAACTGGGTCGACGACGTGCGCAAGCAGTTCAAGGTGCAAGTCTCGGAAGCGCATGCCACGGCGCTCAAGGAAGACGGCCAGGTGGACCTGACGGCGTCGTTGCAGCCGTCCACGGTGAAATGACAATAACCGCGACCACCCCGTCACAGGATCTCGCATGAATTACTGGATGCGGCGCTCGCGCGTCGCGCTGCCCTGGCTGGTGGTCGCGGTGCTGTCCGCCGCGATCGTCATGCTGGCGATGCTGCCGGCCGCCTGGATCACGCCGCAGTTCGCCAAACAGACGAGCGGCCACGTCAATCTCGTCAATCCGGCCGGTTCGCTGTGGCACGGCTCGGGCACGCTGATGCTGGCCGCCGGCTCCGACATGAGCGCGGCGACGTTGCTGCCCGGCCGGATCGAATGGCACACGGCATTCTGGCCGCTGTTTACCGGGCGCGTGCGCATGATCATGCGGCACAGCGAAGCGATGCCGGAACCGATCACCGTCGATGCCACACCGCGCACCGCCACCGTTACGCCGGGCGCGATCTCCGTGCCGGCTTCGCTGCTGAGCGGCCTCGGTGCGCCTTTTAACACGCTCGATCTGCAAGGCAATGTGCAACTGTCCTGGTCGGACTGGCGCAGCTTCAATCGGGAGGCGTTCGGGCAACTCACCGTCACGCTCACCGACGTCAGTTCGCGTGTCTCGCTGGTCAAGCCGCTCGGCTCGTACCGGGTGCTGTTTCAGGCCCAGGGCGAGTCGTCCACGCTCGATCTGACGACGATCAAGGGCCCGCTGATGCTGACCGGCAACGGCACGGTCTCGGCTGCGTCGACGTCATTTCATGGGACGGCCAGCGCCGCGCCGGAGGCTCGCGATAACCTCGCGGGATTGCTGAACCTGTTGGGGCGGCCGAGCGGGCCGAACACGGTGGCGTTGACATTCGCGCACTGAGGCGCGCTGTCTGGCGCTACGGCGCAGGCTGGTTGAGCCGGGGCGTCGACATTCGTTGCATGAGGCGGCCAGCGCAGCGGCGTAGGATCGCGATAACCTCGCGGGGCGGCTGAAGCCGTTGTGGCGCTGAAGCATCGACGCGTAAAAAAAGAGGCATGGCCGTGAAATGCGGCCATGCCTCTTTTGCTTTGCCTCGACGGCCAGCGCTTTTAATCGGTGTGCATTTGCGTCGGCGAGGTCGTTCCGCTTTGCGCGACAGGCGCCGCAGATGACGCCGGCGACGGCGCCGCCACGTCGCCTGTTTCGCGATTCATCTGCGACGTGTCCCAGCCCCCCCCCAGTGCCTTCACCAGGCCCACCGACGACACCATCCGCTGCCCGGCGATGCTCTCCAGCTTCTGCTCGGCCGTGAAGGCGGTGGTTTGCGCCGTCAGCACGTTGACGTAACCAACCGTGCCGGCCTTGTACTCGTTCGTGACAATGGCCAGTGCCTGACGCGCCGAATCCACCGCTTGCCGCTGCACGACGATTTCCTGTTCGAGAATGCGCTGCGACGCGAGGTTGTCCTCGACGTCCTGGAACGCGGCCAGCACCGTTTGACGGTAGGTCGCGACATTGCCGTCATAAGCCGCGCGCGCGGCGTCGGTCTGGGCCTGGCGCAGGCCGGCGTCGAAGAGCGTCGCGGCGAGTTGCGGGCCGAGCGTCCAGAAGCGCGACGGCGCGGTCAGCAACTGCGAGAACACCGAATTTTCGAAGCCGCCGGAGGCCGACAGCGTCAGCGACGGGAAGAACGCGGCGATGGCGACGCCAATCTGTTCGTTCGCCGCCGCGGCCTTGCGTTCCGCCGAGGCGATATCCGGACGCCGCTCGAGCAGCGCGGACGGCATCTGCGCCGGCACGGCGGGCGGCGTGGCGGTGAGCGGCATCGGCGGGATCGAGAAGGTCGAGGCCGGTTCGCCGACCAGTACGGCGATCGCGTGCTCGTCCTGGGCACGCTGCACGCCGTTGTCGATCGCGGCAGCCTGCGCCGATTGCAATTGCGTTTGCGCCTGGATCACGTCGGAGCGCGCGGCAACGCCGGCTGCGTACTGGTTCTGCGTGAGTTGCAGCGAACGCTGGTAGGCCGCGACCGTGTCGTCAAGCAGCTTCTGGGTCGAATCGAGCGCGCGCAGCGCGAAGTAGGTCTGGGCGAGCGTGGCCTGCGCCGACAGCCGCGCGTTGGCGAGGTCCGCTGCGGCGCTTTGCTGGCCGGCTTTCTGCGCATTCACCGAGCGCGTGACCGAACCCCACAGATCCGGCTCCCAGCTTGCGTCGAGCTGTACGTTGAAGCTGTTGCTGATGCCGGATCGGCTCGACGCAGTGGTCGAGTTGCCGCCGGAGAACGACCCGTTGCCGGAACGCGATGCGCCGGCCGACGCGCCAATGGTCGGGAAATACGCCGCACGCGCCTCACCGACCAGCGCGCGCGCCTGCCGGTAGGCGGCAGCGAACTGGGCGACGGTCTGGTTCGCGGTGTTCAGCCGCTCTTCGAGCGCGTTAAGCTGTGGATCTTCGTAAATGCTCCACCAGTCGCCGCGATCCTGCTGATCGGCCGGTTGAGCGACTTTCCAGCCGGGCGCGGCTTCCTTGTACGACGCCGGGATCTCGGCGGCGGGCCGCTTATAATCCGGGCCGACCGCGCAAGCGGCCAGCAGGCTTGCAAGGGCCGCAGCCACAGCAATGGTCAAGGCGCGAGGCGCAAGCGTCCGCGCGCGCGAGATTCGATCAGACTGCATGCAATGAATTCCTTCTGGACGCCGCGGCGCGGCCGATGGCGGCACCGCCGGCCGGGCGAGATCTTGGTCTGCCGGAATGTTAGCGTATGGGCCCGCTGGGCGCGGGAAACTGAAAGGGTAATTCGAGGAAGGAAGCAGGTGTGTTACTGAGGGTGTCGCGAAGGTTACGCGCCGTTACGGGCCTGGCCGTTAAACCCGTGATTCCGTCGACTTGGCCTGGCGGGCCAGCTTGCCGGCGGCCGCCCGGCACGGCGCATCGCCGCGCGCCTGGCAGGCGCCGGCGGGGCTTGCATGCTTTTCCGCGCCGGTAGGAACGACAGCGGCGTTCACCGTAGGCACCGGCGCCGCTACCAGTTGCACTTTCGCCGCCTTGACGCCTTTCTGTCCCCGCCGATGCTCGAACCACGCCAGCACCGCCACGCCGACCGATCCGCCAGGCAACACGAACAGCACGGCGAACAATGCGAGTTTCCACCAGCGGTGCGGCCCCTGAAAGGTGCTGAGTGCGGAATCGGTCAGAGAGCGGCTCAGGCCGCCAAGCGTGTTTTTGAGGTACAGCATTTGGGGAAATCCTTTTGGCACGTCGCGCTCGCGGCGTGCAGACAATCGGTCAGAACATGGTCTCGGGTGGCGCGGATCGCGCGTAACTCGTTGCCTGCAATAATATTGACTATGCAATTAAATTTCAAGATACTTTCCCCGCGAGAGTCGGCCGTGTTGTTTTTCTGCCGTTTGCGCTACGCGAAATCAAATTTTGACTTGTCTGCTTAGGCAGCTAAAATCCGTTCTGCTTGAGACGTTCCCGGATACACCATGACTGACGGCCCCTACAAGGCAGACGAGATTCACCTGGAATCGAGTCTTGGCTACTACCTGACGAAAGCTCGAAATGTGCTGGTCGAGCGGACGGACCGTGCGGTCAAACCATTAGGACTGACCACGCAGCAGATCGGCGTGATCCTGATGCTGTCGTCGCGACGCGCGAGCACGCCGTTCGAACTGTCACGCGCCATGTCGTATGACAGCGGATCGATGACGCGTCTGCTCGATCGCCTTGAAAAGAAAGGCTTTATCGCGCGCTCGCGCAGTGAGACTGACCGCCGGATGGTGAAGCTGGAGTTGACGCCGCAAGGTCACGACGCTGCCCGGCAACTGCCAGCGCTAGGCGCGGCGGTGCTGAACGAGCAGTTGCGCGGGTTTTCGGCCGCCGACCACGCCATGCTGATCGACCTGCTCAGCCGTTTCATCGCGAATGGCATCGACGCGGGTGCAAGCGCGGGATGCGGATTGGGGCCGCAACAGGAATCGCTGGACGAATCACCCGAAATATCGCCGCGGGAACACGGCGAGGACTAACCAAGACGCGCTTTCCCAGAGCGTCATTGTTTGGGAATATTTGCCTGGGCAGAGAGTGATCTGGCATGTAAGCACGCCATTTTGACCGGGCGATAAAGCTGTCGCGACAAGCTTTCCAGACTGAGGAGAAGGATTATGAACGCCACCGCTTCCGCCGCTGCCCTACCCGCCGCCGAACCCGCCCCGCTCAAAGGCGGCGCGTTGGCCTTGCTGACGGTCGGGCTCGCACTCGGCACGTTCATGGAAGTGCTCGACACGTCGATTGCGAACGTCGCGGTGCCGACCATTTCCGGGAGCCTCGGCGTGGCGACCAGCCAGGGCACCTGGGTGATCTCGTCGTATTCGGTCGCCTCGGCGATCGCGGTGCCGCTGACGGGCTGGCTCGCGCGGCGCGTCGGCGAAGTGAAGCTGTTCACGCTGTCCGTGCTGCTCTTCACGATCGCCTCGGCGCTGTGCGGCTTCGCGCATAACTTCGAGTCGCTGATCGCGTTCCGGCTGGTGCAGGGGCTCGTTTCCGGGCCGATGGTCCCGCTCTCGCAGACCATTCTGATGCGCTCGTATCCGCCGGAAAAGCGCGGACTCGCGCTGGGCCTGTGGGCGATGACGGTGATCTGCGCGCCCATCTTCGGGCCCGTGATGGGCGGCTACATCACCGACAACTACACATGGCCGTGGATCTTCTACATCAACGTGCCGATCGGTCTGTTCTCGGCGGTGTGCGCGTTCCTGCTGCTGCGTGGCCGTGAGACGAAGACCACGAAACAGCGCATCGACGCGGTCGGCCTCACGCTGCTCGTGATCGGCGTGTCATGCCTGCAGATGGTGCTCGACCTCGGCAAGGATCGCGACTGGTTCAATTCGACCTTTATCGTGACGCTCGCGGTGATCGCGGTGGTGTCGCTCGCCTTCATGCTGGTGTGGGAGATGACCGAGAAAGAGCCGGTGGTCGATCTCTCGCTCTTCAAGGATCGTAACTTCGCGCTCGGCGTGGTGATCGTCTCGTTCGGCTTCATGGCCTTCTTCGGCTCGGTGGTGATCTTCCCGCTCTGGCTGCAAACCGTGATGGGCTACACCGCCGGGCTGGCTGGTCTGGCGACCGCGCCCGTCGGTCTGCTCGCGCTGTTTTTGTCGCCGTTGATCGGCAAGAACATGCACCGGCTGAACCTGCGCGTGGTGGCGAGTTTTGCGTTCATCGTGTTCGCGTTCGTCTCGTTCTGGAACTCCACCTTTACGCTGGACGTGCCATTCAATCACGTGATCTGGCCACGGCTCGTGCAAGGCATCGGCGTTGCCTGCTTCTTCGTGCCGATGACCACCATTACGCTCTCCAGCGTGCCGGACGAGCGGCTGGCGAGTGCTTCCGGACTGTCCAATTTTTTCCGGACCTTGTCCGGCGCGATCGGCACGGCGATCAGTACGACGTACTGGGAAAACGACACGATCTACCATCACGCGATGCTGACCGACTCGGTCAATGTCTACGCCGCGAACACCAATGCTTATACCAATGCGCTGGCCGGTATCGGCCTATCCGGCGACGGCATTACCGCACAGTTGAATCAGGTGGTGACGGCGCAGGCTTATATGATGGCCACCAACGATTTCTTCCGCATTTCCTGCGCGGCGTTTCTCGTGCTCGCGGTACTGGTCTGGATCACCAAGCCGCGCAAGGGCGTGGGTCCTTCAATGGGCCATTGAAGTTCGACGATGCCTTCAGGCGGACGCGCGCCGAAACGACATTTTTCCTTCGACTCTTCGCGCGCGCCTTCAGCCTCTATTGCGTGACGGCTTCGCCATTCGCCGCCGGGATCGATTGCCCCTGTAAAGCATCGGGATGCAGGGTCGTAGGCGCAGCCTGCGGGGGTTTGGCGCCGCCCTGTGGAGCACCGGCCGCAGTGCCTCGCACGTATTGCTTGAAGTCGGCGCCGGCTTCCCATGGGTTCGGCTTGCAACCCATCGAGCCGTCGCAATGGGCCGCGAAGCCGATCGTTGCGGTGCCGTCAGGATTCGCGGCGCGCGTAATCTGATATGCCAACGCGCGCTTGCCGCCATCCGGGCCGGCAGTCTGGATCAATGTGTCGGTCGAGGCATCGATCTTGTACGTCGTATGGCCCGCCACCCAAGTTTGCGCCCGTTGCCACCAGACATCGCATTCCGCTTTGTTCGAACACGTCAGCGGTGTGGTCGCGATCTGCATGACGTCCGGATCGACCTGCCCTTGCGTCGAACATCCCGCCGCCGCTACGCACAGCATGGCCAACAGACTTTCTTTCATCACGTTGAATCCTCCCTCTGTGGTGCGCGTCGTATGAGTTTGGACCACGGCGTCGGTACGGTGTTTCATCTGGATCAGAGAATCGTCATAGCGCGCGGAGAATTTGCCGATGGCGTTCGAGACTCGGTCGCGCAGTGCGTAGACGTTACCTGCGAGGAATAAAAAAAGCGGCCATGCTGGCCGCTCTTTTCTCACCTTACCCGCAAGCGCGTCATTCAGACGCTGAACCGGTTCAACGTGTACGCCCGATACGCGGCGACGAACGCGTCGAACGAACCGACTTCTTCCTGCTCGAGTTTGGCCTGCTCAGCGAGCGATTGCGCGGCGAGATCGGTGAATGCCTTGTTCTGCTCCGCATCCAGCGGACGCGCGCGGAAATACGCGGCGTGCGCTTCGCTTTGTTCGAGACCGAAGGCGAGGAAGCTCTGCTGCTTCTCGCGCATGGTCTGCAGCACGCGCGCCGACGGCGTCAGCGATGTATCCGCCAGCTTCGCGCGCTGAACCGCGACAGCGCGTGCATGCGCGTCGCCGCCATGCAACGTGTCAAGCGTGGCCGCGGCCGCGTCGATCTTGACGAGCAGTTCGTTCGCCCAGTCCGTCATCGCAATCGGGCGACCGTCGCGCGTCAGCTCGAGGCCCGGCTTGCGCCCTTCCATCGTGACGCGGCCGAAGTTCTGGTTGGCTTCGGCATAAGCGTCCGGCGGCAACAGCGCGCTGTCGTCGAGCGCGCAGACCAGCAGGTAGGCGTCGAGAAAACGCGACGTCTCGAGCGAGATACCGGTCGGCTCGAAGGGATCGATGTCCATGCACCGCACTTCCACGTATTGCACGCCGCGCGCGGCCAGCGCATGCAGCGGACGCTCGCCCGGATACGTGACACGCTTCGGGCGGATCGTCGAGTAGAACTCATTTTCGATCTGCAGCACGTTCGTGTTGATCTGCACCCACTCGCCGTCGCGCTGCGTGCCGATCGCCTCGTACGCGGGATACGGCTGGCTCACGGCTTTCGCGAGCGCGTCGAGGTAGCCCGGCAGCGTGTCGTAATCGGCGTGCAGCGCGGCTTGCGCCGTGGTGTTCGAATAGCCGAGGTCGCTCATGCGCAGGCTGGTCGCGTATGGACGATAGAGCGTGTCGGCGTCGAGCGAGTCGAGCGAGTGTTTGCTATCGCGGAGGAAACGACGATCCAGCGCCGGCGAGGCGCCGAACAGATACATCAGCAGCCAGTTCGTACGGCGGAAATTGCGGATCAGTGCGAGATAGCGCTCGGACTGGAAGTCGACGGCGCTCGCGGTGGATTGCTGGTCGGCATGCAGCAGTCGCCACACTTCTTCGTTCAGCGAATAGTTGTAGTGGATACCCGCAATGCACTGCATCGTGCGGCCGTACCGAAGCGCGAGGCCGATGCGGTACACGTACTTCAGTTTGCCGATGTTCGAACTGCCGTAGTGCGCGATCGGAATGCCGTCGTCGGTATCGGGCAGCAGGCCGGGCATGGAGTTGTTCCACAGGATCTCGTCGCCGAGTTCCGCGTAGACAAAACGGTGGAGCGTGTCGAGCTTCTCGAGCGACGCCGCGACGTCGTGCTCAGCCGGCGTGATCAGTTCGAGCAGCGCTTCGGAATAGTCCGTGGTGAGCGACGGATGCGTGAGCGCCGAACCGAGCGCGCGCGAATGCGGCGTCAAGGCGAGCTTGCCCTCGTGCGTGACGCGCAGGCTTTCCTTTTCGATGCCGCGCAGGCCGTGAATCAGCGCGTCGCGCTGCGGGCCTGAGGTCAGCACGGACAGGCGGCGCGAGAACGCGTCGGTCGTGCGGGAAGGTGTCGTGTTTGGCATTGATGCGAGTCGGGCGTTGTCGGCCGCCATGTGCCGCAGCACTGCGGTTGACAACGTTCGGCGGAATTTTCAGTAGCGGGCACTTTAACATCTCGCCGGAACGGCTGCTTGAGGCCGCTTCGGCGGGTCATCGGAGCACTCCGGGCCGCTTCTCTTTTGGGCCAATTTAGCCGCTTTTTCCGCCAGTCGGTCGGGTCTGCGCCGCATCATTCTATTCGCCACGCGCCACGCGCCACGCGCCACGCGCCACGCGCCACGCGCCACGCGCCACGCGCCACGCGCCACGCGCCACGCGCCACGCGCCACGCGCCACGCGCCACGCGCGCGATCCGCATTTGTTATTCCCAAACCGCGCGATGCTTCAGTCACCATCGGCGACGCGCCGTTTCAGCCACCACGCGCGGCGCCGGCGCGGTCCGCTACTTCATTCCACAGATGCATCGCCGCGTACGCGCGCCACGGCCGCCACGTGTCGGTGCGAGTGCGTTGCTGCGTGGGCCGCACGAGCGACGGATCGCGCGCGCAGATCGACTGCATGAGCACGAGGTCCCATGCGGGCCACGCGTCGGCGTCGCGCCACGCGCGCATCGCGACATACTCGACGGTCCACGGGCCGATGCCCGGCAGCGCGAGCAGCGCGGCCCGCAGGCTGTCGGCGTCGGCCGTGTGGCTGTCGAGCGGCACGTCGCCAATGGCGACCGCATGCGCGAAGCCCTGCAATGCCGCTACACGCTTACCCGGCATGCCGATCTGCGCGAGATCGACGGCGGCCAGCGCGGCCGGCGTCGGAAAACGCCACGCGGTGTTCTCATGCGGATGCCCCTCGATGCGCTCGCCGGCGCGCTGCACGAGTCTTCCAATGATGGTGGTCGCCGCCTTCACGCTGACCTGCTGTCCGACGATTGCGCGCACCACCAGCTCGAAGCCCGACCACGCGCCCGGCACGCGCAAGCCGGGCACGGCTTCGACCAGCGGCGCGAGCCATGGGTCAGCGGCGAGTTCGGCGCCGATCTTTTTCGGATCGGCGTGCAGGTCGAACATCTTCGCAATCGGCGCAGCGAGCGTGTCGGCGTGAACGCTTACAGGCCCTTCGATGCTGGCGACAAGGCAGCGCTTGCGCGGATGCAGACGCACGCTGAGCGTGCCGCTGTCGCCGGCCCAATCGATTGCGCGACGGTACGCGCCGTCTTCCACCGCTTCGACGCCGGGCGTCGCGCGTCCGCCGAAGAAACGCAGCAGACGTGGCCAGTCGAAGGGTGGTTTGAACGGCAATTCAAGGGTAGCGACTTCGTCAAGCGTGCTCACGCGGCGTGGTCCAGTTTGGTGGTGGTTTCGATGGCGACGTCGGCGTCCGCAAGTGGGCGCTTGTTGCGTTCGGCCTTGCCGCGCGAAAAGTCGCCGACGTGCTGCGCCTCGTTGTCGAGCAGCGCGGCCTTGCGCGGCAAACCCCAGCGATAGCCCGCCAACGCTCCGCCCTTTGCCACCACGCGATGGCAAGGAATCGCCAGTGCCACCGGGTTCGTCGCGCACGCGCTGGCTACCGCGCGCACGGCGCGGGGCGCGCCGACCGTTTCGGCGATCTGCGAATAGCTGCGCGTCTCGCCGTATGGAATGCGCCGCAACGCGTCCCACACACGCTGCCGGAATGCCGTCGCGGCGATGTCCAGCGGTAGGTCGAAGTCCTGACGGGTGCCGCGCAAATAGGCGTCGATCTGTGCGATGAACGGCGCCAGGTGTTCGCTATCTTCCAACAGGTCGGCGTTGGCGAATTCGCCGCGCAGGTCGTCGGCGAGCATGGCGGCGTCGTCGCCGAAACCGATCTTGCAGATGCCCTTCTCCGTCGCCGCGACCAGCACGTAGCCGAGCGGCGTCGGCGCGCTGGCATAGCGAACGGTGAGCCCGGCGCCCTTGCGGCGATACGCAGACGGCGCCATGCCCAGTTCGGCCGACGCGCTGTCGTACATCCGCGACGGCGAGCCGAAACCCGCGTCAAGCGTGGCGCGGGTGACGTCCGAGCCGCTCTGGAGCGCGTCGCGCAACGCGGCGCCCCGCTGCGCGGCCTGGTACTGACGCGGCGACACGCCCACCACGCGCTTGAACAGACGCTGCAGATGGAACGGGCTGACGTGCACGGCGTCGCTCAATTGCGCGAGCGTGAGCCGCTCCTGGGGATCGGCGTCCAGCGCGGCGCACGCGCGATTGACGATTTCCAGCTCGCGCGGCAGACCGCCGGGCTGGCAACGCTTGCAATCGCGAAAGCCCGCGGCGCGCGCGGCGGCGGCATCGGTGAAGAATGCGACGTTCTCACGGCGCGGCAGGCGCGACGCGCACGACGGACGGCAGAACACGCCGGTCGTTTTGACGCCGTAGAAGAACGCGCCGTCGGCTTGCGATTCGCGGTGCGTGACGGCTTCCCAGCGTGCGTCGTCGGAAGTCCAGTTGGTGGCGCCGGAGGCGATATCGGTAGGTTCGCGGTTCATGATGGTCCCGAGGAGACGGTGTCGATGCTCACCAATGTAGGCCGCATGCCGACACACTACGCCCCGGTTCTTGCTCTGTCATTGCGCTTCTTCGTAGGCCCGAAGCCCCGCCAGGCGTCTGTTTTGCGGAAAACTGCGACAATTTGGCACGATATCGGGTTTTCCCTTAAAAAGTTATTGCGCCGCACCAGGTGCATGTGTATATTAGTACTTGTCTCCTCCATGTCTCCTCCTGATATGGATTCAGCCCGCTCCACATAGAGCGGGCTTTTTTTCGTCCATACGATCCTGATCCGTCCCTCAAGACGGCTTTCACGGCCCGCGCTCGCAAGCGTCGCCCTTTCTTCTACACTGGCAATTCACCCGTTCTGCGAGCCAGCCAAGGGGCATTCCACATGAAAATCCACATTCGCGAGATCGATCACGTTGTCATTCGGGCGACGAACGTTGAAGTCATGGCGCGTTTCTATTGCGACGTGCTCGGCTGCAGCGTCGAAAAGGAGCAGCGCGATCTGGGTCTGACACAGCTGCGCGCGGGACACTCGTTGATCGACCTGTTGCAGGTCGGCGGCCGACTCGACCATGCCGAAAACGGCGTGCCGGGCACGGGGCGGAATATGGATCACGTGTGTTTGCGCATCGATCCGTTCGACGCTCAAGCGCTTAAGGCGCATCTGGCCGAACACGGCGTGCGGCTGGGTGAACTCGGTCTGCGCTACGGCGCGGACGGCTACGGACAGTCGCTGTATCTATTCGACCCGGAAGGCAACATGGTCGAACTCAAGGGGCCGCCGGAAGCGGCGCGCGTGACGTCGCTATAAGCTCTGAGAGCCTGCGAAGCATCACGCGTTGGCGGGTGCCTTCAACACTGTCCATTCGATTTTCACCGCATCGGCTTCGGCGCTGCCGAGCCATGCTTCGCCGTCCTGCACGGTGCATTGCAGCCGCATGGTCCGTTCCGCCAGCGAGCCGAGAGCAGTGGCGACGTCTTCACCGAGCGTCCACACGGTCACGTTGCGCATGCGTTCCACCTTGTTGCGCACGCCCTGCCACCAGATGTCCGACGCGCGGCCGCCATAGGCGATCACGATCACTTCGTTCGAGCGACCGCTCGCCTTGGCGATGCGCCGTTCATCCGGCTGGCCGACTTCGATCCAGGTTTCGATCGCGCCGGTCAGATCCTTCTCCCACAGATCCGGTTCGTCCACATCCGACAAACCTTTGCAGAATTCGAGGCGTTCCTGCGCGAACAGCGCGAACGCGGCGACGCGGACCATCATCCGTTCGTCGGTTTCCGAGGGATGGCGGGCGATCGTCAGCGAATGGTCGGCGTAGTAGTGCCGGTCCATGTTGGCGATCTGCAGTTCCGCCTTGTAAATCGTCGATTTGAGAGCCATGCCGTTGCTAAACCAGGCGCTCGCTCCACCGGAGCGAACTGAAAAAGAATCGTCGACGGCGCGTTGCCGTTTTCCGTGTTTGTTGTACATCTTTTGTTCCTCCCGCGCCGCCAGCCGGCTGCTATTGCCACGGGAGAAGCATTTATCGCGCCACTGCCGGTTCGAAAGCGGTGCCGTAGACCTCGCCAGCGGCTTCCCGCAAGGCCTCGAGCACGACTGAGGCCGCCGGCGAAAGCAGGTGCGACTGGCGCGTGATGATACCGAATGTATCCATCCTGCACGGTAAATCGATCGGTACTCGCTTCAGAACGCCATACTGTTGGTATTGACGCGCCACTTCGTCGGGTAAAACCGCCAACATGTCGCTTTGGAGCAGCAAGCTCGAAATCGCCAGAAAATTGTTGGTATTCACCACGTTTTGCGGCGGATTCAGCCCGATTTGCGAAAACATCAGATCGAAGCGATGGCGCAAAACGCTGCCCGGCGGATGCAAAACCCAACTCGCGTTGACGATTCCTCGCAGTGTCAGTCCCGTCTCATTTTCGAGATGATGGCCGGGACGCGCCACTACGCAAAGCGGCTCATCAGCGAGCGGTTCGTAGCGGACTTCGGTCTTGAACTGGTTTTGCCGCTCCAGTACGCGGCCGATCATGATGTCCAATTCGCCTTCCGCCAGCCGCGGCAGCATCACATCCGACGTTTCGACCTCTGCCCAGATTTGCAGTTGCGGATAGCGTTCTTTCACGCTGGCGATCGCGCGCGGCACCATGGTCGCGGCGGCCGCCGCGATCACGCCGATCCGCACCTGGCCGGCCAGACCGGCGCGCAGTGCCGAGATTTCGTCATGCGCGTGGCTTAGATTCGACAGCACCATGCGCGCATGACGGATCATGACCTCGCCGTACAACGTGGCGTGCATGCCATGCGGCGTGCGGTCGAACAGGCTCACCTCCAGCATGTCCTCGAGTTCCTTCAACAGCCGCGACGCCGCGGGCTGGGTCATGCCGAGCACGTCGGCGGCCCGCCGGACGTTGCCCTCCTCTTCCATTGCCGCGAGCAGCAGCAACTGCCGCGTCTTGAGCCGCGCCCGCACGAACCAGTTCGAGTAGCTACGCGTCATGGTCTGTCTCCCGCCTGTGTTCTGATGAAGCGGCTCGACGCCACGAACCGCGAATTCTTCCAAGGCAAGGTTCATCATGCCATACCGAAACTGATATTGGGATGGCCTAAAAAGGGATTGGAAAGTTATTGGGACGGCTCATACCATTCGTGGACTTTCTGAGCTTCCTCACGTGGCGCCTTTCCCTCGATGAACCGCGATCCGCTCGTCCCTCTCGTCGCCAGTCCGTTTCGCCACTACATCAATGGCGGATGGGAGACGGGCGCGACCACGGGCGTTTCGCTCAATCCATCGGACCTGGACGATCCCGTCGGCGAATATGTGCGAGCCGACGTGCGGCAGACCGATATGGCCATCGAAGCGGCGCACGCGGCCTTCCCCGAGTGGTCACTGGGTTCGGCGCAGCGCCGCGCGGATGCGCTCGATGCGATCGGCAGCGAGGTGCTCGCGCGCCGCGACGAACTCGGCCGGCTGCTCGCGCGTGAAGTCGGCAAGACGCTGCCCGAGGCCTTAGCTGAAGCGACCCGTGCCGGGCAGATCTTCAAACTGTGCGCGGCAGAAGCCTTGCAGGTCTGCGCCGAGCCCGTCGCATCCGCGCGCGCTGGTGTCGAGATCGACGTGACGCGTGAACCGCTTGGCGTGGTCGGCATCATCTCGCCGTGGAGTGCGCCGCTGGCGCTTGCCGCAGCCAGGATCGGCGCCGCGCTCGCCCACGGCAACTGCGTCGTTTTCAAGCCGGCCGAATCGGTGCCGGCTTGCGCGGCGGCGCTGGCCTCGATCATCAGCCGCGCCGGTTTGCCCGCGGGCGTGTTCAATCTTGTGATGGGCAGCGGCCGGCAGGTCGGCGCGCGGATCGTCGCGCATCCGCTGACGGCGGCGATCAGCTTCACCGGCTCGGCGGAATCCGGCACGCGCGTGCTGCAGTCCGCCGCCGCTCGCCAGGCACGCGTGCAACTGGAGATGGGCGGCAAGAATCCGTTCGTGGTGCTGGCGGACGCCGATCTCGACGGCGCCGTCGAGGCCGCCTTGAGCGGCGCCTATGGCTCGACGGGCCAACGCAGCAGCGCGGCGGCTCGGCTGATCGTCGAACGCGCGGTGTTCGAGCCGTTCGTGGACGCATTGCAGGCGAAGCTCGCCAGACTCTCGATCGATCACGCGTTGAAGCACGGCACGGACATGGGTCCCGTGGCGAACGCCGCGCAGTTGGAGCGCAATCTCGACTATGTGCGCATCGGTCAGCAGGAAGGCGCGCAATTGCTATACGGCGGCCGGCAACTGGAGCGCGCGACGCGCGGCTACTTTTTCGAACCGGCGCTCTTCATTGGCGAATCCGAACACCGGATCGCGCGAGAGGAAATCTTCGGTCCGCTCGCCGTGGTGCTGCGTGCGGACGACTACGACCACGCGCTGCATCTCGCGAACGACACGGCATACGGTCTGTGCGCCGGCATCTGCACGCGCTCGCTCAATCGCGCGCGGCATTTTCGCCGTCATGTGCACAGCGGCCTCGTCACGATCAATCTGCCGACTACCGCCGTCGAGCATCACGCGCCCGGCGGCGGCCGGAAGGCGTCAGCCTACGGCGCCACGGATGCGGCCTTCTGGACGGCCGTGAAAACGGCTTATGTGGCGGGTTGATCGCGATGAAACTCGCACACGCCATCGCCCGTCTGGCTGCTCGTCGCGCCGCATGCGACGCCGCATGTCCGAACGCTCGCCGCGCCGCGCGCTTTGCCGTTCGTCCGCACGGCCATCGAGCCGCGCACCCCGACGCTTATCCACGTCCCGGCTGACGGCAGCGTGCATCACCCGCTGCAATCAAACGAAATCAATGCAGCTTTTCAACCTCAGGAGACAGATATGACCAGCAAGCTTCGCCGTTTGACGCTATCCGCGATGGCGGCCGCCGCCCTCGCCGCGCCTTTTGCCGCGCAACTCTCCGCGCACGCGGATCAGCCGCTCAAGGTCGGCTTCCTCGTGAAGATGCCGGAACAGGCATGGTTCATCAACGAACAGAAAGCCGCGAGCGCGCTCGGCCAGAAGGACGGCTTCTCGGTGGTGAACATCGGCACGCCGGACGGTGAAAAAGTGCTGGCCGCAATCGACAACCTCGGCGCACAAGGCGCCAAAGGCTTCGTGATCTGCGCACCGGACGTGCGCCTCGGACCGGCTATCCAGGCGCGGGCGAAGCGCTACAACATGAAGTTCGTCACCGTCGACGATCAACTGGTCGACTCCACCGGCAAGCCGCTGCCGAACGTGCCGCATCTGGGCATGTCCGCATTCAAGATCGGCAATCAGGTCGGCACCGCGATCTCGGAAGAAATGAAACGCCGGGGCTGGAAGCCGGAAGAAGTCGGCGCGCTGCGCATCACGAACTACGAATTGCCGACCGCGAAACTGCGCACCGACGGCGCGACGCAATCGCTCATCGCCGGCGGCTTCAAAAAGGAAAACATCTTCGACGCCCCGCAAAAGACGACCGATGACGAAGGCGGTTTCAACGCGTCGTCGCCGGTGCTTGCGCAACATCCGAACATCAAGAAGTGGGTGATCTTCGCGCTCAACGAGGAAAGCGTGCTGGGCGGCGTTCGCGCGACCGAGCAATTGCACATTCCGGCGGCGGACGTGATCGGCGTCGGCATCAACGGCGCGGGCGAAGCCTTCGCCGAATTCCAGAAGAAGGAACCGACGGGCTTCTACGGCACGATCGCCGTGAGCTCGACGATGCACGGCAAGGAAAGCACGGAGAACCTCGTCGAGTGGATCAAGGACGGCAAGCAGCCGCCCGCCGATACGCAGACCACCGGCAAGCTGATGGTGCGCGGCAACTGGCAGGACGTGCGTAAAGAACTCGGTATTTAAGCGGGGTTCGAGGTTGCACGCCGCGGGCCGTCTCTTGCTCACGCGAGAGCGGCCCGCACAGGTTGTTCACCAGTTCGAGGTTTTTCGATGACGTCCTCACACGCCGAGTCCCATACCGCCGAAGCGACGCCCTCGCCTGCGCTCGCGTCCACCGAGCCTTATCTGCGGCTCGACGGCATTACCGTGCGCTTTCCCGGCGTGCTCGCGCTCGACCAGGTGTCGCTCGAAGTGCGGCGCGGTGAAGTGCACGGTTTGATGGGCGAAAACGGCGCCGGCAAATCGACGCTGCTCAAGGTGTTGTCCGGCGTGAATCAACCCGCGGCGGGCACCTTGTCGCTCGATGGCGTCGAGCAGCAGTTCACCACGACGAAGGCCGCGATCGCTGCGGGCGTGGCAATCATCTATCAGGAATTGCATCTGGTGCCGGAACTGACAGTCGCGGAAAACCTGATGCTCGGCGCCCTGCCGAATCGTTTCGGCATACTGGACGAAAAAGCGCTGGTGGCGCGCGCCGTGAGCGAACTGGAACGGCTCGGCGAAAAGATCGATCCGTCGCAGCAGGTGAAGAATCTCTCGATCGGCCAGCGGCAAATGATCGAAATCGGCAAGGCGCTGATGCGCGACGCGCGCGTGATCGCGTTCGACGAACCGACCAGTTCGTTGTCGTCGCGCGAGACGACGCAACTGTTCCGGATCATTCGCGCGTTGAAGGCCGAGGGCCGCGCGATCATCTACGTCACGCATCGAATGGATGAGGTCTATGAGCTATGCGATCGCGTGACGGTGTTTCGCGACGGCCGCCGCATCGATACGTTCGAAGCGGGTGAAGGACTGGATCGCGATCGCCTGATCAGTTGCATGGTGGGCCGTTCGATCGCCGACGTGTACGGCTATCGCTCGCGCGATCTCGGCGACGTGCAACTCGACGTCAAGGCATTGATGGGACGTGGCCTGCGCGAACCGGCTTCTTTCGCGGCACGCCAAGGCGAAATAGTCGGTTTCTTCGGGCTCGTCGGCGCGGGACGCTCCGAGTTGATGAAGCTCATCTACGGCGCGGTCAAACCGGCTGCCGGCGAGATCACGCTCAAGGGCAAACGCGTGCGCTTCGCCACACCGCGCGATGCAGTGCGCGCCGGCGTCGCGCTGTGTCCCGAAGACCGCAAGCAGGAAGGCATCGTCTCGATCGCCTCGGTATCGGACAACCTCAACATCAGTTGCCGCCGCCATTTCAGCCGCTTCAACGTGCTCAACGGCCGCAAGGAAGCGCAGACCGCCAAAGAGTTCATCGGCAAGCTCGCGATCAAGACGCGCAATGGCGAAACGCCGATCGGCACGCTCTCCGGCGGCAATCAGCAGAAGGTGATTCTGTCGCGCTGGCTCGCCGAAGACATCGACGTGTTCCTGATGGACGAACCCACGCGCGGCATCGACGTCGGCGCGCGCAGCGAGATTTACGGGCTGCTGTATGGGCTCGCCGAAGCGGGCCGCACGGTGATCGTCGTGTCGAGCGATCTCGCCGAAGTGATCGGCGTGGCGGACCGCGTGATCGTGATGAAGGAAGGCCGCATCGTCGGCGATCTGCCCAAGGCGCAGGCCACGCCGGATGCACTGATCAAGCTCGCCCTGCCCCGCTGACGCCGTCTTCCACACCGGCCACAACGAAGGCAATTGAATCGAATCGCGCCATTGAAACAGAACGGAATAGAAACCATGCAGACACCCTCAGCCGATTCCTCGACCCCAGCCGTCGCCTCAGCGGGCCTGAGCGCGCGCGCCGCGCGCACCTGGGACCTGATCAACAAGTCCGGCATCGTGATGGTGTTCGTCATTCTGTTCGCGGTCTTGTCGTTCAGCGTGCCGGATTTTTTGAGCTCGCGAAACATCCAGGGCTTACTGCTCTCCGTCACGCTGATCGGCTCGATCTCGGTGACGATGATGTTCGTTCTCGCGCTCGGCGAAGTGGATCTGTCGGTGGCGTCGATCGTCGCGTTCGCGGGCGTGGTGGCGTCCACCCTGATCACCGCGACGCATAGCGTG
This sequence comes from Paraburkholderia sp. FT54, assembly GCF_031585635.1. Taxonomy (NCBI): domain Bacteria; kingdom Pseudomonadati; phylum Pseudomonadota; class Betaproteobacteria; order Burkholderiales; family Burkholderiaceae; genus Paraburkholderia; species Paraburkholderia sp. FT54. The sequence goes on along the minus strand of NZ_CP134195.1, from coordinate 4,177,017 downwards.
ATGCTCGGCGTCGCGGCCGGCGTGCTCGCGGGTGGCGCGGTCGGGCTCGTCAACGGCGTGCTGGTCGCGCGCTACAAGATCAATTCGCTGATCGTCACGCTCGCCATGATGGAGGTCGTGCGCGGCCTCGCCTACATCACCTCGAACGGCGACGCCGTGATGATTTCAGAAGAGCGCTTCTTCGACCTCGGCGGCGGCTCGTTTCTCGGCATCTCGTATCCGATCTGGAGCAACATCGTCGGCTTCGTGCTGTTCGGCTTTTTGCTGAAGAAAACCGTGTTCGGCAAGAACGTTCTGGCCGTCGGCGGCAATAGCGAGGCGGCGTTGCTGGCGGGCTTGCCGGTAACGCGGATCAAGATCACAGTGTTCGTATTGCAGGGCCTCGTCACCGGTTTTGCAGGCGTGATGCTTGCGTCACGCATGAGCTTGGGCGACCCGAAGACGTCCGTCGGCCTCGAACTCGGCGTGATTTCCGCGTGCGTGCTCGGCGGCGTCTCGCTTACGGGCGGTGTCGCGACGATTTCCGGTGTGCTGGTCGGCGTGCTGATCATGGGCTCGGTGCAGGACGCCATGAGCCTGTTGAACGTGCCGACCTTTTACCAATACCTGATTCGCGGCGGGATTCTGCTGCTCGCGGTGCTGTTCGACCAGTTTCGCCGCAGCAAGCGCGTGCACTGACGCGCGCACCGCTTCCACATTTGCCAACAGGAGATTTCATGGCTGATTCGAACCAGACTAAAAAGCCGCTGCGCAGCCAGGCGTGGTTCGGCCTCAAGGACCGCGACGGTTTTCTGCATCGCTCGTGGATGAAAAACCAGGGCATTCCACACGACGAATTCGACGGCCGCCCGGTGATTGGCATTTGCAATACGTGGTCCGAACTGACGCCGTGCAACGCGCATTTTCGCGAGCTGGCGGAGTACGTGAAAAAAGGCGTGCATGAGGCGGGCGGCCTGCCGCTCGAGTTTCCGGTGATGTCGCTCGGCGAGACCAATTTGCGGCCTACGGCGATGCTGTTTCGCAACCTCGCCTCCATGGACGTCGAGGAGTCGATTCGCGGCAATCCCATGGACGGCGTGATTTTGCTGGTCGGCTGCGACAAGACCACGCCCGCGCTGCTGATGGGCGCGGCGTCGTGCAACCTGCCCGCGCTGGCCGTCTCCGGTGGCCCGATGCTCAATGGCCGGTTTCGCGGCAAGAACATCGGCTCCGGCACAGGCGTCTGGCAAATGTCAGAGGAAGTGCGCGCCGGCACGATGACGCAGGAAGAATTCACCGAAGCCGAGTCGTGCATGAACCGCTCGCGCGGCCACTGCATGACGATGGGCACGGCGTCGACGATGGCCTCGATGGTCGAGTCGCTCGGCATGGGCCTGCCGCATAACGCGGCGATACCCGCGGTCGATGCACGCCGCCAGGTGCTCGCGCATCTCGCGGGCCGGCGCATCGTCGACATGGTCCGCGAGGATCTGACGATGGACAAGATCCTGACGCGCCAAGCCTTTGAAAATGCGATCCGTACGAATGCGGCGATCGGCGGTTCGACCAATGCGGTCGTCCATCTGATCGCGCTGGCCAAGCGCATTGGCGTGGAGTTGTCGCTTGAGGATTGGGAGCTGGGTTCGAACGTGCCGTGTCTCGTGAATCTGCAGCCGTCAGGCGAATATCTGATGGAGGACTTTTACTACGCGGGCGGTTTGCCCGCAGTGTTGAAGCAGCTCGGCGAACAAGGCCTGCTGCATCGTGAAGCGCTGACCGTGAACGGCAAGAGCATCTGGGACAACGTGCGCAACGCGCCGAATCACGACGAGAAGGTCATCACGACGTTCGCCGAGCCGTTCAAGCCGAAGGCCGGTATCGCGGTGCTCAAGGGCAACCTGGCGCCGAATGGGGCGGTGATCAAGCCGTCGGCGGCCACTGCGGCGTTGCTCAAGCATCGCGGTCGCGCGGTGGTGTTCCAGAACATCGAGGAACTGCACGCAAAGATCGACGACGAGTCGCTCGACATCGACGAGCATTGCATCATGGTGCTCAAGGGCGCGGGACCGAAGGGCTATCCGGGCTTCGCGGAAGTCGGCAATATGCCGCTGCCGAAAAAGGTGCTGCAAAAGGGCATCACGGACATGGTGCGCATTTCCGACGGCCGCATGAGCGGCACGGCGTATGGCGCGGTGGTGTTGCATGTGTCGCCGGAAGCGGCTGCGGGCGGCCCGCTCGCGTTCGTGCAGACCGGCGACATGATCGAACTGGACGTCGAAGCACGCCGCCTGCATCTCGACGTCACCGACGAAGAACTCGCGCGCCGGCGCGCCGCATGGAAGGCGCCGGAGGCGCCTAAACGCGGCTACTACAAGCTCTACGTCGAACATGTACTGCAAGCGGACCAGGGCGCGGATCTCGACTTCCTGGTTGGCGCGAGCGGCGCGCCGGTGCCGCGCGATTCTCACTGATCGGCACGTAATGAGCTAACGGGTTGTTCCCTGCGCTTTGCGAGAAGGCGTACTGCCGATGCGGATCGACACGATCCACATCGGCTTTTTTTGTCGCGTTCAAAGCGAAATTAACGCACGCAAATAAAAATCGGCCAGGCATTTCCATGCCCAGCCGATTTTTAATCACAGATTCACCGCCTCCGGCTTATTAAGCCAGAGGATCAACGCGCACGCGTGCAAAACCGCACTCCGGCGTTTTACCGGAATGGAATGGACGGCGTTCAGCTTATTGCTTGATGAATCGATCGTTTGCCCAGAGGCCTTGCGTATCGCTATTACCGGAATTCACGAATTCGACGTCGTGACCGACCACGCGGACGACGCGGAAGCTCGAATTTTCCGGTGTCGAAACACATTGATATCCGGAGAAGAATTCCTGCATTTTTTGCTGTTCACCGGCTTGCGCATGCTGGTCGGCGGCGTCGAGTTTATCCTTCGACAGGCAGCCATAAGCATTGGCCTTGAACTGGATGGTTTGCTGCGGCTTGATCATGACGTCTTGCGCCTGAACAGTGGCGGCAGCCAATCCCGCAATGGCGAAAACAAGGGCGAATCGCATTTTCATATTTTCCTCCGGTGCGGGTGGATACTCAGGTTAGCTATGTATTTAACTTTAACGTTGAACCCGCACCTTGCACTTTAGGAGAACGCGGGAGAACGACAAGCACATCTTGTGTGCGGTCGCAACAGCGGCGAATTGTCGCACCGTGTGTTGCCCCTGCTTAATCGTTGAGCAAAGGCTTAAATAGTCGTGATTGCAGCGCGGGGCTAAGAGTTGGGCAGGCCACGCCGCTTTAACCAGTAAAGCTTTGCGACCCATATTGGCGTAAACGAGAGGCAGCAATTAAGTGATTTACTACATTTAATCCGCGCATTTGGTGCATTGCACACAAAGTCATTCAACCGACTAAAACCAAATCACGAAATAACGGGGTGTTTGCAGAAGATAAACAGTGCCAGGTGTGAAAGGTAGGCGTGCGGAGCCTTTCATACCGCAGCTCTACGCGCAATCGCGAGCGTCAATCGACGTGCCGATTGGTCTCGAAGAACTCGGACTGGAACATGCACATGCGCAAGGCGTTGTGATAACTGCCATTGCCGAAAAATTCCTCGATCAACTCGGCCTCGTGCCTGAATCCGCATTTTTCGTACACATGGATCGCCGCGATATTCGACTTGTCGACGATCAGATAGACCTTGCGCAGGTTCAGCACTGAAAACGCATAGTCGGTTGCAAGCTGCGTGGCGAGGGTTGCGTAGCCGCGTCCTTGCGCATGCGGCGCGATGATGATCTGGAACTCGCCGCGTCGATGGATATAGTCCAGCTCGATCAATTCGACCACGCCGACGGTCTGCGCCTCGTTGTCGATCGCCACGAAACGCCGCTCGCGCAGGTCGTGCACGTGCTGGTCGTAAAGCTGGGTCAATTCCGAAAACGTTTCGTAGGGCTCCTCGAACCAGTAACGCATGATTTTTGCGTTGTTGTTCACTTCATGGACGAAGCGCAAATCGGTGCGCTCGAGCGGGCGCAAGGTGAGTTCGCTGCTGCGTTCGATTGTCATTGCATTTCCCTCGAAAATTATTGGTTTGAATGCGCGCGGTGCATGCCGGTGTGGGCGCTTTCCAGTTAGTCAGGGCTCGGCGCGGGGAGTTCTTGCAAGCTCTCGCATCCGTACGGCACTTTTTCACGATATGCCAAACGGCGTGCGGGTCCGGCGAGTGCAGGGCGTCGCGTTGCTGCAGCCTCGCGTCAGCTCGATCGTGGCGATTGTGAGGCACGCGGCACGGTATGGGTACGCGCAGTGCTCTACAATGAAATCATGCTCCTGCGATTGGAGGCTACTGTGATCGAGAACTTGATATTGGGCGTCTTTCTGGTCATTCCGCTACTCATCGTCGCGTTTCTTTTCTCCGACGAATTGTGGCAGGAACACCGGCATCTGCACGAGATGCGGCCCGTGCATGTGAGATCGCGCCGCATCGACTGGCGGCATCCGCTGCGTCGGTCGCGGCATCGTCTTTGACGCGTTGCGTTTGCCAGCCGATTGATCCTCCTGCGTGCAGCGCTGCACGGAACGGCGTGCCGTTCCTTAAAACGGCGGCCCTTAGAACAGGAGATTTCGTCCGCAATCTGGTGAAGCGTTGCCACCGTGTGCCCGCGCCGTAGCATCGCCAATCAAATGAAAACCCGCCGTGCGCGGGTTTTTTTATGCTTGCCACAAGCGCCGTGGCGAGATTAAGGCGCACGTCAATAAAAAAGCCTGCCGTTTCGGGCAGGCTAAAAAGAGATCCACACTCAATGCCTTGTGAGGAGCAAGGCAGTTGCAGTCTAGCCGGATGGCCCACGCCGCTGGTTTCAGAGGCTCTTACACATGTTACGGCGCATGACCGACAGCGCGCGCGGCAAGGCGAGGCACCGCCTCAGTCGGCACGCCAGTGCGAGCGAATCCGTTTGGCGAGTGCTTCAAGCGTGTCCGCGTCCGCGACGTCGCGCGCATGCATGCGCAACGGCTGGCCTTCCCAGCGCGGGATCACGTGAAAATGCACATGCGGGACGGTTTGCCCCGCGGCTGCGCCGTTGAATTGTCCGATGAACACGCCGTCCGGACGCAAGGCCGCGCGCACCGCAATCGCGAGCTTCTGCGTCATGCGCATGCACGCCACCGTCGAGGCATCCGACAACTCGAAAATCTCCGCGGCGGCTTCCTTCGGCACCACCAGCAGATGGCCGTCGGCCTGCGGCATCAGGTCCATGAAGGCGAGGGCGGCGTCGGTTTCGGCCACTTTGATGCAGGGTAGTTCGCCACGCAGAATCCTTGCGAAGGGATTGCTGTCGTCGTATTTCATCGCGTTCCTCTCATTGTGGAAGGTCATATCGGGTAAGCGCTGTTGCCGACATTGTCCATCACCTGTGTTACATCACGCCCACGCCCACGCGCGCCGCGCGTTTGATCGCCTGAGGCGGCTGACCGTACGCGCGCAGAAAAGCGCGCCGCATTCGTTCGGTATCGACGAACCCGGTTTCCGCCGCCACCGCCTCCATGGAATGGCGGCCCGCTTCCAGCATGGCGCGCGCGGACTCGACGCGCAATGCCTCGATGGCTTTGGCGGGCGATTGACGGGTTTCGTCGCGAAACGCGCGGCTGAACTGGCGCGGACTGAGATGCGCGACGTCGGCGAGCTGTTCGACCGTCAACGGTTCGCGCAGATGGCTCTTGGCGTACGAAAGCGCGTTCTGGATGCGGTCGGATTTCGGCTCAAGATCCAGCATGGCCGAGAATTGCGACTGACCGCCCGTGCGGCGGTGATACACCACGAGCTTCTTGGCGATCGCGCGCGACACCGCCGCGCCGAGATCGTTTTCAACGAGCGCCAGACACAGATCGATGCACGCGGTCATGCCGGCCGACGTCCAGACGGAACCGTCGACGATGAAGATGCGGTCCTCGTCCACGCGGGTTTGCGGAAAGCGTCGCTGCAGATCGCGGGCATGAATCCAGTGGGTCGTAGCGTGGCGGCCGTCGAGAATCCCGGCCTCGGCCAGCACGAACGCGCCGGTGCAGATGCTGGCGGTGCGGCGCGAGGCGGCGAGCGCCTCGTTCAAAAACGCCAGCAATCCCGGCGACGACGGCGCGATCTGCATCGCGCCGGTGACGACCACGGTGTCGTACGCCGGATCGCCGAACGGCTGGGTCGCGATCTCGACGCCCGCCGAGCTGCGCACCATGCCGCCGTGCTCGGAAATGACTTCCACCTCGTACTCAGGCTGGCCGGCCTCCAGGTTCGCCAGCTCGAAGATCGAGACGGCCACCATATCGAGGATCTGAAAGCCCGGAAAAACCACCACGCCAACGTGTCTCATTCGCGATGTCCTAAAACGAGGTAAATACGACATTTGAGACAACAGCCTACGCGCCTAAACTTGCCTCGTCAACACCGCAAATGCCACGCGAAAACGGCGGCGGAAGCGGCGGTTTTCAAGTTTTCCCATCCATTCATCGGACAGGGCAAGGCGCGATGCGCCGCGCCCGCAAGGAGAGATTCAAATGGCAACGCAAGCAGGCAAAGGAACGGCATTGGTGACGGGCGCATCGTCGGGCATCGGCGCGGTGTATGCGGACCGCCTCGCGCGGCGCGGTTACGACCTGATTCTGGTGGCGCGCGACGTCCAGCGCCTGAACGGTCTGGCCGATCGTCTGAAGACGGAAACCGGCCGCCATGTCGAGACGATCGGCGCGGACCTCACCGTCAAAGCCGACGTGCGCCGCATCGAAGAACGGCTGCGCGCCGACCGCGGCATCACCATGCTGGTCAACAACGCGGGCGTCGGCGCGACCGCCTCGCTGATCGATTCGGACGTGGATGAGCTCGAAAAAATGATCGACCTGAATGTCACCGCGCTCACTCGCCTGACGGCGGCGGTCGTGCCGGGCCTGGTGGAGCGGGGCAAGGGCATCGTGATCAATATTGCGTCGGTCGTGGCGCTGTCGCCGGAACTGTTGAACGGCACGTACAGCGGCACCAAGGCCTACGTGCTCAACTTGACGCAGTCGCTGCATCACGAAGTGGGCGACAAGGGTGTGCAATTGCAGGCTGTATTGCCGGGCGCGACCAGCACGGCATTCTGGGACCGCGCGGGCCTCGCGGTCGAGCATCTGCCGCAGCAGATCGTGATGACCGCCGAAGACATGGTGGACGCCGCGCTCGCCGGCCTCGACCAAGGCGAACTGGTGACGATTCCGTCGCTGCCGGACGTGGCGGATTGGGAGCGCTTCAACACCGCGCGTCAGCATCTGCAGCCTAACCTGTCGCACAAGCTGCCGGCCACACGCTACACGCGCGGCGCGTCACCGGCGTGAAGGTGGCCAAAGGCTGGCCGTGGCGCATTAGCGCATTAGCGCACTAACGCCAGTCAGTCGAGACGTCGTCGGGATCGACCAACGTCAATCCCGACGACGGCAGCGGCAGCGCCGTCTTGTAGCGCACCTGCTTGAGCGCAAAGCTCGAACGGATGTTCGAGATGCCCGGAATCTTCGTCAGATGATCGACGATGAAGCGCTCAAGCGTCTGCATATCCGGCATCACCACGCGCAGCAGATAGTCGGCGTCGCCCGTCATCAGGTAGCACTCCATCACCTCGGGGCGCTCCGAAATAGCCTGCTCGAATCGCTGCAGCGCGTCTTCCACCTGCTTTTCCAGACTCACCTGAATGAACACGTTGATGCGCAGCCCGAGCGGCTCCGGGTTCAGCAAGGTGACCTGCTGCTTGAACAGACCGAGCTTTTCGAGCGCCCGCACGCGGTTGAAGCACGGCGTGGGCGACAGGTTCACCGAGCGCGCCAGATCCGCATTGGTGATGCGCGCGTTCTGCTGCAACTGGCTCAGGATGCCGATGTCGATGCGGTCGAGCCGCCGGGGTGGCGTGGTCATAGATGAAATATTCCGTCGTCGGGGCGAAATCCGGAATAAATAGCCTATCGCAGCGTGGGATCGCAAGCAAATGAGACGCTCATTTTGTGGGCGCATGGTTACCATTGACTCAGTCGATCTTGAACCGAACGCGTCGATGCGGGAGTGGTGCCATGACGGATTTGTCCAACGGTAGCGAGCAGTTGCGGTTATCCAATGTGCAGCGCGCCGAAAGCGCGGAGCAGGCGGATGCGGATCCGCAGGAAACCGCCGAGTGGCTGGAAGCGCTCGACGCGGTCGTCGCGCATGTGGGCCGTGACCGCGCGCAGTTTCTGTTCGACAGGCTTGCGAGCCATGCGCTGTCGCTGGGTGTCGAGTCGGCGCGCACCAATGTCACGCCGTACCAGAACACGATCCCGTTCGAGCAACAGCCGCGCTATCCAGGCAATCTCGAACTCGAAGAGCGGCTCGCCGCCGCGCTGCGCTGGAATGCGCTCGCGATGGTGGTGCGCGCGAACCAGGCTTACGGCGAACTCGGCGGCCATATTGCGAGTTACGCGTCGGCGGCGGATCTGTTCGAGGTCGGCTTCAACCATTTCTTTCGCGCGGCCGCGCCTGGCGGGGAGGAGGGCACGGGCGACCTCGTGTACTTCCAGCCGCATTCGTCGCCGGGTGTGTATGCGCGGGCTTACCTCGAAGGGTTTTTAAGCGAGAGGCATTTGCAGCACTACCGCCGCGAGATCGGCGGCCCGGGCTTGTGTTCGTATCCGCATCCGTGGCTGATGCCGGACTTCTGGCAGTTCCCCACCGGCTCGATGGGCATCGGCCCGATCAACGCGATTTACCAGGCGCGTTTCATGCGCTACCTGGCCAATCGCGGACTCGTGCAAACGGAAGGCCGCAAGGTATGGGGCTTTTTCGGCGACGGCGAAATGGACGAACCGGAATCGACCGGCGCGCTCTCGCTGGCCGCGCGCGAGGGGCTCGACAACCTCGTGTTCGTGATCAACTGCAATCTGCAGCGCCTTGACGGTCCGGTGCGCAGCAACGGCCGGATCATCGACGAACTGGAAGCGCATTTCATCGGCGCCGGCTGGAACGTGATCAAGGTGATCTGGGGCTCGGACTGGGACGCGTTGTTCTCGCGCGACCGCACCGGCGCTTTGTTGCGCGCGTTCGCGCATACCGTGGACGGCCAGTTCCAGACCTTCTCGGCCAACGACGGCGCCTACAACCGCGAACGCTTCTTCGGCCAGAACCCGGAGCTTGCCGCGCTCGCCGCGCAACTGAGCGACGACGACATCGACCGCCTGCGCCGTGGCGGCCACGACACGCGCAAACTGCACGCGGCCTACGCAAAGGCGCTCGCGCATCGCGGCCAGCCGACGGTGATTCTCGCGAAGACGATGAAAGGCTTCGGCATGGGCACCTCAGGCCAGGGCCGCATGACCACGCATCAGCAAAAGAAGCTGGGCTTCGACGACCTCAAGGCGTTTCGCGATCGCTTCCGCCTGCCCCTCACGGACGAGGACGTCGAACAGGTGAAGTTTTACAAACCCGCGGAAGACAGCCCGGAAATGCACTACCTGCATGCACGCCGGGCGGCTCTCGGAGGCTATCTGCCCAGAAGGCGGAGCGTTGCATCGAAGGGGCTGAACGTCCCGCCGATGTCTTCCTGGGGGCAATTCGCGCTGGACTCGAACGGCCGCGACATGTCCACGACGATGGCGCTGGTCCGCATGCTGACCGCGCTGCTCAAGGACCACGAAGTCGGCCCGCGCGTGGTGCCGATCGTCGCCGACGAGGCGCGCACTTTCGGCATGGCGAACATGTTCCGCCAGGTCGGCATCTATTCGCCGCTCGGTCAGTTGTACGAGCCGGAAGACCTCGGCTCGATGCTGTACTACCGCGAGGATACGAAAGGCCAGATCCTGGAAGAGGGCATTTCGGAAGCGGGCGCGGTGTCGTCCTGGATCGCGGCGGCGACCTCGTATAGCGTGCACGATCTGCCGATGCTGCCGTTCTACATCTACTACTCGATGTTCGGCTTCCAGCGCATCGGCGACCTGATCTGGGCCGCGGCGGATCAGCGTGCGCGCGGTTTCCTGATCGGCGCGACGTCCGGCAAGACTACGCTCGGCGGTGAAGGTCTGCAGCATCAGGACGGCTCGAGCCATCTGGCGGCATCGACGATTCCGAATTGCCGCGCGTACGACCCGGCGTTTGCGTACGAGCTTGCCGCGATCGTCGACGAGGGCATGCGTGAGATGGTGGAGCAGCAGCGCGACGTGTTCTATTACGTCACGGTGATGAACGAGAACTACGCGCAGCCTTCAGTGCCGGGCGGGGACTTGCCGGCGCTGCGCGAAGGGATCCTCAAGGGCATTTATCCGCTGGCCGCACAAGCGCAGGCGCAGGCGAGCGCACAAGCCACGGTGCAATTGCTCGGCGCGGGGGCGATTCTCGGCGAAGTGATCGCGGCGCAGCAACTGTTGAAGGACGACTGGCGGATCGACGCCTCCGTGTGGAGCGTGACGAGCTTCACCGAGTTGCAGCGCGACGGCATGGCGGCGGAACGGCTCGCGCGTCTTGGCGCAGCGAGCGGCACGCCATATGTCACGCAAGCGCTCGAAGCATCGCAAGGCCCGATCATCGCCGCGACCGACTATGTGCGCGCCGTGCCGGAACTGATACGTGCGTATGTGCCGCGCCGCTATGTGACGCTCGGCACGGATGGTTTCGGCCGCAGCGATACCCGCCAGGCGTTGCGCGAGTTTTTTGAAGTGGACCGCAAGGCAATCGTGATCGCCGCACTGAAGGCGCTGGCAGACGAGGGCGCAATCGACACAAGCGTACTTGTCGAAGCACGCAGCAAGTACCTCGGCGATGGCGCGGTCGGCGCAGCATCCTGGCAATAATCAATCACTCACCGCAACCTGATTCTTGCCGTCCCGCTTCGCACGATACAGACCGACGTCGGCGGCTTCGATCAGCTTCGTCACGGGCTCGGCGGCTGTGGGCACGAGCGTCGCCGCGCCGATGCTGATTGTCACGACGCCGGTCGCGGAGCCCGAATGCGGTATCGCCAACGCCTCGATTGCAATGCGGATCTTTTCCGCGAGCAGACGCAAGCCGCCCGCCGACGTGCCCGGCACCACCACCGCGAATTCTTCGCCACCGAAGCGCGCGGCGAGATCGGGCGAGCGTCCGAGGCACGATTCGACGGTCTGCGCGACCCGCTTGAGCACTTCGTCGCCGGCGACGTGCCCGTAGGTATCGTTGTACGCCTTGAAGTTATCCACATCGATCATCAGAAAACCGAGGCCGGTCTTCTCGCGTGTGCCGCGACGCCATTCGGCGGCCAGATATTGGTCGAGGTAGCGGCGATTCGACAGCCCCGTCAAGCCGTCCGAATGCGTGAGCCGCTGCAATTCCAGATTCGTCGCGAGCAATTGCTGTTGCGATTGACGCAGCGCCCGGTAGGCCTCGTCGCGTTGAAGCAGGTTCAGATACGAGCGGGAGTGATAGCGGATGCGCGCGATCAACTCGATGCGGTCCGGTAACTTGACAAGATAATCGTTGGCACCGGCGGCGAAGGCCGCGCTTTTCACGAGCGGCTCTTCCTTGGTCGACAGCACGATGATCGGAATATCGCGCGTCGCCGGATTCTGCCGGTATTGGCGCACGAGGGTAAGACCGTCCGTGCCCGGCATCACGAGGTCCTGAAGAATCACCGTTGCGCGCGTTTCCGCGGCGCAGTGCAGCGCTTCTTCAGGCGACGCGCAGTAGTGGAAGTCGACGCTTGCTTCGTCGGCCAGCGCCTGGCGAATCGCCTCGGCGATGATTGCCTGGTCGTCGACCAGCAACACCATGATCGGGCACTCGGCCGCGGGCGGATTGCCGAGGATGCGCGCCAGGGCGTCATCGATCGCGAGATTCGGGGCATCCACCGCGTTCGCGTCGCGTTCTGCGAGATCCTGCGCGGCGGCGTTTTGATGCGGTTCAGGAGTGTCCATGTTGTTCAGCCAGAATGAATGTCAGTGAATCGAAGCGGCTCATAGGCGGCGAGTGCGCGGCTAGCGCGCGTTGACCGCCGTCGCGAGCGCGGCGGCGATGCGCGGCAACGGCAGGATCGCGGCGGCGGCGTCGAGCGCCGCGGCGGCTTTCGGCATGCCGTACACAGCGCTGGTCGCCTCGTCCTGCGCGATCGTGTGATAGCCCTTGGTGCGCATCGCCTTGAGTCCGATCGCGCCGTCGCGGCCCATGCCGGTGAGCAGCACGCCGACGGCGCACGCGGGCCAGCGCGCCACCACGCTGTGAAAAAACACGTCGACGGAAGGGCGGTAAGGTGTGTCTTCCGGCACGCGCGTGTAGCCGAGCACGTTGGGCAGTTTCAGATGCAGATGATCGTCGGTGGCGGCGAACAGCACGACGCCCGCTTGCGGGCGGTCGCCTTCGCGGGCGATCCGCACCGGCAACGCCGATTGCTGGTTCAGCCAATCCGTCATGCCGGCGGCGAACGCCGCGTCGACGTGCTGCACGATGACGATCGCCGCAGCAAAATCCTTGGGCAGCCCGGCGAGCAGCGTGGCAAGCGCGGACGGTCCGCCCGCCGATGCGCCGATCGCCACCAGCGGCGTATCGCGATTCGTCGCGCATGCGGGTGTTGCCGCGGCTGCCGCGCCGGGCGCATTGCGTTCCTTGACGAGCGCCGCGATGCGGTCGATCTTCGCGATCAGCGTGGCGATGCTCCTGTGCGCATCGGGACCGTTCAGCGAGGGCGTATCGACGGCGTCGAGCGCGCCCGCGCCCATCGCTTCGTAGACGCGCCACGCGTTCGCACCCACGTCGACGGTCACGATCAGGATCGCGCAGGGCGCACGCGCCATGATGCGCCGCGTGGCCTCGATGCCGTCGACGTTCGGCATCACCAGATCCATCAGCACGATGTCGGGCCGCTGCGCGGCGCAGAAATCGACCGCCTGCTGGCCGTCCTGCGCGACCCACAACACCTCGTAGTCGCGGCGCGCCGCGAGCGCGCGACGCAGCGCCTCGACGGCGAGCGGCATGTCGTTGACGATTCCGATTTTCATCCGTTCACCCGTGGTTCAACCGTAAGCTTCGCCGATCAGATCACGCACCGCTTCGAGCAGTGCTTCGTCATGAAAACTGCCTTTCGCCAGATAGTAGTCCGCGCCTGCGTTCAGCCCCGCGCGGCGATCCTCTTCACGATCCTTGTACGACACGATCATCACCGGCAGCGACTGTAACTGCGGATCGCGCTTGATGAGCGTGACCAGTTCGATGCCGTCCATGCGCGGCATGTCGATGTCGGTGATGACAAGGTCGAAGCGCTCGCCGCGCACGGCGTTCCAGCCGTCCATGCCGTCGACGGCGATCGTCACGTCGTAACCGCGCGTGGCCAGCAGCTTGCGTTCGAGTTCGCGCACGGTGAGGGAATCGTCGACCACCAGCACGCGGCGCGTGGCACGCTGCGCCGCGTGCGCCATGCCATGTTGCGTGTGCTTGAGATCGCCGCCCGCCACGAGCCGTTCGACGGAACGCAGCCAGTCGTCCACGTCGGCGATCAGCACCGGATCGCCGTTCTCCATCAGCGCGCCGGCGGTGATGTTGCGAATCTTGCCGAGGCGCGGATCGAGCGGCTGCACCACCAGCATCCGCTCGCCGAGAAAACGGTCGACCACCACGCCGTAGGTTTGCGGGCCGTCGCCGATCACGATCATGCTGACGGTGCCGCTTTGATCCACGGGCGGCGCCGTGTCGAGAATCTGATGCGCGGTGACGACGCCGATGCGCCGGCCGGCAAAGGCGATGTGCTGATGCCCTTCGAGCAATTCGATCTCCGCGCGGCGCACGTGCAGCGTGCGGTTCACATGCGCGAGCGGCACTGCGTACGGCTCGCCCGCGACTTCGATCAGCAGACTGCGGATCACCGAGAGCGTCAGCGGCAACTGCAAGTGCACGCGCGTGCCGAGGCCGGCTTCATGCGTGATGCGGACCGTGCCGCGCACGCGTTTGACGACGTCGTGCACGGCGTCGAGTCCGACTCCGCGGCCCGAGACCTCGGTCACCTGATCGCGTAGCGAGAAGCCCGGCAGCAACAGGAATTCGAGCAGTTCGGCTTCGGATAGACGCGCGGCCGTTGCCTCGCTCGCGAGCTTCTTGCTCACGATCGACGCACGCAAGGCGTCGAGGTCGATGCCAGCGCCGTCATCGGCAACGGTGATGAGCAGCGCGCCGGCGGTGTGACGCGCGTCGAGCGTGAGCGTGCCTTCTTCCGGCTTGCCGCGCGCGAGGCGTACGGCGGGCGTTTCGATGCCGTGGTCGAGCGCGTTGCGCAGCATGTGGCCGAGCGGCGCTTCGAGCAGATCGAGAATGTCGCGGTCCACTTGAGTCGATTCGCCGACCAGCTGCCAGCGCACCTTCTTGCCGAGCGAACGCGCGACGTCGCGCACCATCCGCGCGAGTCCGCTGGTGCCGTCGCCGAACGGACGCATGCGGCATTGCAGGGCGGCGTCGTAGAGTTGCTGCGACAGATGCGTCGAGCGGCGGTCGAAGCTCTCCAGATCGGCGAGACGCTCGGCCAGCAGATGCTGCGATTCGGCGGTGAGGCGGCGGACTTCTTCGAGCGCGGCCTGGGCGCGCGGATCGAGCTTGAGGTCGGCCAGCGTTTCGTGCAGTTGGTCCAGCGCGCGCGTGCTGTCGCGTTGCACGCGCTTGACGCGCAGCATCGATTGCGCAAAGGGTTTCAGCCAGCGTGATTCGACCAGCGATTCGCCGGATAGCGACAACAGGCGGTCGAGGTTGTCGGCGCGCACGCGCAGCATGCGGCCATGTTCGGTTGTTGTGTTGCTTGCGCTTCGTGCGCTGTTCGATGCGGGCGTCGCGGCGGGCGCGTTGTCTGCTGCGCTCGGCGGGGTGGCTTCGGCGCGCAGCGCGTCGGCGAGCAGGTTGAATGCGGCGTCTGGGTCTGCTTCAATGCCTGTGCCCGTACCTGACCCGACAGAGGTCGCAAGCGGCTCCGTGGCTGCAGTGGGCGCGGATTCAGATGCCACAGCAGCCAACTGCGTCGCATCTGGCCGCATTGCCGCGGCATGCGGCACCACGCCCGCCATGCGCGCATGCAACGACGCCACATAGATGCCGACCGCGCCGCGAGCCGACTCGTCTTCATCATTGCCGATGCGCGCGACGAGATCCACCCCGCGCAGCAACTCGTCGATCCAGGCCGAGTCGAGCAGCGCACGCCCTTCCTGCGCAGCGACGAAGCAATCTTCCATGGCATGCGCGAGTTCGACACCGACTTGCACGCCGACAATGCGGGCCGCGCCCTTTAGCGAATGCGCGGCCCGCATGCAGGCTTCGAGCGCGGCGGCATCGCGCGGCGCGCGGTCGAGCGCTAGCAGGCCGTCGTTGAGCACGCGCGCCTGCGTCCGCGCTTCTTCGCGAAACAGATCGATCAGCGACGGGCGGCGCGGGTCGTCCGTCATCCGAGACTCCGGTTCAAGGTGTCGAAGAGCGCGTCGGCGTCGAGCAGGCCGACGCTCATGCCGCGCCACGGCGCGACGGCGCGCGTATGCGCGGCGGCCGCTTGCGAGAGCGTGGCGGGCGGCGGGCAAAAGCTGGCCGTCGCGATGCGGTGCACGCCGTCGACCTGATCCACCGGAAATACCGCGTGTTCCTCAGCGCGCGAGACCACCAGCAAACGCGGCAGATCGTGACGCGCGAGATCGTCGCGTGCGGCGCCGCCGGCTTCAAAACCGAGCAGGTGCGCGAGCGACAGGCACACCAGCAACTCGCCCTGCACATTCACCACGCCCAGCACCGCGCGATGCTGCCGATGCGGCAAGGTATGAATCGGCCGCGTTTGCACGATGCGTTTGAAGATCGGTGTGGGCAGCGCAAGCCATTCGTCGCCGATGCGAAAGACGAGGAACGATTCGCTCGCGCCTTGCACGTCATGCTGCGGCTGTGCCGGCGCGCGAAGGTCGTGCCGCGAGAGATCGACGCGAGGAATCGGCCGTTCCAGCAGTTTGGCCGCGGCCGTTTCGAACACCGGGCAGTTCAGGCAGCGCACGTACTCGACAAGGCGCTCGCACGACGAATCGCCGCGCACGCCGATGCGATTCCAGCAATCGTCGAAGCTCGCCGTCCGCGTGTCAGCCACGTTGCGCTCCCTGTGCGCGCGCCGCGCGTTGCATCAACAGGCGCGCGCCGTCGCGGTCGCCCTCGAGTTCGAGCGAGGTCGCGAGATGCGCGAGCGCTTCCGCGTGCTGAGGATCGAGATACAGCGCCTTGCGATACTGGCCGCGTGCAAGGTTCGCATCACCGTTGGCATCGGCCAATACGCCGAGCAGATAGAAGGCGTCGGCGTGCGGGGCGTGGTGTTCCAGGTATGCGTTGATGGCTGAAGCGGCTTGCGCGAGGCGGCCGGCGTCGGCCAGTGCATGCGCGGCTTGCAACGTGTCGCGTGCCGCGTGGGTCGGCGCATTAGTCGGCGCATTAGTCGGCGCGATGATTGGCGTCGCTGGCGGGTTGTGCGCCGGCGGCGTGGCGGGCATCGACGTCTTGCGTGCGGGCGGCGCGATACCGTCACGCGGCATGAACGGCGTCGCACCATTGAACGGCGCGCGCGCGACCGGATCAGGCCACGCGAAAGGCTGCGCGGAAAACACTCGTGACGGCACGAGCGCGGGCACCTGCGAGTGCGTCATCGCGAGCGCCGCGGCCGTGGCGAGCGGCGCGGTGTGGCAGTCGTTCAGCTGGGGCTCGTCGGCTGCGGCGCGATGAAATGCGAATGCCAGCGGGATCTTCGCGGACTGCATGCCGTGGCGCATCAGCAGCCCGGTTTCCGCAGGGCCGACGAATAGCGTGCCGTTTTCCGCCAGCACGCTGTTGAGCGCCTGCAAGGCTTTTTGTTGCGCGTCGCGGTGGAAATAAATCAGTACGTTGCGACAGAACACGAAGTCGTAGGTGCGAAGCGTCGACGCGTCGAGCTGCATCAGATTGGCGCGCGAGAAACGCACCGCTTCGACAATGCGCGGCGCGAGACGCCAACCGTCATCGGTGCGCGTGAAGTGCGCGTCGCGAAACTGAAACGCATTGCCGCGAAACGAATTGCGTCCGTAGACGGCGCGCTGCGCGATGGCGAGCGAGCGCTCGCTGATATCCATTGCGTCGATGCGCAACTGGGCGGCGTCGATGCCTGCGTCGAGCAGTGTCATCGCGATCGTGTAGGGTTCTTCGCCGGTCGAGCAAGGCAGGCTCAGGATGCGCAGCGGCAGCGCGCTGCCACGCTCGGCGAGGCGCTCATGCGCGAGACGTGCGAGCGCTTTGAACGCGTCGGCGTCGCGATAGAACCAGGTCTCCGGCACGATGACCGTTTCGATCAGCGCCTGCACCATCGAAGGCGAACTTTGCGCGGCTTCCCAATAGTCGTTGAGCATGGCCTCGGCGCGACCGTCCGCGCACCACGCGGCGGCGCGCTGATCGACGGCGCGCTCGATCGCGCTATGACCGAGCGATGCCGCATCGAGCCCGATGGTCCGCTGCAACAGCTCGGCGAAGCGCCGATAGAGCGGCGCGTTGTCGTGGTGCGCGTTCATGCGTGCGCCTCGGGAAAGAGGAGCGCTTTGACGTCGTCGGGCAGCAGATGCTCGACGCGGATCCACTGCACCAGACCGCCCGCTTCGCTCGCGACCGGGCCGAGATAACGCGCGTGCGGCGTGTCGAGGCCGGGATCGTGAAACGCCGCCACGTCCAGGCGAATGGTGCGCGTCGCGCCTTCGACCAACAGCGCGAGCAATCGCGTCGTGCCCGCGTGCGGATAGCGCACCAGCACGATGCGCGTCGACATCAGTTGCGCGGCGGGACGGGCGAGCGCGAGTGCAGGCAGATCGATCAGCGGCAGCGGCGCGCCTTCGTGATCGAGCACGCCCGCCACCCACGAGGGCGCGCCCGGAATGGTCTTCAGCGGTGACTGCGGCGTGAGCGGCATCAGACGCTCTACCTGCGTCGCGTCGATCACGTACCGTTCGCTATCGAGCGTGAAGAGGATGAAGAGCATCGGCGTGTGCGTGGGCGGTGGAAGGGCGTGCGGGTGTCGGCTTCGCTCGGCGCGCCGTGGCGCATCAGGCCGTCACCTTGAAGCGCGACACGCCGGTGCGCAGACTGTTGGCGACGTGCGTCAGATCGTCGATCGCCTGGGTCGACTGGCGCAGCGACTCCGCCGTCTGCTGCGCGGCCTCCGAGAGTTGCGTCAGCGCCTGGGTGATCTGCTCGGCGCCGGTGGCCTGCGTCTGCATGCCTTCGTTGACCATCGAGAAGCGCGGCGCGAGTTGCTGCACCTGCTGGATGATCTGCGTGAGATGGCCGCCGACGTTCTGCACGTCGAGCATGCCGCGCCGCACTTCTTCGGAGAACTTGTCCATGCCCATCACACCGGCGGCCACCGCTGACTGGATCTCCTTGACCATCTGTTCGATGTCGTAAGTCGCCACGGCGGTCTGATCGGCGAGGCGGCGGATCTCCGTTGCCACGACCGCGAAGCCGCGGCCGTATTCGCCGGCCTTTTCCGCTTCAATCGCCGCGTTCAGCGAGAGCAGGTTGGTCTGGTCCGCGACCTTGGTAATCGTGGCGACGACCTGGTTGATGTTGCTGGCCTTCTCGTTGAGGATCGCGAGCTTCGCGTTGACCGAGCCGGCGGCTTCCATCACGAGACGCATGGTTTCTTCCATGCGCGCGAGACCCGCGTGGCCAGTGCCCGCGAGCGCCGCCGACTGGCCGGCCACTTCCGAGACTTCGTTCATGGTGCGCAGCAGGTCGCGCGAGGTGGCGAAGATTTCACGCGACGTGGCGCCGATCTCGGTGGTGGTGGCGGCGGTTTCGTTCGCGGTGGCTTGCTGTTCGCGCGAGGTCGCGGCGATTTCCGTCACCGATGTCGTCACCTGCACCGCCGATTTCTGCGCCTGGCCGACCAGCGCGGTGAGTTCGTCGGTCATGCGGTTGAAGCCCGCTTCGAGCGCGCCGATTTCGTCCGCGCGGTTCAGCTGCAGGCGTTGTGTCAGGTCGCCCGTGCGCATCACGTCGACGACTTGCAGCACCTTGGCCATCGGCGTGGTAACGGCACGCAGCAGCCAGTAACCGGCCAGCACGGCGACGGCGGCGGCGATCAGCAGCATTACGAGCAGCACGATGCGGGTCGTCTCGACCGAGCGGCGGATGCTTTCTGCGGACTGGTCGGCGTAGCTCTTGTTGTCTTCGACCAGCTTGCGCACGGAGAGCCGGCCGGTTTCCCAGAGCGGCGTGAGTTGCGTGTTGAAGATGCGCTGGGCGTTGTCCTTCGAAGACGGCAATGCCTCCAGCGCGGATGCCTGGATCGGCAGGTACTGCGTCTGCTGCTGGCGGAAATCGTTGAAGAGTTCACGATCGACGTCACGGAAGATGGTCACGCCGTAGTCGTTGATGAGCTTCTGAAGCGTTTGCTGGGTTTCCTGCAAACGCGCGGTGTCGCGCTTGACGGATTCAGGATCCGCGTCGATATAGATGAGGCGCTGCGTGACGCTGTAGTTCTCGAACCAGGCCGCACGCATCGCGGTGGCGTAGTAGAGGCCGGGCATCGAATCCTGTTGCTGGCTCTTTGCATCGTGGTCGATTGCGCCAAGCTGCTCGAAAGTGACGATTGCCATTGCCAGCATCACGATCAGGACGATCCCGAAGCTGCACAGAATCCGTTGCCGGATGGTCCATTGTTTCACGCGCAAGCCCCTTACTTTTTTCGCTTTGTCTCGACCCGTGTTGTCGACGTGATCCGATCCTGCGATCGACGGGCCAGAGAACCTGGCGGGTTGTCGGATTGATCCGGCAGGTTTATGTCCGCGAATTTTACATTGATCGGGGGAATGCATGAGTTGAGAGGGTGAAGGACTGTTCGCGTGAGGGCGCCGACGTGCGCGTTACACGAGTAATGTCCCGTTACCACTTGCAGCATCTATTTCTGCGCGCGCCAGCCACAATCCGTTCCATGCCTGAACGGCGGGAGTCAAACATGAAAAAGATCGCAGTGGCGTTAATGATGGTGGGAAGTCTGAGCGTGGCCGGCCAAGCGTCGGCGCACGGTAATGGCGGCGATGTCGTCGGCGCGCTGATCGGCGGCGCCGTGCTCGGGGCGGTGGTGACCTCCGCGCTGAATCCAGCGCCGGTGGTAGCTTACCAGCAGCCGGTGTATGCGCAGCCCGCGTATGAGCCTGCGCCGGTCTATGCGCAAGCGCCGCCGGGATACTGCTATGACCAATACCAGCGTGCGTATGTGGCGTGCGGCGCACCGCCGCCGCAGGCGCAATACGGATATCCGCAGCCCCAGCCGGGTTGGTGATCGTGGAGCGCGCACGTTGTTGCGCGCGCCACAGAGAAAAAGGCCGTCGTGTTACGCGACGGCCTTTTCATTTCCATCCACCGCTCAGTGCCTGTGATGCAGCCACTCCGCATAGTGCGTGTCGAGCCAGCGTTCGAGTCTTTGCGGCTTTGTCTTCTGGTGGTAGTGGGACGCGGCCCAGATAGCAACGCCGACCAGCAGCATGACAGCAGGCCCCAGCAAATAAGCGATCAACGATTCAGACATGGGAGCCTCCGTATCGAGTTGCGTCCATCCTTCAGTTTAGGCGATGAAACGCGAGAGAAAAGGTTCGTGTGATGCGATTGTGGTGCGCAGTTCCGCTGCATCTTATTCCTCGCTTTTGAAACCTAGTGAGAAATTGAATTTCTGCTTTTAAACAACCAGTTGGTCTATGGGTGATGGGTTTTGTGTACCGTCAGAATCTTTTGGTTCACGGGCTAGGGCACGCGACGCAGCCCGCTCAGGGCTTGCTGGTCGATGCCTTTCGAGCGCCTTCGATCTGCGCGTCCACGAAATCCGCCCATTGCTGCATGACCCGACGCTGTGCCGCAGCATGTTCCGCGCTCGCACCTTGTTTGATGCGCTCGAGCATATCCGCAGCGTTCCGGTCGAATTCGTCCGAAGGCCGCGTCATCTCGCGCAGGTGCGCCGTTGCCGTGCGCCGGAAGTCATGCAGGACGAAATGCTCCACGTCGAGACCGAGTGCCTTGACCGCCTGATTCAGCGTACTTTTGGCGATCGGCCTATCGTCGCCCCTAACGCTCGGGAATACGAAGTTTCGGCTGGCTTTGGCGTGATAAAGCTCGCGCAGCATCGAGACGGCCTGCTGCGAAAGCGGCACGCGCTGATCGCGGTCTCTTTTCAGACGTGCAGCAGGTATCGTCCACAACGCTTTGTCCAGATCGAATTCGGCCCACGTCGATTCGACCAGGTCCGATTTCCGCACCATCGTCAGCACTAGCAGATGCAGCGCCAGCTTCAGAGGCCGGCGAATGCTCGACGCGTCGATCGAACGAAACATGGCGCCGATCTCGTCGCCCGAGAGCACGCGGGTGCGGCTGTCGAAGGTGGCGATGGAGCGCGCCGGAACGACCTCGGCCGGGTTGTCGGCTGCGAGTTGTCGGGCGATCAGATACTCGTAGAGGCGCTTGACCACATTGCGCGTGTGCAGCGCCATTTTCGGCGAACCGCGGCTTTTGATTCTGTCGCATATCGCAACGATGTCGTCGGCGGTGACGGCCTTGATCGGCATGTTGCCGATGGCAGGCAGGACGTCCTTGTCGAGCGCTCGCCGCGTGGTGCGGCGATATTCCTCTGACTTGCCGGCCATTTCCGTTGCGAGATATAGCTCGGCGGCTTCGCGCAGGACATCGGCTTTGCTTTCAGCGCCACGGTCGCGCCGCGCAGTGGCAACCGGCGAGATGCCTTGCGCGACCATCTCCGCATATTTCTGCGCCTTGGCCCGCGCGACGCGCAGCGAGATCATCCGGTAGTCGCCGATCGTGGCGAGCGGTTGGCGCTTGCCGTTCAGTGAATAGCGGAAGCGCCAGACCTTGGTGCCGGTCGTCATGACTTCGATGACGAGGCCGTTGCCGTCGGCGACGCAATAACGGGTGGCGCGCGGTTCGAGCGCGCGGATCTGGGCTTCGGTGAGCGGGACGGCTAAGCGGGGCATGCGCGGATCGTTGATGCACGGACAGCGGCGATTTTAAACCTTATATCGTCTGTGTACCAAAGATTTGGCGGCTTTTGGGTGAGCCACGCAGGATTTTTTGTGCGTGGACCGATGCGGTGGATCACGCGGCGATCCTTGCAGCACGGGCTCTCTGGTGAAAATCCCAATCCTCGCTCACTTCCCGATACAGAACCTGCTGAAAATCACTCCGAGCAGATCATCCGAACTGAATTCACCAGTGATCGAATTCAGCTGATCTTGCGCAAGCCGCAGTTCCTCCGCAAACAAATCGAGCGCCTGCGAGTTCTGATCGGCGTGTGCCGCTGCGCTCGCCAGATGCTCGTTCGCGGCGCGCAGTGCAATCAAATGCCGCTCGCGCGCAAGGTACACGGTTTCCGCGCCCGCTTGCCAGCCGGCGATCCGCAGCAACTCATCGCGCAACAGCGCGACGCCGTCGCCCTGTTTCGCCGACAGCCGCACTTCACTCAGATCGAGGTCGGCATCGAGCGCTTGCGACGCCGGCGCGAGGCCGGTCAGGTCCGTCTTGTTCAACACGCGCACCACGGGCACACCGCCCGGAAAGCGTCCGGCGATCGCTTCGTCTTCGGCCGTCATGCCGGTGCGCGCATCGAGCAGATGCAGCACCACGTCCGCGCGCTCGATTTCGCTCCACGTGCGCGCAATGCCGATCTTTTCCACTTCGTCCTCGGTATCGCGCAGGCCGGCTGTGTCGATCACGTGCAGCGGAATGCCTTCGATCTGAATCGTCTGCGCGACCTTGTCGCGGGTCGTGCCGGCGATCGGCGTGACGATGGCCAACTCCGCGCCGGCCAGCGCGTTCAGCAGCGACGATTTGCCGACATTCGGCTGCCCGGCCAGCACGACCGAGAGTCCTTCGCGCAGCAACGCACCTTGCCGCGCTTCGCTCAGCACGTCCGCGAGACGCTCGCGGATGCGCGCGAGCTTGCCACGTGCGTCGGCGGCTTCGAGGAAGTCGATCTCCTCTTCGGGGAAGTCGAGCGTCGCTTCGACCAGCATGCGCAGTGTGATCACGTCTTCGACCAGCGCGTGAATGTCGCGCGAGAACGCGCCGTCGAGCGAGCGGCCCGCCGAGCGCGCGGCGGCTTCGGTGCTGGCTTCGATCAGATCGGCGACGGCTTCGGCTTGCGCCAGATCCAGCTTGTCGTTGAGGAAGGCGCGGCGCGTGAATTCGCCCGGTTCGGCCAGGCGCAGACCGAACGCGCGGCCGGCATCGATGCAACGCTGCAGCGCGAGTTGCAGCACAACCGGACCGCCGTGGCCCTGCAATTCGAGCACGTGTTCGCCGGTGTAGGAATGCGGCGCCGGAAAGTAGAGCGCGATGCCGCGATCGAGCGCATTGCCGCTGTCGTCGAGGAACGGCACGTAACTGGCGTGACGCGGCGCGAGTGTCTGGCCAGTGAGCGCCTGCATCAGCGGCTGGGCGGCCGCCTCTCCCGCGCGGCCGAACGAAATCCGCACGACGCCGATTCCTCCCCGGCCGGGCGCTGTGGCAATGGCGACGATGGGATCGGAGTCGGTGGTGAGCATAAAAAGCGTGGCAAGACAGAGAGGAGGGCGGGCTGGCACCGGTCAGCGCGGCGCGAGGCATTGTAACGCGGGCGCATCCGGCGACCGTGTCGCGAGGCTCTCGTTGATGGCGCAAACCGCCTTATTCAAGCAGTCGGGATTTATCTTAAACAAGCTAGGATTGCTACTGCGTTTCTTCGGAATAAATAGGACGCTGTAGGACGGTGAAATCTTGGACAAGCGCATCAAACAAGGAAAAACACCAAAAAGATACAAATTCTGGAGACGCTTTGCCCGGCGCGGCCAGCAAGCTAA
This sequence comes from Paraburkholderia sp. FT54, assembly GCF_031585635.1. Lineage (NCBI taxonomy): Bacteria > Pseudomonadati > Pseudomonadota > Betaproteobacteria > Burkholderiales > Burkholderiaceae > Paraburkholderia > Paraburkholderia sp. FT54. The sequence goes on along the minus strand of NZ_CP134195.1, from coordinate 4,153,163 downwards.
AACTATCTCAAATACGCTCAAACTAAACTTGATCGGTTGTCAACTGGTGGGATGTTGAATTGCACAATCCGGCTCATGCCGACCAATAAAGAAAAAGCCGCCTTCGCCAAACGGCTGAAGGACCTGCTGGAGCCGCTGAAGATTCGCGGCGGGACCAAGCTCGCCGAGCAGTTTAATCTTCGCTACCGAGGCGAGCGCGAGGTCACGCCGCAAACCGCTCACAAGTGGTTATCCGGTACGACGATTCCCAAGCCCGATAAGTTGCGTACGCTAGCCGAATGGTTGAACGTCAAGGAGCATTGGCTGCACTACGGACCGTCGCCGGGCGTGAACGCGAGGCCGCTGGCGCGTGGCGAGAAGTATCCGCCGTCGGCGGAAACGATCGAACTCGCTTCGAAGATCGAGTCGCTCACGCCGAAAGACCGTTTTCTGGTCGAAGAGATGATCGTGCGCTTTTACGGCGAAGACGCAGAAGAAGAGTAATCGCGGCATCGTACGATGCGTTCAGCCGCGACCATGAAAAAAGCCGCCCGGTTTTGCGCCGGGCGGCTTTTTTTGACGCTGTTGCATCAGCCAGCGGTGGCTTGCTTCAAAGCCTGATAGCGGTGGGCGTTGCCGCCCACCTCCGGCAAAACATCGTCAAGCCGCTTTGGCTTTCGTCTGACCCATCATTCGCGTGATGTAGTACTGCTGGGCGATCGACAGCACGTTGTTCACGACGTAGTACAGCACCAGGCCGGCCGGGAAGAAGAAGAACATGACCGAGAATGCGATTGGCATGAACATCATCATCTTGGCTTGAACCGGGTCCGGCGGCGTCGGGTTCAGCTTGGTCTGCAGGAACATCGAGACGGCCATCAGCACCGGCAGGATGAAGAACGGATCCTGCTGCGACAGATCGTGAATCCACAAAATCCACGGCGCACCGCGCATTTCCACCGATGACAGCAGCACCCAGTACAGCGAGATGAACACCGGAATTTGAATCACGACCGGCAGACAGCCGCCGAACGGATTGACCTTCTCCGTCTTGTACAGCTCCATCAGCGCCGAGTTCATCTTCTGCGGATCGCCCTTGAAGCGTTCGCGCAGCGCCTGCATGCGCGGCGTGATCGCCTTCATGCGCGCCATCGACTTGTAGCTCGCAGCCGACAGCGGGAAGAACACCGCCTTGATCAGCAGCGTGAGCAGCACGATCGACCAGCCCCAGTTGCCCACATAGCTGTGGATTTTCTCGAGCAGCCAGAACAGCGGTTTCGCGATGATCGTCACCCAGCCGTAGTCCTTCACCAGTTCCAGACCCGGCGCGATGCCTTCGAGCATGCGCTCTTCTTCCGGACCGGCGAACAGGCGCGCGGAGACGTCGACGGTTTGGCCCGGGGCGATGGTCGGCACCGGCTCCTTCACGCCGACGCGATACAGCGTCGGATCGACCTTCTCGACGTAGATGTCGCGCTTCACACCCTGCTGCGGAATCCAGGCCGACGCGAAGTAATGCTGGACCATCGCGATCCAGCCGTTGTCGGCCGAGGTCGCGTAATCCTGCTTGTTCTTGTCGATGTCGCCGAACGTCATCTTCTGGAAGTGATGCTGGTCGGTGTAGACAGCCGGTCCGATAAACGTGTGCGAGAAGCGCGGCGTTTCCACTGGCTGGTCGTCACGCACCAGTTCCATATAGACCGACGGGCTCACCGGCGTGGTGCCGACGTTCTGAATCTTCGTGTCGACGCCGATCACATAGCTGCCACGCGTGAACGTGTAGGTCTTGATGACCTTCACGCCACCCTTCACCGGCGACTCGAAGCTGAGCTGGAACGACTTGGCGTCGCCTGTCAGATCGTGCGGCTGATTCGGCAGCGGCGTGTAGATGTCGTTGTGATTCGGGAAATCGCCGCCGAGCAGGCCCGTGCGCGCCAGATACGTGTGGTTCGCGGTGCGGTCGAACAGCGTGATGACGAGATCGGGTTGCTTGCCGTCGCCTTGCTTGACGAGCGACAGCTTCGACAGCGTGCCGCCGCGAGTGTCGATTTCGCCGCTATAGACGTCGGTGTTGAACTTGATCAGTTGCGATTGCGTGGCCGCCGGCGCGTTGCCCGGTGCGGCTGCGTTCGTTGCCGGCAGATCGGCGGGCTGGGTTCCCGGCGTCGTGGTTCCCGGTGCGGCGCTACCGACCGTCTTGGTCGGCGTGGCGCTCGGGAAGAACATCGACGGGCGTCCGTGGTCGCGTTGCCAGTTGTCGAACAGCATGACCGCTGACATGAAAAAGATGACCCATAGGACGGTGCGTTTGATATCCATGCCTTGTCTCAGTGTCGATGGAACGGCGCGTCAGCGCTTTTCAGAAGTGGGAGGCGGGACGAGATCGATGCCGCCCGCGGAAAACGGGTGGCAACGGCAAATACGCCTGGCGGCGAGATAAGTCCCGCGCGCGGCGCCATGATACTGGATTGCTTCGCGCGCGTAATCAGAGCAGGAAGGGTAAAAACGGCACCGGTTGCCGAGCATTGGGCTCACGGCAACCTTGTAAAAACGCAATAAAGCGATGAGTACCGTTTGCATGGCTGTTGCGGCCGGACAGCGCCGCGCAACGTGGAGTACCGGGCGACGCCCGCGCAGCACGGCTGCCAAAGCTGCTTCGGCTGCCTGAACTGCAAAGCGGGCGGTCACTTGAGCGTCATTCCGTCTTGGGCGCTTCCGCGGGCGGCGCCTCGCGACGGGTCACCTCGCGCGCTGCCTTGTCGAGCAGCGCCTCGATTTCGCTGCGGCACAGCGCCCTCAACGGCGGCGACGAGGCGCTCGGCAAAGATTTCTTGTCGAAGCGCGTGTGCAAACGCAGCAGCACATCCCAACCGCCGAATTCCGCGCGACGCAGCCGGAAGGCTTCACGCGCGATTCGACGTACCAGATTACGCGTGGCCGCGCGCGGCGCATACTTCTTGCCGATCACGAGGCCTAAGCGAGCTTCGTTGCCGGTGGGCCGGCCGTACACCACGAAGTGCGCGGTGCGGCGCCACGGGCGCAAACGAAAAACGGATGAAAATTCATCCGTTTTCAGCAGCCTTGCGGCTTTGGGGAAGGCGGCTTGCGCTCGCAACGGAACCGAGCCCTGTTGCTGCGCTTCAGCCGCTCCCGCTTCACTACCCGGCATAAGCGTCGCGTGCAACGCCTGCCTTAGATGGCGAGGCGCTTGCGGCCCTTCGCGCGACGTGCGTTGATGACCTTGCGGCCACCTGCGGTCTTCATGCGAACGCGGAAGCCGTGGGTGCGCTTGCGACGGGTAACGGAAGGTTGGTAAGTACGTTTCATGTTGCTCTCACTTGATCGACTGATCGAAAATTAACCGCACGATCATCGCTGAAGCGGCAATGGCCGGGCGTTTACAGAATTGGTTTTCGCGGAACCCGCTATTTAAACCGGTTTTTCGTTGACCGTCAATAGTTTAGCCTGGTTCGGCCGGGCTCCATGAGGAGCAAGCCTCGTGATCGGTCCCTGTGGATAACTCCCTTGCGGGTCCGTTTTGGCGTTAGAATCTCGCCTTACTTCCCAAGAATCCTGCACGCCGCTCCGGCTCGCTTGCGCCGCAAACCCTTGTGGCAAAAGCGCCTGGAGCCATTGCGCCTGGCTGCTCAGGGCCTTGTTGCGTGCGCGCGACAGGGGCAGCGGCGACCGCCGTGCACACCATAACGACAGCAACTCGATGAACGATTTCTGGCAACACTGTTCCGCATTGCTGGAGCGTGAGCTGACGCCCCAGCAGTACGTGACGTGGATCAAACCGTTGGCCCCGGTCGCCTTCGACGCCGCTGCGAACACGCTTAGCATCGCTGCGCCGAACCGTTTCAAGCTCGACTGGGTCAAGAGCCAGTTCTCCGGCCGTATCGCGGATATGGCTCGCGATTTCTGGCATGCCCCGGTCGATGTCCAATTCGTGCTGGATCCGAAAGCGGGCATGCGCGCCCCTGCGGCAGCCGCACCGGCGCCATCGCGCCCGGCTTCCGCGCCTCATTCGATGGGCGGTAGCGCCGGCAATGGCGCTGCCGTGGACGCAGCCGTCGGCGCAGTGCAAGCGGCGCAGGCCGCGCGCACGAACGGCGCAAACAGCGCGATGGCCAACCTCAACGCGAATGCCCGCGCGGCAGCTGAACAAAACGCGAACGCACGTGCCGCAGCGGAGGACTCCGCCGATCTCGATCTCCCCAGCCTCGACGCGAACGAAGCCGCGGCTGCCCGCCGCACGTGGCGTCCGGGGCAAAGCGCGGGTTCGAACGCGAACAGCGGCGAAAACGACTCGATGTACGAGCGTTCCAAGCTGAACCCGGTTCTGACCTTCGACAATTTCGTGACCGGTAAGGCCAATCAGCTGGCGCGCGCCGCTGCGATTCAGGTCGCGGACAATCCCGGCATCTCGTACAACCCGTTGTTTCTGTATGGCGGCGTGGGTCTGGGCAAGACTCACCTGATCCACGCCATCGGCAACCAGCTCTTGATGGACAAGGCCGGCGCGCGGATTCGCTACATCCACGCGGAACAATATGTGTCCGACGTGGTGAAGGCCTACCAGCGCAAGGCGTTCGACGACTTCAAGCGCTACTACCACTCGCTCGATCTGCTGCTGATCGACGATATTCAATTCTTCTCGGGCAAATCGCGCACACAAGAGGAATTCTTCTACGCGTTCGAGGCGCTGGTTGCCAACAAGGCGCAGGTGATCATCACCAGCGACACGTATCCGAAGGAAATTTCGGGTATCGACGACCGCCTGATCTCGCGCTTCGACTCCGGCCTGACCGTGGCGATCGAGCCGCCCGAGCTGGAAATGCGCGTCGCGATTCTGATGCGCAAGGCGCAATCCGAGTTCGTGAGCCTGAATGAGGACGTCGCGTTCTTCGTCGCGAAACACTTGCGTTCGAACGTGCGTGAGCTCGAAGGCGCGCTGCGCAAGATCCTCGCGTATTCGAAGTTCCACGGCCGCGAAATCACCATCGAGCTGACCAAGGAAGCGCTGAAAGACCTGCTGACGGTGCAGAACCGGCAGATTTCGGTGGAAAACATCCAGAAGACTGTTGCGGATTTCTACAGCATCAAGGTCGCGGACATGTATTCGAAGAAGCGTCCCGCGAACATCGCGCGGCCGCGGCAGATCGCCATGTATCTGGCGAAAGAGCTGACCCAGAAGAGTTTGCCGGAAATCGGCGAGCTGTTCGGCGGGCGCGACCACACCACGGTGCTGCACGCGGTGCGCAAAATCGCCGATGAGCGCAGCAAGGACGCGCAACTGAATCACGAACTGCACGTTCTGGAGCAGACGCTGAAGGGCTGAGCGGTCTGTCTGGAAAAAACGACCTGTTTATTTCCAAACTCGCCCCCATTTTAGTGAGGCGGTTCCGTTTTCAGGCACAATACAGGTTTAACCGCCCGGCGGCCGCGGGCGGATTTCACGCCGTGACAGGCGCTGCGTAGCGCCGGCGGGGAGCCACGGCTGCGTGCTGGAAAGCTGTCCTGGCAAGGCGCGCAGGCCGTTATATCAACGAAGGAACTCTATGCAACTGGTCAAGACCGAACGCGATAACCTCCTCAGGCCGCTGCAAACCGTGAGCGGCATCGTCGAACGCCGCCATACGTTGCCGATCCTCGCCAATTTGCTGATTACCAAGAACGGCCCTGACGTGTCGTTCCTGTCCACCGACCTCGAGTTGCAGATCACCACGCGTGCCGATTTCGGCGTGGGCGGCGATTCGGTGGCGACCACGGTGGCAGCGAGAAAGCTCCTCGACATTCTGCGCGCCATGCCCGACGGGCAGGTCACGCTCACGCTGAACGACAAGCGTCTGACTGTGCAATCCGGCAAGAGCCGCTTTGCGCTGCAAACGCTCGCCGCGGACGAATTCCCGACGGTCACGCAAGCTAAAGACTACGGCGCGAACCTCGTGGTTCCCCAGAAGACGTTCCGCCAGTTGCTCGGCATGGTCCATTTTTCGATGGCCCAGCAGGACATCCGCTACTACCTGAACGGCATGCTGCTGGTGGTGGACGGTGACCAGTTGATGGCGGTCGCGACGGACGGCCACCGTCTGGCGTTCTCGTCCATGAAGATCGAAGGCTCGTTCCAGCGTCAGGAAGTGATCATTCCGCGCAAGACGATTCTGGAACTCCAGCGTCTGCTGGAAGACATCGACGACACGCTGAAGATCGACATCGCGCAGACGCAGGTCAAGTTCACGTTCGGCCAGGTCGAACTGGTGTCGAAGCTGGTGGAAGGCAAATTCCCCGACTTCCAGCGCGTGATTCCGAAGTCGCACAAGAATCAGTTCGTGATCGGCCGTGAAGAACTGCAGCGCTCGCTGCAACGCGCCGCGATTCTGACCTCGGACAAATTCAAGGGCGTGCGCTGCATCATCGAGCCGGGCCAGTTGAAGATCATGTCGACCAACGCCGATCAGGAAGAGGCGCAGGAAGAACTGGAAATCGCATACGACGGCGACAGCGTCGATATCGGGTTCAACGTCACGTATCTGCTCGACGTGCTCGCGAACCTGAAGGTCGACACGTTGCAAGTGAGCCTGGGTGACGCCAGCTCCAGCGCGTTGATCACGATTCCCGAGAACGACGAATTCAAGTACGTCGTCATGCCGATGCGCATCTAACGCGTCCAAAACCAAAGAACACACCAAGGGGCGCAGCGCCCCTTTGGCGTTTTTATGGTGATTTGAAAAGTCCCGAGCAGCAACCTTGCAGCAACGCAGAACCGGAAAAAATCCATGACTGAAACGAACAATTCGCAACCCGACAACAGCTACGGCGCATCCTCGATTCAGATCCTCGAAGGTCTGGAGGCGGTGCGCAAGCGGCCCGGGATGTACATCGGGGATACATCGGACGGGACCGGTCTGCATCACCTCGTATTCGAAGTACTGGACAACTCCATCGACGAAGCGTTGGCGGGGCATTGCAACGACATCCAGGTGATCATTCACGCGGACAACTCCATTTCCATCACCGACAACGGCCGCGGCGTGCCGACCGGTCTGAAGATGGACGACAAGCACGATCCGAAGCGCAGCGCCGCTGAAATCGTGATGACCGAGTTGCACGCCGGCGGCAAGTTCGACCAGAACAGCTACAAGGTGTCCGGCGGCCTGCACGGCGTGGGCGTGTCGTGCGTGAACGCGCTGTCGGCGTGGCTGCGTTTGACCATTCGCCGCGACGGCAAGAAGCACTTCATGGAATTCCACCGTGGCGTGCCGCAGAACCGCATTATCGAAGAGATCGACGGCGTGGCTGTTTCGCCGATTCAGGTCACCGGCGACACCGAGAACCGCGGCACCGAAGTGCACTTCCTCGCCGACGAGACGATTTTCGGCAACATCGAATATCACTACGACATTCTGGCCAAGCGGATTCGCGAACTGTCGTTCCTGAATAACGGCGTGCGAATCAAGCTGACCGACCAGCGCACCGGCAAGGAAGAAGATTTCGCGTTCGTGGGCGGCGTAAAGGGCTTTGTCGAGTACATCAACAAGAACAAGTCCGTGCTGCACCCGAACATTTTCCACATCAGCGGCGAGAAAGACGGCGTGGGCGTGGAAGTGGCGATGCAGTGGAACGACAGCTACAACGAAAACGTGCTGTGCTTCACGAACAACATTCCGCAGCGTGATGGCGGGACGCACTTGACCGGTTTGCGTGCGGCGATGACGCGCGTGTTGAACAAGTACATCAACGATCACGAAGTCGCGAAGAAGGCGAAGGTCGAGACTTCCGGCGACGATATGCGTGAAGGGTTGTCGTGCGTGCTGTCGGTGAAGGTGCCGGAGCCGAAGTTCAGCGCGCAGACGAAGGACAAGCTGGTGTCGTCGGAAGTGCGCGCGCCGGTGGAGGATGTGGTCGCGAAGGCGCTCGAAGAGTTTCTGCTCGAGACGCCGAATGACGCGAAGATTATTTGCAGCAAGATTGTGGATGCGGCGCGCGCGCGGGATGCGGCTCGGAAGGCGCGTGAGATGACGCGTCGCAAGGGTGTGCTCGACGGCGTGGGTCTGCCCGGGAAGCTGGCGGATTGCCAGGAGAAGGATCCGGCGAAGTCCGAGATTTATATCGTCGAGGGTGACTCGGCAGGCGGGTCGGCGAAGCAGGGTCGGGATCGGAAGTTTCAGGCTATTTTGCCGCTGCGCGGCAAGGTGCTTAATGTGGAGAAGGCAAGGTATGACAAGCTGCTTTCTTCGGAGCAGATTGTTACGCTGATTACGGCTCTCGGTTGCGGGATTGGTAAGGAAGACTACAACCTCGATAAGCTGCGTTATCACCGCATCATCATCATGACCGATGCTGACGTTGACGGTGCGCACATTCGGACGCTGCTGCTGACGTTCTTCTATCGGCAGATGCCGGAGATGATCGAGCGTGGGTATATCTATATCGCGCAACCGCCGCTGTTCAAGATCAAGGCGGGTAAGGATGAGCGGTATTTGAAGGATGAGGCTGAGGTTAATGCTCACATTCTGAAGCTGGCGCTGCAGGGGTCGGAGTTGTTGGCTTCTGAAGGGGCTACGCCGATTACTGGGGATGCGTTGGGTGAGTTGGCTCGGGCTTATTTGCTGGCGCAGGCTGTTGTTAACCGGTTGAGCCGGTTGTATGACGCTGGGGCGCTTGAGGCTGTGATGGATGGAATTGCGATCGATCTGTCCAGCGAGGAAGCGGCCGATGCATCGGCTAAGGCTCTGGAAGCGAAGCTAAGGGATGATCCGTTGAAGCCCGAAGTTAAGGTTACGACGATGTATGACCCGGTGCGTGAGCTGCGCTCGTTGCGCGTCGCGCGGACTCATCACGGCAATCAGAAGATTTCTGTGTTGGATCAGGATTTTCAACTCACTGCTGACTATCAACAGCTGATCAATACCGCTAATACGTTTAAGGGATTGATTGGGGTTGGGGCTGTCATTAAGCGTGGTGAGCGGAGTATGGCTGTTACTGACTTTAAGTCCGCTATGAAGTGGTTGTTGGCTGATGCTGAGCGGAATATTTCGAAGCAGCGCTATAAGGGTCTCGGTGAGATGAATCCTGGGCAGCTTTGGGAGACTACGATGGATCCGACGGTGCGTCGTCTTCTTCGGGTGCAGATTGAGGATGCTATTGCAGCTGATGGGATCTTCACTACGCTCATGGGGGATGATGTGGAGCCGCGGCGGGCGTTTATTGAGTCGAATGCGTTGAGGGCGGGGAATATCGACGTTTAAGTGCGAACCGGCTGCAGGCACGCGCCAGCGATCGGCAAACCAGTCCAATTCGTCCGCCTCGACTTGCAGCCATGTGGCCAGATCACTGAGGGTCGGCAATTGGGGCAGTGCCGCGTCGCGCAACCACGGCGGGGGTGGTCGCTGAAAAGGTGGCCGCGTCAACACGCGAACCACTCTCGGTGGTTGCTCGCTGCGCCAAGCGGATACGAAACCCGGCATCCCGGCCACGACCACCGACAGTTCTTTGCGCCTAACGCTATCCCATCGCGCACCAAATCGCTTCACCACATGGCGCGCCAACCCGTTCATCCAATCGGCGGCCTCGCCCAGTACGAGCGTCATGCGCTCGACCATTCCGGCGGCCTCAGGCGGACCAGCCAGCATTGCATCGGCAATCGCGTAGGTGATGTGTTGCAGGGAAGATAAGGACATAGCAAAGGAGGGCGGGGCGGCCAGTCAACGCGTCTTGTGCTGCGTGAGCGCGCTTGCGCAACGCGCAACTGAAGCTCATGCGACGAACTGCGGAGTAGTGTTGATCCACGGGGTAGCCCCGTAGTGCCCGGAACCTATGAGCCTTGCATCCAGGCATGCTTGACCAGCCGTCCCGCGTTGCGACGATAGGCGAGCCGCCTCCAGCCTGTCAACGCATCGGTACAACGAAGCGATTTTTCACGCTGGCTGCGCCGCGACAATCTGACAGTCGCGCCACGCAAAGGCGCCGAAAAAGAACGCGCTCGCGGTGAACCGAAGCACGGCGGTTTCACCAGACCACACCACGCCCACGCCCACGCACTTATCCACAGTCACCTCTGGACAACTTTTGTACAAGCCGTCTGACACGTTGTGGGTGAAACTTTGATAAAACCGCTGCGTCGTCAGGTCGGACAAAAGTTTTCCCTGGCTCCGTGTTTCTGTCCGCGCACGCTTCGCAGGGTTATCGATTCCGCAGAGCCTTGATCCGTAGACGAAGTTTCAAGTTATCCACAGCAGGATGCGATGCTTGTTAACTATTACTACGTATACATATACAAAGACTATAAAAAACAGAGAGCCACCCGCACAGCACGCGGCACAAGCGAGCACCGGACACGCAAACCCTCAAACCAGCGGCAAACAGATCTCCGTGATCAGATCAGCAGGCGCCGTGTCCTTCGGGCTATTCAGATACTCCTCGAACACCGGCGCGTCGGCCGCTTCGCGCCCGGACTGCACGAGCCACGTCCCGTACAACCAATCATACGCAGCCCGCATATCGCTATACGGCCCTTGATGCCGCAACACCGCGTACTCGCCACCCCTCACATGCGCCACCGAAACTGGCGCACTCACCGTGACGGATGCCTGAACCGGATGCGGCAACAACACGCCAGCCTTAGACCGCAACTCGCTCTCCGCAACAACACCCGGATCATCGTAATAAACGCCGATCATGCGCATCTGCGCCGCGAGCAAATTATGTTTCGCCAGCCAGCCGAACAGCGCGTCGAACGCCTTGCCGATCTGCATATACGGTCCAACGTGATCCACCGACAAAACGTCCATCGGCTCCACGTGACGGATCATTACTTCACGCATGGTCATTTGATCGTCTCCTGATAGCGCCGGCCGAAACCGGCTATGTGTGCCTTGCTTGCGATACTGCGCCGGCGGCATGCCGAACGCCGCGCGAAAAGTGCGGGAAAAAGATTGCAGGCTGCTGTAGCCGGAGCGTTCGGCGATCTCCGCAATCGGCATCGAACCGTTCGCCAGATAGCCCGCCGCGCGATGCAAGCGCAAACGCCGCACCGTCGTAGCCACCGTTTCGCCATACATCGCCTGATAAATCCGGTGCCAGTGATACGGCGACAGACAGGCAATTTCCGCCAGACGATCGATGTCGAGCGGCTCGTCGAGATGATCGTAAATATGATTGAGCACGCGGCCGAGCCGGGTTTCGTAGCGAGCCCGATTACCTGATTCATTCATGGCTGAGTGAACAGAAAATGACCACAAAAATTGTCGAATGGATGCGAACGAAAGTACCACGTCCCCATTTACCAAATCCTGCGAACTTCACCCAAATAAATGCCCAGTTAACGCGATCCACAATTAAGCGCCCATTGACACCACGCCGCCCAGAACTTTGCCGAATTTCGATAACACCTCGAATAATGGCTCACTACTATCGCCTGAAGCCCGTCCGCCCATGCACCGCAAAGCCTTGCGGCGTCGAGCTGGCGGCACCATCAGGGAGCGTCCGATGAAATCAGAGTCCAGGAATCAGCACGTCGGCAAAGTCTCGCATCACGAATTGAAGCAGACGCTCGGCACGTGGCAACTGTGGGGCATCGCGGTCGGCCTCGTGATCTCCGGCGAGTATTTCGGCTGGAGCTACGGCTGGGCGAGCGCCGGCACGCTCGGCTTCGTCATCACGGCGATTTTCATTGCCGCGATGTATACGACGTTCATTTTCAGTTTCACCGAACTCACCACGTCGATTCCGCATGCGGGCGGCCCGTTCGCCTACGCTCGCCACGCTTTTGGTCCAACCGGCGGCTATCTGGCCGGCGCGGCGACGTTGGTCGAATTCGTGTTTGCGCCACCGGCCATCGCGCTTGCCATCGGCGCGTACCTGCACGTGCAGTTTCCCGCTCTCGAACCGAAACACGCGGCGATGGGCGCCTATCTCATCTTCATGGCGTTGAATATCGTCGGCGTGCAGATCGCCGCGGCGTTCGAGTTGTGTGTGACGTTGCTCGCGATTTTCGAACTGCTGGTTTTCATGGGCGTCGTCTCGCCCGGCTTTCAGTGGTCGAATTTCACAAAGGGCGGCTGGTCCGGCGCCGACACCTTCAGCATGGGCTCGTTTCACGGCATGTTCGCGGCGATTCCGTTCGCCATCTGGTTTTTCCTCGCGATCGAAGGCGTGGCAATGGCTGCGGAAGAAGCCAAAAACCCGAAGCGCTCGATTCCGATTGCCTACGTCGCCGGCATTCTGACGCTCGTGGTGCTCGCGATCGGCGTGATGGTGTTTGCCGGCGCGGCAGGCGACTGGACCAAGCTGTCGAACATCAACGACCCGCTGCCGCAGGCGATGAAATTCATCGTCGGCGAACATAGCGGCTGGATGCATATGCTGGTGTGGCTCGGCCTGTTCGGACTGGTCGCGTCGTTTCACGGCATCATCCTCGGCTATTCGCGGCAAATCTTCGCGCTGGCTCGCGCCGGCTATCTGCCGGAGTGGCTCTCGAAAGTGCATCCGCGCTTCAAGACGCCGCATCGCGCGATCATCGCGGGCGGCGTGGTCGGCATCGCGGCGATCTACAGCGACGAGCTGATTCAGTTCGGCGGCCAGACGCTGACGGCGAACATCGTGACGATGTCGGTATTTGGCGCTATCGTGATGTATATCATCAGCATGTTGTCGCTGTTCAAGCTGCGCCGCGCCGAGCCGGACATGGAGCGCCCGTTCCGCGCGCCGCTGTTTCCGGTCTTTCCGGCGTTCGCACTGGTGGCCGCGGTCATTTGTCTGGCGACGATGGTCTACTTCAATTTTCTGGTGGCGATCGTGTTCGCAATCTTTCTCGCGCTGGGCTACGTCTACTTCCTGATGACGCGCAATCAACGCGAAGCCGCGCCGGCGGACGCCTTGCTCGAGGAATGACGGATCGAGCCGCTGCGCGAGCAGCGGCGATGGAGTCGTAAAGATGAGCTACACCGAAACGATCGGCAGCCGCACGTATCGCTTTGCCGACCTGAAGACCTTGTTGGCGAAAGCGAGTCCGCAACGTTCCGGCGATCAGCTCGCGGGCGTGGCGGCCGCGAGCGAGGAAGAACGCGTCGCGGCCAAGATGGCGCTCGCGCAGGTGCCGCTGCGCACCTTCCTCAACGAAGCGCTGATTCCCTACGAAAGCGACGAAGTCACGCGTCTCGTGATCGACGATCATTCGCCGCAGGCGTTCGCCGAGATTGCTCACCTCACGGTCGGTGACTTTCGCAACTGGCTGCTGAGCACCACAACCGATTCCGATGCGCTCACGCGTATCACCGCGGGCCTGACGCCGGAGATGGTCGCGGCGGTGTCCAAGCTGATGCGCAATCAGGATCTGATCGGGGCGGCGCGTAAGCGTCCAGTGATTACGCGCTTTCGCAATACGGTTGGTCTACCGGGGCATATGTCGGTGCGTTTGCAACCGAATCATCCGACCGACGACGTCAAAGGCATCGCCGCTTCCATGCTCGACGGCCTGATGTACGGCTGCGGCGACGCGATGATCGGCATCAACCCGGCGAGCGACAATCTCGCGGCGATCACCAAGCTGTTGCTGATGATCGACGATTTCCGCCAACGCTATCAGGTGCCGACGCAATCGTGCGTGCTGACCCACGTCACGAACACAATTGCCGCAATCGAAAAAGGCGCGCCGGTCGATCTGGTGTTTCAGTCGATTGCGGGCACGGAGAAAGCGAACGCGGGCTTCGGCATTTCGCTCGCGCTGCTGCAGGAAGCGTATGAAGCGGGACTGTCACTGAAACGCGGTACGGTCGGCCATAACCTGATGTACTTCGAAACCGGTCAGGGAAGCGCTTTGTCGGCGGATGCGCATTTCGGCGTGGACCAGCAGACGTGCGAAGTGCGCGCCTACGCAGTCGCGCGCAAGTTCAATCCGTTCCTGGTGAACACAGTGGTCGGTTTTATCGGCCCGGAGTATCTGTACGACGGCAAACAGATCACGCGTGCTGGTCTCGAAGATCACTTCTGCGGCAAGCTGCTCGGTGTGCCGATGGGTTGCGACATTTGCTACACGAACCACGCCGAAGCCGATCAGGACGACATGGACAACCTGCTCACGCTGCTCGGCGTAGCGGGCATCAACTTCATCATGGGCATTCCGGGTGCTGACGACGTCATGCTCAACTATCAAAGCACGTCCTTCCACGACGCGCTTTACGTGCGCGATGTACTCGGTTTGCGCCGCGCGCCGGAGTTCGAAGAATGGCTGGAGTCGATGCAGATCACCGACGCGCGTGGCGCCTTGCTGAGCGCATCGACACAACAACCTTTGCTGGAAGGGGCGCGCGACTGGATGGGCATCGCATGAGCGACTTCCTCGAAAAGAATCCATGGAACGCGCTGCGGCAGTTCACCAACGCGCGCATCGCGCTGGGCCGCGCAGGCAATAGCTTGCCGACGGCGCCACTGCTCGCGTTCAATCTGTCGCACGCGCAGGCACGCGACGCTGTGCACCATCCGCTCGATACGGACGTTTTGCACGAGCAGTTGCGCGCGCAAAACTTCAAGACGCTCGACGTGCATAGCGCCGCGCCGGATCGCGAGCATTATTTGCGGCGTCCCGATCTTGGGCGACGTTTATCGGAAGAGAGTCGCGTGGCGCTGGCAGCGGTTCCGAACGATTCGCCCGAAGTGGTTTTCGTGATCGGCGATGGTCTTTCGGCGTTCGCCGCGTCGAAGCAATCTCTTCCCTTGCTGCAAGCCGTCGTTCCGCGCCTCGCGGATTGGAGGATCGGCCCGGTGGTGGTCGCGCGTCAGGCGCGTGTCGCGCTGGGTGACGAGATCGGCGAGTTGCTCAATGCAAAACTGGTGGTGATGCTGATCGGCGAGCGGCCCGGTTTGAGTTCGCCCGATAGCCTCGGTATCTATCTGACGTACGGGCCGAAAGTGGGCTGTAGCGATGCGCAGCGCAACTGCATTTCGAACGTGCGTCCTGAAGGACTCGACTTTCCGTTGGCCGCGCATAAGCTGCACTATCTGCTCACGCATGCACGGCGTTTGGGTCTGACCGGCGTCGGCCTGAAAGACGACAGCGACGCGCTGCTGGCAGGCGCACCGGTGGCGCCCGCCGTCAGCGACGATTCGAAGCCAAAAGACGCAGCGTAAAACAATCAAGCATCGGCACGCTGCACTGGACGCGTTTCGAGCCACGTATTCTCGTGGTCCTCAAAAAGACGGGAGCGCGTCAAGAACCGTAAACCGCTTGGCCGCTCCAGAGAAAACATTCCGCCGTTTCCCGGCACTACGTCGATAATCAATTGCGTGTGCCGCCAGTATTCGAATTGCGATTCGCTCATGTAGAACGGCACGCCAGCAATTGTGCCGAGTTTGACATCGGACGAGCCGACCATGAACTCGCCCTGAGGGAACATCATCGGTGCGCTGCCGTCGCAGCATCCGCCGGATTGATGGAACAGCACCTCGCCATGCTCCGCGCGCAATTTGTCGATCAACTCGACGGCGGCAGGCGTTGCGATCACGCGAGCGACTTCCTTCTCATCAGCCATCACATGCCCTCGCAGAAAAAAGAGCGAGCCGCGCAACGCGGCCCGCTCGAACAGGAACGCTGGGCTTAGAAGAAACCGAGCGGCTTGTCGCTATAGCTGACCAGCAGGTTCTTGGTCTGCTGATAATGGTCGAGCATCATCTTGTGATTTTCGCGGCCAATGCCCGACTGCTTGTAGCCGCCGAACGCCGCATGTGCCGGATAGGCGTGATAGCAGTTGGTCCACACGCGGCCTGCCTGAATCTGCCGACCGAAGCGATAGGCGCGCGTGCCGTCGCGCGTCCACACACCAGCGCCCAGACCGTAGAGCGTGTCGTTGGCGATCTCGAGCGCTTCTTCTTCATTCTTGAACGTCGTGACCGACACCACCGGTCCGAAGATCTCTTCCTGGAAGATGCGCATCTTGTTGTGGCCGCGGAAGACGGTCGGCTTCACGTAGTAGCCTTTGCTCAACTCGCCGCCGAGCGCATTGCGTTCGCCGCCGATCAGGCATTCGGCGCCTTCCTGTTTGCCGAGATCGACATAAGAAAGGATTTTTTCCAACTGCTCCTGCGAGGCCTGTGCGCCGATCATCGTCTTGGTGTCGAGCGGATGCCCTTGCGTAATCGCCGCGACACGCTTGAGCGCCCGTTCCATGAAACGGTCGTAAATCTTTTCATCGATCAGCACACGCGACGGACACGTGCACACCTCGCCCTGATTCAGCGCGAACATCGTGAAGCCTTCGAGCGCCTTGTCGAAATAGCTGTCGTCCGCGTTCATCACGTCGTCGAAGAAAATATTCGGGCTCTTGCCGCCGAGTTCGAGCGTCACCGGAATGATGTTCTGGCTCGCGTACTGCATGATCAGGCGGCCGGTCGTGGTCTCGCCGGTAAACGCAATCTTGGCGATGCGCTTGCTGGAGGCGAGCGGCTTGCCGGCTTCGAGACCGAAGCCGTTCACCACGTTCAGCACGCCTGCGGGCAGCAGGTCGTGAATCAGTTCAACGAGCACGAGAATCGAAGCGGGTGTTTGCTCGGCCGGTTTGAGCACCACACAGTTGCCGGCGGCGAGTGCGGGCGCGAGCTTCCACACGGCCATCAGGATTGGGAAATTCCACGGAATGATCTGACCGACCACGCCGAGCGGTTCATGAAAGTGATACGCAACCGTATCGTGGTCGATCTCGGAGATCGAGCCTTCCTGCGCGCGCACGGCGCCGGCGAAATAGCGGAAGTGATCGATGGCGAGCGGGATGTCGGCGGCCATGGTTTCGCGCAACGGCTTGCCGTTGTCGATAGTCTCGGCCACGGCGAGACGTTGCAGGTTCGCTTCCATCCGGTCGGCAATGCGGTTCAGGATGTTCGCGCGGTCGCCGGCCGAGGTCTTTCCCCAAGCTGCTTTCGCACGATGCGCGGCGTCGAGTGCGAGTTCGATATCGGCTTCGCGTGAACGTGGGATCGACGTAAACGGCTCGCCAGTGATCGGCGACACGTTATCGAAGTACTCGCCGCCCGCGGGCTTCACCCATTCGCCGCCGATAAAGTTCGCATACTGTTTCTTGTACGGAAATTCGGTGGTCAGAAATTGCATCTCTGCGTGATTCATCTGTGTGCTCCTCACATGTTTGAATGGGGTATATTCGGCCAGATATATCGCTTGGCCGCGAGAGGCTACAGCCAGAAGTGTGCCAATGCACCGCGCTGGTGATACGTGCACGCACAGCAGGCACTCGCGCGCGGCATGGCGCGCCACGCTGTTCAATCCGCGCAGAGTGAACGGTTCGTTTCTGAGCAGTGCGTGCACCGCTGTTCATCAATTGAGCAGTGGCTTTGGCGTTTGTCGATGCAAATAGGTGGACAAGCATCGGATCCTTTCGGCATGGGAATTGCCTCCCTTGCACGTTCGATATCCGTTTGCTCAAATCCGGTATGACGATTGACACGCTGATCAGCGACACCCTGTCCAGCCCGACGCTCACGCCGCAGCCGAGCTTCTGCGTGCAGACCTGCGTCGCGCACGACGCCGACGAGCAGGCCCGCAATCTCCGCGGCTGGAGCCAGACCTATGATCAGTTGACCGCGGGCTCTTTTGTCGGCGGCCTGACGGAGTTGTGCCTCGATCATATGCAGGTGTTCGTCGAAACGACCAGCCATGCGCTGCGGCAAACCTGCGAAGTGCAGAAGGACGCGTACTGGTTCGGCATCCCGACTTGCCCCGCCGGTTCGGGCCGCATCGACGCACAGGTGATCGCCGGCGACGCGCTCGCGTTTCGTCCAGGCGGGATCGAGTTCGAACTGCTGACCTCGGCGGGTTACGAGATTTTTGGCGTGGTCGTCAAAGGCGAAGTGCTGCGCCGTTATGCGGCGGATGTGGAGTGCGTGGGTGTGACCGACCCTGTGCCGACCACGCAAGTCGTGCCGATCGGCATGGCTCGCAAGCAGCAGTTGTGCGCCACGCTACGGCAGTTGCTCGACGATGGCGCGGCGTGCGGCACGTCGCTGTCTTCGGTTGCGCGCAACAATCTGCAGGCGTCGGTGCTGGCTTCGCTCTTCGACGTCGGCGCGTTGCCGGCCTCGGAGCCGGTTGCGATGCCGGCGCGTCCGCGCCGTCAGTCGATCGTATCAAAAGCGCGCGATTATGTACTGATCAATCGCGAGCGGGCAGTGAGCGTGCCGGAGTTGTGCGAGCAACTCCATGTGAGCCGGCGTACGCTGCAATACTGTTTTCAGGACGTGCTGGGCATGGCGCCTGCCACGTATCTGCGCGCGATCCGCCTGAATGGCGCGCGGCGCGACCTGTCGAACGCATCGCGCGAATCCCGTTCGGTGCAGGATGTCGCGGCGGCGTGGGGCTTCTGGCACTTGAGCCAGTTTGCGACCGATTACCGGAAGCTCTTCGGCATGCGGCCTTCGGATACGTTGAAGGCGGCAATCGGCACGCGTCACCATCGGATCGCGGCCGAGCGCGCGTTTGATCACTAGCTTTTAGCAGCCATCGTGTATGTCCCGGCCTGGCGCCGCGCCTTCACTTGCGCAACAGCCGCAGCCCGTTCGCCACCACCAGCAGACTCGCGCCCACATCGGCGAACACGGCCATCCACATCGTGCCCAGACCGATCACGGTCAGCACGAGGAAGACGCTCTTGATGCCGAGCGCAAGCGTGATGTTCTGCACCAGTACCGAATGCGTCGCCTTCGACAGGCGAATGAACGACGGAATCTTGCGCAGGTCGTCGTCCATCAGTGCGACGTCGGCGGTTTCGATTGCCGTGTCGGTGCCCATCGCGCCCATCGCGAAGCCGATGTCGGCGCGCGCCAGCGCGGGCGCGTCGTTGATGCCGTCGCCGACCATGCCGACCGCCGCGCCGTCCTCCGACCACCGCGCGATTGCGTTCAGCTTGTCTTCCGGCAACTGGTTGCCGCGCGCTTCGTCGATACCGACCTGCTGCGCGATCGCGGCGGCGGTGTGCGGGTTGTCGCCGGTGAGCATGGCCGTGCTCACGCCGAGCCGCTGCAATTCGGCGACGGCGGCGCGGCTTGTCTCCTTCACCGTATCGGCGACGACGAACAGCGCAAGCACGCGTTCGGCGTCCACCAGCATCACGACGGTCTTGCCCTGGCTTTCGAGCGCGTCCAGCCGCGCTTCGAGCGATGCGGAGCAACGCCCGAGTTCTTCGACCAGCCGATGATTGCCAAGCCAATAAGGCACGCCGTCAATCTCGCCGCGCACGCCGCGTCCCGCGAGCGCCTCGAAGGCGCCGACTGTAACGTTGGCGATGTCGTCCGCCTTTGCTGCCGCCGCAAGCGCCATCGATACGGGATGATCGGAGCGGCCCGCAAGGCTCGCCGCAAACACGCGGCAACGGACGGCGTCGACCTCGGCGAGTATTTCGAACCCGGTTTGCACGGGCTTGCCGTGGGTGAGCGTGCCGGTTTTGTCGAGCGCGAGGCGGGTCAGCTTGCGGCCTTGCTCGAGATAGGCGCCGCCCTTGATCAGAATGCCTTTGCGGGCCGCCGCGGCTAGACCGCTGACAATGGTCACCGGCGTCGAGATCACAAGCGCGCACGGGCAGGCGATCACCAGCATCACCAGTGCCTTGTAGACCCACGTCTGCCACGACCCGCCGAACAGCACCGGCGGCACGATGGCCACGGCGAGCGCAACGGCGAACACGATCGGCGTATAGACGCGGGCGAACTGATCGACGAAACGCTGCGTCGGCGCCTTGGTCCCTTGCGCTTCCTCGACTGCATGGATGATGCGGGCGAGGGTCGTGTTGCTGGCGGCGGCGGTGACGCGATAGTCGAACGAGCCGGTCTGGTTGATCGTGCCGGCGAACACCGCGTCGCCCACCGCCTTGTCGACCGGCAGGCTTTCGCCGGTGATCGGCGCCTGATCCACACTCGAGCGGCCTGTCACGATCTCGCCGTCGAGCGCGATCCGCTCGCCCGGTTTCACGCGAACCACCGCGCCGAGCGCAATTGCTTTGATGTCAGTTGACCGCCAGCTGCCGTCCGGTTGTTGCACGCTGGCCTGGTCGGGCGTGAGCTGCATGAGGCCCTGGATCGCATTGCGGGCGCGGTCGAGCGACTTCGCCTCGATCAGTTCGGCGATGGTGAAGAGCACCATCACCATCGCGGCTTCCGGCCATTGGCGCAGGATCAACGCGCCGGTCACCGCGATGCTCATCAGCGCGTTGATGTTCAGGTTGCCATTGCGGATCGCGAGCCAACCCTTCCTGTACGTCGTGAGCCCGCAGGACAGGATGGCGAGGATCGCCAGACCCGCTGGCACCCATGCTGGCGCGCCGAGCCAGCCAGCGGCCTCTGAGCCCGCCGCGGCTATCCCGGCGAGCGCCAGTGGCCACCACGGTGTCGGCGGCGCGTGCGGGGCTGCTGCGGGAGCGGCGTCCGGACCGGCGTCGGCGAGTTCGGGCGTGAAGTCGAGCGACCGAAGTGCGGCGAGGATCGAATCAAGCGTTTCTGGCGCGTGGACGACCGTCAGGACCCGATGCATCAGGTTGAACTCCATGCTGCGCACGTGCGGCATGCGGCTGAATTTCTTGCGGATCAGCGCTTCTTCGGTCGGGCAATCCATCTGCATGATGCGGATGGCGGTGCGCACGTTGCTGCCGACGGCTTCGGATCGCGGCAGTGGGATCGGTGCGGATACGGCCGCCGCTGTCCCGCAACAAGCCGAGTCGGCATGATTGTGAGCGTGTGCGTGGGGGCGCCCGCCATGATCGTGGTCGTGGTCATGCGCGTCATGGCTATGACCGCAGTTCGCGTCGTGGGCGTGAGCGCGCCCTTGGTGCCCGTCCGCGTGGGCTTTCGCCTGTTCGAGGCAGTCGGCTTCGGCGTAGTCGGTTCGAGGCATGGTGGCTTCCTGGTTCGATTTGTGGTCTAGTAAACACCTTGAAGCCACTACAAGGTCAAGGCCGCCATCCGGAGGGTCCATGAAAATCGGCGAATTGGCGAAAATCGCCCATTGCACGACCGAAACCATCCGTTTCTACGAGAAAGAGGGCTTGTTGCCCGAAGCGGAGCGTACCGAGGCCAATTACCGCAGTTACACGGCCAAGCACGTCGAACGCCTGCGCTTCATCCGGAACTGCCGCGCGCTCGACATGACTCACGACGAAATCCGTGCGTTGCTGCGTCTGACCGACGCGCCGGCCAACGGCTGCGGCGGCATCAATACCTTGATCGACGAGCACATCGCGCACGTCGACATGCGCATCGACGAACTGAAGCAGCTGAAAGCGCAATTGACCACGCTGCGTGAGCAATGCCACGGCGAACAGGCCGTGGAGGACTGCGGCATCGTGCAGGGTCTCACCGACATGGAAGTGAGCGCACCGCGCGCGCGGCATACGCATCTGGGTTGACGAGCTTGAGCCGTCGCCACCTTGGCAGCAACCGTCCCATTCACGGCCGGGCCGTTCGCACGGCTCGCCGGATCAGTAATCGAATCCAGTTGGAGAATCAACGTGTTTACCTGTAGAAATCAGTCCTGCGAAGCGCAGTGGGAGCAATCGGACGTCGTCATCAAGAACGAAGGACAGGGCCTCCTGTTCCGTTGCCCGATGTGCGGCGCGCGCAATTACGTCGAGCGTTTCGACGGGGACGATGGCTCGGTGCTGTACGAGCAGATCGAAGGCCGTCCCGCCACCGGCCCCATGGCCGAATAGTTTTTTGCCCCTAGCCGCCTTAGTCGCTTTATCCGATTGCGAGCCCTCACCCTATGAACAGTCCCACTACCGCCGGCGCGCCGTTTAGCCAGCTACCGCTGCCGCCCGCGACGCTCGCCAATCTCACGCAGCTCGGTTACGTCGAGATGACGCCGATTCAGGCCGCGAGTCTGCCGATCGCGCTCGCCGGCCACGACCTGATTGCCCAGGCGAAAACCGGCAGCGGCAAGACCGCGGCGTTTTCGCTGGCGCTGCTGGCGCGCCTCGACGCGCGCAACTTCGCTGTGCAGGCGATGGTGCTGTGCCCCACGCGCGAACTCGCCGATCAGGTCACGCAGGAAATCCGCCGCCTTGCGCGCGCCGAAGAAAACATCAAGGTGCTGACCTTGTGCGGCGGCACACCGATGCGTCCGCAAACAGCGAGTCTCGAACACGGCGCGCACATCGTGGTCGGCACGCCGGGCCGCATCATGGACCACCTCGAGCGCGGCAGCCTGCCGCTGCAGTCGCTCAACACGCTCGTGCTCGACGAAGCGGACCGCATGCTCGACATGGGCTTCTTCGACGATATCGCCACCGTCGTGAAGCAATGCCCGAAAGAACGGCAAACGCTGCTGTTCTCGGCGACGTATCCCGAAGGCATCGTCAAACTGAGCCAGCAATTCCTGCGCAATCCGAAGGAAGTCAAACTCGCCGAGCGGCACGACAACACCAAGATTCGTCAGCGCTTCTACGAAGTGACCGAAGACGGACGGCTGCACGCCGTGGGTCTGCTGCTGAACCACTATCGTCCGGTGAGCACGCTGGCGTTCTGCAACACCAAGCAGCAGTGTCGCGATCTGCTCGACGTGCTGCGGGCGCAAGGTTTTCATGCGCTCGCGCTGCATGGCGAACTCGACCAGCGTGAGCGCGATCAGGTGCTGATCCAGTTCGCCAACCGCAGCTGCTCGGTGCTGGTGGCCACCGACGTCGCCGCACGCGGTCTCGACATCGCCCAACTCGAAGCCGTGATCAACGTCGACGTGACGCCGGATCCGGAGGTGCACGTGCACCGGATCGGCCGCACGGGGCGCGCCGATCAGGATGGCTGGGCGCTGAGTCTGGCGAGCATGAACGAGATGGGTCGCGTCGGCAGTCTCGAACAGGCGCAAAAGCGCGAGGTCGAGTGGCACAAGCTGTCCGAACTGACAGCAGCGAGCAATGAGCGACTGTTGCCACCCATGGAAACGCTGCAGATTCTCGGCGGCCGCAAGGAGAAGATCCGCCCCGGCGACGTGCTCGGCGCGCTGACCGGCGAGGCGGGTTTCGCCGGCTCGCAGATCGGCAAGATCAACGTGACAGAAATGTCCACCTATGTGGCGGTGGAGCGCAGCGTCGCGCGTGAAGCGTTGCGCAAGCTCAGCGCCGGCAAGGTGAAGGGCAAGAAGGTTAAGGTCCGTTTGATGGACGACGCCTGACAGACGACGAGGCCGGCCGCGAGCGCTCCGCTGGCGGCTGGCCGCATCACATTACGTCATACCTCAGCAGTTTTCCGCGCGCTTCGCGCAGCCTCTTTTCTTCCCCGAGAGTCCCGATCTGGCCGGCTTTGCCCGTGGCGACGCGGGTTCGCGTTCCCCATGACTTAAACGCATGCCGCGCATGACAAAGTTTCGATTGTGACGGTTCTTTGGCTGATGCCTAATCACCAAACCGGAAGGGACCGCCGCGCAGCTGGCCGTTCCGTGAATCCGCTGCCGGATGGAGAAAGGGAGAAAGCCTTATGCAGAGCGCCACGCAAGCCCGTTCGAAATTGCCTGACGTAGGCACGACGATATTTACCGTGATCGGTCAACTGGCTGCCCAGCACGACGCGCTGAATCTGTCGCAAGGCGCGCCGAATTTTGCGCCGGACGCCAAACTGATCGATGGCGTCGCTCAAGCCATGCGCGCCGGTCATAACCAGTACGCGCCGATGGCCGGCATCGCCGCCTTGCGCGAAGCGCTTGCCGACAAGGTCGCCACGCTGTACGGCGTGCGCTACGACCCGGCCAGCGAAGTAACCGTGATCGCGAGCGCAAGCGAAGGTCTGTATTCGACGATCAGCGCATTGGTGCATCCCGGCGATGAAGTGATCTACTTCGAGCCGTCGTTCGACAGCTATGGGCCGATTGTTCGCTTGCAAGGCGCCACGCCCGTTGCGATCAAGCTGTCCTTGAGCGACTTTCGCGTGGACTGGGACGAGGTCGCCGCCGCGATCACGCCGAAGACCCGCATGATCATCATCAACACGCCGCACAATCCGACCGCGACCGTGTTCAGCGAAGCCGATGTGGAGCGCCTGAAGGCCATTACGCGCAACACCGATATCGTGATCCTCGCCGACGAGGTGTATGAACACGTGGTGTTCGACGGCGCCAAACATCAGAGCATGGCTTGCCACTCCGAACTCGCGGAGCGCAGCGTGATCGTCTCGTCGTTCGGCAAGTCGTATCACGTGACCGGCTGGCGCGTGGGCTATTGCCTCGCGCCCGCCGCGTTGATGGATGAGATTCGCAAAGTCCATCAGTTCATGGTGTTTTCCGCCGATACACCGATGCAGTACGCGTTCGTCGATGCATTGGCCAATCGCGAAAGCTACCTCGGGTTGTCGGCGTTCTATCAGAAGAAGCGCGATCTGCTCGCGGATTCACTGCGCGATTCGCGCTTCGAGTTGTTGCCAAGCGAAGGTAGCTTCTTCATGCTCGCGCGTTTCCGTAGTTTCTCAGAGGAAAGCGACAGCGATTTCGTGCTGCGCCTGATTCGCGATGCGCGTGTTGCGACTATTCCGCTGTCGGCGTTCTATACCGATGGTACGGACTCCGGTTTGATCCGCCTGAGCTTCTCGAAGGACGATGCGACCTTGATCGAAGGCGCGCGTCGTCTGTGCGAGATCTGATCGGCTAGGTGACGGCTGCGCGCGACGGCTGCATTTTTGAACGCAGTATGATCGTCGCGCGGTCACGTGTGAGCGCACCGCAGGACGGCGCGACAACAAAATCGAAGGGAAGGGAACTGCTATGAAATTGCTCAAGCCTCTTTTGGCGCTGGCCTGTGCATTCGCGTCGCTCGCGGCGTCGTCTGCCGCGAGCGCTGCCGATACCTCGACGTTGCGTTTCGGCCTCGAAGCGCAATATCCGCCGTTTGAATCGAAAGGCCCGAACGGTGAGTTGCAGGGGCTGGATATCGACGTCGGCAATGCTGTTTGCGTCGCCGCGAAGATGACGTGCAAATGGGTCGAGACTTCGTTCGATGGGCTGATTCCCGCGCTGCAGGGCCGCAAGTTCGACGCGATCAATTCGGCGATGAACGCGACTGAACAACGCCGTCAGGCGGTCGATTTCACCACCGTCGTGTATCGCGTGCCGACACAGTTGATCGCCAGGCGCGACAGCGGACTGCTGCCGACGCCGGCCTCGCTGAAGGGCAAGCGCGTAGGTGTGTTGCAGGCGTCGATTCAGGAAACCTTCGCGAAGACGCATTGGGAATCGGCGGGCGTGACCGTCGTACCGTATCAGGACCAGAACCAGGTTTATACGGATCTCGTGGCGGGGCGATTGGACGCGACGCTCGTGCTGGCGCCCGCCGGACAGACAGGTTTTCTGTCGAAGCCGAGTGGCAGCGGTTACGCCTTCGTCGGTGAGCCCGTGCGCGACGACAAGATCCTCGGCAGCGGCATTGCATACGGGATTCGCAAGGGCGATACCGCGCTGCGTGAGCGCTTGAATGCGGCGATCGCGAAGGTGCAGGCCGACGGCACGGTGAAGACGCTGGCCGCGAAATATCTCGGCAACATCGACGTGACGGCGAAGTAATCTGTCGCGTATCTGCAGGCGCCGCGTTGTTCGGGTTATGCCTTGACTTGACGGTGGGGAGCATGTGCCATCAGCACTACGGCATTGATGAGCAACGCGTTCGTGAGACTGCGGCTCGACTCTTGCTGAAGTATGGCAACGGGATTGCTCCGCCGCTGAATCGAACGCAACTTGGTTGCGAGCTAAAGGCACCGCGCAAGCGGTGCCTTCCTAAACGAGCACGGGTCTTACGACGTAGTAGCGCTTGGGAACGAGAAATCTTCAATCACTGCGGCCGACATCTACCTTCCGCATTTTGGCTCGGTGGCCTGTTGCCGCCAGCCCTGTTGTTGGCTAGAAAATTCAAATCTGCGCCGTCGCTGAACGTGAATCTCCCAGTGTCGGAGTTAATGGACATAGCGCCATCGTAACTTTCGCCATTAAACATATTCTTGGCTACGTAATTGGTACCAACCTGCCTGAAACCCTCGATAGATAGGGTAAATGTTGTGCCGACTTTCATCATGGCCCATCGAAAATTTGATGTGTCGACGGTACACGAAAGTGCTGCGTGAGCTACAGAAGAGGACAGGCATATGCCAATCAACAGCGGAAGGATTTTTTTCATAAAAATGTTTTAAACGTTATGCGTCGGCATTCGTTATAAGGTTTGTGCATGCCTGATGAAGGTAATGCGTGACCCGTGAAATGGGACACGTGTTACGCCTGAGCATCGTCCTCAGAACATGATTGAGTTGATGAAATGCGACTCGGTAATCGGCTGGATTTCATTCGGCTGAATACCGTCGATAGCCGGCAGCAGGTTGTTGTTGGCGTCCGTGGCAGGCTCAATACGCGGGCGCACATCCTCGGCGCCCAGAACGCTGCCGATGGTGGTGTTTACTGTGGAAAGGGTACCAACCAGGCCCTTACCCAAGTTGTTGGTCGTATCGAGATATGTCGGCTTTACACCCATACCCAGAGTGAACGCCAGCTCCACCGCCATGCGCGCGCCGATGTCACGCGCAAGGTCTGCCGAATCAACCGAGCCCTTACCGCCAACCACTGTAGCTTTGCCCAGCGAAATCACCTTGCCTTCCAGCATGAACTCCACGCCGAAGTCATCTGCCCCGTAGGGCACCGCGTGCTGATACCACGGGCGCTGATGGAACCAGCGGACCTGGACAATCATCTCGCCGCGCTGCTGGAAGTGATTGCCCTCACCTTCGAAGCCGTTGATGAACGCAGCCACGGCCTTCTCGTAGTCAGAGCCCTGGCAATCGACCGGACACGGCAGCACCTTGAGCTTCGGCATGTAGCCGATGACGCTGCTGACGTTACGCCCGGCGGCCTTGCCGTTGTCAGCGTAGCCGCGCAGCAGGTCTTCATTGGTGATTTCGGGCATGTTCTGGTTGGGCCGGAAGAACGCGGGCTGAGCCTTCGACTTGGCCATGAACGACACCTTCATTGGGTTCTGCTCGGTCGTCACGCCCGCGGGCAACTGCGTGGTTCCTGGAGCTGCTTCGAAAGTACCGGCAGGTTGCGCTGGCATTTGTGCCAGCTTGTCTTCGTCCGTTGTAGGCGCGGAGGAAGATTCCGATGCAGCGGCGACGGTCGGCGCATTCACGCTCACTTCACTTCCAGCTTCCTCGGCCATTGCGCCCAGCGCTGCCAAGCCCAGCACCAACCCCATTCCATATCGTTTCATTTCGATTTTAAGTTCGCAAAGATGTAAGCGGCTCGACGTCGTGTTTCAACGGCCTATCGTCGTATAACGGAACGTAATCTGAAAAATTTAGAGTCGTCGGTACGGATGGGAGAAAACCGCGTGTGGCGCGTGACCAGGCTAAGTGGCTCTTATGAAGAGTCCCGGAGAATGGGCTACCGTCGCAGCGGGCGGCGCAAGAACGTGTGGTCGTCCAACTTGAGCAGGTTGCCAGTCAAGCTGGGCGGCTTGAGATTCTGGCGCGCGGGGCGTGGCGCTCGTTCCCAGCAGGTTAGGTTATTTGTGATGCTCAGAGCGCCATGGAGGCTCGCCATGTATTGGCGCGATTGGGTTACACGGTGGTTAACATGGAGCCGGAAAACGAAAAAGGGTTACAAGCGATTTGCTTGTAACCCTTTGAATTTCTTGGTGGGGCGTGAGTGACTCGAACACTCGACCTACGGATTAAGAGTCCGCTGCTCTACCAACTGAGCTAACGCCCCCAACAGAAGCGAAATTATGCAGAAATTTTTCGAGCTTGCCAAGTCTCTTTAGCAGATTTCTTAAAAATATTTGCCTCCGCGGCCCAGAGGCATTTCGCTATGGCTGCGCTATCGTGAAAAAGGCGCTGGCTGCATCGTCCCGGTATCATGTCGCGGACAGGTTGCCGCACGAAGCCTCGCGCGGCTTTCGACCGGGGATCGTCATGGATGACAAAGAGATTATCGAGCTGCTCGACCGCATCCTCGCGCCCTGGGTCCGTGCGCTTACGCTGACGCCGGTCAAGGTCGATGAGGAAGGCGCCACGCTACGCCTGCCGTTTTCGGGCGGCCTGCGTCATGCGGGCGGCGTGATCTGCGGCCAGGTGTTCATGGCCGCGGCGGACACGGCGATGATCGTCGCCATTTCGGCCGCGCTCGGCGGTTTCAAGCCGATGACCACCGTCTCGCTCAACATCAACTTCATGCGCGCGGTGCGTAAGGGCGACGTGCTCATCACCGCCCGAGTGCTGCGCATGGGTCGCAATCTTGTGTTCGGCGAAGTCGAATTATTCGACGAATCCGGCAACATGGCGGTCCACGCCACCACCACCTACGCACTGCTCGATTAAAGCGCCAGAGAGCCGCATAAGAGGAAAAACCAGGATGTTCGATCAGGTCGTATTCGCCGGCGGCGGCAATCGCTGCTGGTGGCAGGCGGGTTTCTGGGACGTGACTCAGCCGGAGCTGCGGATCCGGCCGCGTGTCATCACCGGTATTTCGGCCGGCGCCGCCACTGCGTGCATGCTCTACACGCGCGATTCCGACTGGGTCATGCGCTATTACGAAAACGCGCTGCGCCACAACACCCGCAACGCCTATTGGGGCAATCTGCTGCGCGGCGAGTCGGTGTTTCCGCACTACCGCATCTACCGCCAGGCGCTGCTCGATATTTACGGAGAAAAGTTTTCGACGCTCGCCGATGCGCCGGAAATCCGCATCGGCGTGTCGCATCTGCCGCGCTGGCTCGGCGCGCGCAGCGCGGTGGCGGCTGGCTTGATCGCGTACAACATCGAAAAATACGTGCGCAAGACGTTGCACCCGACGCTCGGTCAGACGCTCGGCTTTCATCCGGAATTCGTGCGCGCGCAGGACTGCGCGAGCGTCGAAGATCTCGCGGATCTGATCCTGCAATCATCGAGTACGCCGCCTTTCACGCCGGTTCTGCGACGCAACGGCCGGCCGGTGCTGGACGGCGGGATGGTCGACAACGTGCCGGTCGGCGCGCTCGACGCCGAGGCGCCTGGCAACGTGCTGGTGATGGTCACACGCCTTTATCCGCGGCCGCAGATGTTCGTCGTGCCGCACGGCGTGCAGCAACGGCTCTATGTGCAGCCGTCGCGCAAGGTGCCGATTTCCAGTTGGGATTACACGAGTCCCTCGCAGATGGTGCATGCGTACAACCTCGGCCGCGCCGATGGCGAGACCTTCCTCGAACGCATGCCCGATCTGCTGGAAGCCGGCGCGCACGAAATGGCGCGGTGAGTTGAGCGCCGGCGGCGCGAGCTTAAACGGCGACAACCACGTCGCACGAATCCGCTCGGCGCTCGCCGGAAAAGGCCTGGCGGTTTTTAACGCCGACGGCCGCCCTGCAAAGCTTCAGGATTCGCTACGCTGCTTGTGTCGCCAGCGTCGAAAGCCAGAATGTTTTTGAATGCCGCCGTGAAATACTGCTCGTAGCTTTCGCGTTCCACATAGCCGATGTGCGGCGTGCAGATCACGTTTTCCATGCGCAGCAGGCTGTAGCCCTGCAGAATCGGCTCGCTTTCGTAGACGTCGATGGCGACCATCCCCGGACGGTTGTGCGACAACGCATTCACTAGCGCGTTGTCGTCGAGCAATTCAGCCCGGCTCGTATTGACGAGTAGCGCGGTCGGCTTCATCCGCATCAGATCTTCCTGTTTGACGATGCCGCGCGTGTCGTCGTGCATGCGCAAGTGCAATGACAGCACGTCGCTCTGCTCGAACAGCGCCTCGCGGCTCTCCGCCACGCCGTAACCGTCAGCGCGAGCGGCTTCGCGCGAATGCTCCCGGCCCCAGATCAGCACGTTCATGCCGAACGCCTTGCCGTAACCGGCCACCAGCCGGCCGATCTTGCCGTAACCCCAGATCCCCAGCGTCTGGCCACGCAATACCTGGCCCAAACCGAAGTTCGGCGGCAGCGCCGATGTCTTCAGGCCGGACTGCTGCCAGGCTCCTTGCTTAAGGTTTGCTACGTATTGCGGAATCCGGCGTTGGGCCGCCATGATGAGAGCCCACGTCAATTCGGCAGGCGCGAACGGCGAGCCGGTGCCTTCCAGCACGGCAATGCCGCGCTCGGTACAGGCGTTCAGATCGATGTGGCTGGAGACTTTGCCCGTTTGGCTGATCATGCGCAAATGCGGCAACTTATCGAGCAGTTGTGAGCTGATGCGGGTCCGTTCACGAATCAGGACGAGGGCGTCGACTTCGGAAAGGCGGCTTGCCAACTGGCCGAGACCGCGGACGGTGTTGTTGAAAACCTTGACCTCATGGTCGGCCAGCAATTGAAAGCAGTCGAGCTTGCGAACGGCGTCCTGATAATCGTCGAGGATGGCAATCTTCATGGTATGTGTTTTGCGACGCACCTTGGTGGTGCGGAACGGATTGTTATGCTGACTGTCCCACATGTGACCTAGGTCACACGCCGGTCTGGCTGAATGCCTTACCGTAGTAGCTACCGCACAGAATGGCAGCGCCACGGTAAGGCCGATTGACATCGTTTTTAACAGTTTGTTGCGTGTTGAGGCAAGCCGCTTTACAGACGGTTGCAGAAGCCCCGTCGGCTGGCGACTCCGCTCAACAGGCTGTGTAGCCCGGAACGACCTGCACAATTATGCGTCGGGTGGCAGAAACCGGCATGAAGAATTGAATGCCTCTCGCATGCAGCGTCTCTGGGTTTGTACCGTTTTTCTATTGCTTTTCAATTCAAAACGGAGACAAGTCGATGAACCACCCCTCATTCGAAGGACAGCCCACTATCGAGGCGCCCGCGTGGGTCAAACACCGAAAGCTACTCGACTGGGTCCAGCGCATTGCCGCGAAGACCAAGCCGGATCGGATCGTCTGGTGCGACGGCTCGCAGGAGGAATACGACCGGCTTTGCGCGCAGATGGTCGAAGCAGGCACCCTCAAGAAGCTCAATCCCGCAAAACGTCCCAATTCTTATCTCGCATGGTCCGACCCGTCTGACGTGGCGCGCGTCGAAGATCGCACTTTCATCTGCTCGCAGCGCCGTGAAGACGCGGGTCCGACCAATAACTGGATCGCTCCGGCCGAAATGCGCTCCACGCTCGACGGCCTGTTCGAAGGCGCCATGCGCGGGCGCACCATGTACGTGGTGCCATTTTCAATGGGCCCGCTCGGTTCACCGATCGCGCACATTGGCGTCGAGCTGAGCGACAGCCCGTACGTGGTCACCAACATGCGCATCATGACGCGCATGGGCCGCAAGGTGTACGACGTGCTGGGCGAAGACGGCAAGTTCGTGCCGTGCGTCCATTCGGTCGGCGCGCCACTCGAGGCCGGCGCGAAAGACGTGGCGTGGCCGTGCAACGAAACCAAATACATCGTCCATTTCCCTGAATCGCGCGAGATCTGGAGCTACGGCTCGGGCTACGGCGGCAATGCGCTGCTTGGCAAGAAGTGCTTCGCGCTGCGCATCGCCTCGACCATGGGCCGCGACGAAGGCTGGCTTGCCGAGCACATGCTGATTCTCGGTGTGACCTCGCCGGAAGGACGCAAGCATCATGTCGCGGCGGCGTTTCCGTCGGCGTGCGGCAAGACCAACTTCGCGATGCTGATCCCGCCGGAAGGCCTGAACGGCTGGAAAATCTCCACGATCGGCGACGATATCGCCTGGATCAAACCTGGCAAGGACGGCCGCCTCTACGCAATCAATCCGGAAGCTGGCTACTTCGGCGTGGCGCCGGGCACGAGCGAAAAGACCAACTTCAACGCCATGGCCACGTTGAAGGAAAACGTGATCTTCACGAACGTCGCGCTAACCGACGACGGCGACGTCTGGTGGGAAGGCATGACGGACGAACCGCCCGCGCACCTGATCGACTGGCAAGGCAAGGACTGGACCCCGGCCAGCGCGAAGGAGAGCGGCCGCAAGGCGGCACACCCGAACGCCCGCTTTACGGCACCGGCCTCGCAATGCCCGTCCATTGACCCCGACTGGGAAAATCCGGCGGGCGTCGCGATCGAGGCGTTTATCTTCGGCGGACGCCGCTCCACCACCGTGCCGCTCGTCACCGAAGCGCGCAACTGGGTGGAAGGCGTCTACATGGCGGCGACCATGGGCTCCGAAACGACGGCCGCGGCAGCTGGCCAGCAGGGCGTGGTGCGTCGCGACCCGTTCGCGATGCTGCCGTTCTGCGGCTACAACATGAGCGACTACTTCGGTCACTGGCTGAAGACCGGCGAGCGTCTGGAGCAACTGAACGCGAAGCTGCCGAAAATCTTCTGCGTGAACTGGTTCCGCAAGGGCGCGGACGGCAAATTCGTGTGGCCGGGCTTTGGCGAGAACATGCGGGTGTTGAGCTGGATGGTCGGCCGGATCGAAGGCTCGGCTCAAGGTGAGGAACACGCTTTCGGCGTGTCGCCGCACTATGAGGACATCGACTGGAGCGGGCTGGATTTCAGCCGCGAGCAGTTCGAACAGGTCATTTCCGTCGACGACGCGGCCTGGCGCGCAGAACTCGCGCTGCACGCCGAGCTGTTTGACACATTGCAGCAAGGCCTGCCGCCAGCGCTGACCGAGGCTAAACGCGCACTCGAAGGGAAACTCGCCGCCTGATCACGTGAGTATCCACTTCGGATGAAACCGCCTTCGGGCGGTTTTTTCGTTTGTGATCCCGCCCCACATGGCTATTTTTTCGATTCCGCAACGCCCGGACGACCACTGCGTCTGTTCGAACAAAAAAGACAGTTCAAGCTGCACTGCAGCAGATTGTTTCCCTTTAAGGAACAATCGATGATCACGCCCCGCATTAGGAAGCACAGTGGCACGAATATCGACAATATTTCCGCTTTCGCGGGCAACTTCTGCACGATTTCGCGAGTCGTAGGAGAATTCCAAGTTCGCTTCACTGGTTTTCACTAATTGTCAGGAAGCAGTAACACGGCAGGAGTTGTCTTATGGATCATTTGCAGTCGATGCGAGTTTTCGTCAAAGTGGCGGATCTCGGCAGTTTCGCCCGCGCTGCGAGCGCGATGGATATTTCCAACGCAGTTGCCACCCGTCACGTTGCCGACCTCGAAGGCCGTCTAGGTACGCGGCTGCTCAATCGCACCACCCGCAGCTTGTCTCTGACCGAATCAGGCCAGGTTTATCTCGAGCGCGCGCGCCAGATTCTCGACGAACTGGAAGACGTCGAGCAAATGGTGGTCGCGCGCAATCACGAGCCTGTCGGCACGTTGCGAATCGTCGCGCCGGTCGTGTTCGGGCTGCACAATCTGGCGCCCGTGCTCCAGACGTACGCGGAGCGCTATCCGAAAGTCATTCCCGACGTCACGCTGGTCGACCGCCAGGTCGATCTGGTCGAAGAGGGCTTCGACGTGGGCGTGGTGATCGCGCGGCAAATGCGCAGCGCCAGCATCGTCACGCGGCGTCTTACCACCGGTTGCATGACGGTGTGCGCCACGCCGGCTTATCTGGAAAAGCACGGCATGCCAACGCGTCCGGAGCATTTGCTCGAGCATCCGTGCCTGAGCCTGCCCTCTGAGTACTGGGGAGACGAGCGCGTATTCACCGGTCCGGAAGGCGAAGTGCGTGTACGCCCGTCGAACGTGATCGTCGCGAACAACACGGAAATGCTGCGTCAGTTTGCGTTGCTCGGCATGGGCATCGCGATCCTGCCGAGCTATCTGATCGGCCGCGACATGACGCGCGGCAGGCTCGTGCGTCTGCTCGGCGATTACCGGCTGCCACAGGTCGAGATCAACATTGCGTATCCGAGTCGCCGTCACTTGCCGGCTAAGGTGCGGACGTTCATCGACCATCTGGTTGAGCATTTCAGCCAGACGCCGAACAGCCTGCTGGGTGAACAGTGGATCAAGGAAGACGGCCTCGGCCGCGTCCCTATGACGACGACGCTCGATTCCGCGGATCCCATGCCGCCGGAAGCGTTCGACGGCGCTGAGCCGCTCTCGCGCCTGTTGGACAGCGAGTTGTCGCCGCTGCCGAAGACGCTGGCCAAGACGACGCCTCGCACTCCTCGGCTCACCGCTTTGTCGCCCCTGTAAGTGTTGGATCAATCAAGCCGGCGGAGCCGCCTATAGGCGCTTTCCGGCGGACAAACAAAAAGGCGCGATCACTTGATGTGATCGCGCCTTTTTTCACGACAAGCCCAGATGGCGGGGGACGGAAGCGACTCTTCTTCCGGCCCCCTTGTTCGAATCAAGAGCCGGTCTTGCGCGCCACCGCTTTTTTGGCCGGCGCTTTCTTGGCCGCCGCAGTCTTGGTCGCCGGTGCTTTTTTCGCGGCCGCCTTCTTGGCCGCCGGCGCGGCCTTCACCGCCACCTGTGCTTCCTCGTCCTCGGACTCCGATTCCGCCGCAGCCTTGGCAGCCGACTTGGCCGCCGCGGTCTTCGCGGCAGTCTTCGCCGATGGCTCCTTCTTCTCGAACTCGAAGCCGATCTTGCCGTCGTTCTGCTTGACGAGGAACGCCTTGAAGTTACGGCCGGTACGCGACGACTTGAAGTTCGTCAGCAGATCCGTGCGGCCTTCTTCGAGCAGCTTGGCCATCTGTTCACGGGCGATTTCCTGCTGCAGGATCACCTTGCCGGAGCGGAAGTCGCAAGTCTTCGGGTTCGCGACCGAATTCTCGCAGACGTAACTCATGCCGTGCTCGAACACGCGGCCCTTGCACTTCGGGCACGCGCCGACCGATTGCTGATCGGAGAAGTCAGGCGGTTCGCCGTCTTCGCCGCCCGCATCCTGGCCAAAGTCGAATTCGAGCTTGTAATTCTTGATTTCGTCGTCGAGCGAGAGCTTCAGGATCGCCGAGAACGGCCGGCCCATCTTGCTGCGGAAACCGGACAGCGGCCCGATCGTCTTGTTCTGCAGCAGCTCTTCGACTTCTGGAATTTCGAACTGACGTCCGCCCGGAATTTTCGAAATGGAGAACTCGCATTTCGAACACGCAAAGCGCCGGTAGTTCTCCTTCACCTGACCGCCGCAATTCGGACACGGCGTCTGCAACGTCGCGTAATCGCCCGGGATCGTGTCGGAATCGTACTCTTTCGCGCGCTTGACGATGGTCTGCGTCATGCGGGCGATTTCCTGCATGAACGCGTCGCGCGGCAGGTTGCCGCGTTCCATCTGCGAGAGCTTGTATTCCCACTCGCCGGTCAATTCGGGCGCCGTCAGTTCCTTCACGCCGAGACCGCGCAGCAGCGTCATGAGCTGGAAAGCCTTGGCGGTTGGAATCAGATCGCGGCCTTCGCGAATCAGATACTTTTCACCGAGCAGACCTTCGATGATCGCCGCGCGCGTGGCCGGCGTGCCGAGCCCCTTGGCCGCCATGGCTTCGCGCAACTCGTCGTCTTCGACGAGCT
Organism: Paraburkholderia sp. FT54; assembly: GCF_031585635.1. Classification (NCBI taxonomy): domain Bacteria; kingdom Pseudomonadati; phylum Pseudomonadota; class Betaproteobacteria; order Burkholderiales; family Burkholderiaceae; genus Paraburkholderia; species Paraburkholderia sp. FT54. The sequence continues at coordinate 4,117,846 of NZ_CP134195.1, read as the reverse complement.
TGCCCGCGCCTTCCATGGCCGACAACAAGGTAGCTTCGTTGTAGCGTGCGGGCGGCTTCGTCACCAGTTGCTGGGCGGCGATCTTGTCCGTCTTGACCTTCTCGTCCTTCTGCACCGGCACGAGGTTCGCGTCTTCGCCGCTAATTTCGCGTCCGTAGATCTGCAACCAGCCCGGTTCGACCAGCACCTTGCCTTCGGTCTTGAAGTGATGGCCGACCACTTGCGTGATCCGCGTCGTTACCTTGTATTCGGCGGCCGGGAAAAACACCGCGAGGAAGCGCTTCACGACGAGGTCGTAGAGTTTCTGTTCCGGTTCGGACAGATTCTTCGGCGCTTGCAGCGTCGGGATGATTGCGAAGTGGTCGCTGATCTTCGAGTTGTCGAAGATGCGCTTGTTCGGCTTCACCCAGCCCTTGTCGAGCACCTGCTTGGCATACGGCAGATAGTTGTTGCTCTCCTTGAGCATGCCGAGCGTCTGCTTGACCGTATCCATATAGTCTTCCGGCAGCGCGCGAGCGTCGGTCCGGGGATAGGTCAGCACCTTGTGCTTTTCGTACAACGCCTGAGCGAGGCCCAAGGTGTTCTTCGCCGAGAAGCCGAAGCGGCCGTTGGCCTCGCGCTGCAAGCTGGTCAGGTCGAACAGGGCCGGCGAGAGTTGCGTGGACGGCTTCGATTCTTCCGTCACCGTGCCGATCTGGCCACGGCAGGCGGCGACGATCGTTTCGGCAGCGGGCAGTGCCCACAGACGCGAATCGCGTTTTTCCGGATCGAACTCGTCGCGCTTGAATTTCGGATCGAACCAGCGGCCTTCGTAGAAACCGGCCGCGCAGACGAACTCCGCCTTCACTTCCCAATAGTCGCGCGGCACGAAGCGGCGAATTTTTTCTTCGCGCTCGACCACGATCGACAGCGTCGGGGTTTGCACTCGCCCGACCGTAGTCAGGAAGAAGCCGCCGCCCTTGCTGTTGAACGCGGTCATGGCCCGCGTGCCGTTGATGCCGACCAGCCAGTCCGCTTCCGAGCGGCAGCGCGCCGCGTCGGCGAGCGGCTGCATCTCTTCGTCGCTGCGCAAACGGGCGAAGCCGTCGCGGATCGCGCCCGCCGTCATGGATTGCAGCCACAGGCGCTGGACCGGCTGCTTGGCTTTCGCGTGCTGCGCGATCAGACGGAAAATCAGCTCGCCTTCGCGCCCCGCGTCACATGCGTTGATCAGACGGTCGACGTCTTTGCGCTTGAGCAACTTGGTCAACACCTTCAGGCGCGACTCGCTCTTGGCGATCGGATTGAGATCGAAGTGTGGCGGAATGACGGGCAGATTGGCGAAACTCCACTTGCCGCGTTTGACTTCATAGTCTTCGGGCGCGGCAATTTCCAGCAGGTGGCCGACTGCCGAGGAAAGGACGTAATCGTCGCTTTCGTAGTATTCGTCATGCTTGGTAAAGCCGCCCAAAGCGCGCGCGATGTCGTTCGCGACGGAAGGCTTTTCGGCGATGATCAGTGCTTTGGACATGACTCGATGTGAGGTTGGTAGATCCGGGTTGATGGCCGTGAGTGCGCTTGATTAGCGCGACCCTCGTTTGCGACCCATTGACGACCGCTTTATAGCACACGGCGCGAAACCGGCGTGTCAAGTGCCATTAAAGCGCGCCATCATAATTGCGTGCTCTGGCATTGAGCAAGCTGCGGCAAACGCCTGTTGCATCGCTCGCAACGCCCTGGCCGCCGGGCTCGCAGGCCGACGGTCCTGGTCAGACGACAGTCAGCGCGGGGCGCAGTTTCGGCGCGCCGCTGACACCGGGCACGGCCGTCAGATCAGACAACATCCGTTCCACAATCGCCGCCTGCGGCAAGACGGTGCCGAAAAACCGCGTCGTAACTGAATCTTCGATCAGTATGGTCGGAAAATTCTCCACATCCAGATCTTCGAACCGGTCCGCATGTGTCTCTATATCGATCCATGCGAAACAGATTTCCGGGTGCCGGTCGGCCAGCTTGTCAAAAGCCTCCCGGTACTCACGGCAGGTTCCGCACCATTCCGCGCACAGGCAGGCAACGAACAGCGTCTCGGGTTCGTTGACGCGCTTGGCGATCCGGTCCGGGTCGGTGTCGAGGTTTAGCGCGGGCATGTTGTTCCTTGCGTACTTTTGTCAGGTGCTTTGGCGCGAATGTAGCATGGCCGATCCCGAATGGTGGTCAACTCTGATCAATGCGGGGTCAGCCGTGGCTCGCCCGCATGAAACGGCCGCCGGGCAGCATGGTCACCTGGCCGGCGAGTTCGAGTTGCAGCAAGACGGTTTGCAGGGCCGCGTCCTGCATCTCGGTGCGGGTGGCGAGAATTTCAAGCGTGGTGGGCGAATGGCCGAGCGCGGCGAGGAGGCGCTGTGCTTCGGGATTGACCGGTGGGCAAGGCGCTACGGCGACCGGCGTCGCTGCAGTTGCCGCTGAATCGGTCGGCGATGCTGCGGCCGTCTGCGCCGCCGCCAACTCCGGCCGATCCTTCGCCGCACCGCTAGCTGCCGTCGTAGTCCTTGACCCGGCACCGCCCCAAAGAACGGCATGCGCCGAACTCGAGGCCGCTCGCGGGGCTGCCCGTCGTGCAAAGCCCAACTCCTCCAGCACCTCGTCCGGCGTTTCCACCAGCTTCGCGCCTTGCTTGATGATCCGATGACACCCGCGCGACAGCGGTGCGTGAATCGAGCCGGGCAATGCGAAGATGTCGCGTCCCATCTCATTGGCGAGCCGCGCCGTGATCAGCGAACCGGAGCGCATCGCAGCTTCGACGATCACCACACCGCTGACGAGCCCGGCGATCAGCCGGTTACGCTGCGGGAAATTGGCGGCACGCGCGGGCGTGCCGAGCGGCCACTCGGAGAGAATCGCACCCTGCACTGCGATCTGCCGCGCCAGCGCATGATGCGCGGCCGGATACACGAGGTCCGCGCCGGTACCGATGACGGCGACGGTCCCGCCGACGCCTTCCAGGCCACCCCGATGCGCGGCGCCGTCGATGCCGAGCGCAAGCCCCGAGACGACAGTGACGCCGGCCACCGACAACTCCCGCGCGAAACGCTCCGCGTCTTCGACACCTTGCGCTGTGGCGCTCCGGCTCCCCACGAGAGCGACCGCTCGCGTATGCAGCAGATTCAACCGGCCCTTTATATATAGCAGCGGCGGTGGATCGGGCATGGTCAACAGCGCTGGCGGGTAAGCGGGGTCGTCGAGCGTCACGACCTGGTTGCCGGGTTGCTCGCGCCACGCTATCACCGCGTCCAGTTGGGCGCCGAATTCGGGGCCCGTGGGCGCCAGCGCCGCGCGTGCCGCGGCCTCGCCGGCAACCTCGGCGAGCGCCTCAGGCGTTTGAGCGAAGATCGCTTCCGGCAGTCCGAAAGCGCCCAGCAGCAAGCGCAGCGCTGCGGGCTTCAGCCCGGGCGCGAGCGCAAGCCGCAGCCATGCGGCGAGTTCAATATCGGTTGCAGGCAAGGTGTGCATTGCGTGTCGATCCTCCTGTAGGGCCAGCGGGCAGGCGGGCGCCATGCTAAAATTTTCATCATCCGAAATAACTGCAGCGCCGCGCCCACCCGCGCGGGCTCGTCGTTTAGCGCACGTGGCGCGTTGAATCGAACCGGTTCGACACCAGCTATCCTGTGCGCAACGCGGCAAGCCCACAACCTGGCCAAACGGCCAACGCGAGGCTTCCACCGGTCAGCGGCGACTGAAAATCACACTCAAGATCATGGCTTTACTGAATATCCTCAATTACCCGGACAAACGGCTGCACAAGATCGCGAAGCCGGTCGAAGCGGTCAACGACCGCATCCGCCGCCTCGTCAAGGACATGGCCGAAACCATGTACGCCGCGCCCGGCGTCGGCCTTGCCGCGACCCAGGTGGACGTGCATGAGCGCGTGATCGTGATCGACGTGTCGGACGACCACAACGAACTGCTTGCCTTCATCAACCCCGAAATCATCTGGTCGAGCGACGAACGGAAGCTGTCGGAAGAGGGCTGTCTCTCGGTGCCGGGCATTTACGACAATGTCGAGCGCGCCGAGAAAGTGCGCGTGCGGGCGCTCAACGAGAAGGGCGAAACCTTCGAGATGGACTGTGAAGGCCTGCTCGCAGTGTGCATCCAGCATGAAATGGATCACCTGATGGGCCGCGTGTTCGTCGAATACCTGTCTTCGCTGAAGCAGACGCGCATCAAGAGCAAGATGAAGAAGCTCGCCCACGCAATGTAATGCGCGTTCACCTCGCCTACCGCCCCCGTTCATGAGTCATTCGTTGCGCGTCATCTTTGCCGGTACGCCGGAGTTCGCCGCGGCCGCGCTGGCCGCGATTCACGGCGCCGGTTTCCCGGTGCCGCTCGTGCTGACCCAGCCGGACCGGCCCGCCGGGCGCGGAATGAAAGTGCAGGCGAGCCCGGTCAAGCGCTACGCGCAGGAGCACGGACTGGCCGTCGCCCAGCCGCCTTCGCTGCGCCGCGCCGGCAAATATCCGGACGAAGCCGCCGCCGCAATCGATCAACTGCGCGCCACGCCGCACGACGTCATGGTGGTGGCCGCCTACGGCCTGATCCTGCCGCAGGAAGTGCTCGATATTGCGCCGCTCGGCTGCATCAACATTCACGCGTCGTTGTTGCCGCGCTGGCGCGGCGCGGCGCCGATTCATCGCGCGATCGAAGCGGGCGACGCCGAAACCGGCATCACGCTAATGCAGATGGACGTCGGCCTCGACACGGGCGCGATGATTTCCGAAGCGCGCACCGCGATTTCCGCCGACGACACGACGGCCACGTTGCACGACCGTCTCGCGCAAGACGGCGCGAAGCTGATCGTCGAAGCGCTGATCGAACTCGAGCGCAGCGGCAAACTGGCGGCAACGCCGCAACCCGCGGACGGCGTGACCTACGCGGAAAAGATCGGCAAGCACGAAGCCGCGCTCGACTGGCGCCGCCCGGCGGCGGTGCTTGCGCGCCAGGTGCGGGCGTTCGACCCGTTTCCTGGCGGCGTGGGCACGCTTGAAGACGGCACGTCGATCAAAATCTGGGCCGCGGTTCCCGCTGACGCGCAGGCCAACGGCGCATCGGGCACGATCACCGACGTCTCAGCCGAAGGCGTGGTCGTCGCCTGTGGCGAAGGCGCGCTGCGTCTCACGCAATTGCAGAAACCCGGCGGCAAACGCCTGCCGGTGCGCGAATTTCTGGCCGGCTCGACGCTGGCTGTGGGACAGCGCTTTCAACTGCCCGAAGCAAAGTAATACCGTTGCGCATGACCTGAACATCGTCCATTCGGCCGATGTTCAAGACCCCTCTGGAAAGGCCCGCCGCGCGTTAGAATCCTCCATGCAACAGCCTGGATTTTGAGGATTCCCATGTTCGGCATCACCCAATTCGAATTTTTCGTCGTCGCGGTCTTTCTTCTGAACGTGACGCCCGGTCCCGACACGGCGTATATCGTCGGGCGCAGCGTCGCTCAAGGCCGTGGCGCGGGTCTCATGTCGGCGCTCGGCATTTCCGCCGGCTGCTGCGTTCACTCGCTGGCCTGCGCATTCGGCTTGACCGCGCTGCTGGCCGCCTCCGCCACCGCGTTCACGATTATCAAGTTCGTCGGCGCGATTTATCTGATGTATCTCGGCGTGCGCCTGCTCCTGGCCAAGCCGGCCGCCGACCAGGCTGCGGGCGAAGCGCGCGCGGCCGGCGCGCCTAAATCGCTGCGCCAGCTTTTCCTGCAAGGCTTCTGGACCAACGTGCTGAATCCCAAGGTGGTGCTGTTTTTCGTGTCGTTCTTCCCGCAATTCGTGACGACCGGCAGCAATCACAAAGCGCTCGCCTTCCTCACGCTCGGCGCGGTGTTCGTCGTGATGAGCATGCTTTGGAACAGTTTTGTCGCGTGGATCGCGGGCAGTGTGACACGGCGCTTCTCCGGCCAGCCGTCGGTGAAGAAGTGGCTGGATCGCGGTGTCGGCAGCGCTTTCGTCGGCTTGGGTCTCAAGCTCGCCACCGCATCAAGATGATTGAATTTTCCCAACGCGTCCATATCTAACATTTCGCTTACAATCAGGCGCCGCGATCACGCGGCGCAGATATGAACCCGCGTTAGGGCAAGGAGTTGCAGACATGTTCAATTGGGTCAAAACCGCGATGTTGATGGCCGCGATCACGGCCCTTTTCATCGTGATCGGCGGGATGATCGGCGGGTCGCGCGGCATGACGATCGCGCTCGTGATCGCCCTTGGGATGAATTTCTTTTCGTACTGGTTCTCGGACAAGATGGTCCTGCGTATGTACAACGCGCAGGAAGTCGACGAAACCAGTGCGCCGCAGTTCTATCGCATGGTGCGTGAGCTCTCCACGCGCGCCGGCCTGCCCATGCCGCGGGTCTACCTGATCAATGAAGACGCGCCGAACGCGTTCGCCACCGGCCGCAATCCGGAGCATGCGGCGGTTGCCGCTACCACTGGCATTCTGCGCGTGCTATCCGAGCGCGAAATGCGCGGGGTCATGGCGCACGAACTCGCGCACGTTAAGCATCGCGACATTCTGATCTCGACCGTTTCGGCCACCATGGCTGGCGCTATCTCCGCGCTGGCGAACTTCGCGATGTTCTTCGGCAGCCGCGACGAAAACGGCCGTCCCACGAACCCGATCGCGGGCATCGCGGTTGCGCTGCTGGCGCCGATTGCCGGTGCCTTGATCCAGATGGCGATTTCGCGTGCGCGTGAATTCGAAGCGGACCGCGGCGGCGCGCAGATTTCCGGCGACCCGCAAGCGCTCGCTTCGGCGCTCGACAAGATCCATCGTTACGCAAGCGGGATTCCTTTTCCCACTGCCGAGCAACATCCGGCTACCGCGCAAATGATGATCATGAACCCGCTGTCGGGCGGCGGCATCGCGAATCTGTTCTCCACGCATCCGGCCACCGAGGAGCGCGTCGCGCGTTTGATGGAAATGGCGCGTACGGGGCGCTTCGAGTAACGTCGCTCGGCGCTTGCGCGGTGTGAGGAAAGGCGAGTCTGCGGGCTCGCCTTTTTTATTCCTGCGCAATGAAGCGTGAGCGAGTGATGGCGCTGCGTGATCACGAGAAAAACAGTCTCTGCACTGGCGTCAAAAGTCCGCGTCGGATCGGTGAACCCGCGCTTCAGATCCCGGCCTTTGTGCCCGCCGTGGCTTTGCAATCGCTACGCCTTCAGACTGCCCGCGGACCCGTGCGCGACGCCACGCCAGGTCCGCAACCGGTTCTTCAGTCCCACACCTTCCCGCTCGTCGCTGATCCGCAATCGGCTCGCTCATAGACTGCCCGCCGGCCCGCGCGTCGCGCCACGCTACAATGTGTGCTGATTGCGTCGCGCGCTCCGCGCGGCCCGCCTTAGCCTTCTTCATGACCACAAAGCCTTCTTCGCGAACTGCTTCCTCATCGGCGCGTCCGCGCGAATCCCGTTTGTCCATGCTGCATCTCGCGCCCGAATCGCTCGGATTCGCGCTCGACTGCGCGGGCCAGGCGGTCGGCGCTGTGCGTCTCGGCGCAGCCTTGCCGGCCGCGCTGCAATCTGTCTTCGTGTCCGCGCCCGAGGGCAGCGCTGCCGCCGCGCGTGGCGCGGTGCAGGACATCGCGTACCGCACCATGCGGCGTCTCGCGACCGCTGAGTGGCTGGTTGCGAAGCTGGTGAAAAAGGCGCCGCCGCCGCACGTCGGGCATGTGCTTGCCTGTGCACTGGCTCTACTCGTCGACGACGAAACCAATGCGGCCTACGCGCCGTTCACAGTCGTCGATCAGGCGGTGAGCGCGATCGGCGCACGTCGTGAATTTGCCTTTGCGAAGGGCCTCGTCAACGCCGTGCTGCGCAATTTCCTGCGCGAGCGCGAAGCGCTGCTGAGCGCCGCGCAAGCCGACGAAGTGGCGCGCTGGAACTACCCGGCATGGTGGATCGAGGCGGTCAAGCACGCATGGCCCGACGCATGGCAGTCGGTGCTCGTCGCCGGCAACACGCAAGGCCCGCTGACGCTGCGTGTGAACGCGCGTCGCTCGACGGTCGACGCCTATCTGCAAGTGCTGCAGAACCATCACATTGCCGCGAGCAAGGCGGGCGACTACGCCGTCAAGCTCGCCACGCCGGTGCCGGTTGACCGCATTCCGGGCTTCAACGACGGCGTCGTCTCGGTGCAGGACGCCGGCGCGCAACTCGCCGCGCCACTACTCGACGTGCGCGACGGCATGCGTGTGCTCGACGCATGCGCGGCGCCAGGCGGAAAGACCGGCCATCTGCTCGAACTTGCCAAACTTCAACTCGTCGCGCTCGAAAGCGACGCGTCGCGGGCGCGCCGTATCGGCGAAAATCTGCAACGCCTCAAGCTCGAAGCGGAAGTGCGGATCGGCGACGCCGGCGCGCCGGCGAAATGGCACGACGACATCGACCAGCCGTTCGACCGCATTCTGGCTGACGTGCCGTGTTCGGCGTCGGGCATCGTGCGGCGCCATCCGGATATCCGCTGGCTGCGCCGCGCGTCCGACATTCCCGCGCTGGTCGCCGAGCAGCGCCGCATTCTCGACGCCCTTTGGCCGCTCGTGAAACCAGGCGGCGAGTTGCTCTACGTTACGTGTTCGATCTTTCCCGAAGAAGGCGAGTTGCAGGCACAGTGGTTTGGAAACAAGTATCAGGATGCGGTACGATTGGACGCGCCGGGGCAACTGTTGCCTTCAGTCGCTCGCGCGCCCGCCGACACATCGGCCGGTTCTCATGCCGGACAACCCGCTGAAGACAGCGCCGGCGCGAACTCAGACCACGACGGATTTTTCTACGCGCGCTTTCAGAAACGGTGACCATCAAACGCTTCTTCCCGCTTCGGCTCGCTGCCGTGCTCTGGATCGCGCTGGCCGTATGGCTGGCTGCGCCGGGCGTGGCGCACGCTGACTCGATCGCGGTCCAGCGTGCGTCGCTGCAAGCCGACAACACCGGCTGGAATCTCGACGCGCGCTTCGACTTTGACCTGAACAGCAACCTCGAAGACGCGGTCAATAAAGGCATTCCGCTGTATTTCACGACCGACTTCGAATTGAGCCGGCCGCGCTGGTACTGGTTCGACGAGCAGCCGGTGAGCGTGTCGCAAAGCATTCGCCTGTCGTTCCAGCCGCTCACGCGCGAATATCGCGTGTCGAGCGTGTCGTCCGGTGGTTTGCAGCTCGGCTTCACTACGCTCAAGGATGCGCTCGCGGTGATCAAGCACATCACGTCGTGGCACGTTATCGATCGCAATGACGTGCATGCCGGGGAGAACTACACCGCATCGGTGCGCATGCAACTCGACATCGCGCTGATGCCCAAGCCGTTCCAGATCGACGCGGTGAACAACCGCGACTGGAACCTCGCATCCGAATGGAAGCGCTTTACCTTCACGGTGACCGAACGTGCTAAATAATGTGCGCGCCGCCACCAGCGTCAGCAGCATCGTCGTGCGCGTGCTGGTGTCGACAGTCGCCGTCACGGCGGTGTTGCTGCTCGTGCTGCTGGCCGCCGCGAGCGCGAACACCGAATTCTTCGACCGCTATTACCAGTGGCTTTACGCCGCCAATCTCGTGGTCGCGATGATCTTTTTGCTGGTGGTGGCGACGCTCGTCATCATCATCATCGCGCGGCTGAGAAAGGGTAAGTTCGGCACGCGGCTATTGGCGAAACTTGCGTTCTTCATGGCGCTGGTCGGTGTAGTGCCGGGCGGGATCATCTACGTCGTGTCGTATCAGTTCGTGTCGCGCAGTATCGAGTCGTGGTTCGACGTGAATGTCGAAACAGCGCTCACGTCCGGTTTGAATCTCGGGCGCGGCATGCTCGACGCGTCGCTGTCCGATCTGCAGACCAAGGGCCGGTTGATGTCCGAGCAACTGGCCAGCGCGGACGCCGCCGGCACCACGCTCACGCTGCTGCGTCTGCGCGATCAGTTCGGCGTGCAGGATGCGACGATCGTCGAACCCACGCGCAGCATGTCAGGTGCGACGCCCGATATGCACGTGGTCGCCCAGGCATCCGGTAATTACGCGACGCTCGTGCCGAACGATTTGCCCACGCCGCTGATGATCGATCAGGCGCGCGGCCGCGGCTACGCGGCGATCGAAGGCGAAGTGGACGGCGATCCTCACGCGCATGGCAGCAAAGGCGCGCTGCGGCTGCGCGTGGTGGAACGCATCCCCGACTCCAATGCGTCGCTGCTGCAGCCCACCGAACGCTTCCTGCAACTCACGCAGCCAGTGTCGCCCTCGCTCGCGCGCAATGCCGACGCGGTGCAGCGCGCCTATCGCGAGTATCAGGAGAAGGCGCTCGGCCGTACGGGCCTGCGCAAGATGTACATCGGCACGCTGACGCTCGCGCTCTTCCTCGCCACGTTCATCGCGATGATGCTGGCGCTCGCGCTCGGCAATCAGCTTGCGCGGCCGTTGTTCCTGCTGGCCCAGGGCACCAAGGAAATTACCGAAGGCGACTACACGCCCAAGCGCGAAATCAAATCACGCGACGAACTGGGCTTTCTCACGCAGTCGTTCAACGCAATGACACGGCAGTTGTCCGAAGCGCGCGCGGCCGTCGAAAACAATCGCATCGCGCTCGAGCATTCAAAGGCGTATCTGGAAAGCATCCTCGCAAACCTGACCGCGGGCGTGTTCGTGTTCGACCGGCAGTTCAGGCTGACCACCGCGAATCGCGGCGCCGAGCGGATTTTCCGTCAACCGTTCCAGGAGGTGATGGGTTCGGCGCTGGATCAGATCGGCGTGCTGAGTGAATTCGGCGGCATGGTCCGCAAGGCGTTTGCCGATCGCGAAGCGGCGAGCGGCGATGGTCACGACGATCGCGGCCACTGGCAGCAGCAGTTTTCCGTGCAGGTGCCGGGCGAAACCGAGCCGCTCACCTTGCTCGTGCGCGGCGCGCGGCTCGTCTCCGCAACGGACCGCGACGCGGAAGACATGCAGACCTCCGGCTACGTCGTGGTGTTCGACGATATTTCGGACGTGATCTCCGCGCAGCGTTCGATCGCGTGGGGCGAAGTCGCGCGGCGGCTCGCGCACGAGATCAAGAATCCGCTCACGCCGATTCAGCTCTCGGCCGAGCGTCTGCAGATGAAGCTCGCCGACAAGCTGTCGCCATCCGATGCGGATGTGCTGAAGCGCGGCGCGACCACGATCGTGAACCAGGTCGCCGCGATGAAGCAGATGGTCGATAATTTCCGCGACTACGCGCGCACGCCGCCGGCGGTGCTTGCGCATCTGCAGTTGAACGACCTGGTCAGCGAAGTGCTCACGCTGTACGGTATCGAAGAAGGCAAGGACGCCATCCAGATCGAACTCGCCGCATTGCCCGCGATCCGCGGCGACGCGACGCAGTTGCGCCAGGTGATTCACAACCTGCTGCAGAATGCGCAGGATGCGGTGGCGGACCTCGAGCATCCCCGTGTGTTGCTCGAGACGAGGACAGTAGAATACGGAGACCCCGACGCGGAAGGCAAAGTCCACGTCGCGGTGCGTCTGACGGTGTCGGATAACGGACCGGGCTTCCCCGCGCGTATCCTCACACGTGCATTCGAGCCTTACGTGACGACCAAAGCCAAAGGTACGGGCCTGGGACTTGCGATGGTCAAAAAGATCGTCGACGAACACGGCGCGCGCATCGATATCCGCAATCGTATGAAAGCGGGCGATGTTATCGAGGGCGCGCAGATTTCGATCCTCTTCCTTCAACTGGCAGACGATGCCGCGACACCCGGAACGGGGCCGCGTCCGGCGCACGGCGGTGCGTCGCAGGGAAAGACAAAAGCAACAGTGCAGACAAGGGCAGCGTAAATGGCAACCATCCTGGTGGTAGATGATGAAATGGGCATCCGGGAATTGCTCTCGGAGATCCTGAGCGACGAAGGACATGTCGTGGAGGCCGCGGAAAACGCGCAGGAAGCGCGCGAGTTCCGTTTGCGCCAGGCGCCTGACCTGGTGCTGCTCGACATCTGGATGCCCGATACCGACGGCGTGACCTTGCTCAAGGAATGGGCCGCGCAAGGGCAACTGACCATGCCGGTGATCATGATGTCCGGCCACGCAACGATCGACACAGCGGTTGAAGCAACCAAGATCGGCGCACTCAATTTTCTCGAGAAGCCGATTGCGCTGCAGAAGCTGCTGAAGGCCGTCGAGCAGGGTCTCGCGCGCGGCACCGCGGCCAGTGCGCCGGGCGGCGCGGCGGCCAAGCCGGTGCAGCCTGTGAGTGCTTCGGCCGTAGCGTCGGCGGCAGCATTGCCGATGCTCTCGACCGACGGCATGGGTAGCGGTGCGCTGGCTGCGCAAACGGCATCGATCTCGTTCGATATTCCGTTGCGCGACGCACGCGATGCGTTCGAGCGCGCGTACTTCGAATATCACCTTGCACGTGAGAACGGCAGCATGACGCGCGTCGCGGAGAAGACCGGGCTGGAGCGCACGCACTTGTACCGCAAGCTCAAGCAGCTCGGCGTCGATCTCGGCAAAAATAAAGGTGAGTGAAGGCGAGTAACAAGCGGAAGTGAAGTCGGCGCGCAATGTGCGCATTTCGCCTCCGCAGATTTTTTCGAGAAGGGGCTTGTCGGACTGGTGACCCTTTGATATCATTTCGTTCTTCGTTGGCCCGGTAGCTCAGTTGGTAGAGCAGCGGATTGAAAATCCGCGTGTCGATGGTTCGATTCCGTCCCAGGCCACCAGGATTCAGCCCCAGGAAATCGCAAGATTCCTGGGGCTTTTCCTTTTTGCGCCCCTATTGTGACGGGCGTGACGGGCGTGACGGGCATCCGTTGTTTCGGTTTGCGCGCACCACGCGGCAAGGCGCGCTCGGCGGTGTTCGGCGTCGCGTGATAAAATCGCGCCAGTTCAAGGACTTGCACGCGAGTGCGTCGCCTGAGTGCCGCGCGGCAACGCCGCCACCAGCACCGAACCCTTCGCCCGACGATTGACGGTATAAGCGCCCAGCGACTCTGCATGCGGAAGGCGCGGCCTATACTGCTTTGGGCCGGCAGCAGTGCCGGCACGCGTCGCGCCGCGTTGCTTGCATGGCGCACCTCGCGCAGCGCGACGTGGCACTCTTCATTCACGGAGTTTCACGGTGATCCGCAAAGACGCTAAACGTAGCGCTCTGGTGCTGTTTTCCGGCGGCCAGGATTCCGCCACGTGCCTCGCCTGGGCCCTCGAACGTTATGAAACGGTCGAGACGCTAGGCTTCGATTACGGTCAGCGGCACCGCGTCGAACTCGAATGCCGCGAGGGATTTCGCAACGCCATCACGCGCGCATTCCCGACATGGGCCGAGCGCCTCGGCGACGACCATACGATCGATCTGTCGGTGCTGGGCGCGATCAGCGATACCGCCATGACGCGCGAGATCGAGATCGAAGCCACGGCCAACGGTTTGCCGAATACGTTCGTGCCGGGCCGCAATCTGATGTTCATGACCATCGCCGCGGCGATCGCCTATCGGCGCGGTTTGCATGTATTGGTCGGCGGCATGTGCGAGACGGATTTCTCGGGCTATCCCGATTGCCGCGACGACACGATGAAGGCGCTGCAGGTCACGTTGAACCTCGGCATGGACACGCGCTTCCTGCTCGAAACGCCGTTGATGTGGCTCGACAAGGCCGACACGTGGCGGCTCGCACACGAGCTCGGCGGCGACGAATTGGTCGAGCTGGTGCGCGTCGAGACGCATACTTGCTATGTCGGCGAACGCGCCGAATTGCATGCATGGGGTTTTGGTTGTGGCGAATGCCCGGCGTGCCGTTTGCGTAAGCGCGGCTACGAAGCGTATCTGTCGGGCGAGAAGGTCACCGAGCCAGTCTGATGACCGGTCGGCGCAGCGCAACTCAGGCAATAATTTTCAGAAACACAGGGCAGAAAGCAGCATGACTTACGCGGTCAAGGAAATTTTCTACACGTTGCAGGGCGAGGGCGCGAATGCCGGGCGTCCGGCTGTGTTCTGCCGGTTCGCCGGCTGCAATCTGTGGTCGGGCCGCGAAGAAGATCGTGCCGAGGCGGTGTGCCGCTTCTGCGATACCGATTTCGTCGGCACCGACGGCGAGAACGGCGGCAAGTACCGCACGGCTGACGATCTGGTGCAGATGATCGCATCGCAATGGCCGCAAGGCGAGGGCGAGCGTTTCGTGGTGTGCACGGGCGGCGAACCGATGCTGCAGATCGACCCGCCGCTGGTCGACGCGCTGCATGCCGCCGGCTTCGAGATCGCCATCGAAACCAATGGCTCGCTGCCGGTGCTCGAGACGATCGACTGGATCTGCGTGAGTCCGAAGGCGGATGCGCCGCTCGTCGTGACCAAGGGCAACGAATTGAAGGTCGTGATTCCGCAGGACAACCAGCGCTTGTCCGAGTATGCGAAGCTCGACTTCGAGTATTTCCTCGTCCAGCCCATGGACGGTCCGTCGCGCGACCTCAACACCAAGCTCGCGATCGACTGGTGCAAACGCCATCCGCAATGGCGCCTGTCGATGCAGACCCACAAGTATCTGAACATTCCCTGAATGCCGTGCTGACGATTACACGAAAACTCGAATTCGACGCGGGTCACCGCATTCCCGATCACCGCAGCCAGTGCCGTAATCTGCACGGGCATCGCTATGTGCTCGAAGTCACGCTGCAAGGCGATCTGGTTGACACCGAAGGCGCGCCCGATCGCGGCATGGTGATGGACTTCGCCGATGTGAAGTCGCTCGCCGTGGAGCATCTGGTCGACAAGTGGGACCATGCGTTCCTCGTCTATGAAGGCGACACGCAGGTGCGTGGTTTCCTGGAAACGATGGCCGGCCACAAGACCGTCGTGCTCGATCGCATTCCCACCGTCGAGAATCTGGCCGCCGTCGCGTTCGACATTCTGGCGAACGTCTACGACGCGCACTACGGCGTGAATCTGCGTCTGCACAAGCTGCGTCTGTACGAGACGCCGAATTGCTGGGCCGACGTGGTCCGCGACTAAACCCGGCACCGGCGCACCTTCCGGAGGAAGTCCCCTTTGGGGAACGCCCACCCTCACGTTATTGTCACGGTATGATCGCTCCGATAACCACACGGAGCGAGACATGCCGGTCACCGCATTGCGTCGCAGCAGACCTGACAGCCGTCACGGCGCGCGCGCTCATCTGGCCCACGCGGCCAGCGCGCTTTCCCGCAGTTCGGACGAAGCGCCGCTTCATCGTCACGGAGCGCGGCGATGAGCACCTTCACCAATCCCCTCAAGTTACGCCTCAAAGAAACCGATCCTCTGTTCGGACTGTGGCTTTCGCTCGGCAGCGATGCCGCCGCCGAAGCGCTCGCGCACGCCGGTTACGACTGGCTGCTGATCGACATGGAGCACTCGCCCAACGATAGCGGCGACGTCGCCTCGCAATTGCGCGCGATTGCCGCCGCGCATCTGCCGAGTGAGCCGGTGGTGCGCGTGCCGTCCAGCGAAGCGTGGCTCGTCAAGCGCGTGCTGGACGCAGGCGCGCGCACGCTGATGTTCCCGAATATCGAGTCCGCGGATGAGGCGGCGCGTGCCGTGCGTCTCACGCAATACCCGACCGCCGGGGCGCTCGATGGTGAGCGCGGTGTCGCGGGCGCGGTGCGGGCCGCGGGCTACGGCATGCGGCGCGACTACGTGCAGACGGCCAACGCGCAGATCGCGACCATTGTGCAGATCGAGTCGGCGCGCGGTTTGCAGGAGGTGGAAAAGATCGCGGCGACGCCGGGCGTCGATTGCCTGTTCGTCGGACCGGCCGACCTCGCAGCGAGCTTGGGTCATCTCGGCGATTCGAAGCACGCCGATGTGCAGGCCGCGATGGCGCGCATCGTGAGTGCCGCGGACAAGGCGGGCATTGCCGCCGGAATTTTTGCCATGGACGTCGCGAGCGCCAAGCAGCATCGCGATGCCGGTTTTCGTTTTATCGCTCTGGCCGCCGACGTCATGTGGATGTTGCGCGCGACTCGCCAGGCGCTGCAGGAGGTGAGGTCATGAAGGGGATGGTGCAGTGCGTCGTGGTGCGTCTGGCAGTCACAGCGGCATTGATGGCGAATGCCGCGGCCTATGCGCAAGACAGCCGCGTTGCGAAGTCGAACGATCCAGAGACGCAAACCGCGGTCGCCGACTACAACGCCGGCAATCTGGCCGCGGCGCTTGTCGAGTTCCGCAAGGCCGCCGAGCGCGGCAGCCGGCTCGCCGAGTTCAACTACGCGATGATGCTGCTCAACGGCGAAGGCACCCCAGCCAATGTCGACGAAGGCAAGAAATGGCTGCGCAAGGCCGCCGACGCCAACATGTCGCACGCGCAATACGTGTACGGCAAGATGTACGACGATGGCGAGTTCGTCGGGCGCGATCCGGTTGAGGCGCACCGCTGGTTCCTGAAGGCGGCGCAGCAGGGACACGTGCAGGCGGAGTTGGCGCTGGCCAATCAGTTCCTCGATGGACGCGGCACGGAGCGCGACAACAAGCAGGCGTTCGTCTGGTACAAGAAAGCGGCTGAGGGCGGCGACATGACCGCGCAATACGTGGCCGGCTCGTTCTACGAGCGAGGCGGCGACGGCGTGGAGAAGAACCTCAACGTGGCGCGTGCTTATTACGCGGCTGCGGCGGCGCAGGGCGATCCGGCGGCGCGGCTCAAGTATCAGCAACTCAGCGCGCAGTTGCGGGATCAGAAGGAAGTCAAGCCGCAGTAAAACGGTCGCGTTGGATAAACTCCGTTGGACACAAAAAAGGGGCGCTCCGTGTGTGCGAAGAGCGCCCCTTTTGCTGCGTGTCTCGTCGATGTCGTGCGCGGCTCCGCACTAACTCTGCATCAACCGCTTCTGCCGCGCGACGCTCATGATGAGGCCGATAGCCACCCCTAGCGTCGTCAACGCGGTCCCACCGTAACTCATGAATGGCAACGGCACGCCGACCACCGGCAAGATGCCGCTCACCATGCCGATATTCACGAACGCGTAGGTGAAGAACGCCATGGTTAGCGAGCCGGCTAACAGGCGTCCAAATAGCGTCGCGCCATTGGCCGCGATATACAGGCCGCGCGCGATCAGCAGCATGTACAGCGTGAGCAGCACGATGCCGCCCGCCAGCCCGAACTCTTCGGAGAACACCGCGAAAATGAAGTCGGTGTGTTTCTCGGGGATGAACTCCAGATGCGCCTGCGTGCCCTTCAGCCAGCCTTTGCCAAGCGGACCACCCGAGCCGATCGCGATGACCGCCTGGATCGTGTGGAAGCCTTTGCCGAGCGGATCGGAGGTCGGATCGAGCAGCGTACAGATGCGGTGCTTCTGGTAGTCGTGCATCAGCGGCCATTGCACTTCGGGCTGACAGATCTTGTCCTGGAACGCCGCGATCGACGCGACCGCGATCACGCCTGCAATCAGCACCGGCACGATCAACTTGAAGCTCAGGCCCGCGAAGTAGATCACGAAGAGACCGGCCGCGAACACCAGCACGGCCGTGCCGAGGTCGGGCTGCTTGGCGATCAGGCCGACCGGCACCGCGAGGATCAACAGGCCGACTAGAAAGTCATACCAGCGCATCACGCCTTCGCGTCGCTGGTAGTACCACGCGAGCATCAGTGGCGTGGCGATCTTCAGGATTTCCGACGGTTGGATCACCACGCCGACATTGATCCAACGCTTCGCGCCCTTACGCGTGAGGCCGAATAGCGCCACCGCGACCAGTAACGCGATTCCGAATGTATAGAGCGGAACCGCGAAGCGCATCAGCGTGGTGGGTGGCACATTGGCGAGCGCCCACATCAGCACGAACGTCAGCATGATGTTGCGCAACTGGTCCTCCACGCGGCCGGGGACATCCAGACTCGCGCTGTATAGCGTAACGATGCCGACGCACAACAGCAGGAACACGATCAGTGCGAGCGGGCGGTCGAAGCCCGCAAACATCCGCTTGATGCGGTCGAGCCAGGCGCGCTTGTCGAATTGCATGCCTTTCTCCTTACTCGTCGATGCCGCCGGAGACCGGCTGGCGTGGCGACGTGGCCTGAATGCCGTTGTCCCGCGATGCAGCGGCGGCAGTCGGCGCCGGCTCGCTGGCCGGACGGGGTTTATGCGGGGCGCCGGATTTACGCGACGCTGTATTCTTCGTGGCGGCAGACGCGGAGGCGCCCACGGGCGTTGACGCAGCAGCAGGCGCAGAGGCAACCGCCGCCGCGGATGCAGCCCTCGCAGCCGCCGCAGCCGAGGCCGCAGCTGCCGCCGAAGCCGCGCCGGGAATCGGTAGGGCCGTGAAGCCCGCCGCGACCTTGACCGGCTGCACTCCGTCCTGCGGCGACGGCGGTGCGCCGCCGACTTCCGGCGCGGACGCATCTTCGGTCGCCGACGCCGCTGCTTCGATGGCGGCCGCCTGAGCGCCCGGCTTGTTCTTGCCGACGAGGTAGTAATCGAGCACCTTGCGCGCGATCGGGCCCGCCGATTCCGCACCCCAGCCGCCGTTTTCGACGATCAGCGCGAGCGCGATCTTCGGCTGCTCGGCCGGTGCGAAGGCGATGAAGAGCGCGTGGTCCCGCAGATGTTCGGCGATCGCGTGGCCCTTGTAGTTCGCGCCCTGCAGCGAGTAGACCTGCGCCGTCCCCGTCTTGCCGGCCGCCTGGTACTGCGCGCCGATGAACAGCTTGGACGCCGTGCCGTTGGTCACGACGCCTTCCATCGCGCGCTTGATGATGTCGATGTCCGATTGCTTCACCGCAATCTTGTCGCTCGGATCGCGCACGACCGGCCGGGTCTCCTTCGTGATCGGATTTTCGATGTCACGCACGAGGTGCGGCTTCATCACGACGCCGTTGTTCGCGAGCGTGGCCGTGGCGTGAGCGAGCTGAAGAATGGTGAACGAGTTATAGCCCTGGCCGATGCCGAGACTGATCGTTTCGCCTTCATACCAGCGTTGCTGTTCGGGCTTGCGGTACGCCTTGCGCTTCCATTCCGTGGACGGCAGGATGCCGCGCGCTTCACCCGAAATGTCGATGCCGGTGATCTGGCCGAAGCCCCACGGCTTCATGAAGTTGGCGATATTGTTGACGCCGAGATCGTGTGCCAGCATGTAGAAATACGTGTCGTTCGACACCACGATCGCGCGGTTCATGTCGACCCAGCCTTGGCCCGAGCGCACGTCGTTGCGGAACGTGTGGCCGCCGAAGGTGTACGAGCCCGGATCCTGGAAACCCCAGCTCGGCGTGCGTTTATGCAGCGTCAGCGCGGCGAGCGCCATGAACGGCTTGTAAGTCGAGCCCGGCGGATAGGTGCCGTGCAGCGGCCGGTTGAGCAGCGGGTGGTCGGGCGAGTTGTTGAGATCGTCCCAGGTCTGCTGGTCGATGCCGTCGACGAACGAATTCGGATCGAAGCTCGGCGCGGACACGAAGGCGAGCACGTCGCCCGTCGACGGCTCGATCGCGACCAGCGCGCCGCGGCGGCCCGCGAAGGCTTGCTCGGCGACCTGCTGCAGCCCGATATCCAAAGACAGCACGAGGTTGTTGCCAGGCGTTGCCTGCGTGCGCGACAACGTGCGCACGGGGCGGCCGCCGGCGGTCACTTCCACTTCCTCGAAACCGGTCTGGCCGTGCAGCTCGGTCTCGTAACTCTGCTCGACACCGATCTTGCCGATGTAGTCGGTGCCCTTGTAGTTGTTCGCGTCCAGACGCGGATCGTAGTGGTCCGGATCGCTGTCGTTCTGGTCGCTGGCGTCGTCGATACGATCCTGGTCGCGCTGCGAAATCCGGCCGATGTAGCCGATCACGTGCGCCGCGGTCGGCCCGAGCGGATATTGGCGGAACAGGCGCGCGCGCACTTCCACGCCGGGAAAACGGAAGCGCTGCGCGGTGAAGCGCGCGACTTCGTCGTCCGTTAGGCGGGTGCGGATCGGCAGGCTCTCGAAGTTCTTCGAGTCTTCCTGCAGTTTCTTGAAACGGCGGCGATCGCGTGCGTCGATCGAGACGACCGTGGCCAGGTTGTCGATCACGTTTTCGATCGAGTCGTTCAGCTTCGAGGGCGTCAGTTCGAGCGTGTAGGCCGAGTAGTTCTTGGCCAGCACGACGCCGTTGCGGTCAGTGATGATGCCGCGGTTCGGCACGATCGGCGCGACGGAAATTCGGTTTTCGTCGGCCTGCAGCGAGTATTTGCTGTAGTGCCAGACCTGCAGGAACAGGAACCGGAAGCCGATCAACCCGAAGCAGACGAACACGAACAGGCCCGCCGCCGCGACGCGCAGGCGGAACTTCGAGAGCTGTTGCTGAGTGTCCTTGAATTCGGTCATGCGATTCTGCAAAAGGCCGGGTGACGGCCATCATGAGTGTGCGCCTTTTCCGGCCGGAACCGGAAGGCATGAACAGTGGTGCGCGTCGAGCGGGCCGGCAAAGTGGGTTCTGGCAAGAACGGCCGGCGGGCTCGATGCGGGTTCAAATTGGCCGAGTATCGTCCGGATCGGCCGGGCGGCGCTGCGGCATCAGCAGCAGCACGCTGGTGACCGGCCACAGCGCGGCTTCGACAAAACCGTCGATCAGATAACCCCAACCCGGAAACGCCGCGCCCGTCAGCAGACGGATCACGAACGGCACCAGTTGCGCGACGACCAGCAGCGGCATGACCGCGAAGGTCTGCACGCCGAGCGACATCCACAGCACGCGGCGGTGAATCGTGATCGCGCCGTACGACAACAATGTGTACGCCAGCGCGTGCTCGCCGAGCAGGCTGGCGTTATGCACGTCCATCAGCAAACCGAGCGAAAAAGCGATGCCCATGCCGACTTTGCGCGGCTGGTGCACGTTCCAGAACAGCAGCACGAGCGCCACGAAGTCCGGTACGCCGGCGAGGCGCCCCCACGGCATCAGGTTCAACAGGAACGCCGCGGCGAGACTGAACGAGATGAAGTAGGGATTGACCGGCTGCAGAATGTATTGCGGACGGTTCATGGCTGGGCCCCTGGCTTGGCTGGCGGCTTCGCGTTTTTCTCAGCGGCCGGTTTCTTTTCGGGAGCGGATTTTTTGTCGGCGACGGCCGGTTTGGCCGGCGCTTTTTCGGCGGGCTTGGCTGCCGCGGGTTTCTCGGCGGCGGGTTTTTCGCCCGCTTTTGCCGGAGATTTGTCCGCTGCAGCTTTGCCGTCGGCCGGCTTGGCGCCCTTCTTCGCTTTGGCGTCTTTCGCGGCCGTGGCTGCATCGGGCTCTTCGGCGGGACGCGGCGGCACATTGTTCACGTAATGCAGCACCAGCAACTGACGTGCGCCGCGCACCGGCGCGATCGGCAGGCAGATCACGCGCGCGAACGCCGTATCGGCCTGTTTGTCGACCCGCACCACCTTGGCAACCGGCAGGCCCGGCGGATACACGCCGTCCAGGCCGCTGGTGACGAGTTCGTCGCCGGTCTGGATGTCGGCGCTGATCGGCACGAAGCGCAGATCGAGCGTGTCGCCCTTCGGCGTGCCATAAATCACACTGCGCAGGCCGGTGCGCACGATCTGCACGGGCACGGCCTGATCCTTGTCCGTGAGCAGCGTTACTTCGGCTTGCAGCGGGAACACGCGCGTCACCTGGCCGATCACGCCGTCTTCATTGACGACCGGCGAACCGTTCTGGATGCCCTGCTGCGCACCGCGGCCGATCACGACCTTCTGCGTGAACGGATCGCGCGTGTCGTACTGGATCTCGGCGGGCAGCGATTCTGTGGTGGAGCGCTGCGACAGTTGCAGAAGCGCGCGCAAATGCGCGTTTTCGGCAGCCAGTTCCGCGGCCTTATTGGCTTGCTGCGAAAGCCGCAGATCTTTGGTGCGCAGCTTGTCGTTTTCGCTGCGCAGCGTGGCGCTGGTCACGGCCAGGTCGGCGGCGCCCACGAACATGTCGCGTGGCACGAGGGCCGCGCGTTGCAACGGATAAAGACCCGCGCCGAGCACGCCACGCACGATTTCGAGCGTTCTGAAGCGCGCGTCGGAGATCAGCAGGGCGAGCGCCAGCACGACAAAAAACACGAGTCGTGCGAGGGCAGACGGTCCTTGCTTGAACAGGGGCGGCGGACTGTATTCCATGGTCGGCGCCGGGGGCGTGAGCGGTTGGGTGAGACGGCGGCGCGCGAGGGACGCGCGTTCAGCGCGCGGAGGCTGGCAGGCCCAGCCAATGGCAAACCGGCCCGCAAGGGGCCGTTTGCCTGATCCGCGCTACTGACATGGAGATGGGCTCGCTTACTCGTACGAGAAGATGCTGCCCAGCTTGTCCATGCGTTCGAGCGCCATGCCCGAGCCGCGCACAACGCAGGTCAGCGGGTCTTCGGCGACGAGCACCGGCAGGCCGGTTTCTTCGGCGAGCAGGCGGTCCAGATCGCGCAGCAGTGCGCCACCGCCGGTGAGCATCATGCCGCGCTCGGCGATGTCCGCACCGAGTTCCGGCGGCGTTTGTTCGAGCGCGATCTTCACCGACGACACGATCTGGTTCAACGGATCGGTGAGGGCTTCGAGAATTTCGTTGCTGGAGATGGTGAAGCTGCGCGGAATGCCTTCCGACAGATTGCGGCCCTTCACTTCCATTTCCTTGACTTCGGAGCCCGGGAAAGCGGAGCCGATTTCCTTCTTGATGGCTTCGGCGGTTTGCTCGCCGATCAGCATGCCGTAGTTGCGGCGGATGTAGTTGACGATGGCTTCGTCGAACTTGTCGCCGCCCACGCGCACCGAGCCTTTGTACACGATGCCGCCGAGCGAGATCACGCCGACTTCGGTCGTGCCGCCGCCGATGTCGACGACCATCGAGCCGGTGGCTTCCGACACCGGCAGGCCGGCACCGATGGCCGCAGCCATGGGTTCTTCAATGAGGTACACCTGCGAAGCGCCCGCACCGTGCGCGGCTTCCTTGATAGCGCGGCGTTCGACCTGAGTCGAACCGCACGGCACGCAAATGATGATGCGCGGCGACGGTGAGAACATGCGCGATTCGTGAGCAGTTTTGATGAACTGCTTGATCATCTGCTCGGTGACGGTGAAGTCGGCGATCACGCCGTCTTTCATGGGGCGGATCGCCTCGATGTTGCCCGGCACCTTGCCGAGCATCTGCTTGGCTTCCTTGCCGACTGCCTGGATGGTTTTCTTGCCGTTGGGACCGCCTTCCTGGCGGATCGAGACCACCGACGGTTCATCAAGGACGATGCCCTTGCCACGCATGTAGATGAGCGTGTTGGCCGTACCGAGGTCAATGGCCAGATCGTTGGAGAAGTAGCTGCGCAAAAAACCGAACATTCAAAATCCTGTCTCGCTGGGGGCCGGGCCTCGCAATGGTTGCGCAGGGCGGCAGCGGAAAAAATAACAGCTTCAACCGGGCGGAAGCGGCGCCACAGGAACTTGAAGCTGCGAGGGAGTCTACCGGAGGCCGGTGCAAAGCCAGGTCAGAAAAATCCGAACTATCTTTGGGAATTGTTCAGAAAGGCCTTGGTAAGACGGTCCGGGTTTGGGTCGAACGCGTAATGATACCTTATAATTTTGGATGTTTTGAAGGAAACGGACGGCACTTTTTGCCCCCGCTGGCCCCTTTTTCGAGGTCTTCCTCCAGCGTCGTAACCCGCTGTCGCAGCGTTGTTTTCCGTGCTGCGGCGGTCCACCACATTTTCCGGTGACTGCATGGCTCTGACCCTGACCGATGTAAAACGCATCGCGCATCTTGCGCGGCTCGAACTGGCCGACGCCGAAGCTGAACACACGCTTGTCCAGCTCAACGATTTTTTTGGCCTCGTCGAGCAGATGCAGGCGGTCGATACCACCGGCATCGCGCCGCTTGCCCATCCGATCGAGCAGATCGAAGACGTCGCGCTGCGTCTGCGTGACGACGCGGTGACCGAAACGGTCGCACGCGAAGCTTTCCAGCGCCCGGCGCCGGCCGTGCAGGAAGGCCTGTATCTCGTGCCGAAGGTGATCGAGTAAAACCCGCGCATCGAGCCTGGCGCGGCGTGCGAGCCAGCCTTGCGGCGATGTGCCGACTCGCGGCATACCGCCTCATGTGCCCGGCGCTTGCATGACCGTCGTCTCCGGCTTCTTCGGCTCGGTTTGCCGGCGGGCAGCCGAACGCCTCCACGGCAGCGTGACTGCGCTGCCGCGCTCTTCAGGATAAAACGCAATGCATGAAAAAAGTTTGACCGAACTGCGCGCCGCACTGACGGCCAAGGAATGCTCCGCAGTCGAACTGGCGCAGCTCTATCTGAAGCGGATCGATGCGGCCAACAGCCTGAACGCATTCATCCAGGTCGATCCCGATCTGACGCTCGCGCAGGCGAAAGCCGCGGACGCCCTGCTGCATACCGGCCACGCCGGCCCGCTGGTCGGCCTGCCGATCGCGCACAAGGACGTGTTCGTCACCAAGGGCTGGCGCTCCACCGCCGGCTCAAAAATGCTGTCGAACTACGAGAGCCCGTTCGACGCGACCGTGGTCGCGCGTCTGCAGAACGCCGGCATGGTGTGCGTGGGCAAGACCAATATGGATGAGTTCGCAATGGGCTCATCCAACGAGAATTCGTACTTTGGTCCCGTGCAGAATCCGTGGGATGTCAAGGCCGTGCCGGGCGGTTCGTCGGGCGGTTCGGCAGCGGCCGTGGCTGCGCGCCTTGCGCCTGCCGCAACCGGGACGGATACCGGTGGCTCGATCCGTCAGCCGGCGTCGTTCTCCGGCATCACCGGCATCAAGCCGACGTACGGCCGCGTGTCGCGTTACGGCATGATCGCGTTCGCCTCGTCGCTGGATCAGGGCGGTCCGATGGCGCAAAACGCCGCGGATTGCGCCACGCTGCTCAACGCCATGGCCGGTTTCGACGAGCGCGATTCGACCAGCCTCGTGCGCGACGACGAAGACTACACGCGCTACCTCGGCAAGCCGTGGAAGGAAGACGGCGCCGGCAAGCCGCTCGCCGGCCTGCGCATCGGCTTGCCGAAAGAGTATTTCGGCGCCGGTCTTGCCGACGACGTGCGCGCGTCGATCGACGCCGCGCTCAAGCAATACGAAGCGCTTGGCGCCACGCTCGTCGAAGTGTCGCTGCCGAAAACGGAGTTGTCGATCCCGGTGTACTACGTGATCGCGCCGGCGGAGGCTTCGTCGAACCTGTCGCGTTTCGACGGTGTGCGCTTCGGTCATCGCGCGGCGGAGTATCGCGATCTGCTCGACATGTACAAGAAGTCACGCGCCGAAGGTTTCGGCCCGGAGGTGAAGCGTCGCATACTGGTGGGCGCCTACGTGCTGTCGCACGGCTATTACGACGCGTACTACCTGCAGGCGCAGAAGATCCGCCGCATCATCGCGCAGGACTTCCAGGAAGCGTTCAAGCAGTGCGACGTGATCATGGGACCGGTTGCGCCGTCGGTGGCGTGGGACCTCGGCGCGAAGGGCGACGATCCGGTGCAGATGTATCTGGCCGACATCTACACGCTGTCGGTGAGCCTCGCCGGTTTGCCGGGCATGAGCGTGCCGTGCGGTTTCGGCGCGGGCGCGAACGCGCAGCGTCCGGTGGGTTTGCAGATCATCGGCAACTATTTCAATGAAGCCCGGATGCTGCAGGTGGCCGACGCGTTCCAGCGCGCGACCGACTGGCACCGCAAAGCACCGGCAGGAGTGTGAGCACCATGGCCAAGCAATGGGAAGTCGTGATCGGTCTGGAGACCCACACGCAACTGTCGACCCAATCGAAGATTTTCTCGGGAGCCGCTACGCAATTCGGCGCTGCGCCGAACACGCAAGCGTGCCCCGTCGATCTGGCGTTGCCGGGCACGTTGCCGGTGATGAACCGCGGCGCTGTGGAGCGCGCGATCCAGTTCGGCCTCGCGATCGGCGCGACGGTGGCGCCGCGCAGCATCTTCGCGCGCAAGAATTATTTCTACCCCGATCTGCCGAAGGGCTATCAGATCAGCCAGTACGAAATCCCCGTGGTGCAGGGCGGTCAGGTGACGATTCAGGTGCCGGCCAACGAAAAGGCGGGCACCCCGGCGTATGAAAAGGTCGTCAATCTCACGCGCGCTCACCTCGAAGAAGACGCGGGCAAGTCGTTGCACGAAGACTTCGCGGGCATGACCGGCATCGATCTGAATCGCGCCGGCACGCCGTTGCTCGAAATCGTCACCGAGCCGGAAATGCGCAGCGCGGCCGAAGCGGTCGCCTACGCGAAGACGCTGCACACGCTCGTGACATGGCTCGGCATCTGCGACGGCAACATGCAAGAAGGCTCGTTCCGTTGCGACGCGAACGTATCGGTGCGCCCGGTCGGCCAGGCGGAGTTCGGCACGCGCGCCGAGATCAAGAACCTGAACTCGTTCCGCTTCCTCGAAGAAGCGATCCAGTACGAAGTGCGCCGTCAGATCGAACTGATCGAAGATGGCGGCACGGTGGTGCAGGAAACGCGTCTGTACGATCCGGACAAACGCGAAACGCGCTCCATGCGCAGCAAGGAAGACGCGCACGATTACCGCTATTTCCCCGATCCCGATCTAATGCCGCTCGTAATCGACGCGGCGTGGGTCGAGCGCGTGAGGAGCGAGATGCCGGAGCTGCCGGTGGCGATTCAACAGCGCTTCGTGTCGCAATATGGTTTGACGCCGTACGACGCCAACGTGCTGACGTCGAGCAAAGCCATGGCTGCGTACTACGAAGCGGTGGTGAGCAAAGTCGGGCCGGCCAACGCCAAGGTCGCGGCTAACTGGCTGATGGGCGAAGTGTCGTCGCAACTGAATCGCGAGGGTCTCGACTTTGCTGAGAGCCCGGTGTCGTCCGCGCAACTCGCGTTGCTGCTGCAGCGTATCGCCGACGGTACGATCTCTAACAAGATCGCCAAGGAAATTTTCCTCGCGATCTGGGAAGAGAAAGCCACCGACGAAGCCGCCGCCGATCGCATCATCGAGGCGAAGGGGCTGAAGCAGATTTCGGATACCGGCGCACTCGAAGCGATCATCGACGAAGTGCTCGCCGCGAACCAGAAGTCGGTCGAGGAATTCCGCGCCGGTAAGGAAAAGGCGTTTAACGCGCTGATCGGCCAGGCCATGAAAGCGACCAAGGGCAAGGCCAATCCGGCGCAGGTGAACGAACTGCTGAAGAAGAAGCTGTCCTGAGTTGAAGTTGAGTTGAGCACGAACGACTGAAGCGTTATAGCTCAGGTCAAGACGGGCTGTTGCCGGAAACGAAAGTGGGGCAACAGCCCGTTTCATTTTTGCAGGTCCATTTAGGCGAACGCAGATCAGGGGAGTGTGTGGATGGCCAAGCAACCCGAACTTGACGATTTCCGCGTGCCGTATTTCGACGACGGCAAGAAAAAAAGCAAATTCTCGCTGAGCGATTTCGATCCGGCCGCCAAGCCGTTTTCGACCGGTTCGAAAGATACCGACAGGACGCGTCTGTCGGAGATCGGCGCGAAGCTCGACACGCTGCAGGAATGTTTGCACGCGCAGCAGACGCGCCGCGTGTTGCTGGTGCTGCAGGGCATGGACACGAGCGGCAAGGACGGCACGATTCGCGCCGTGTTTCACGAAGTCGATCCGCTTGGCTTGCGCATCGTGCCGTTCAAGGCGCCAACGCCGGTCGAACTCGCGCACGATTTTCTCTGGCGCGTGCATTCGCAAGCACCCGCCGCCGGCGAACTGACGATCTTCAACCGCAGTCACTACGAAGATCTGCTGGTGCCTACCGTGCTCGGCAGCCTGGACTCGCAAGCCTTCGTGCAACGCTGTTGCCACATCCGCCAGTTCGAAGAGTTGCTGGCGTATAGCGGCACGGCCATCGTCAAATGCATGCTGCACATTTCGAAAGACGAGCAGCGTGCGCGTCTGCAAGCGCGCATCGACGATCCGAGCAAGCACTGGAAATTCGACGTCGCCGATCTCGAGGCGCGCAAGCAGTGGGACAAATATCAGGCGGCGTATCAGGACGCGATGGCGGCAACATCGACTGAGTACGCGCCGTGGTACGTGATTCCGGCTGACTCGAAGACGCATCGCAATGTGATGGTGGCTGAGTTGCTGTTGCGCGCCTTCGAGGCGCTCAAGCTCGAATATCCGCCTGCCAAAGAATCGCTGAAGGGCATCAAGGTCGAGTGACCGTGCCCTTTTGCTTCAGAAACGAATCGAACATAAAAGGAACGACATGTTGCGTGTGATTACCGCGAACCTGAACGGCATCCGTTCAGCGGCGAAGAAAGGCTTTTTCGACTGGTTCGGAGAACAGAAGGCCGACGTGCTGTGCGTGCAGGAAATCAAATGCTCGCAGGACGATATGACGCCGGAATTCATGGCGCCGCATAACTTCACCGGCTATTTTCAGCACGCCGTGAAGAAGGGTTATAGCGGCGCGGGCGTCTACACGCGTCACGAACCGGACGAAGTGGTGATCGGTTTCGGCAGCGAGGAATTCGACCCGGAAGGGCGCTATGTGGAACTGCGTTTCGGCAAGCTGTCGGTGATTTCGGTGTATGTGCCGTCCGGTTCGAGCGGGGACGAGCGCCAGCAGGCCAAATACCGTTTCATGGACGAGTTCATGCCGCATCTCGCGGAACTGGCCAAGGAGCGCGAAGTGATTGTGTGCGGCGACGTCAACATCGTCCACAAGGAAATCGACATCAAGAACTGGAAGAGCAACCAGAAGAACTCGGGTTGCCTGCCGGAAGAGCGCGCATGGCTCACCAAATTATTCGATGAAGTGGGCTACGTCGATGTATTCCGCACGCTCGACCAGCGGCCCGAACAGTACACGTGGTGGAGCAATCGCGGTCAGGCGTATGCGAAGAACGTCGGGTGGCGGATCGATTATCAGATCGCGACGCCGGGTATCGCGAGCAAGGCGAAACGCACCGACGTGTTCCGCGATATCAAGTTCAGCGACCATGCGCCGCTGACGGTGGATTACGACCACAAGGTCAAGAAGTAAGCACAGCCCGCGGCGTGGTACGCGAGGCTGAAATCAACGCCGGAAGTTGTTTCGTTAGAGAACGATCGCGGGCGCTTGAGGCCCGCGCAAGTCAATCGCGGACCAGTTTGCGGCTCGGTCGGCCCATGCCGGCGTAGTCCGGCAACGCATCTACCGTTTTGCCTATCGCCTTCGCATAGAGCGGCAGCATGTCGGGCAAGCGCTTGATGATGTCCTGACGGCGCGCCGGCGTGTAGGGGTGCACGTAGATGAAGCCCTGATCGCGATTGCCGCGCGTGGCCTGCGCCAGCTTGTCCCACAGCGTGACCGCCGCGCGCGGATCGAAACCGGCGCGCGACGCGATATCGCTGCCGATCACGTCGGCTTCGGTCTCGTCGGTATTCTCGTACTTCATTTCCAACAGACGCGAGCCGATGCCGAGCGGCGCCGCGCCCAGATCGGCGAGCCCGAACAACTGCGGGATCGTACCGGACGAGTCGAGCTGGCTCGCCTGCAGTTGGCCGAGCCGCTCGCGTGCATGTTCCCGCAGCGCGTGGGCGATCTCATGGCCGATCAACATGCCCAGTTCGTTGTCGTTCAGACGCGCGCGGTCGAGCAGGCCGCCGTAGACGACGATCTTGCCGCCCGGCAGACAGTACATGCGGATGTCGGGCGAGCGCACCACCGCCACATCCCACTTCCAGTTCTTGGCCCGTTCGTTCCACTTCAACGAGTACGGGATCATCTGGTCGACGATCGAGCGCACGCGCGTGACGTGCGCGTCGGTGTCGCCGTACAGACGGTTAGCGTGCTCGGCGCCGTACGCGATCTGGCTGAATTCCTCGGCGGCTTGCGCCTCGAGCATCGGCGATGGGATCAGGTTGCGGAACACCAGGTAGCCGCCGTAACGCAACTGCGTATTTGGGCTGTACGGTGCGGACGCGGGAGCGGGCATCGACGGGACGGCGGGCGCTTTGGCCGCTGCGGCGGACGGCGTCGATGTCGCGGCGGGCGTTCTGGCGGTAACCGGAGCCGGTGGCGGCTGCGTCGATTGAGATGACGAGGACGGCGTCGCAGCGGCCGCCGCGCTGCTGGCGCCCGGAGCGCTGGTGGTGCTGTTCGCACTCTGCGCCGCCGATGTCGCGCTTTCCGCACTCGAGGCAGCCGCCGGGGATCTCGCCGTTGGCGCGGCAGGCGTGGCCGGCGCTGGCGCAGGTGTTGCAGCGGGTGCGCTGGTAGCGAGCGCCGGCGCGCCTGCCGCATAGGCGCTCAATGGCGCGGCCAACATCAGGCTCGCACAGCCGAGCGCCCACACCGCGCGCAGCGCTGCGTGGCCGCCCTTGAGTGCAGGACGCTGGGACGTAATCGAGCGCGGCGCGCCCTTCGAGAGAAGCGCCTTCACGGCGCTCTCCACGGCGCGATGCGCAGCAGAAGCAACATGCCGGGCAACGCCAGCGCGGTGCAAACGACGAAGTAATCGAACCAGCCGATCTGCGCGACCACGTAGCCGCTCGCCGCCGAAGCCAATGTGCGCGGCACCGAAGCCAGGCTCGTGAAGAGCGCGAATTGGGTGGCGGTGTAGCGCGGATCCGTAGTGCTGGCGATATAGGCGGTGAACGCTGCCATCGTCAGTCCGGTGGCGAAGGTTTCGAAGCCGTAGACGAGTGCCAGCGCAACTGAACGCGGTTCGAGTTGCACGGCCCAATCGACGCCCACCAGCGCGAGCAGCTTCGTCGTGCCCTCGCTCATCCAGACGGCGATATCGTAGATCGCCACGAGACCGGGCGAAGCCGGTCCGAGATGCGCGAGCCACGCGAAGCCGAGCGTCGATACCATCTGCAGGATGCCGAAGATCCACAACCCCCGGCCGATGCCGATTTTCATCAGCCAGATCCCGCCGACGATCCCACCCGCCAGGCTCGCGCCGAATGCGGTGGTCTTGGCGATCACGCCGATCTGCGTGCGCGAAAAGCCGATGTCGAGAAAGAACGAGGTGGACAGCGTGGTCGCCATCGTGTCGCCGAGCTTGTACAGAAAGATGAAACCGAGCACGAACAGCGCGCCGCGCCAGCCGTCGCGCTGAATGAATTCCTTGAACGGCTGCACGATCGCTTCGCGCAGATTTTTTGGCGGCGTGCCGTGTACTTCGGGTTCACGCACCACCAGTGTCATCACCATGCCGGGCAGCATGAACGCGGCCGTTACGATGAACACCGTGGTCCACGGCAAATGGTCGGACAGAATCAACGCCAGCGAACCGGGCACCAGCGCCGCGATCTTATAGGCGTTCACATGCACCGCGTTGCCGAGCCCCTGCTGTGTATCGCTCAGCAGTTCACGCCGATAGGCGTCGATCACGATGTCCTGACTGGCGCCGAAGAACGCGACCAGCGCAGTCAAAGCCGCCACCGTCCAGATCGAATCTTTAGGCGACACGAATCCCAAGGTGGCGATGGCGCCGGCCACCAGAATCTGCGTGACCAGCATCCAGCCGCGCCGTCTGCCCGGACGCCAGCCCGGAAAGCGCGGGACGTAGCGGTCCATCAGCGGCGCCCAGATGAATTTCCAGGTGTACGGGAACTGGATCAGCGCAAAGAGGCCGATTTCCTTCAGATTGACGCCTTCTGAGCGTAACCACGCCTGCACCAGATAGACGAGCGTGAACAGCGGCAGTCCCGACGTAAAGCCGAGAAAGACGCAGATCAGCATGCGCGTATTCAGGAACGCGCGCCAGCCGGGATGTTCTTCGTGAGCGGTAAGTGCAGGCGCCTCGTGCGGCGGGTTCGACATGTGGATAACTTGCGTTAGCTTTTCTTGACGCGATAGACCGCAAGACTACCACGCCAGTTCACCCCCCACCGCACCACCTGACCGTCGTGCAGCACCACGCGGTCGAGAATTTCGATGCCGACTTCCGGCGCCAGCGCCTCGAAATCCTCGATAGTGAGCACCCGCACGTTCGGTGTGTTGTGCCACTGATAAGGCAGCGACTTCGACACTGGCATACGGCCTTGCAGCACGGAGAGCCGATGCGCCCAGTAGCCGAAATTCGGGAACGACACGATGCATTCCTTGCCGACCCGCACGGTCTCACGCAGGATCGCAGCCGTCTGATGAATGGTTTGCAGCGTCTGCGACAGAATCGCGAAATCGAAGCTGGCGTCTTCGAAGAGGCGCAGGCCGTCTTCCAGATTCTGCTGGATCACGTTGACGCCGTTTTGCGTCGAGGCCAGCACGCCCGCGTCGTTGATTTCGATGCCGTAGCCCTGCACGTCCAGTTCTTCGGTCAGGAGCGAGAGCAGCGAGCCGTCGCCGCAACCCAGATCCAGCACGCTGGCGCGCGGTTCGACCCAGCGGGCGATCGCGCGGAAGTCCGGGCGCAGCGCCAGGTAATCGAGTGCTCGCTGGTTCATGCGTTCACCTCCTTTGCGATACGTTCGTAGTAGGCGCGCATCAGGTTGTGATAGCGCGCGTCGTCGAGCAGGAAGGCGTCGTGGCCGTGCGGCGCATCGATTTCCGCGTAGGTGACCGTGCGTTTGTGGTCGAGCAGCGCTTTCACCAGTTCGCGCGAGCGGGCCGGCGCGAAACGCCAGTCGGTTGTGAAGCTGGCGATCAGATACTTCGCGGTGGTGTGCGCGACCGCGGCGGTCAGATCGCCTTCGAAGGCCTTGGCCGGGTCGAAGTAATCGAGCGCGCGGGTGATCAGCAGGTACGTGTTCGCATCGAAGTAGTCGGCGAACTTGTCGCCCTGGTAACGCAAGTACGACTCCACCTCGAATTCCACGTCGAAGTTGAAGTTGTACGCATCCAGCGCGCCTTCCGCGCGGCGCAGCGAGCGGCCGAATTTCTCGGCCATGTCGTCGTCCGACAGATACGTGATGTGGCCGATCATGCGCGCGACGCGCAGGCCGCGCTTCGGCTTCACGTTGTGTGCGTAGTAGTTGCCGCCGTGGAAGTCAGGGTCCGACAGAATCGCCGAGCGCGCAACCTCGTTGAACGCGATGTTCTGCGCCGACAGCTTGGGCGTGGACGCGACCACGATGCAATGACCGACGCGCTCCGGATACATCATGCTCCACGCGAGCGCCTGCATGCCGCCGAGGCTGCCGCCCATCACCGCGGCGAAGCGCGTGATGCCGAACTGATCGGCGACGCGCGCCTGGGCGTTGACCCAGTCTTCCACCGTCACGACGGGGAATGTCGCGCCGTATGGCTGGCCGGTGGCCGGATCGATGCTCATCGGCCCGGTCGAACCGAAGCACGACCCCAGGTTGTTCACGCCGATCACGAAGAACTTGTCGGTGTCGAGCGGTTTGCCCGGCCCGACCATGTTGTCCCACCAGCCAATGTCCTTGGGGTTATCGGCGTATACGCCTGCCACATGATGCGACGCGTTGAGCGCGTGACACACCAGCACCGCGTTGCTACGCGCGGCGTTGAGCGTGCCGTAAGTCTCGACCATCAGGTCGTAACCGGCCAGCGAGCTGCCGTTCTGCAACTGCAGTGGCTCGGTGAAATGCATTTTTTGGGGAGCGACGATACCGATCGATTCCATTCATTCCGCCATTTAATGAAACAGGGCGGCTAAACGGCGTCGGCAAGAGCACGGAGGAAAGACTGTGTGCGCGGCTGACGACCTCTTTAGCCGCATTTATAGTGAACCGCGGGACACGTTCCCGGCAGTTCTCGCGCCCGCAATCGAGTCAGCAAATCGGCGCGTATATGTTTTTCAAGCAGGTGTTCGGGGTGTTGCGGACAACGGTTCCGAATGAGTCGGGGTGCCGCAGTCAGGCGCAAAGTATAGCGGAAATTTTCATGCGGCAACGTCGCGGGGCGCAGCGCATGCCGCGCGGACTACTGAAGAATCAGCAGCAGTTGCGCGTCGGCGTGTTCGGCGGGCGGCCGCGCAAAGCCGCTGCGCACATAGCGGTGCCAGCGGCCGATGATGTAGCTCAGCAGCAGACTCGCGCGGATCGCGGGGTCGTAGCCGGCGGGCAACGGGACGACGCCTTCACCCGAGTTCGCGCCCGTGTTCGCCTCCGTTTGCGCGAGGCGCAGACATTGTTTCAACGACGCCTCGACCCGCTCCAGCATCTGATTGACGCGCTCGGTCAGCCGCTCATGCTCGCCGACCAGCGCCTCGCACGTCAGCACGCGCGTCATGCCGGGATTCTTCGCGGGGAAGTTGAGCAGCATCAACGCGATCGCGCGCGCCTGCAGTACGCCATTGCTTTCCTTAACGGCGATCTGGTTGATGAGCCCGAAGATGGTCTGCTCGATGAACTCGATCAGCCCTTCGAACATTTGCGCCTTGCTGGCGAAATGACGGTACAGCGCGGCTTCCGATACGCCGAGCCGGGCGGCGAGCGCCGCGGTGGTGATCTTTTCGCTCTTGGGCACCTCCAGCATCGCCGCGAGCGTCTGGAGGATGTGCACGCGGCGCTCGCCCGGTTTCAGGCGCTGTGCGCGCGGCGCGGCGAGCGTGTTGGTCGGTTCGTGTTCGGTTAAGACTTCGTCAGGCTTGTCGATCGGCTGCATGGCTGTCGTCCCGTCTGCTGTCTCTTCAATCGAACCGAGCGGGTGCCCAGTCGTAGCGATTTTAACGAACGAATGCTCCGGTCGACATAGTGCGGCCGGCCAGTGCCCGGCAGGCGAGTCGACACGCCGTCCGCGTGCGGCTTGCGCGGCAGGTGGCCGGTGATCCACACCGTACGGATGCCGAGCCGCCGGTAGTTCTTGAGATGCGAGCGCGTGTCTTCGACGAGGATCACGTCCTTCAGCGATACGTGCGCGTCGCGCATGGCCTTGCGCAGCATTGCGTGGTCGGGTTTGGCGCGCCAGCGGCGGCGATCGCGCATGTGTTCGATGGCGATCACCTGTTCGAACAGACGCTCGATTCGCAGTTCGGCAAGCACCGCGCGTGCATAGGCTTCGGGCGCGTTGGTCAGCACGATCTTGCGGCCCGGCAGCGCCGCGACGAGGCGCGCGACGCCGCGTTCATGACGGATCATCGAGCCGAGGTCGGGGAAGGTGTGCACGACCTTCAGGAAGTCGTTCGGATCGAGCGGATGGTGACGCGCCAGGCCGAGCAGCGCTGCACCGTAGCGTTGTGTATAGCCGGTGCGCAGCCGGTTGGCTTCGTCGATGTCCACCTGCAGCGCGTCGATGATGTACTGCGTCATCCCTCGATTGATCGCCGGAAAGATCGCGTGCGATGCGTGATGCAGCGTGTTGTCGAGATCGAACAGCCAGACCGGATGGCCTCCTGCGATATGCGGACGACGGCGTCTGGAAGCGGGAGCGGGAGTGGCAGTGCGCATGATGGAAGGCGCCGTTCAGGCGCGAAAAATTGCTTCACGCGGCGAACGCGAAAGGTTCACGGTGCGGGTGGCGAGAAAAGCGGGGGAGCGGGTTGGCGCGCGGTGGCGGTGGCTTTGCGGACCGCTGAAGAAGCTGTGCGTGCCGTACGACCGGCCAGCGCAACAGCGCGGCACACGGGCGACGCCATGCTGACGCGCCGCGTGTGCCGGGTTTGATGCAGGACTCAATGCGAGCGGATCATCGTGCCGAACGGCTGTTCGGTGAGAATTTCCAGCAGCACCGAGTGCTCGATACGGCCGTCGATGATGTGCACCGACCGCACGCCGCTCTTGGCCGCGTCCAGCGCCGACGAGATTTTCGGCAGCATGCCGCCGGAGATCGTGCCGTCGGCGAACAGACCGTCGATTTCGCGCGCCGACAGATCGGTCAGCAGATTGCCTTCCTTATCCATGACGCCGGGGATGTTGGTCATCATTACGAGCTTTTCGGCGTTCAGCACGACCGCCAGCTTGCCCGCGACCAGATCCGCGTTGATGTTGTACGAGAGGCCGTCTTCGCCGAAACCGATCGGCGAGATCACCGGAATGAACGCGTCGTCCTGCAGCGCTTTCACGACCGCCGGATTGATCGCCTCGACTTCACCCACCTGCCCGATATCGACGTACTGGCCCGGATTGTCGCGATCCGGCATCAGCATCTTGCGCGCGTGGATCAGGCCGCCGTCCTTGCCCGTCAGGCCGACCGCGTGGCCGCCGAAGTGGTTGATCAGCGTGACGATGTCCTGCTGCACTTCACCGCCGAGCACCCATTCGACGACTTCCATCGTCTCTTCGTCGGTGACGCGCATGCCCTGGATGAACGTGCCCTGTTTGCCGATCTTCTTCAGCGCCTGGTCGATTTGCGGACCGCCGCCGTGCACGATAACCGGATTGATGCCGACCAGCTTGAGCAGGATCACGTCGCGCGCGAAGCCTTGCTTGAGCCGCTCTTCGGTCATGGCGTTGCCGCCGTATTTGATGACCACGGTTTTACCGTGATACTGACGAATGTAGGGCAGCGCCTCGGCCAGGATTTCAGCCTTCAGGGTGGGCGCGATCTGCGAAAGGTCGGGAAGCTCGGACATGGCGGCAGGCTCAGGCACGGAACAGTTAAAACAGGGCGAATTGTACAGGACTGGCGCGCTGCAGCAGGGTTTTCGATAGTTGCGCGGGCGGTGGGCGCCAGCGGGTTTGCGCGCTGCGCAATGACATGCGGCGGACGCCAGCCGGACGACGAAGCGTACCGCGCTTTGGAGGCGCCCGTGAACTAGCCGAACGGACGACTCACGGGGCCTCGCCAGTCGTGGCATCATTTCCTGATCCCGGCTGAAGCGAGGCTATCCGGCCCGTCATGAAACCGTCTGTTTCCCGCTCCGAAAGCAGTGCGCGCTGCCCGCGCTGCGGCAATGCGTTCGATTGCGCCATGCATGGGCAGCCATTCGACTGCTGGTGCCGCGAAATGCCGCCAATGCCGGCGGACCGGCTCGACCCGGCCGGGCGCTGTTTGTGCCCTGAATGTCTTGTCGGGGAGATTGCGCTGGCGGCTCAGGGGCGGTCTGGCGGCGCGTGATTGGCGCTGAAGCCGCTGGGAGTGGAACCGTCTGAGGCAAGAGTCGCCGGATCGGGAAAGCGCCGCAGGCTTCCAAAAGTGCCGCCGGCCTACGAAAGCGCTTGGCTTCCGACAGTACCGCCGAGTTAGGCCGCGCGGCGGTGCTGGGCCGCAAGCGCGCTCAGGTCACGCGCGACGGCTTCCAGCGCCGGCTCCCATTGACCGAATTGCGGCTGCCGATACAACGTGGCGCTCGAATACCACGGGCTGTCGCTACGGTCGAGCAGCCAGACCCAGTGGGGGTTGACGTCGAGCAGCACCCAGGTGCGCTGGCCGAGCGCGCCGCTCAGATGCGCCGCCGAGGTGCAAACCGTGATGACCAGATCGAGCGCGCTCATGAACGCGGCGGTGTCGTCGAAGCTCGCGAATTCGGCGGTGTAGTCGGTCATCGGCAGGCCGGCTGCGCGTGCCGCCGCCACATCCGCGCCGGCGCCCGGCTGCAATGAATAGAACGCCACGTCCTGCATGCCACCGAAGTGAGCCGCATAGCGCTCCCAACCGACACGCCGGAACGGATTGCGTTGATGACCATGGCTGCCGGTCCATGTCAGCCCAACTTTGAGCCTCGCTTCGCCGGCAAACCGCTTTTGCCATGCGGCGGTGGATGCCTGATCTGCCCGCAAATAGGGCGCTGCCGGAATAGTTGCTTCGCGTGTGTCGAAAATCAACGGCAGGCTCAGCAGCGGAATCTCGTAGTCGAACGCCGGTAGCGATTCGACGCCGCCGCCGGCTGAAAACTCGTCCGCATGACCGCCCAGGCTGCGCGCGAGCAGTGCGCCCATCTGCGGGAACGAATTCCAGATGAGACGGCCACCCTCGCGATGCACGCGTTCGGCCAGCATCGGGACATAGCGGCAGAACTGCAACAGGTCGCCCATGCCTTGCTCGCCCCACGCGAGCAGCGTTTTGCCGGCGAGCGGTTCGCCATGCCAAAGCGGTGCCGGCATCGCCGGACGGTTGCCGCCCAGTTCCGAAGAGCCGTCCCAGCGCGCCTCGTGCGATGCCCAGCCATGCGCGTAATCGGCGCGCAGGAGTTGCAGCATGGAGAGATTGGAGCGCATGGTGGCATTGTTGGGGGCCAGCGCGCAAGCGGTTTGGGCGGCTTGCGCCGCGTCGTCCCAGCGTTGCGCCTCACGCAGCGTCAGCGCATAGTTGTTGTGCGCCAGCGGGCTATGCGGCGCGCGTTGCACGGCATTTGCGCCGGCTTCGAGCGCTCGCGGCAGATCCATGTTCGTGCGGTAGGCGTGCGTGAGATTGGTCCAGCCGTTGCCCTCGTCGGGGGCATCCCGGACGGCGCTTTCCAGCAGCGCGATCTGTTCGTTCAGGTCGCCGCCGGTGAGCATCAGTGCAGCGGCGAGATTG
Source organism: Paraburkholderia sp. FT54 (assembly GCF_031585635.1). Lineage (NCBI taxonomy): Bacteria > Pseudomonadati > Pseudomonadota > Betaproteobacteria > Burkholderiales > Burkholderiaceae > Paraburkholderia > Paraburkholderia sp. FT54. The sequence goes on along the minus strand of NZ_CP134195.1, from coordinate 4,079,662 downwards.
CTGCGCAGGCGCGGCAATCGAGGATCGATTGCGAGGGTGTGACGGTACGGGGCGATGGCCTCGTGATGCCGGTTCGCCATCTGCAGCGCGTAGCCCAAACGAAAGTGCGCAAGCGCGTTGCGGGGATCGAGTTGGGCAATAATGGCGGCGAGTTCGATTGCGTCGCCGGAGCGGTGTTGTTCGAGCAGCGTAGCCGTGAGCGAGTCGAGCGACGCGCCGTCGAGTGAATGGATTCGCGCCGCGGCAGCGAGGCAGTCGGCTTCGGCTTGCGCGATGCCGGTTTGCCGCGCTGCGGCGGCTTGTCGCAGAACGGTCAGGAAAGCTGAGGAGGCGTCGGCCTCGCTATCGGAAGTAGGTAGCATGGATGGGTTGCGCGACGGAGGAGCCGAAGAACAGATCGTCCGTGCGGCGCTATCGCAAAATTTCCATGTTACCGGCGCAAGGCCGCGAGGTAAGTCGGACGAGTCCGAACAGGTAAACTCAAGTCATGCATCGTATAACCAACACCGGCCGCGTCAATCTCGGACATCTGTTCTGGCTGCGCAGTCTCGCGATCATCGGCCAGTTGATGACGATTGCGTTCGTGCAGATCTTCGTCGGCGTGCATTTGCCGCTGCCCGCCATGCTGCTCGTGATCGCGCTCGAAGTGATCTTCAACGGAATCACGTGGTGGCGCGTCTCGCAGCAGCGGCCCGAATCCAACATGGAATTGTTCGGCCAGATCTGGGTCGATCTGGGTGCGTTGTCCGCGCTGCTGTTTCTCTCTGGCGGCACGACCAATCCATTTGTTTCGCTCTACCTGCCATCGCTCGCTATTGCCGCGGCCGTGCTGCCGTGGTCTCTGATGGCGTGGCTCGCGGCGTTCGCCGTGGCCTGCTACGCGGTCCTCGGTTTCGACTCCGTGCCGCTGAATCTTGACAATCCCGCCAACCTGTTCGACTACTACCGAGCGGGCATGTGGGTGAACTTCATGGTTAGCGTCGGCCTCATTGCATGGTTCGTCGCGCGCATGTCGCGAGCGCTGCGGCTACGTGACGCAGCGCTCGGCGACGCGCAGCAGCGCTTGCTTCACGACGAACGCGCGGTCGCGCTCGGTGTGCAGGCCGCCACCGTCGCGCACGAAATCGGCACGCCGTTGTCTACAATTGCAATGTTGTCCGAAGAATTACGAGATGCGGCGCGTTCCGATAAGGGACTTGCGCCTTACAGCGCCGATCTCGAGTTGCTCGAACAGCAAATGAGTTTGTGTACGTCGGCGCTTGCGCGCTTACGCAGCCGGGCGTCGACGAACACCCACCGGCAACCGGTCGGCGAGTGGCTTGAATCGTTCGGCGAGCAGTGGCGCCTGCGTCATCCGCATGTGAAGTTCGAGCGGGTCGGCGTGCCTCCCGCGGATGTCGGTCTTGACGATACGGTGGCCGTGAGCCAGATTCTCACGATTTTGCTCGACAACGCGGCGCGTGCAAGCCGCGATCACGTGACGCTGGCCTGCACGCTGGCGGCGCGCGGCGACCAGATCGTATTCGAGGTATGCGATGCAGGCCCGGGCATTCCGGCTACATTGCGCGGTTCGCTCGGAGCGATGCCGGTCGAGAGTACGCAAGGTGGGCATGGCGTGGGCCTCTATCTGGCTTTTTCGGCGGCCGCGCGTCTCAAGGGATCGATCGAACTGACCGATGTCAGCACGATCAAGCCGCGTGGCACGCGTGCGGTCCTGAAACTGCCGCTCGCCGGGCGCAAATTTTCTGGCGCGGGCCGTCAAGGCGCCGCGCCATCCAACACGGAGAAACAGGCATGAGTGAAATGAATTTTCTGGTGATCGACGACGATGAGGTGTTCTCCGGCATCCTCGCCCGCGGCCTCACCCGGCGCGGTTACACGGTGAGCGAAGCGCACAACGCGGATGAGGCGATCAAGCTGGCGAATCAGCAGAAGTTCAGCCAGATTACGGTGGACCTGCATCTCGGCAATGACTCCGGCCTCACGCTCGTTGCGCCTTTGCGCGACTTGCAGCCCGACGCGCGCATGCTGGTGCTCACCGGCTATGCGAGCATCGCCACCGCGGTGCAGGCGGTGAAAGACGGCGCCGATAACTATCTGGCGAAACCTGCCAACGTCGAGACGATTCTGTCGGCGCTGCAAAGTGAGGCGAGCGCGTTACAAGCCGAAGAGGCGATCGAGCATCCCACGCCGTTGTCGGTTGCGCGTCTGGAGTGGGAGCATATTCAGCGCGTGCTCGCCGAGCACGGCGGCAATATCTCGGCTACCGCGCGCGCGTTGAACATGCACCGGCGCACGCTGCAGCGCAAGCTGGCGAAGCGGCCGGTCAAGCAGTAGGCGCGGAGTTTCAACTCCGCTCGCCGTAGGCAAATGAAAACGGGCTGCCTTATCGAAGGGCAGCCCGTTTTTTGTATGCCTCACATCTGATCTACCTCAAGCAAGGAACACAACGGCTTGAGGCAATCTCAGCATCGACATCACAGCACGTAGCGCGACAGATCCTCATCTTCGGCCACTTCGTTCAGCGCGCGATCGACATAGGTCGCGTCGATCTGCACCGTCCGGCCCGAATGATTGCCGGCCGCGAACGAGACTTCCTCGAGCAGCTTTTCGATCACCGTGTAGAGGCGGCGTGCGCCGATGTTCTCGGTTTTCTCGTTCACCGAATACGCGATCTCGGCGAGGCGGCGAATGCCGTCGTCGGCGAATTCGAGGTGCACGTCTTCAGTGGCGAGCAGTGCCTGGTATTGCTTGACGAGGCTCGCGTCCGTGGACACCAGGATCGATTCGAAGTCCTTCACCGACAGCGAATCCAGTTCGACGCGAATCGGAAAGCGGCCTTGCAGTTCCGGAATCAGATCGCTCGGCTTGGCCAGATGGAATGCGCCGCTCGCAATGAAGAGAATGTGATCGGTCTTCACCATGCCGTATTTGGTGTTGATCGTGGTGCCTTCCACCAACGGCAACAGATCGCGCTGCACGCCCTGACGTGAGACTTCGCCGCCGCCTGCTTCGTTGCGCGAGGCGATCTTGTCGATCTCGTCGAGAAAAACAATGCCGTTCTGCTCGACGTTCTGCACGGCCTTGGTTTTCACCTCTTCGTCGTTCAGCATCTTGCCGGCTTCTTCGTCGGTGAGGACCTTGAGCGCTTCCTTCACCTTCATCTTGCGGCGCGTTTTCTTGCCGCCGCCGATGTTCGCGAACATCGACCGGATCTGCTCGGTCATGTCTTCCATGCCTGGCGGCCCCATGATGTCCATGCCGACTTGCGGCTGTTCCACATCGAGCTCGATTTCCTTGTCGTCGAGCAGACCTTCGCGCAGCCGCTTGCGGAATGTCTGACGGGTGGTGCCGCCTTCGTCGACGGTATCCGCGGTGCTCGAACTCGCGCCGAATCCGACCGGACGCGCGCTCGGCAGCAGAATATCGAGGATGCGGTCTTCGGCCTGATCTTCCGCCTTGGTTCGCACTTTGCGCATTTCCGTTTCGCGCGTCTGCTTGACCGAAATTTCGATCAGGTCGCGCACGATGCTGTCAACGTCACGGCCCACATAGCCGACTTCGGTGAACTTGGTCGCTTCGATCTTGATGAACGGCGCGTCGGCCAGTTTCGCCAGACGCCGCGCGATTTCGGTCTTGCCGACGCCGGTCGGTCCGATCATCAGGATGTTCTTCGGCGTGATTTCCTGACGCAACGGATCTTCAACCTGTTGACGGCGCCAGCGATTGCGCAGCGCCACGGCCACCGCTTTCTTTGCGCGGCCTTGGCCGATGATGTGTTTGTCGAGTTCGGAGACGATCTCGGCAGGGGTCATGGTGCTCATCGTGGGTCCTTACTCGATCGTCTCGATAACGCGGTTATGGTTCGTGTAGATGCACATGTCGCCGGCAATCTCCAGCGACTTCTCCACGATTTCACGGGGCGACAGCTCAGTGTTGTCGGCGAGCGCTTTCGCGGCGGCTTGCGCATACGCGCCGCCGGAACCGATCGCGCAGATGCCGCCTTCCGGATCGAGCACGTCGCCGTTGCCGGTGATGACCAGCGTGGTGGTGGCGTCCGCGGCGATCAGCATGGCTTCGAGACGGCGCAGCATGCGGTCGGTGCGCCAGTCTTTGGCGAGTTCGACGGCGGAGCGCGTGAGGTTGCCCTGATGTTTTTCCAGCTTCGCTTCGAAGCGGTCGAGCAGCGAGAAGGCGTCGGCCGTGCCGCCAGCGAAGCCGACCAGCACCTTGCCGTTATAGATGCGCCGGACTTTCTTCGCACCGCCTTTCATGACGATGTTGCCCAGCGTCACCTGGCCGTCGCCGCCGAGCGCGACCTTGTCGCCGCGGCGCACGGAGACGATCGTCGTGCCGTGAAATTGCTCCATATGCGTTCCTCTTTGCAAAACGGGTAGGACGCGGCAGCGCAGTGCGCCACCGCATGAATCCTGAAAGCGGACGGCGCGCGACGCTAACAATTGAACCGGCCGGCGCGCGCTCGTGCAGCGCATGTCCGATTTATTTTAGGGCGTGCGCGGTCATATCAAGAGCCGGCAAATGGCATAAGACAAAAAACACGCGATTTGGTGCGGGAGCGGACGCGGTGCATGGAACGCGCGAGTCGGCTCGCGTACACGGCGGAGAAGCGGAAAAGGAGCCGCAAAGGATGTCTGCCTGCAGCCGCGTAAAAACATCGTCAAAGCAACGCCCAAAAAAGCATCACACAAAAGAAAAAGGCGCACGGCTCACCGTGCGCCTCTCGACGAAGCAGCGTTTCAGGGCGCGGAGCCGAAGCCGCGCCGCAAGCGTTCAGTCGCCGAACAGCTTCTGGCGCAGTTCACGGCGCTCCTGCGCTTCGAGCGACAGGGTGGCCGTGGGCCGTGCGAGCAGACGCGGAATGCCGATCGGCTCACCGGTTTCCTCGCACCAGCCGTAGTCGCCCGAATCGATGCGCGCGATCGATTGCTGAACCTTCTTCAGCAGCTTGCGCTCGCGGTCGCGCGTGCGCAGTTCGAGCGCATGCTCTTCCTCGATCGTTGCACGGTCGGCCGGATCCGGCACGATCACCGTTTCGCGCAGGTTCTCGGTCGTTTGGCCGGCATTGCGGAGAATGTCCGCTTGCAGCTGTTCGAGCTTGTTCTTGAAGAAGGCGAGCTGATCCTCATTCATGTAATCCTTGTCGCTCATCTTCAGGATTTCGGCTTCGGTCAAGAGTCGTTTCGTCGTCATCTGGCTTACTTCTTCAATGTGAGGCAAAACTCTTACATAGTGCCCGCACTTTCGTATTGCCCGCAAAGGCGCCTTGAGGACGCAGAGCGCCAAGGCGGGCACGGACGGTGGACTGTCGTGACGCCGAAGCGCCTGGCGCCCACACGCCGGGCGTCGCGACGCCAATGCGGGGCCGAACTCCTCTGGAAACCGATTCTCAAATGCTCCTGAGGCATTGCTTGCCGGCAGCGCGCCCTTCAGCGGTGCTAGCCGGCATTGTCGGCGTATTGTCCGGATAAGATTTTCCGGCGCCGTTTCAGGCCCGGCGCGGGATACGCGCTGACCGGGCAATTCATTGTCATTCTCCAGTGGGCACGTATTGTAACTGAATCACAATCCAGCACCGCAACTGGTGAAAATCCCCGTGCGACGCCCCGATATCCCGAAAATATAACGCGCGAACGACCAAAAAGCGATGGTCGTGCACGCATTAATACAGCAGGGTTTTCACGCGCTTTTCATACGCGCGACTTTTCAGTGAGCTTTCGGCTACCGCCGCGCATATTCAGCAGATGATTGACTCGGCGCGCGTGGAGCACACGGGCATTGGAGGCGCAGCAGCACGGCGCGTGCCGTACTGCCGGCGCTCCGAATGAATGACAAGCCCGGACAGGCCGGCGCTGGCGGACTTAGGCCAGGCAGGCGTCCAGACCGTCGGTGATCAGGTCTTGCGGCAGTTCGATGCCGATAAACACCATCTTGTTGGTCTTTTTCTCGATCGGTTGCCATTTCGCGGCCAGATCGCTGCCCATCATCTGGTGCACGCCCTGAAATACGACTTTGCGGTCGACGCCCTTCATATACAGCACGCCCTTATAGCGCAGCAGGCGTTCGCCGTAAATCTGCAGAATGCCGCCGAGAAAATCTTCGAGCTTGTTCGGATCGAACGGACGGTCGTTACGGTAGACGAACGACTTGATCTTGTCGTCGTGGTGCGCATGGTGGTGGTGCGCGTGATCGTGGCCTTCGTGATCGCACTGACCGTGGTCGTGATCGCAGTTGGCGTGATCGTCGTGGGTATGGCCGTGCTCGTCATGCGCGTGAGCATGGTTGTGCGCATGGTCGTCTTCGACGAGGAAATCCGGATCGATCTCGAGCTTCGAATTCAGGTTGAAGCCGCGCAGGTCGAAGATTTCCTTGATGTCCGCTTCGCCGAAATTGACGACTTTGATTGCCGCCCGCGGGTTCATGTGCAGCAGACGGTGGCGCAGATCGGCCACGTGCTTTTCATCGACCAGGTCGGACTTGGTGATGAACAGGCGGTCAGCGAACCCGACCTGGCGCTGCACGACTTCGTGCTCGTCCAGTTGCTGGTTCGCGTGCTTGGCGTCGACCAGCGTGATGATCGCGTCCAGCAGGAATTCGTTGGCGATCTGGTCGTCCATGAAGAACGTCTGCGCAACCGGACCCGGGTTGGCGAGGCCGGTCGTTTCGATCACGACGCGGTCGAAATCCAGTTTGCCGGACTGCTTCTGCGCCGCCAGATCGCCCAGCACGCGCGACAGGTCACCGCGAATGGTGCAGCAGATGCAGCCGTTGCTCATCTGGATGATCTGCTCGCCCGTGTCCTGCACGAGGATTTCGTTGTCGATGTTCTCTTCGCCGAACTCGTTTTCGATCACGGCGATTTTCATGCCGTGCTTCTCATTCAGGATGCGCTTGAGCAGGGTGGTTTTGCCGCTGCCGAGAAAGCCGGTCAGGATGGTGACTGGGATCATGTGGGTCGCCTGTATGGTCGTGAAACGGTGCGTAATCGAAAGCTTAGGCGGGGCGCGGCAGCCTGATGGCGCGCAGCCCTGTCTAGCCGGTTATTGAAACATATCTGTCAAGCCGGTGCTGGCGAACGGGGTTTCAAGCCCGCTTTCGCCCCTGCCCGCGGCACCGGAAATATTCCTGAAACTATGGGCGATCAGGCGATTTGCAACAGCAGGCCCTTCAGGTATTCGCCTTCCGGAAACGCGGTGAGCAGCGGATGATCCACCCCTGCGCCGAGCCGCTTGAGAATCCGGGCGTCCACGCGCGCGTCGGCGGCCGCGCCGGACACGATCTTCTGGAACAGTTCGGCGTCGATCGCGCCGGAGCACGAATAGGTGAAAAGCAGGCCGCCCGGGCGCAGCAGCTTCAGGCCGGTCAGATTGATGTCCTTGTAGGCGCGCGACGCGCGGTCCACGTGTTCACGCGACGGCGCGAATTTCGGCGGATCGAGCACGATCAGATCGAAGCGCTCGCCGTCGTCGTAAAGGCGGCGCAGCGTTTTGAACGCGTCGGCGTCGAGCCAGGTGGCGCGTTCGGCGTCGAAGCCGTTGGCCGCCACGTTCTGCTGGGCGATCGCGAGCGCATCACCCGACGAATCGATCGACACCACCCGTTTGGCGCCGCCTTTCAATGCCGCCAGCGAGAACCCGCCGGTGTAGCAGAAGCAGTTCAGCACCTCGCGATCCTGCGCGAGCTGTTGCACCAGCAGGCGGTTGTCGCGCTGGTCGACATAAAAGCCGGTCTTGTGGCCATTGCGCACGTCGACGTGATACCGCACGCCGTTTTCGCTCGCGATCAGCGCTTCCGACGGCGCTTCGCCCGCCAGCACGCCGGTAATCTGCTCGAGTCCTTCCTTCTGACGAATCGACACATCCGAGCGTTCGTAGACATTCCGGCAACCAGTCGCGCCTGTCAGCGCCGCGACGATCGCTTCCTTCCACGCCTCGACGCCCGCGGCCATGAACTGGCAGACCAGCTGGCTGCGCTGGCCTTCGTCCTCGGCGACGTAGTGATCGACGATCAAGCCCGGCAGGCCATCCGCTTCGCCGAAAATCAGCCGCATCGCGCCGGTGTCATGAACCATCGTTTGACGGTGCGCGAGCGCGCGCTGCACGCGGCGCTTGAAGAAAGCATGATCGATCGGTTCGGTTTCGTCGAAGCTCCACACGCGGGCGCGGATCTGCGAATGCGGGCTATAGGCCGCGCGCGCGAGAAAACGGCCGTCGTGCGCGCGCACCAGCACGGTGGCGCCGGGCGCGGGATTGCCGTCGATCCGGTCGATCGCGTTGGCATAGACCCACGGATGGCGGCGCAGCAGCGACTTTTCTTTCGACGGTTTGAGCGTAACGGTATTCATCAGGGTATTAGCAGAGCAATGGGCCGCGCGACTCAGCGCACGCGGCAGGTGAAGCGAAGGCGCAGACCGCACGCCGCGAATCGAGCCGCGGAGTCAGTCGCGTTTTTTGGCGCGCGGATGCGCCTGATCGTAGACGTGCGCGAGATGCTGGAAATCGAGCGCGGTGTACACCTGGGTCGCGGTGATGCTGGCGTGGCCGAGCAGTTCCTGAACGGCGCGCAGATCGCCGCTCGACTGCAGCACGTGCGTGGCGAACGAATGCCGCAATACGTGCGGATGCACGTTGGCCGGAATGCCGGCGCTCAGCGCCACGCGCTTCACGCGCTCGCGCACGGCGTTCGGCGACAGGCGATTGCCGCGCACCGACAGGAAGAGCGGATGCGGATCGTGCTTCACCATCTGGTCGCGCACGGCGAGCCAAGCGCTCAAGGCCTGCAAGGCCTTGCTGCCGACCGGCACGACGCGGCGCCGGTTGCCCTTGCCCAGCACTTCGACCTCGGCGGAATCGAGCCTCAGCCAGCCGGCCGAGCGGTAGCCGTCGGCATCGGCGAAACGGGCGTCGAGGCCGACCAGTTCCGCGAGCCGCAGGCCCGACGAGTAAAACAGTTCGAGCATGGCGTGATCGCGCAAACCTTCGGGCGATGCGGCAGGCGGACTTTCCATCAGACGGGCGGCGTCGTCGACGGAAAGCGCTTTGGGCAGCGTTTTGGGCTGCTTCGGCGCGCGCACGGTCGCGACCGGATTGGCCGGCAGATCGACGCGGCCGGCAAGCCAGCGGTAAAAGGCGCGCCACGCCGACAGCCGGTGGCTGATCGAGCGCGCCGTCAGGCCGCCCGCGTGCGCCCGCGAAACGGCGCCGCGAATGTCCACGGCGGTCAGGCTTTCGAGCGGCCGGCCTTTGGCCAACTGCTTGAGTTCGCCGAGTTCGTGGGTGTAGCCGCGCAGCGTATGGGCCGACAGCCGCCGCTCATGTTCGAGATTCGACAGATAGGCAGCGATCGGATCGGCGGCGGTCACGGTGGGCTTGTTGGGCGGCTGGCGCGGAGCTGAACGTGGCTCAGCGCGGCAGCAGACGGCTCAGGGCGGCGCTAGCCAGCGCGCCGATCTGCGTCAGGAAGTCGGTCGCCATGCCGTCGTGGAAGCGGCGCGCGTCGGCGGAGCCCATCACCAACAGGCCGAAGGTCGGCGCTTCTTCCTTACCCTCGGGGTCGCGCAGCGCGAGCAGGGCGATCGATTCGGTGGCGTGCGCCGACTCGGACGCCGCGTGGCCGGCTGTGCTCTCGTCGCTCACGGCGGCCACCGACGGCGCCAGCCACTGCGCCGCTTCGAAGCCGGTATTCGCGCCGCAGTACGGCGTGGCCAGGCTGTTGGCGAAGATGCGCACTTCCTCGCCGACATGGCGCGCGAAGTCGGCCTGAGCATACGGCTCGGCCACATCCCATACGCGCAGCGCGGCTTGCGGCACGTCGAAAATGTCGCGCAAACCGGTGGCGATCGTGCGAGGCAGCGCATACGGATCGCGCTCGGCCATCACACGAATGGTCCAGCGGTTGAATTTCGACGCGATGCTGTCGTTCTCGTGGCCGTAGCGCAGGAGTTCGGCGAGGCGGCGTTCGAGGTGCTTGTTCTTGTCACGCAGCATTTCCATCTGCCGTTCCTGCAGCGACACCGCGGCTTTGCCATGCGGATTCGCGAGGCGGATCGTCGCGAGCATTTCCGCGTGTTCGGCGAAAAAATCGGGGTTGGCGAGCAGATATTCGGCGACTTCGCGATCGTTCATGGTTTCGGCTAGAGGACTTCGGGACGCCGCCTTGGGGCGGCGCATCGGTCAATGAGTTTAAGCGGCCTGTGAATCGGCTAATAAGTCGGGCAGTTCGATTTCGCCTTCGAAGACGGTCGCGGCGGGCCCGGCCATCAAGAGCGGCTCGCCTTCTTGCGTGCTGTCCCATGTGATCGTCAGTTTGCCGCCGTGAGTATGCACGAGCACCGGTGCGTCCAGCAGTCCGCGCCGGATGCCGGCCGCGACGGCCGCGCAGGCGCCCGTGCCGCACGCCAGCGTTTCGCCCGCGCCGCGTTCGTACACGCGCAGTTTGACCTCACTGCGGCCGACGATCTGCATGAAGCCCGCGTTCACCCGCTGCGGAAAGCGCGCATGACGTTCGATCACCGGGCCTTCGACCAGCACCGGGAATGCTTCGACGTCGTCGACCACTTGCACAGCGTGTGGATTGCCCATCGACACCACCGAAATCCAGCGCGTCGTACCGTTTACATCGAGCGGCCAGAGCGTGTCCGCGCCCTCGCGGCGGCCTTCCAGGCCTTTGGTGGCGAACGGCACGCGTTGCGGATCGAACACGGGCGTGCCCATATCGACCAGCACTTCGCCGTTCTCCTGCATGGTCAGCGTGATGGTGCCCTTTTGCACCTGCACGCGCACGCTGCGTTGGTCGGTGAGGCGGTTGTCGCGCACGAACTTGACGAAGCAGCGTGCGCCGTTACCACAATGCTCGACCTCGCCGCCGTCGCAATTGAAGATGCGGTATCTGAAATCGACGCCCGCCACTGTGGGCTTTTCGACCAGCAGCAACTGGTCGGCGCCGACGCCGAAATGCCGGTCCGCGAGCGCGCGCACCTGCGCCGGCGTCAGGTTGACCGGTTGGGTGTAGCCGTCGAGCACGACGAAGTCGTTGCCCGCGCCGTGCATTTTGGTGAATTTCAGTTTCATCACGCTATTGTAAGTGACGAGCCAGCGGGTGAGCCGAACGCCGCGTTTTTTCCGTGTTCGGGCGCTTTCTTCACACACCGCGAAGGCGGCCGTTCAATACACGCTCGGTTGACCCGGTGGCCGGGTCTTGAAGCGCTTGTGCACCCAGTAGTACTGCTCGGGCATCGACGGAATCTGCTCTTCCAGGAAGGCATTCATGCGACGGGCGTCCGCGTCGTCGTCGCCGGTCGGGTAGTTCTCCCACGGCTTGAACACCTTGAGGCGGTAGCCTTTGTAGTTCGGCAGCACCTCGCCGATGAACGGCACCACCTGCGCGTGGCCGACCTTGGCCAGACGCCCCACCGCGGTCAGCGTGCAGGTCGGCACGCCGAAGAACGGCACGAAGGTGGAGTTGCGCGCGCCGTAGTCCATGTCGGCGCCGAGCATGACCGGCTTGCGGTCGCGCAGCCAGCGCAGCACGATGCGCGCGCTGTCGGCGCGGCTCGCCATGTCCGCGCCGAAACGCGCGCGCGCGGCTTTCGCGACTTCTTCCAGTTCGGGATTCGACATCGGCTGATAGAGCGAACCGCATTGGCGCTTGAGCGAATAGTTCAGGAAGATCGAGCCGGCCTCGATACCGACGAAGTGAAAGCCGAGAAACAGCGTGGGCGGCAAGTTCGGGTCAGTCAGATCGATCGCGCTGTCGAGCTGGATCAGCTTTTCGAGCTTCTTCGCCGAGCCGAACCACTGCACGCTGCGTTCGAGGTAGCTGCGGATCGCGTGGCGGAAATGCTTCTGCGCGACGTCTTCACGGCGCTCGTCGTTCCATTCCGGGAAGCACAGCTTCAGGTTGATATGGACGATGCGTTTGCGCCGGCTCGGGATCTGATACAGCAACCAGCCGAGTCCATCGCCGAGGCGGGCGATGAGACCATAAGGCAACAATGCAAACAGTTTCAGCAGCCCGATCGCGAGTTTCGCGCCATAGCGGCTCAGCATGCCGCCTCCTGAACAGAGTTGCGGCGCATGACGCAAATCAGGAAAGCGGAAAAGTTGACGTAATACCCCACGCTTGGACACTCTGTGACAATCATAAGAAGTCGCTATAATAAGGGCTTCGCCGAGTTAATAGACAACTTGCGGGGCGAAGCCGGTGGCTGCAAACCATGTGATTTGCGCCTCCTGGTAAGGTAATCCGCTAAAGCGTCGCCGCTTCAAGGCTCCCGAAGCTGGCTACGTGAAACTCAACCGTAACCACACAACAGGAGTCTGCAACGTGGCAAACGACTATCTCTTCACTTCCGAATCCGTCTCCGAAGGCCATCCCGACAAAGTCGCGGATCAGATTTCGGACGCCATTCTCGACGCCATTCTGGCTCAGGACAAATACTCGCGCGTCGCCGCGGAAACGCTGTGCAACACGGGTCTTGTCGTGCTGGCCGGTGAAATCACCACTACCGCGAACGTCGATTACATCCAGGTCGCGCGCAACACGATCAAGCGCATCGGCTACGACAACACCGACTACGGCATCGACTACCGCGGCTGCGCGGTGCTCGTCGCGTACGACAAGCAATCGCCGGACATCGCCCAGGGCGTGGACCGCGCGCACGACAACAACCTCGATCAAGGCGCCGGCGACCAGGGCCTGATGTTCGGTTACGCCTGCGAAGAAACGCCGGAACTGATGCCGTTGCCGATCCACCTGTCGCACCGTCTGGTGGAGCGTCAGGCAAATCTGCGCCGTGACCGCCGCCTGCCCTGGCTGCGTCCGGATGCGAAGTCGCAAGTTACCGTGCGTTATGTGGACGGCAAACCGCATGCGATCGACACCGTGGTGCTGTCCACGCAGCATTCGCCGGACATCGATCTGGACACGCTGCGCGAAGCCGTGATCGAAGAAGTCATCAAGCCGACGCTGCCGGCCGAGCTCATCAAGGGCGACATCAAGTTCCTGGTGAATCCTACGGGTCGTTTCGTGATTGGCGGTCCGCAAGGCGACTGCGGTTTGACCGGCCGCAAGATCATCGTCGATACGTACGGCGGTGCCGCACCGCACGGCGGCGGCGCGTTCTCGGGCAAGGATCCGTCCAAGGTCGACCGTTCGGCGGCCTACGCCGGCCGTTATGTGGCGAAGAACATCGTGGCCGCGGGTCTGGCTTCGCGCTGCCTGATTCAGGTGTCGTACGCGATTGGCGTCGCCCAGCCTACGTCGGTGATGGTGAACACTTTCGGCACGGGCCGTGTGTCGGATGCGACCATCACGCGTCTGGTGCAGGAGCATTTCGACCTGCGTCCGAAGGGCATCATCCAGATGCTCGACTTGCTGCGCCCCATCTACGAGAAGAGCGCGGCCTATGGTCACTTCGGCCGTGAAGAGCCGGAATTCACGTGGGAATCCACAGACAAGGCGCTGGCGCTAGCCGAAGCCGCCGGCACGGAACCGGTTGCCGCACTGGCCGAATAAGCACGCGTTGTCCGTATCAGCAAAAAACCCCGCCGGCGCGAGCCAGGCGGGGTTTTTTGTTTGCGTCGGTCGCTTTGCTGCGCGGACGACCGGCGGCTTCAACGGCCGCGATGTGCTTGCGCGTCGTCAGAGCGCGTCGTGCGTGGACTGCGCTGGCCAAGCGGCGTGTTCTGTACGCGCCCTTAACGGCTCGCAAACGCGAACGCGAACCAGCCGGTGCTGCCGTTCGTCGACATGCGACGCGGGCGACGGCTCGTGTTCTGCGGCACGGCGACCGGTGCGCGTGGCGCGGTGAGGCGCAGCGGCGTCGGTTTGCGCAACAGCGTGCGTAGCGAAAAACGGCGCGAGCCGCCTTGCAGACGCAAGGCGGAGAAGAACGTGTTGAACCAGGTGCGAATGCCGTCGACGGCTTTCGCATCGCGCCATTGTTCGCCCAGCGCGCGTGTGCGGGTGGCGTGATGACGCAGCGCGCGCACGACATGGCGGCGCGCCGGACGCGCCGCTTTCAGTGCGGCACGGGTAAGACGGGTGTTCAGGAGAGTGTGCATGGCTTCAGAAATAGGCAACGTGTCGCGCGACGGAGTGTGCGCCATGTGGAGCACCAAATGTGCCAATGGCGGTGCCGCGATGGACGGCGCGAAAGCCTGGAATTCGACGGGAAAATGCACGGAGTACAGCGGAGTCGGCCTTGGCGGCCTGTACGCGGCGCAAAAGTGCGGGAGTGGCAATCAACATGCAGGCAGGTTACACGCGATTCGTGACGTCATAAAGTCCGTTTTTACCCTGCAAATACGGGTTTTTACGGGGTAGATCGCGATTTGCGGCAGCGCGGTCCGGCCCTTTGCGGTTGTTTTTCGTGCGTGCTTGCCCATTCGAAGTGCCGCGAAACCGAGCATGGCGCATGAAAGTAGTGCGTAAGGCGGCGGTTTCGCGCAGGTGAAACAGCACACCCTGCGATCGCGCCCGTTTTACAATCGAGCATCAGCTTGTGGACAGTAACGGAACACCAATGTCACTTCATTCCAAGAAAGAGCAGATTCAGACGTTGCGGGAGCAGGGTTTTGTCGTGGTGCCCGGATTGGTGTCGCCCGAGCGTTGCGATGAGTTGAAGCAGATTGCACAGCATCAGTTGCAGGAAGCGGCGGCGCCGATCGAGTTCGAAGCGGACCTGCAATATCCCGGCGCGCCGACCTCCAAACAGGCGCCGGGCGGCCATACGGTGCGGCGGCTGCTGGATGCGTACGGACGTCATCCGAGTTTCGCGCAATGGGCGACCGCGCCGGAAATTCGCGGCTGGATGGAGTTGTATTTCGGTGAAGAGCCGCGCCTGTCGCGCGCGCACCATAACTGCATGATGACCAAGCATCCTGCGTATGGCAGCCTGACCGGCTGGCATCGCGATGTGCGGTACTGGTCGTTCGAGCGGGACGATCTGGTGTCGGTTTGGCTCGCCGTCGGCGCGGAGACGGTGGATAACGGCGCGCTGTGGCTGGTGCCGAAGTCACACAGCGCCGCGTTCACATCCGAGCGGTTCGATCAGGCCAAATTCTTCCGCTCCGATCTGGAAGAGAATCGGGAATGGATTCGCACTGCGGTGTCGCCTGAATTGAACGCCGGCGACGTGGTGTTCTTTCACTGCAATACCTTGCACTCGGCCGGCAAGAACATCACCGACCAGGTGAAGTTTTCGCTGGTGTACACCTATCACGGCGCGAGCAATGTGCCGTTGCCGGGAACCCGTTCGGCTGGGAAGCCCGAAGTGGCGTTCTAGGTTTTTCGATCTCCCGCGGCGACGCATCGGGTTCATACGCTGAGAACCCCGAGCGCCGCGCGGTCGCGCACGCTGTCACCGCTTGCGTCCCGACAAAGCCATTCCCGTCAGGCCGGCGATCGTGGCGACGACACCGCCCACGATCAGCATGATCGCCTTGTTGGTCGGCGAACCGGTGAAGACGCGCGAGACGTCGCTGCTCACCGAATTGAACGCCTGCCCGCCGAAATACAGCAGCACCACACCGCCGACAATCAACGCGATGGAAATCGCCTTCGTCATTGACCTCTCCCATAAGCTTGAGTCGGGCAAAGTGTAGGGGAGCTGCAAGCGATCGTCCATCCCGCATACTGGGTGTCTGCATGCATCACGTCGATTCGCTACCATAGCGGTCTGGCCGCATCCTCCTACAAAAATAAAGCAGCACGCCTCCCGCAGCATGCAATTGCCCATGCCCGCACATGTCGGGCACCTTCACCATCAAGGACACTAGCAATGGCTTACGAAGCAGCTTCAGAACGCTATTCGGATATGCAGTACCGCGTCTGCGGCAAGTCGGGTCTCAAACTACCGGCGCTGTCGCTCGGTCTATGGCACAACTTCGGCGACACCACGCCGATCTCCACGCAGCGCGACATCTTGCGCACGGCCTTCGATCTGGGTATCACGCACTTCGACCTCGCCAACAACTACGGGCCGCCGTACGGCAGCGCCGAAACCAATTTCGGCCGACTCTTCAAGGATGATTTCAAACCGTATCGCGATGAACTGCTGATTTCGTCGAAGGCCGGTTGGGACATGTGGCCGGGTCCGTACGGTCAAGGCGGCGGCTCGCGCAAATACGTGCTCGCGAGTCTCGATCAGAGCCTGCAACGCATGGGTCTCGACTACGTCGATATTTTCTATTCACATCGTTTCGATGCCGACACACCGCTCGAAGAAACCGCCGGTGCATTGGCGAGCGCTGTGCAGCAGGGCAAGGCGCTGTACATCGGGATCTCGTCGTACTCGGCAACCAAGACGCTCGAAATGGCGAAGCTGCTCGCCGAGTACAAGGTGCCGTTGCTGATCCATCAGCCCGCGTACAACATGCTCAATCGCTGGATCGAAAAGGAGCTGCTGGATACGCTGGAGAAGGTCGGCGCGGGCGCCATCGCGTTCACGCCGCTGGCCCAGGGTCTGCTCACCGGCAAATATCTGAACGGCGTGCCGGAAGACGCGCGCGTCAACAAGCCGGGCGGCGGTTCGTTGAAGCAGGAGCACTTGAGCGCGCAAAACATCGAGCACGTGCGCAAACTCAACGACATCGCGCAACGTCGCGGCCAGAGCCTCGCGCAGATGGCACTCGCGTGGGCGCTGCGCGATCCGCGTGTGACCTCCGTGCTGATCGGTGCAAGCCGCGCGGAGCAGGTGCGTGAAAACGTCGGTGCGCTGAAGAACCTTGCGTTCTCCAAGAACGAACTTGCCGAGATCGACCGCTATGCGACCGAAGGCGGCATCAACCTGTGGGAAAAGCCGTCGACGGATCAGGCGATCTGATCCTCGCGCCTTGGCCTTTCACGCCGTAGCAATAGAAAAGCCGCCCACGGGGCGGCTTTTTTCTTCTAGACGAGCGCCGGCAAACCTTCGACCAGCACGACCGCGAACACCACGCCGATCAGCGCGCCAAGCACGCGCAACGCGTTGTGCCGGAATTCCGTCTTGCAGGGAAGCGCACCGACAAACAAAGCCCCGGCCAGTGCCATCGGGATGACCAGGATGAAATCGCCGATCGTGAAGTAGGTCGTCATTCTCGTCTCCTTATGTATTACTGGCGAAGGCGGCGGCTCCATTGATGGAGTCATGCACCGCCCACGCTAGTTTTGAGTATAGGAGACAAGTCAGGTCGATATAGCGACGCTTTGCGGCGCTGCAGCGGCTTTTCGCAAGCCGCTGAACCCGGCGCGGCAAGGGCCGCCGCGATTGCCGCGACGCAGCAAATACGGCGCAAAAAATGTAGCGTGCGCTTACGTCGGCCTTACGTTTTGGGGCCGTTCAATGCGCGCTGGGTGGTTGGGCGAGCATCAGGTGCGAGGTTGCTCACGTCCGCGCAAGCGCATCGTTGCAACCAGGCCAATGAGCAGCAGCACACCCACCAACCCCGCGACACCGTTCCATCCGAAACCGGCCCACACGTGGCCGCCATATGAGCCGACCACGCTCGAACCGATGTAATACGCGAGCAGATACAGCGCGGCGGCCTGACCTTTTGCATCCTTGGCGAGGCGTCCCACCCAGCTGCTCGCCACCGAATGTCCGGCGAAGAAGCCGAACGTGACGCACGCGATGCCGGCCGCAATCGCCGCCAGCGGATGCAACATGGTGAGCGCGAGACCGAGCAGCATCAACAGCAGGCTGGCGGTGAGCACGCGAGCGCGGCCGAACGTATCGGCCATGCGTCCCGACCACGGCGAGGCGACCACGCCCGTCAGATACACGACGAAGATCGCGCCGATCTCCGTCTGATTCAATTGATAAGGCGCCGCGAGCAACCGGTAGCCGATGTAGTTGTACAGCGTGACGAAGCTGCCCATCAGCACGAAGCCGAGCAGAAACAGCAGAGCCAGTCCGGGTCGCGTGAATTGCTTGAGCAGGGCAGTGCGGTGATGCGTGAAGCCGAGTCCGCGCCGCGGCACGAAGTGGCGTGACGGTGGCAGCAGCGCGCGAAACGCGAGCATCGACAGAAGGCCGAGCACGCCGATCGTGCCGATCGCGACGCGCCACGAAAACAGATCCGCGACCACGCCGGTGATCACGCGTCCCGCCATCCCGCCGATCGCCGTGCCGCCGACATAGAGTCCCATCGCGAGGCCGAGGCCGTCGGGGTGCACTTCTTCCGCGAGATAGGCCATCGCGACGGCGGGCACGCCGCCGAGCGCAAGACCTTCGAGCGTGCGCAGCACGAGCAGTTGATGCCACTGCGGCGCGATCGACGCGCCGATGGTCAGCAGCGCGGAAAGGGTGAGCGACAGCGTCATCAGCGTGTGACGGCTCCAGCCTTCCGAGACGAAGCCGGCGACGAACACGGCGAGCGCGAGCGCTGCCGTGGTCAGCGAGAGCGACAGGCTGCTTTGTGCCGGCGTCACGTTGAACGCCGTCGAAAACGACGGCAGCAAGGGCTGCACGCAATAAAGAAGCGAGAACGTCGCGTAGCCGGCGAACAGCAGCGCGATGCTGGCGCGCCAGTACGCGCGTGTGCCGCGTTCGAGGTAAGGGATGTCGGGCACGGCGGAAGCGTTGGAAGAAGCGAGCGAAGAAGCGGGAGCAGCCGAAGTAGCAGTCCGGTGGGCATCCGGCGGCGGGGTCACGAAAAAATCTCCTCAGGGGTGCAAAGGACGCAAAGCAGTTAAGGATACGCTGTAAAGAACGCCCGGGTCGGCGGGGCGCACAGTCGGCCGCCGTTACAACGCGACCAGACGACGTGCTCGACGCCCTTTTTGCGGCATCGAAAAACGACGCCTACCCGTGCGCCGCCGCATCGCTCGCGGGTGCGGTCGGATGCACGATCTGCTCGTCTGTCGGCAGCGCGGACGCGTCCCAGCCGCCGCCGAGCGCCTTGATCAACGCCACGCTCGCCGCCATTCTTCGACGCGCGATCGACACGGCGTCGCGCTCGTTGGTGAGCGCGGTGGTTTGCGCGACCACCACGTCGAGATACGTGATCGCGCCGTTTTTATAGCGATTCGATACGACCGTGAGCGCACGCTGCGCGGCGTCCACCGCATCAGCCTGCGCGGTCGCTTCCTGTTCGAGCACGCGTAGCGCGGCGAGATTGTCCTCGATCTGGCCGAAGGCGGTCAGCACCGTCTGCCGGTACTGCGCGACGCTTTCGTCGTAGTGCGCAAGGGTCTGTTCCTTCACGGAGGCGCGTCCGCCGAAGTCGAGCAGCGTGCCCGCCAAGGTCGGCCCGAGCGACCACAACCGGCTCGGTGCCAGCAACCATTGACTGTAGTTGGTCGCTTCGAGGCCGCCCGTCACGGACAGAATGAGGTTTGGAAAAAACGCCGCCGTCGCCACGCCGATCTGCGCGTTCATATCGGCGACGTGCCGTTCCGCCGCCGCTATGTCCGGGCGGCGTTCGAGCAGCGCGGACGGCACGCCCGCCGCCGCCACGACCGGCACCGCGCTGAGCGGCGCAACCGGCAACGAAAGCGTGGAAGGCGGCTGGCCGATCAGGATCGCAATCGCGTGTTCGAGTTGCGCGCGCTGCACGCCAAGGTCGAGTGCTTGCGCCTGGGTCGTCTTCAGTTGCGTCTGCGCCTGCGCGACATCGGCGTCCGTGGCGATGCCGCCGGCGTAGCGGTGTTGCGTCAGATCAAGCGCTTGCCTGTAGGCCTCGAGCGTGCCGTCGAGTAGTTGGCGCTCCTGATCGAGTCCGCGCAATTCGAAATAGTCGGTGGCGAGTTCGGCCTGCATCGACAGGAGCGCGGCTTGCGCATCGGCGGCGCTGGCCTGCGCTTCGGCTTTTGCGCCTTCGACGCTGCGCGACACGCGGCCCCACAGGTCCGGTTCCCACGACGCGTCGGCTTGCACGAGGTAGTCGTTCAGCGTGAGGCCGGCGGTCGATTTGTGCAGCACGTTCTCCGACGAACGCGCGCGCGAATAGGCGCCGCTCGCGGTGACGACCGGGAAGAAGCTCGAGCGATATTGCGCCACGGTTGCGCGGGCGGCGCGAAAGCGCGCTTCGGCGGCCTGCACGTTCTGGTTCGCGCTCGCGACCTGCTGTTCGAGAGCGTCGAGCGACGGGTCCGCGTAGACGCTCCACCATGCGCCGCGTGTGAGTGTGTCGGCGGGTTGGGCGGGTTTCCAGCCGGTGCCGTCGAGTTCCTTGTAGGTTGCAGCAGTGGTGATGGTCGGCTTCACGTAGTCTGGGCCGACAGTGCAGGCGGTGAGTGCGCATGCGCCTGCTAATGCCAGGGCGGACGCGCGCAGCGAGACGTGGCGCGGCAGTGGCGCGACGAACCGGCGACGGGATGTCGGCGCGTTCATGACGACGCACCCGTCGGTTCAGCCGCTTTCGCCGGCACGATCCGCACCGGTGCGCCATCGACGATCGAGTCCTGCGGATTCAGGATCACCTGCTCATCGCCTTGCAAGCCGGACACGATCGCCACACGCGTGCCGAAGTCCGTGCCCAACGACACCGGCACGAGCTTTACCTTGTGTTGCGCGTCGACGGTCGCGACTTTCACACCGTCCGGGCGGAACAGCAGCGCGTTGCCGGGCAGCGTGAACGGCGCCGCGCCCGTGCCCAACGCGAAATGCACTTGCGCATATGCGCCCGGCAGCAAATCGCCATTACGGTTGTCGACATCGACTTCGACCAGCATCGTGCGTTGTTGCGGATCGACGGCGCCGGCGGTGCGCGCCACGGTGCCCGGATAATGTTTCGACGGCGTCTCGGTCAGCGTCAGAAACGCGGTCTGCTGCGCGCGAACCTGCTGCGCGTAGGATTGCGGCACATTCACATAGACGCGCAGGCGATCCGCCTGCGCGACATGAAACAGTTCCTTCGCTGGGCCACCGGAACTGCCCGCGTCGATCAGCGCGCCGACATCGACGTTGCGCGCCGTCACGATGCCGTCGAACGGCGCGTAGACCTTCTGGAACGACTGCGTCTTCTCGAGCCGCGCCACGTTGAAACGCGCGGCGTCGAGAGTGGCTTTCTTCGCGAGCATGTCGCCGACCTTCTCGTCGGTTTCCTGCTTCGAGACCGATTTGCTTTTCAGCATGTCGGTCCAGCGGTCGGCGGTGCTTTTGGCGAGCGCATAGTTGGCGTTGGCGTTCGCGAGATCGGCGCGAGCCGCGCGCAGTTGATCGTCCACTTCGGGCGTGTCGATCTCCGCCAGCAACTGGCCGTTCTTCACGTGCGCGCCGATGTCGGCGTACCACTTCTTCAGATAGCCGTTGGTGCGCGCGTAGATCGGTGTATCGAGAAAGGCCTGCACATTGCCGGGCAGCACGAGATCGAGTCCGGCAGACGACTTCTGCGGCCGCACGACCTCGACGCTCGTCTGGCTCGCATGCTCGGCATCGTGTTCGAGCGCCGCGTGCGCGTCGTGGCGCGACCAGATACCTTGTGCCGCCAAGGCGAGGACCGCCACGGCAACCGCGATCCCGATCCAGCGTGCGCGCTTTGCCTTTGCCGGATCGTGCGCGGCGCTGGAACTGTCTGGACGTTTTCCTTCCATCAAACTTCCCCTGTAAAGATGCGTGGGCAGTCGAAGCTGCCTCTTGTGTTACTTGCTCTTGCTGACACGATCGCGGTGGCGCTATACGTCATGGCTTCTGCACCACGTGCTCAGCCGCGCGCAAGCGACGTGCCGCGAGTCGCCGGTAGATCATCGAGAACACCACCGGGACGAAAATCAATGTGGCCAGCGTGCCGATCGTCAGGCCGCCGATCACCGCGCGCCCGAGCGGCGCATTCTGCTCGCCGCCTTCGCCGAGAC
Organism: Paraburkholderia sp. FT54; assembly: GCF_031585635.1. Classification (NCBI taxonomy): domain Bacteria; kingdom Pseudomonadati; phylum Pseudomonadota; class Betaproteobacteria; order Burkholderiales; family Burkholderiaceae; genus Paraburkholderia; species Paraburkholderia sp. FT54. Next base: position 4,057,867 of record NZ_CP134195.1, on the reverse strand, counting down.
CGATCGCCATCGGCACCATGCCGATCACCATCGCGAGCGCCGTCATCAGCACCGGACGAAAACGCGTGAAGCCCGCTTCGATCGCCGCGCGCGTGGCGTCGCCGTGTTCGAGCAACTGCTCGCGCGCGAAGCTGATGACGAGAATCGAGTTGGCGGTGGCAATGCCGATACACATGATCGCGCCCGTGAGCGCGGGAATCGACAGCGTGGTGTGCGTGAGAAACAGCATCCACACGATGCCCGCGAGCGCGCCCGGCAACGCGGTGATGATGATGAACGGATCGAGCCACGACTGGAAATTCACCACGATCAGCAGGTACACCAGCAGAATCGCGAACACGAGACCCGCGAATAGGCCCGAGAACGAATCGTTCATGGTCTGCACCTGGCCACGCATTTCGATGGTCGAGGTCTTGGGCAGATCGGCCTTGGCGTCGTCGATGATCTTGCTGATGTCGTCGGACACGCCGCCGAGATCGCGGCCGTCGGCGGTGCCGAATATATCGATGGTGGTCTGCGCGTTGTAGTGCGTGAGCGTCGCGTTGCCCGCTTCGCGCCTCATGCTGGCGAGCGAGCCGAGAATATTGCTGCGGCCGTTGGCGTTCAGCGGAATGTTGGCGAGCGATTGCAGCGAATCGATCGTGTATTGCGGCGCTTCGGTGATCACGTTGTAGCTCACGCCGTTGCGCGGATTGAGCCAGAACGTCGGCGTGGTTTGCTGGCTGCCGGACAGCGTGATCAGCAGATTGCTCGCGATGTCGCGTTGCGAGAAACCGGCTTGCTGCGCACGTGTACGGTCCACGTCGATAAAGATGCGCGGCAAATCCGCGGGTTGCTGGATGCGGGCGTCGACGAGACCCGGCACCGTGCGCAGCCGATTCAGCAGTTTCGCGGCGAACACGCGATTGCCGGCCACATCACGGCCGACGATCTGAATATCGATCGGCGACGGCATGCCGAAGTTGAGCGTTTGACTGACGATATCCGCGGGCAGGAAGGCGAACTGCACGCCGGGGAATTCGTCGGTGAGCGTGCGCCGCAGCGTGCGCACGTAGTCGGCGCTCGGGTGATGATCGGGATTGAGCGTGATCAGCACGTCCGCATCCGAAGTGCCGATCGTGCCGGTGTTGCTGTACGAGAGGTTGATGCCCGAAACCGGCAAGCCGATATTGTCGATGATCGAATGCAACTCGCCCGGCGGGATCGCCTGACGGATCCGCGTATCCACACGATCGGTCACTACCGCGGTTTCCTCCACCCGCATGCCGGTTTTCGCGCGCAGATGCAGCGCGATCGTGCCGGCGTCGACGGCTGGAAAAAAGTCGCGGCCGAGAAACGGCATCAGCAGCATCGACGCGCCACAGCAGGCCAGAAACAGCGTGACGAACAGACCCGGCCGCGCGACGCGCGCTTCGAGAAACACGCGATAGCGGTCGCGCAAACGCGAGAAGCCGCCTTCGAATGCATAGTGCACGCGCATGAACGGATTGCGCGTTTGCGCCGGCGCGTGGTGCGGATCCGCCGGCTTGTGGTGATAACGCAGCAGGTATTTCGCGAGCGTCGGCACGAGCGTTCGCGAGAAGAAGTAGGAGGCCAGCATCGCGAACACCACCGCCTCGGCGAGCGGGATGAACAGATAGTGCGCGACGCCCGTCAACAGAAACATCGGCACGAACACGATGCAGATGGACAAGGTCGACACCAGCGTCGGAATCGCAATCTGATGCGCGCCGTCGAGAATCGCCTGTTCGAGCGTCTTGCCCTGCTCCAGTTGATGGCTGATGTTTTCGATCGCCACGGTCGCATCGTCCACCAGAATGCCGACCGCCAGCGCGAGCCCGCCGAGCGTCATGATGTTGATGGTCTCGCCGAGCAGGGAGAGCGCGATGATCGAGGTGATCATCGACAGCGGAATCGACACGGCGATGATCAACGTGGCGCGCCAGTTGCCGAGAAACAGCAGAATCATCAGACCGGTCAGGCATGCCGCGATCAGCGCCTCGCGCAACACGCCTTGCACGGAAGCACGCACGAACAGCGACTGATCGGCAACGGGATCGATATTCAGCGAAGCGGGCACGAGATTGCGCAGCGTCGGCATCATCGTCTTGATGCGGTCGACGATTTCGAGCGTGGACGTATTGCCGCTCTTGTTGATGGTCAGCAGCGCGGCACGCTGGCCGTTGACGCGCACGATATTGGTTTGCGGCTGGAAACCGTCGCGCACATGAGCGACGTCGCGAATATAAACGGTGCCGTTGGCGGTGGATTTGATCGGAATATTGTTCAGGCCAGCCAGCGAATCCGGGCTGCCGTTCATTTGCACCGAGTATTCGGTCGAGCCGATTTTCGCGGTGCCCGAGGGCAGGATCAGATTTTGTGCGGTGACCGCGTTGACCACGTCCATCGGCGAAAGATTGCGCTCCTGCAGTTTGCGCGAATCGATATCGACCATGATTTGCCGCTGCTTGCCGCCGTACGGCAGCGGCGCGGACGCGCCGGGCACAGTGGCGAGCTGCGTCTTCAGGAAGTTGTTGCCGAAGTCGAATAGCTCCTGCTCGGTGAGCGAGGCGGACGACAGCGCGAGCCGCAGGATCGGCACCGTCGAAGCGTTGTAGCGCAGGATATTCGGCGGCGTGATGCCGGGCGGCAGCGAGCGCAATTGCGTTTGCGAAAGCGCGGTGACTTCGGCCAGCGCTTCATCGATATTCGCGTGCGGCTGGAAAAAGATCTTGACCACCGCGATGCCGTTCAGCGAGGTCGACTCGGTGTGCTCGATATCGTTGACCGCCGTGGACAGCCCACGCTCGTAGTTGAGCACGATGCGCTTTTCCATTTCGTCAGCGGGCAGGCCGTTATACGACCAGATCACCGAGAGCACTGGAATGTCGATATTGGGGAAGATGTCGGTGGGCGTGCGCAGGATCGTCAAAGGTCCGACGATCAGCAATAGCAGGGCCAGGACGACGAACGTATACGGGCGCCGTAGCGCGAGGCGAACGATCCACATGACTAGTTCGGCCGCTCAAAGCCGCACAAGGCGACGCCATAGACGTGGCGAACGTGAGAGGCGGGACGCGCGCCGCAGCAGCGCGCAAAGGCCGGCGTGGCGGTCAGGTCGAGCAAATGGTCTAGTTGGTGCACGTTTTTGATATCTCACCCCAGCAGGGTTTATGATGGTCTCGTTGCGACGCGTTACGCTCCGAATCATCGGTCCAGCCCGCCGTAATGGGAATAGGGCGAAACAAGGGTAAAGAGCCTTGATTCGCGCTTTCCTCGGCCCCGCAAAACGGGAACAATGACTCGAACCTCTCACGCGTCCCGCGCGCGGCAGATTGGGTGCGTACGCAACGTTATCGGCGTAGCGACGCTTTTATCATCACCTTGACCGGCGTGAAATCATAAAGCCGGCTATGGGAGAACGGGGAAACATCATGCAAATCGGTTCCATTGTCCGATCGGTCCATATCGCCGTGCCGCAAGGCGCGCGCGGGATCGTCATGCGCATTCTCGGCGACATGGCCATGGTGGCGTGGTATGCCGGCGAGCCCGGCGCTTCGCCGCACCTGAACACTGAACCCTTTTTCCTTGAAGACCTGATCGATACGGGCGAGATGGTGCGACCGTCGAGCGCGCAGATGCATTGAACGCAGTTTGAATGCAAGGCGTGTGCAAGTTGTAAGCGTCGGTGGTTCCGCGTTGTGAGCCTTCGCCCTCGTCTTTGACGGCCGCGCGGCGCACAATGCGGGCATGAACGACGACATCCTCGATCCACAGGACAGCGCGAACAGCGCTGTGCCTTTCGCCCGGCTCAAGCCGGAAATCGTGCTCGACGCGCTCGACAGCGCGCTCAGCACAATCGGCGTGCGCACTGACGGCCGCATGCTGCCGCTCAACAGCTACGAGAATCGCGTGTACCAGGTGGGCGTGGAAGACGGCCCGCCCGTGGTCGCAAAGTTCTACCGTCCCGAGCGCTGGAGCGACGCCGCCATTCTCGAAGAACACGCTTTCGTTGCCGATCTCGCCGCGCGTGAGATTCCGGCCGTGCCCGCGCGTGTCCTCGAGGGCCGCACGCTGCATACCTTCGACGGCTTCCGCTTCTCCATCTTCGAGCGTCGCGGTGGCCGCGCGCCGGATCTCGACCGGCGCGACACGCTCGAATGGCTTGGGCGTTTCATCGGCTGCATCCATGCGGTCGGACAGACGCAGAACTACACCGAACGTCCCACACTCGATATCCACACCTTCGGCTACGAACCGCGCGACTTTCTGCTCGCCCACCGTTTCGTGCCGGAAGACTTGCGCACCGCGTGGGAAACCGTGGTGAACCTTGCGCTCGAAGGTGTGGAGCGCGCGTTTGAACGGGCCGGCGACATCCGCATGTTGCGCATGCATGGCGACTGCCATCCGAGCAATGTGTTGTGGACCGACGCGGGGCCGCATTTCGTCGATTTCGACGACAGCCGCATGGGACCGGCGGTGCAGGACTTGTGGCTGTTGCTGCCTGGCGAGCGTGTGGAAGCATCGCGCGCGCTGGCGGATCTGCTCGCCGGCTACGAAGACTTCTGCGACTTCGAGCCGCGCGAACTCTATCTGGTCGAAGCGCTGCGCACGCTGCGGCTGATTCACTATCAGGCGTGGCTCGCACGTCGCTGGGACGATCCGGCATTCCCCGCGGCGTTTCCGTGGTTCAACACGCAGCGTTACTGGGAAGACCGCATCCTCGAGTTGCGCGAGCAGCTTGGCGCGATGCAGGAAGGGCCGCTCTGGCCCGTTTGAGTGCGTCCTGATTGAAGGATGCGCTCTCTGAAGCAGGCGCTCATGGCGCCTGCGAAGCAACGCTAGACGGCTCCACCAGCGTCGATCTGACGATCACTTCCGCACGCACGTCGCGCCCGATCGCTTCGATCGCGGGACGCATCTGCGCGAAATCGTCGGGCGTGCAGACGTCGCTGTCGAAATGCGTGGTGCCGTCGCGCGTCATCGCGACAACGTTGCTGAGCGGATCGAACGTGTATTGCGACTGGAAATCGACGAAGCGATCCTGGGTTCGTTTCGCGTCCGGCATGTCGAGCACGCGGAAATTGGCCGGCAGTTTGGCGGGAACGCTCGCGCCCGCGCCGTGGATGCCGGCAAGCCAGCCGAAAGAGGCAAGACAGACCAGGAAAGAGAGGCGCATGGCAGGCTGGTATCCGAACGTAACGTTGACGGGATCGCCAGTTAGAGTCGGTTTGCGCCGCGCGGATGTCAAGCGCATGCCGCGCGTTGCGCTTGAACAAATCTCAAACGCTGCAAGCCGTCCCGCCGGAAGCCGCAACCTCGCGCGCAGCCTTGGCGCCTTCGACCTGAAGCAAGGTCGGCAGCGAAACGCCGTTCTTGGCCGCCGTCACCTCGGCAAGAATCGACACCGCGATTTCCGGCGGCGTGCGGCTGCCGATGTAAATCCCGACCGGTCCATGCAAGCGGGCCAACTCGGTATCGTTCAGATCGAACTCCTTGAGACGTTCGCGCCGTGCCTGATTATTCCTTCGCGAGCCCAGCGCGCCGACATAAAACGCCGGTGTCTTCAGCGCTTCCATCAGCGCGAGATCGTCGAGTTTCGGGTCATGCGTCAGGGCGATTACCGCGCAGCGTTCGTCGAGCTTCATCTCGATCACCGTGTCGTCGGGCATGGTGCGCACGATCTTCGTGCCGGGAATGTTCCACTCCTCGGTGTACTCCTCGCGCGGATCGCACACGGTGACCTGATAATCGAGCCCGACCGCGATATGGCACAGATAGCGCGACAACTGCCCCGCGCCGATCACCAGCATTCGGTAACGCGGACCGTGAATCGTCAGTAGACGCTCGCCGTCGAAATGCACGCCGTCGGTTGCCTGCGCGTCTTCAAGCTGCGTCGCGCCCGTCGACATATTCACTTCGCGCGCCACAAGGCGGCCGTTTTCCACTGCGTTGCACAGTTCGGCAATGCCGCTTTGCAGCGTCAACGGTTCGAGCACGAGCTGGATCGTGCCGCCGCATGGCAAGCCGAAGCGATGCGCTTCCTCCGCCGTGATGCCGTATTTGACCGCTTCCGGCTGCGTCTGCTCGATACCCCGCTGCCGCACACGGTCGATCAGATCGTCTTCGATGCAGCCGCCCGATACCGAGCCCACCACGAGTCCATCGTCGCGTACCGCGAGCATTGCGCCCTCGGGACGCGGCGACGAGCCCCACGTCTTCACCACCGTTACCAGTAGCGCGCGATGTCCTTCTTCCAGCCAGCGTGCGCTGGACTTCAGGACTTCGAGATCCACGCTGTCCATGATTTCTTCCTTTTCGTTGCGTCGCCGCCGGACTCGCCGTCCGCGGCCTCATTCGATGCTGTATTGTGCGGCAACGCGTGATCCGCTGCATTCTCCCCCGCGTCCGGAGCCGCCGCGCCTTCACTGCCGCCTACCTGGGCGCCGAAGCGCTTGAAGAATTCGCCTGCAATTTTACGCGCCGCGCCGTCGACGAGCCGCGAGCCGATCTGCGCGAGCTTGCCGCCGACCTGCGCGCTCGCCGTGTAGCTGAGCTTCGTGGCGGCCTCGCCGTCGGCTTCGAGCGAAACGTGCGCGTTGCCTTTGGCGAAGCCCGCGGCGCCCCCTTGGCCTTCGAACACGATGCTGTACGAGTTCGGCGCCTCGATGTCGGTGAGTTGCATGCGCCCCTTGAAGCGTGCCTTGACCGGGCCGACTGCGGCGCTCAGCGCCACCACATAGGCATTCTCGCCGTCCGGGTCGATGCTTTCGCAGCCCGGAATGCAGGCGCGCAGAATCTCCGTGTCGTTCAGCGCGTCCCATGTGCGTTGCTGCGAAACGGGTAGCGTATGGGTTTCGGTCAATTCCATGATGTCGCTCCTGCGGTGCCCGTAACGCCGGCGCTGCGACGCGGCGCGCGCGTGAGTTGCGCGAGGTCGCGGCCGAACGCCGTCAGGCTGTCTAGATTATGAACCGGACGATGCGCGTCGACGTAGGGCAGGATCGCCTGCACGCCGCGCGCTTTCGGAGAAAAGCCGCTGAAACGCAGCAGCGGATTGAGCCACACGATGCGATATGCGAAGCGGTGCAGCCGGGCCATCTCGGTGTCGAGCACATGGATCGCTTCGTGATCGAGGCCGTCGGTCACGAGGAGCACCGTGGCGCGGCCAGTCAGCACGCGCCGCGCCCAGCGGCGGTTGAATTCGGCGAGCGCCGCGCCGATCCGCGTGCCGCCCGACCAGTCGACCACCTGCTCGGTGAGCGTCGCGATCGCCACGTCGGGATCGCGTTCGCGCAGCGCGCGCGTCGCGTTGGTGAGGCGCGTGCCGAACAGAAACACCTGCAAGCGCTCGCGCGACTGCAGCAACGCATGGCAGAAATACAGCACCGCGCGCGAATAGCTGCTCATCGAACCGGAGATGTCGAGCAGCAGCACGAGCGGCGGCTTGCGCTCGACCACCGCGCGATATTTCCACACCGTCCAGTCGCCGCCCGCGCGCACCGCGTGGCGGGCGCTCGCGCGCAAGTCCGCATGCGTGCCGTGCGAAGCGGCTTTCAGGCGACGCGTCGGTTCGGTGGCGAGCGGCAGACGCTGGCCGCGAATCAGATGACGCAAGGTGCGCCATTCGTCGGCGGAAAGGGTGTCGAAATCGCGATGGCGTAAGCGTTCTTCCGCGCTGAAGGTGACGTGCGCGTGCAGTTCGTGCTGCTCGGTTTCCTGCGGCGCTTTGCCGTTCGGCGAGTTCGGCGCGCGTACGGCCAACGCGTCGGCGAGACGGTTATTGCGTTTGGGAGGCGGCAGGCCGTCGCGGACTTTCGGCAGAAGCAGCGCGCGCAGTTTGCCTTCCCAATCGGGATCGCGCCAGAACAGATCGAACGCGGCGTTGAACAGATCGCGTTCGTCGGGCGCGGACACCAGTGACGCGGCGAGGGCGGCGCGCACGTCGTCGCGGCGTCCCAGATCGATCCAGTGCAAAGCGGCGAGCGCATCGACGGCTTGCGCGGGCGACATCGGCAAACCGGCGCCGCGCAGCACGCGCACGAAATGGACGACGTTGCGGGCGAGCGTGGGTGTGTCGTCGAGTGGCGAGGTGGCAGTCTCGCCAGATGAGGACGGCGCCACACCGTGTTTACCGGGCAGCCCAATGCGCGAGAAATCGCCTGCAGCGCCGCTGTTGCCGGCGTCAAGCCGTGAGCCATGGCCCGAGGCGTCGCTGTTGCCCGCGTCGATTGAGTTCGTCATGCTGGCTATCCAGGCGCGGCGAGACACTGCGCGATTTGCGCGGCGTCGACGCGCGTCAGATCGTCCTGATACTTGAGCAGCACGCCAAGCGTGTTGTGTACCGATTGCGGATCGAGTTCCGTCACCGACAACGCTTCCAGCGCGCGGCACCAGTCGATCGTCTCGGCGATGCCGGGCGCCTTGAACAGATCCATGCCACGCAGCCGATGAACGAAATCGACCGCGCGCCGCTGCAATTCCGCCGACGTTTGCGGCGCGCGAGCAGCGACGATTTCGAGCTCGCGATCGCGCTCGGGATAGCCGATCCATTGATACAGGCAACGGCGCTTCAAGGCGTCGTGCACTTCGCGCGTGCGGTTGGAGGTCATCACGACGAGCGGCGGTTGCGCCGCGCGGACCGTGCCGTATTCGGGAATCGATACCTGAAAGTCCGAAAGCAGTTCCAGCAGAAAGGCTTCGAACGGCTCGTCGGCGCGGTCGATCTCGTCGATCAGCAACACGCGCCGTGCGCCGGGATGATTTTCGTCCGGCATCAGCGCTTGCAGCAACGGACGCTTCAGCAGAAATTCCCCGCGATACAAGGTGTCGTTGTCGGGACGTTCGCCCGCCGCTTCGGCAAGACGCAGCGCCATGATCTGCCGCGGATAGTCCCATTCGTAAAGCGCGCTTGCCGTGTCGAGACCTTCATAACATTGCAGGCGCAACATCGAGGTGCCGAGCATGCCCGCCGCGGCCTTGGCGAGCTCGGTCTTGCCAACGCCCGGCTCGCCTTCGACAAACAACGGCCGCTCCATGCGCAGCGCGAGATACAGCGCGGTCGCCAGCTCGCGGCTGGCGAAATAGCTTTGGCCGGCGAGTTGAGAGAGGGTGTCGTCGATTGAAGCGGGCTGCATGGTGCTCCCGAATCTGCGCGATGAAGCTGAAGCGACGCCAACGAAGTGAAGCGGCCTTGGCGTACGTGGGCGAATGCGGCTGATGTGCCCGTGCTAGCACAGGCGACACCAGCCGCGAACAGCGAGGAAAAGCTAAACGTTCGCCTTCGTCACCGCGCGCGCGGCCAGCACCGGAATCAGATGCGCGCGGTATTCGGCGCTCGCGTGCATGTCGGTGTTCAGGTCGGCAGCCGACACCGTCACACTGCGTGCGGCCTCGGGCGCGAAGTTCGCCGACAGCGCGCTTTCCAGTTCCGGCACACGAAACACCGATGCCGCCGCGCCCGTCACCGCCACGCGCACACCGCTCGCGAACTTCGCGACGAACACGCCGACCAACGCAAAGTGCGAAGCGGGATTGCGGAATTTCTCGTACGCCGCGCGCTCGGGTACTGGAAACTCCACGGCCACGATTAGCTCATCGGGCTCCAACGCCGTCTCATACATGCCGACGAAGAAGTCGCTCGATGCAATGCGCCGCCGGTCCGTGACGATGGTCGCGTCTAACGCCATTGCCGCGGCCGGATAACACGCGGCCGGGTCATTGTTGGCAAGCGAACCGCCTATCGTGCCGAGCGCGCGCACCTGGCGATCGCCGATGTGCGCGGCGAGATCCGCGAGCCCCGGCGATACACGCCGCAGTTCCGCGTGATCCGCGACGTCGGCGTGACATACGGCGGCGCCGATCGTCACCGTTTTGGCGTCGACGGTGATCGCTTTGAGCGCGGGAATTCGCGTCACGTCGATCAGCCGCGACGGCTGGGCGAGGCGCAGCCGCATGGTGGGCAACAGGCTCTGGCCGCCGGCCAGAAACTTCGCGTCGCTGTCGGCGGTGAGGCTGGCGGCGGCCGCTTTGGGATCCGTCGCGCGTTGATACTCGAATGAATACATGTCGAATGCTCCGCTCAGGATCTCAATGGGGTTGCTTGGCTGCGTGAATCGCCGACCACACGCGATGCGGCGTCGCCGGCATTTGCAGGTCGGTCACGCCGAGCGGCGCCAGCGCGTCGAGGATCGCGTTGATCACCGCCGGCGGCGAGCCGATCGCGCCCGCTTCGCCGCAGCCTTTCACGCCGAGCGGATTGTGCGTGCACGGCGTGCCCTTGACAGTTTCGACGGTGAAGTTAGGCAGATCCGACGCATGCGGCATCGCGTAGTCCATGTACGAGCCGGACAGCAACTGGCCGCTCTCGTTGTCGTACACGCAGCGCTCCAGCATGGCCTGGCCGATGCCCTGCGCGAGCCCGCCGTGCACCTGTCCTTCGACGATCATCGGATTGATCACGTTGCCGAAATCGTCGACGGCGGTGAACTGCTGGATCCGGCAGACGCCTGTCTCCGGGTCGACTTCGATTTCGCAGATGTACGCGCCGGATGGATAGGTGAAGTTGGTCGGATCGTAGAACGCGCTTTCTTCGAGACCCGGTTCGAGTACATCGAGCGGATAGTTGTGAGGCACGTAGGCGGCGAGCGAGATGTCCGCGAACGCCTTGGTGCGATCCGTGCCCGCGACGCGGAACACGCCGTCCTTGAACTCGATGTCTTCCGCCGCGGCTTCGAGCAGATGCGCGGCGATCTTCTTGGCCTTGGTTTCGATCTTGTCGAGCGCCTTCATGATCGCCGAGCCGCCGACCGCAATCGAGCGCGAGCCATACGTGCCCATGCCGAACGGAATACGGCCGGTGTCGCCGTGGACGATTTCCACGCTGTCCAGCGCGATGCCGAGCCGGTCGGCCACCACTTGTGCGAAGGTGGTTTCGTGTCCCTGGCCGTGACTATGCGAACCCGTGAACACGGTGACCGACCCGGTGGGATGCACGCGAATCTGACCGACTTCGAACAGGCCGGCCCGCGCGCCCAACGCGCCCGCTATATTCGATGGCGCGAGACCACACGCTTCGATATAGCAGGAGTAGCCGAGGCCACGAAGTTTGCCGTTCTTTTCCGATGCCTGTCGGCGCGCTTCGAAGCCTTTGACATCCGCGAGCTCGAGCGAGCGGGCGAGGACCGTCTCGTAGTCGCCGGTGTCGTAGGTGAGGCCGACCGGCGTCGCGTACGGAAACTCGCGGATGAAATTGCGGCGGCGAATCTCCGCCGGATCGAGCTTCATCTCGCGAGCGGCGGTTTCCACCAGGCGCTCGACGACGTAGGTCGCTTCGGGGCGCCCCGCGCCGCGATAGGCGTCCACCGGAACGGTGTTGGTGAAGACCGCTTTCACTTCCGCGTAGATCGCAGGCGTGGCGTACTGGCCGGCGAGCAGCGTGGCGTACAGAATGGTCGGCACGCTCGACGCGAATGTGGACAGATACGCGCCCATGTTCGCGGTGGTGTGGATGCGCATGCCGAGGAACTTGCCGTCCGCGTCCATGGCCAGTTCGGCCTTGGTCACGTGATCGCGGCCGTGCGCGTCCGAGACGAACGCTTCCGAGCGCTCGGCCGTCCACTTCACCGGACGGCGGATTTTCTTCGACGCCCACGTCAGCGCGACGTCTTCGGCGTACAGGAAAATCTTCGAGCCGAAGCCGCCGCCGACGTCCGGCGCGATCACGCGCAGTTTCGATTCCGGCAGCGACAGCACGAACGCGGCCATCAGCAGGCGCTCCACGTGCGGATTCTGATTCGCGACGTAGACCGTATAGCTGTCGTCCTGCGCCGAATAGCTCGCGTTGACCGCGCGCGGTTCGATCGCGTTCGGGATCAGGCGGTTGTTGACGATATCGAGCGTGGTGACGTGCGCGGCTTTGGCGAAGGCGGCGTCGGTGGCGGCTTTGTCGCCGTGGCCCCAGTTGTAGCAGATGTTGTCGGGCACTTCGTCGTGCACGGCGGGCTGGCCGGCGTCGGCTGCATGGGCGGTGTCGACCACGGCCGGCAGCACGTCGTAATCGACTTCGATCAATTCGGCGGCATCTTTCGCGGCCTTGATCGAATCGGCGATCACGAGCGCGACCTGATCGCCGACGTGACGTACTTTCGTATGCGCGATGATCGGGTGCGGCGGCTCGTTCATCGGTTTGCCGTCGGTGCTGTGAATCAGCCAGCCGCACGGCAGCCCGCCGACGTTGTCAGCCGCCATGTCCGCGCCGGTGAAGATCGCGACCACGCCGGGCGACTGTTTGGCCGCGGCGGTGTCGATGCTGTTGATCTTCGCGTGTGCGTGAGGCGAGCGGAGGAACACCGCGTAGGTTTGTTGGGGCAGGACGATGTCGTCCGTGTATTGGCCGTTGCCAGTGAGGAAACGATAGTCTTCCTTACGTTCGACGGAAGCGCCAATCAGGTGAGTGTCGGGTGCGTTCATCGTCGGCTCCTCAGGCGGTGGCCGGTGCGTTGGCTTGCGCGTTGGCATTCGCCGAGCCGGCGGACTTCATGCCTTCGGCGCCTTCGAGCACTGCTTTGACGATGTTGTGATAACCCGTACAGCGGCACAGATTGCCGTCGAGTTGGGCGCGCACGTCGTCGCCGGTGAGATCCGGTTGACGCTGGACGAGTGAGACCGCGCTCATCACCATGCCGGGCGTGCAGAAGCCGCACTGCAGGCCGTGGCAGTGTTTGAAGGCCGTCTGCATGGGGTGGAGTGCGCCGTCTTTGGCGAGCCCTTCGATGGTGGTGATTTCGGCGCCTTCCGCTTGTACGGCGAGGATGTTGCAGGATTTGATCGCGCGTCCGTTCAGGTGGATCGTGCATGCGCCGCATTGGGCTGTGTCGCAGCCGATGTGAGTGCCTGTGAGACGCAACTGATCTCGAAGGAACTGGACAAGCAGGGTGCCAGGGTCGATTGAGGCGCTGATGGGCGCGCCGTTCACCGTCAGACTGATGCTGATCGCCATGAAGTTGTCTCCTTATGGGGTGAGACCGGACCTTTTGTTTTTTCTTCCGCTGCCTTTTCGTAGGGTCCGATTAGGGTGCTTCGGTTTTTTATAAGGCTGCCGAAAAGTAAAGCACAAATCGGGCTGGCACGCTATGAGGGGTTTTTTGCGCGGGGCGCCGCTCCCTCCTGGCTTCTTCCGCGCATCGAGGCTTTTTAGCGCCTGACAATCATATTGGAAAGTAATTTGAAAGAATTGGCCGAATCGGATCGCGTTCTTTCTGCCAGCGGCCGATTTGCCATCGGATTGACACGATGTTTTTCCAGATAGTTACCCTTGGAGAAGCACCGGATAAATATCTAACCGATTGATTTATAAGAAACAAAACACATAAGACATAAAGGGGTGGAAGTTTCGGCAACTTCTCTAAAGATTTGGTAATGGTTGGCCGATAACAAGTCTGAGCCAGGCGGCGGTCTGGAAAAATCGAGGTTCACAACGACAGTATTAAGCACGCCGCAAAAAACCAAAGCTACGGGATGACTAATGACTTCAATCGTATCGGCATTCTCGCCGGCGCAAATCGCTGCGCTGACGACCACACAGATCGGGGCTCTTTCAACTTCTGACATCGCGGCTCTTTCATCGAGCCAGGCACCCGCATTGACGACGGCGCAGATCGCCGCGATGTCGACCTCCGATATCGTGAGCCTGAGTTCGGCCGCGCTGTCGGTGTTGTCCTCGTCGCAGATCGGCGCACTGTCGACCTCGGATATCGCTGCGCTCAAGACGAGCCAGCTGAGCGCGCTGTCAACCGCGCAAATCCAGGGGTTGTCGACCACTCAGGTCGCTGCATTGACTTACGTGCAGATGGCCGCGCTGACGGCGACGCAACTCGGTGCGCTGTCCAGCGTGCAAGTGGGTGCACTGTCGACCGGACAGATCGCGTCGCTGTCGGTGACCGACGTCGCGTCGCTGAGCGCATCGCAATTGGGCGCATTTTCGACGGGCGACATCGCGGCGCTGAAGACGGCGCAGGTCGCCGCGTTGACGGTCACGCAGATCGGCGCACTGTCGACGGCGCAGGTTGGCGCATTGACGGGTACCCAGGTCGCGGCACTGACGACTACCCAAGTGGCTTCGCTCAGCACTGTGCAGGTCGGCGCGTTGTCGACGGCCGACATCGCCGCATTGAAGACGACCCAGGTGGCGTCGCTCACGTCGGCGCAGATCGGCGCGTTGTCGACGGCGCAGATCGGCGCGCTGACGGTCACCCAGGTGGGTGCGCTGACGACGTCGCAAGTGGTCTCGCTGTCGACGGCGCAGGTCGCCGGTTTGTCGACCGGACAGGTCGCCGCGCTGACGAACGCCAACGTTGCTGCGTTGAGCGTCAGCGAATTGGGCGCGCTGTCGACGGGCGATATCGCGGCATTGAGGACGACCCAGGTCGCCGCGCTGACAACCACCCAGGTCGGCGCCTTGTCGACGGCACAAGTCGGCGCCTTGACCGCAGCCCAGGTCGCATCCCTGACGACTGCGCAGGTTGGCGCGTTGAGCACGGTGCAGGTCGGCGCGCTGTCGACCACCCAGGTCGCCTCGCTGACGACGACCGATGTGGCGGCACTGAGCGCATCGCAACTCGGCGCGTTGTCGACGGGCGACGTCGCCGCGTTGAAGACGACGCAAGTGGCGGCGCTGACGACTACGCAGATCGGCGCACTGTCGACGGTACAGGTTGGCGCGTTGACCTCGACGCAAGTCGCATCCCTGACGACCTCGCAGGTCGGCGCACTGAGCACGGTGCAGGTCGGCGCATTGTCGACGGGTGATATCGCATCGCTGAAGACGACGCAGGTGGCGGCGCTGACGACCGCGCAGGTCGGCGCGCTGTCGACGGTACAGGTGGGTGCATTGACGGCGACTCAGGTCGGCGCTCTGACGGCCACGCAGGTTGGTGCACTGAGCACGACGCAGGTTGGCGCACTGTCGACCGCGCAGGTCGCGTCGCTGACGACGAGCGACGTAGCAGCATTGAGCGCATCGCAACTGGGCGCGTTGTCGACGGGTGACATCGCCGCGCTGAAGACGGCGCAAGTGGCGGCGCTGACGACTACGCAGATCGGCGCACTGTCGACGGTACAGGTCGGCGCGTTGACCTCGGCGCAAGTGGCAACACTGACGACCGCGCAAGTCGGCGCACTGAGCACTGTGCAAGTCGGCGCATTGTCGACGGGCGAAGTGGCGGCACTGAAGACGACGCAAGTGGCGGCACTGACGGCGGCGCAAGTCGGCGCGCTGTCGACGGTACAGGTTGGCGCATTGACCACGATCCAGGTCGCGGCACTGACGACCACGCAAGTGGGCGCGCTGAGCACGACGCAAGTGGGCGCGCTGTCGGGCACGCAGATCGCATCGCTGACGACGAGCGACGTAGCAGCATTGAGCGCGTCGCAACTGGGCGCGTTGTCGACGGGTGACATCGCGGCACTGAAGACGACGCAAGTGGCGGCACTGACCACCACCCAGGTTGGCGCATTGTCGACGGTGCAGGTTGGCGCATTGACGGCCACCCAGGTCGCATCGCTGACGACCTCGCAAGTCGGTGCGCTCAGCACCGCGCAGGTTGGCGCGCTGTCGACCGCTCAGGTCGCGTCGTTGACGGCAACGGATGTGGCGGCACTGAGCGCATCGCAACTGGGCGCGTTGTCGACGGGTGACATCGCGGCACTGAAGACGACGCAAGTGGCGGCGCTGACGTCGACGCAGATCGGCGCGTTGTCGACGGCCCAGGTCGGCGCGTTGACGTCCACCCAGGTCGCGACACTGTCGACCGGCCAGGTCGGCGCGCTGAGCACGGCACAGGTCGGCGCGTTGTCGACGGGCGATATCGCGGCACTGAAGACGACCCAGGTGGCGTCGCTCACGTCGGCGCAGATCGGCGCGCTGTCGACGGTGCAGATTGGTGCTTTGACCTCGTCGCAGGTCGCGGCACTGACGACGGCACAGGTCGGCGCACTGAGCACGGCGCAAGTCGCCGGATTGTCGACCGGTCAGGTCGCGGCGCTGACGAACGCGAACGTCGCGACGTTGAGCACGGCTGAAGTGGGCGCGCTGTCGACGGGCGATATCGCGGCATTGAGGACGACCCAGGTCGCCGCGCTGACAACCACCCAGGTCGGCGCCTTGTCGACGGCACAAGTCGGCGCCTTGACCGCAGCCCAGGTCGCATCCCTGACGACTGCGCAGGTTGGCGCGTTGAGCACGGTGCAGGTCGGCGCGCTGTCGACCACCCAGGTCGCCTCGCTGACGACGACCGATGTGGCGGCACTGAGCGCATCGCAACTCGGCGCGTTGTCGACGGGCGACGTCGCCGCGTTGAAGACGACGCAAGTGGCGGCGCTGACGACTACGCAGATCGGCGCACTGTCGACGGTACAGGTTGGCGCGTTGACCTCGACGCAAGTCGCATCCCTGACGACCTCGCAGGTCGGCGCACTGAGCACGGTGCAGGTCGGCGCATTGTCGACGGGTGATATCGCATCGCTGAAGACGACGCAGGTGGTAGCACTGACATCGGCACAGGTTGGCGCGTTGTCGACAGTGCAGGTTGGCGCATTGACGACGTCCCAGGTCGCATCCCTGACGACTGCGCAGGTTGGCGCATTGAGCACGGTGCAAGTCGGCGCGCTGTCGACCACCCAGGTCGCGTCGCTGACGACGACCGATGTGGCCGCACTGAGCGCGTCGCAACTGGGCGCACTGTCGACAGGCGACATCGCCGCGTTGAAGACGACGCAAGTGGCGGCACTGACCACCACCCAGGTTGGCGCATTGTCGACGGTACAGGTTGGCGCATTGACGGCCACCCAGGTCGCAGCACTGACGACCACGCAGGTTGGGGCGCTGAGCACGACTCAGGTGGGCGCATTGTCGACCACCCAGGTCGCGTCGCTGACGACGGCGGATGTCGCAACGTTGAGCGCATCGCAACTCGGCGCGCTCTCGACGGGTGACATCGCCGCGCTGAAGACGACGCAAGTGGCAGCACTGACCACCACGCAGATCGGCGCATTGTCGACGGCGCAGGTGGCCGGGTTGACCTCGACGCAGATCGCGGCACTGACGACCGGCCAGGTCAGCGCGCTGAGCACAGTGCAAGTCGGCGCGTTGTCGACGGGCGAGGTGGCGGCGCTGAAGACGACGCAAGTGGCGGCGCTGACGGCGGCGCAAGTCGGCGCGCTGTCGACGGTGCAAGTGGGCGCATTGTCGACCACCCAGGTCGCGGCACTGACGACCACGCAAGTGGGCGCGCTGAGCACGACGCAAGTGGGTGCGTTGTCGACCACCCAGGTCGCGTCGTTGACGACGACCGACGTGGCGGCACTGAGTTCGTCGCAAATTGGCGCGCTGTCGACGGGCGACATCGCGGCACTCAAGACGAGCCAGGTCGCCGCGCTGACAACGGTCCAGGTATCCGTTCTGTCGACGACGCAAGTGGCGGCGCTGGCGTATGCCCAAGTGGCATCGCTGACCACCACCCAGGTCTCGGGCGGGTTCTCGACGGCGCAAATCGCCGCGTTGTCGACCGGTCAGATCGCTTCGCTGACGAACAGCGACGTGGCAGCGCTGAGCGTGACACAACTCGGTTCGCTGTCGACGGGCGACATCGCTGCGTTGAAGACGACGCAGGTTGCAGCGTTGACGACCACGCAGGTCGGCGCGCTGTCCACGACCCAGATCGCTGCGTTGACGACCACGCAGGTGACCGCGTTGTCGAATACGCAGGTTGCGGCGCTGTCGACGACTCAGGTGTCGTATCTGAACATCTGAGGTCGGGCGGTCGCTGGCTCGATCGGATAGCGGCTAACGGCGGTCAGGTTCGCCGTGACCGGTCGGGTCAGCAGACGCAGTGCAAGAAGCTCAGCTGGACATCCGGGCGGCATTGTCATGCCGCCCGTCGTTTCACCATTTTTCAATCATGTCGGAGCGCTTCTCGTTGGGGACGCCCCCGTTTGACGACGGGAGCGATTCGATATACTCGCCGAAACCAAGCCTTCGACCGTTGACCGGACGGTTGCGAGTCAGCACGATCAGCAAGACCGGTGGAACGGACGGGCGACAGAGCGGCGCATCGCGGCTGCGGCTGCGCGGATTGACTGCGCGCCTCGGGCTCGCGAGCTAACATTTTCTTCTAGTGACCGGTAGCAGGCCGGGCTGGGCATGGCCACTGAAAGCAACCTGACCGACGTACTGATTCACCAGATTCATAACGGGCAGACTGCGAGCGCTTTGACGCAGCTCAACAGCCTACTCGACCAGCAACCGAATCATCCTGCGCTGCTGACGCTCAAGGCGGAAGCGTTGCGGCTGTCCGGCCAGAACGCCGGCGCGATCGAAACTTACCGCCGGGCCGGCGCGGTGGGCGGCGGCGCGCGTAACTGGCTCGTCGCGGGCTTGATGCTGGGCAGTGAGCGCCGCATCGACGAGGCGCTCTCGTGCCTGACCTTCGCCGTCGCCGAAGAGCCGGGCAACGATGAAATCCTGAATGCGATGGTGACCACGCTGTTCAATGCAAACCGCTATCGCGAGGGCGTGCCGTTTGCGCGTCGTTTGCTCGTGAGTAGCGTGAACACGCATTACCTGTCGAATGCCGCGCTATTGCTGCAAAGCAATGAGTTGTATGAAGAGGCGGCCAACGTATTCAAGAAGATCGTGGGGCCGAGCGGCACGGAGCCGCCCGTTCTCGGCGCGGCACTGGTGCCGGCGCGCTTTACGTGCGAGTGGGACTGGATCGAGTCGCTACAGCTGCGGATCAGCGAACACTATGCGCAAGGGCAGTACGGCGCGACCCAGGAATATCCGCTGACACACCTGACCTGGTGTGCGAATGAGCTATACAACCTGGAGGTTACCCGGGCCTACGCTGCGCGGATGCTGCCCTCGGTCGATCCGCTCGTCACCGCGTCACGCGCGAAAGCCGCAGGGGCACGGATTCGCGTCGGATACCTTTCGTCGGACTTCTGCAATCACGCGACCATGCATCTGATGGCGGGTCTGTTCGAGTGTCACGATCGCTCGCGATTCGAGGTGTTTGCCTACGATTCCAGTCCGCCGGATGCGTCGGTCTACCGGCAGCGTTTTCTGGCTGCGGTCGAGCATCACGTCGACATCACCGCCATGAGCGATGCGGATGCCGCCGCGCGCATGGTCAGCGACGAGTTGGACATTCTGTTCGATCTGAAGGGGCACACGGGCTGGGGACGGCTCGGGATCATGGCGTGCCGGCCCGCGCCGTTGCAGGCGGCTTATCTCGGCTTTCCCGGCAGCTCGGCGGTCCCGTTTATCGACTACATCGTGTCCGACAGGTTCGTGACGCCCGATAGCAGCGCCGCGTTCTATTCGGAGAAGTTTTGCCGGCTGCCGCACTCGTACCAGTGCAACGACCGCAAGCGTCCGGTTGCCGGCGATTCAGGTTCGCGTGCCGCTCACGGGCTGCCCATGGACGCTGTTGTATTTTGCGCGTTCAACCAGTCCTACAAGATCGACCGAACCAGCTTCAGTGTCTGGATGCAGGTGCTCCACGAGGTGCCGGACAGCGTGCTGTGGCTGCTGAATCAGGGAGAAAGCGCGGAGCGTAACCTGCGCCTGCAGGCAGAACTGGCAGGGGTGGACCCGAAGCGTCTGTTTTTCTCGGGGTTCGCGGCGCCTGCCCAGCATATCGCCCGTCTGCAACTCGCGGATGCGGCGCTCGACACGCTCGTCTGTAACGGCCACACGACCACCTCCGATGCACTGTGGGCCGGCGTTCCGGTGATCACCGCACGCGGCTGGCACTTCGCGTCGCGCGTGAGCGAAAGCCTGCTGAATGCGGTAAATCTGCCGGAACTGGTTGGCACCGACACGGATGACATGGTGCGGATCGCGGTGCGCTTCGGGCGCGATGCCGAGTACCGTCGCGCGCTACGCGCCGAATTGGCGGCAAATCGAGTCACTGCTCCGCTCTTTGATACCGAACGCTTTACGCGAAACTTCGAGAATGCGATCAGCATGATGGTCGAGGCAAGCCGTCTGGAAGGGCCGCTTATGCATCTCGACGTTCCGGAGTCGAACGGCTGATGGCTTGAACGCGGCCGGTTCGCCTTGCCGTTGACTGCCTCATCATCCCCGAATGTCACTGTCGGTCTCGCGCATTGCGCGAAACCGGATGGAAGGTATCTTTATGAAAATCAATTTGGGCTGCGGAAGTGATTACAGGCAAGGCTGGTTGAATGTCGATCAGTGGCCGGACGCGCGCCCCGACCTGGTGATGAACCTGGAGGAAATGCCCTGGAAACTCGACGACAACTGCGCCGACGAGATTCTGCTCAAGCACGTTCTTGAACACGTCGGGCAGAGCGGCAGTACCTTTCTCGCGATCATTCAGGAGCTCTATCGTGTCTGCAAACCGGACGCGATCATTCATATCGAAGTACCTCATCCGCGGCACAAAGATTTTCTCTCGGATCCAACGCACGTTCGCCCGATTCTGCCGGAGCTTTTCCAGTGTCTGGATCTCGCCACGGTGGAGCTTTGGCAAGAACATCACTTGCCGGGCACGCCGCTCGCGAAGTACCTGAAGGTGGATTTCGAGTGCACTCGCGCTCAATACCACCTGAGCCCGCACTGGCAACAGGAACGCGCAGCAGGCCGCATCGACGATGCCGCCCTCCTGCACGCAATCGAAAGCTATAACAACGTGGTGGAGTGGATCGAAATCGGACTGCGCGTGCGCAAGCCGTTCCGCCCGGGGCACGCGCTTCGCGCGGTGGACGCGATCTGCATCGAACGTCATAGCGGCATGGGCGATGTGCTAATGGCGCTGGGCGCTGCAAAAGCGTTGAAGGCGATTTCGGATCGTCCTGTTGCAATGGTCACGTCGCCGTCGTTTCGCGCTCTGGCGCAAGCGTGCCCGCACGTCGATCTCGTCGTCGACGATGTCGCCGAAGTGGGCCAGCAGTACGCGAACGTCAAACACGTCAACCTGAATCCCGCTGGTTTTGGTCTTTCGCGTTTGCATCAGGTCGATGCTTATCTGCAGGCTTTCGGCGTTTCGGCGGAGGCTGCGCTCAAGGATGTCGAACTGACACTCGATGCTTCGGCAACGGCCGATGCGCAGAGGCTGATCGACTCCTGGCCCAGCCGCGCGCCACGGCAAGTGCGTACGCTACTTCACGTTGGACAGGGCGATCCTAATCGCACGTGGCCCGTGCAACGCTGGGCCGAGCTGGCACAAACGCTGATCGGCCAGGGCCATCAGGTGGTGCTGATTGGTAGCGGCGACAAGCTGCGCGATCCCAGCGCGATGACGGAGGTGCCGGGCGTGCTCAGCGCGGTAAATGCGTTGAGCGCCGAAGGAACCGTGGCATTGATGCGGCAATCGGACGTGCTGGTTTCCGCGGATAGCGGCCCGGTCCAACTGGCCGCTGCGAGCGACATCGGCATTGTCGTGATGTTTTCCGCTGTCGCCGGTTCATGTCGGCTGCCATTTCGACATGGGGAAGCGCAGTGGCGTGCGGAAGAGGTCAAACCGTCTTGCGGCTTCTATCCCTGCTATCGGCAGATGCAGGACCCGGCTGTCATCGCGCCTTTCCATGTGGCACTACAGAACCAGACGTTGAGCGTCGGGAAGCTGTTTTCGGACTGGTGTCCGGACGGCGGCTCGTTTGCATGCATGACGCAGCAGATCACGGTTCCGATGGTCGTCGAGGCGCTCACGCGCGTTGCGTTGAAGGGTCATTCATCGGATGAGGATGAAAAACCACAACGAAAGCAACGCGTCAGGCAGGCAAAAAAATCACTGGCTCAGCTTTGAATGCCGCCGTGAATAACCAAAATAAATAACCATCCCGATCAGCAGCCAAACGACAAACGCAACCCAGGTCACCGCCTGAAGATTGACCATCAAGAACAGACAGGCGGCGACAGCCAGCACAGGCACAACCGGCACTCCGGGACACCGGAACGCCCGCGGCAAATCCGGATGCGTTTTCCGCAAGACCAGCACCGCAATCGACACCATCGAAAACGCGGCCAACGTACCGATATTGATCAGCTCAGCCAACACATTCAACGGCACCAGCGCCCCAATCAACCCGAAGAAAATCCCCACCAGCCAGGTAGTAAAAAACGGTGTAGCAAACCTCGGATGCACCCGCGACAGCCTTGCCGGCAACAACCCATCCCGCGACATCGCGAAAATCACCCGCGTCTGCCCATAAGCCATCACCAGAATCACCGTCAACATGCCCAGCACGGCGCCGAGGTCGATAAAGCCCGCCACCCACTTCTGCCCCGCCACCTGCAACGCATACGACACCGGATGCGAAATATTCGCGAACTGCGCCGACGGCACGATACCGGTCACCACGGCAGCCACAGCCACATACAACACCGCGCAAACGCCCAGCGACGCAATGATCCCGATCGGCAAATCGCGCTTCGGATCCTTCACCTCTTCCGCCGCAGAAGACACTGAATCGAATCCGATGAACGCAAAGAACATCACCGCCGCCGCACCGAACACGCCGTTCCAGCCGTTCGGCATGAACGGATGCCAGTTGGCCGGCGTCACGTGAAATACGCCCACGCCGATCACCAGCAACACCACGACGACCTTGATCGCCACCATGATGTTGTTGATCCGCGCCGACTCGCGCACGCCGACCGACAACAGCGCGGTGATCGCCATCATCACAAGGAAGGCGGGCAGGTTAAAGAGCGTGTCATGACCGGGCAGTGCGCCCGGCGCCGCCGTCAGCGCAAACGGCAAGGACACGCCGAAGCCCGACAGCAAAGACTGCAGATAACCCGACCAGCCCACCGACACCGCCGAGGTGGCGAGCCCGTACTCGAGCATCAAGTCCCAGCCGATGATCCACGCCGCCAATTCGCCGAGCGTCGCATACGAATAGGTGTAAATCGACCCGGCCACCGGAATCGTCGAGGCGAATTCCGCGTAGGCGAGCGCGGCGAAGCCGCAGGCGATCGCCGCGATCAGGAACGAGATCATCAGCGCCGGGCCGGCCTGCACGGCGCCCGTGCCGGTCAGCACGAAAATGCCGGTGCCGATGATGGCGCCGACACCGAGGAAGGTCAGATCGAGCGCGCCGAGCGCTTTCTTCAGGCCGGCGTTCTGAGCACTCGCGGCGATCATGTGCTCGACGCTCTTTTTGCGAAACAGGGACATTGGCGGGAGTCTCCAGTAGTGCACGCGTGTTGCGCGCCGAATGTCGGGAAACCCGCAATTTTAACGGATGCCTGCCCTTGCACCATTTTGGGATATGCTTTTTAGTGCCAATACGGAGGGCCGAAAATCACCGGCAGAAACGATTTGGGTGGTATTTTCGTCCGCCGGGCAGACAATCGCCGCAAAACTTTTCGCCTGGTATACGGCCAAGAGGCGGGGATCGCTCCGCTGCAAACTCGCAAACGGACGCGTTCTTTCCATGAACACCGTACGGCACCGGCAGCGGCTAGACGTCAGCCCGCCATCGCCGGATTCAGATCGATGAGCCGGTTGCTCATCACATAGAACGTCAGTTCGGCGTTGTTGCGCAGCTTCATTTTCTCGAGCAGCCGCGTGCGGTACACACTGACCGTTTTCACCGACAGCGAGAGCGCCACGGCGATATCCGTCAGCCGCTTGCCCGACGCGAGCATGCACATCGTCTGATATTCGCGGTCGGAGAGCTTTTCGTGCGGCAACTGTTCGCCGTCGAAGGAAACGTAGTCGGCAAGCGCCTCGGCCATCGCCGGGCTCACGTATTTGCGGCCCGCCGCGACCTGCTTGATCGCGCTGATCATCTGGGCGGCGTCGACGGTTTTCGACAGGTAGCCGGCGGCGCCCGCCTTCAGGGCGCGCACGGCGTACTGGTCCTCGCGGTACATCGAGAACATCAGCACGGCCACGCGCGGCGCCTTGCGCTTCAGACGTTTCAGCACTTCGACGCCGTTCATGTCGGGCAGCGAAATGTCGAGCAGCACCACGTCGTAGCTGTGACGGGCAGCGGCGTCGAGCGCTTCGGCGCCGCTTTGCGCTTCGGTGACTTCGCCTGCCACGCCGCGGTCGAGCAGCAACTGGCGGACGCCCTGGCGAACCACCGCGTGGTCGTCGGCGAGCAGAATGCGCAGACTCATGACGGCGTGCTCACGATTGCAGCGCGTGCCGAGCGGCGCGCGGCGGGTGCGCCAGCATCGCGTCCCAGGCAAAACGCGCGCGCACGAGGGTGCCGCACGACGCTTTGCCGCTCTCACCACGCTCCGAGTCGGCCCGCCGGGCGCTCACGCGCAGCGTGCCGTCGAAAGCGGCGCAGCGCGCCTGCATGCCGTTCAGGCCAAAGTGGCCAAGGCGGCTGCGGGCGTTACGCGCGATACCGACACCGTCGTCGCTGATGATCAGCGTGAGATGGCGGCGGCTGGTTTCGATGCGCACGTCGGCGGATTCGGCGCGCGCGTGCTTGGCTATGTTGTTCAGTGCTTCCTGCGCGACGCGGAACACGGCCAGCGCGGCGTCGGCGGGCAGGCGCGTGAGGCGCACGTCGGCGGCGCACACGAAGCTGGTGCGCAGCCGGGTGCGCGCGGCAAAGTCGCCGGTCCAGTGAGCCAGTGTCCCGACAATGCCCGCCTCGAGCGACGGCGCATGAATTTCCGCGACAGCCTGACGGCTGGCCTCGCACACGGCGTCGAGCGAACGGTTCGCCACGGCGAGCGCGGCGGCACACTGCGGCGGCGCGTCGGCGGGCAGCCAGGTTTCGACGCCGGCGAGCGCGAAACGCGTCGCGGTCAGTTCGGCTCCCACGCCGTCGTGCAACTCGCGCGCCACATGGCGGCAAGCGGCTTCCTGCGCCTGAACGAGGTCAGCCGAGAGTTCGCGCACCCGGGCGCGCAGCCGCGCGAGTTCCCGCTCGGCTGGCGAAGCCAGCGCAGCGGGCGCGAACGCGCCGGACGCGTCGAATTCGCCACGTGCCGGTGACGAAGGAAGAGGGGCGGTGAACGGGACGACAGTCGGCGTATCCATGACTTTCCCTCTCAGGAAGCGCTGTGGACAGCGAAGCGGATGCGCATCAGCGGCGCGAAGACGAAAGAACGCATGCGGGTCTCTGGCCTCCAGGTGCAGACCGCCGCGCCTAGGACCTAGGACGCAACGGGCGAATCGCTACAATACGACGTAACGAAATTTACATTCAGTAACATGGCGGACGGGCCATGACAGGCGTGTCAATTCGACTGATGATGCGCCGCGATCATATCTCATTAAAAGAAAAAATGCAGTCCCACCAAGGGTTAGCGCCTGCATTTCACGCAATGGTTGATGATTTGCAACAGAAAGTCTGTAGGAAGAATGCTGACGCTGAGTGTCAGCCCAACGACGCCGATTTGTAACTGAGCAAAAAAAAAGGAGCCCGGAGGCTCCTTTTGCTGATTTCGCGGCGCGGACCGCGAAGATCGCGACCCGACTCAGCCCACGAAAGCTTTTTCGACCACGTAGTGACCGGGCGCATTGTTGCTGCCTTCCTGGAAGCCCGCGTCGTCGAGCAGCTTGCGCGTGTCGCGCAGCATGTGCGGGCTGCCGCAGAGCATGATGCGGTCGTTTTCGAGCGAGAAGCCCGGCACGCCGAGGTCGGCGAACAGCTTTTCCGTTTCGATCAGTTCAGTGATACGGCCGCGGTTCTGGAATGCTTCGCGGGTGACCGTCGGGTAGTACAGCAGCTTCTCCTGAACCAGCTCGCCCAGATGCTCGTGCGCCGGCAGGTGATCCGTGATGTATTCCTTGTACGCCAGCTCGTCGACGAAACGGCAGGTGTGCGTGAGCACGACGCGCTCGTAGCGCTCGTAAATGTCCGGATCTTTAATGATCGACATGAACGGCGCGAGGCCCGTGCCGGTGGACAGCAGCCACAGGGTCTTGCCCGGCAGCAGGTTGTCGGCCATCAGCGTGCCGACCGGCTTCTTGCCGATCAGGACTTCGTCGCCGACCTTCAGATGCTGCAAACGTGACGTGAGCGGGCCGTCCTGCACCTTGATGCTCAGGAACTCGAGGTGTTCTTCGTAGTTCGCGCTCGCGAGGCTGTAGGCGCGGATCAGCGGCTTGCCGTCGACTTCGAGGCCCACCATCGTGAACTGGCCGTTTTCGAAACGGAACGACGGATCGCGCGTGCAGGTGAAGCTGAAAAGCGTATCGGTCCAGTGGTGGACGCTCAGGACGGTTTGTGAATTCAGGTTGCTCATGGCTTCTTGGATAGTGCGAAATCAAAGGCGGCCAGTCGTTTTGAGCCGGCCGGCACGGCAAGGGCGATGCTGCGCTAACCCAGATGGGAATCACGCGCAATCCGCTATTTTACCGCGCCCGCGGCCTGAGGGCTGCGGCGCGGAGGTTGAGCGTGGTCAAGCGGGTTACCGGACCTGGAAGCGTTGGCGCCGGCTGTCTTTGCGATCGGCGCCGCGGAATACGTTGGCGTGGTGCGGCTACGCGCTTCAGCAGGGGGGCGGCGATGGGCGAAACGCCGCGCAGGGCGGCTGCCATCGGTTGTCCGGCATGCGCCGCGTAGGCGCGCCGCTCGGGCAACGTTTCAGGATCATACCGAAACCCGCCGTGCGCTGCAGCATTGACCCTGCTGATAAAACTGGCAAAAGCGCGACGAACGGTGAGGAAATGGATCGTGATGGGAGGTGTAGTGTGTGCGTGACGGCGTTTCTATCAGCCTCGGTCCGGCCGTTATCTTTTTGGTACACAAAGACGCATGAGCACCGGATGATTATGCCTGGAGCGTGGTTGGAGTAAGGCTTGAGCCGCTTTCCGTTCTGATTACTCCGAGATATGCGAACGTGCGGCAAAGCGGCGACAAGCCGAACCGTCGCCCGTCACGCCGTATCGATCAGCCGCGCCGCGTGAATCAGCCAATCACGTCGGCGCCGCGACTCGCTTTTTCCCGCGCTGCTTGAGCACGCGAGCCTGCATCACAATCACCAGCAGCAGGAACACGCCCCGAATCACGGACTGCCAGTACGCCGACAAGCTGATAAATCCGAGCCCGTTCTCGAAGTTCAGCAGGTTGAACACCAGACCAAGCAACAACACGCCGGCAATCGTCATCGCGATCGAGCCTTCGCCGCCCGTGAGCAGCGTGCCGCCGAGCACGACCGCCGAAATCGCGAACAGCTCCCAGCCGACGCCTTCGTTGGGTTGTCCCGCGCCGAACTGCGCGGCGAGGATCACGCCGGCCATGCCCGCGAGCAGGCCGCTCACCGCATAGGCCAGCACCAGCGTGCGGTCGACGTTCAGGCCCATCAGCCGCGCGGCTTCCTCGCTGCCGCCGATCGCCAGCGAATGCCGGCCAAAGCGCGTGCTACGCAGCGCAAGCCAGCCGGCCACCGCCGCCACGACGGCGACGATCCCCGGAATCGGGAGTCCGAACAGATCGCCTTGACCGAAATTGCCGAAGTTCGATTCGGCGGCGATCGACACCGCATCGTTCTTGCCGAGCAGCAGCGCGACGCCGTGCGCGCCGAGGCTCGTCGCGAGCGTGACGATGAACGGCAGGATTTTCAGGCGCGTGATGATCAGCCCGTTCAGCACGCCGACCGCGAGTCCGGCAGCGCAGCCCGCCAGCACGGCGACCCAGCCGCCGTACACGCTGGTCAATGCGGCGACGACGCTCGCCAGCGCGGCCACCGTGCCCACCGACAGGTCGATGCCGCCCGTGATGATCACGAACGCCATGCCGACCGAGATGAGCGCGAACATCGAGTTGTAGCGCCAGAACGACGTGATGTTGTACGCCGAGCCGAAATGCTCGTAGCGCACGAGACCGAATACGACGAGCGCGGCCAGCGCGAGCAAGATAGGAAGATTCTTTTTCATCGCTTCGAGTCCGGGGTTTTCTCTGAGGCGTGTGATTTAGCGAGACTTAGCGCGAGCGCCGCTGCACATAAACCGCCGCGACGATGATGCCGGCCTTCACCACCAGCGCCGCCGCGTCGGGAATGCCGTGCGCGAGCAGCGTGTAGCGCAGCAACTGGATGATCAGCGCGCCGATCAGCGTGCCGCCGATATACGCCTTGCCGCCCGTCAGCGCCGTGCCGCCGACAGCGACCGCCGCGATCGCATCGAGCTCGACGCCGAGCCCGACCACGTTCGCATCCGAGGACGAATTCACCGAGATCGAGATCAGCCCCGCCAGTCCCGCGAGCGCGGCGCACAGCGTATAGGCGATCAGCTTCACGGTGGCCGTCGGCACGCCGCACAGATACGCAGCTTTTTCGTTGCCGCCGGTGATCAGCAGATATTGTCCGAACAGCGTCTTGCGCACGATCCAGACGAACATGGCGACCAGCGCCAGCATCAGCAGCACCTGGAAGGGCACGCCCGCGACCTTGCCGAGCGCGATCCATTGGAAGGCGGGCGTGTTGAACGCCTGCAAGCTGCCGTCCGTGACGACCTGCGCGATGCCGCGTCCGGCAATGAACAGCACCAGCGTCGCGACAATCGGCTGCACGGATAGCTTCGTCACCAGCAAGCCGTTGAAGACGCCGCATAGCGCAGCCGCCAGCACCGGCAGCACGAACGCGAGCGCGATCCCGCCGGGTCCGGCAATGTTCAGGAACAGCATCGGCGCCAGCGCACCGGAGATCGCCATCGACGCGCCCACCGACAGGTCGATGCCGCCCGTCGCCACCACCAGCGTCATGCCGATGCCGACGATCACGATCGTCACCACCTGCGTCATGTTGACGTTGAAAGTTTGCAGCGACCAGAAGTGCGGCGTGAAGATCAGATTGAAGAGCACCATCGCGAGCAGGACGATGACTTCGCGCTGCATGGCGAGATGGCGCCATTTGCGCACCGTCGTTGCCGGGGTGGCGGGCGGCGGCGCCGTCATCTGCTGGGCGGTTTCGCCGAGCCGCGGCTCGGTATGCAGCGATTCGGTGTGCAACTTAAGCGCCATGACGGTCGCCCTCCAACGCGTCTTCGATGTGTGCGGCGTTTGCCGTTTGCGCGGCTTCGGCCAGTTGCGAATGGCCGTCGCTGCCGTAGGCGATGGCGTCCATGATCGCGCTCTCGCTCATGTCGGCGCCGTTCAGTTCGGCGACCGTGCGGCCGTCGCGGATCACCACCGCGCGATCGGCCACCGCGGTCAGCTCTTCCAGTTCGGAGGCGGACAGCAGCACGGCGAGGCCCGCGTCGCGTAACTCGCGCACGATCTTCGCGACATCGGCTTTGGCGCCGACGTCGATGCCGCGTGTCGGTTCGTCGAGCAGCAAGAGCGAGGGTTCGGCCGCCAGCCAGCGCGCTAATAGAACCTTCTGTTGATTGCCGCCCGACAGTTCGCGGATCGGCTGATCGGCGGAACGCAGCTTGATGCCGAGCGACGCAATGAAGCGATCGACGATCGCCTGCTGCTTCTTCACATCGACCACGCCGTTCTTCGCCAGCGTGCGCAGACAGACGAGCGTGAGATTGTCGCGCACCGAGAGTTCGGGGACGATGCCCTCGGCCTTGCGGTCTTCGGTGAGATACGCAAGACCGCGTGCGATGGCGTCCTGCGGCGACTTCAGCGCCACCGCTTCGCCGTTGATCGAGAGCGCGCCTTGTTCCAGCGGATCGGCGCCGAACATCAGCCGCATGGTTTCCGTGCGGCCCGAGCCGAGCAGGCCCGCGAGACCGACTGCTTCGCCGGCGTGGACGTCGAGCGAGACGTCGCTCACCTTCGGGTGCGCGCTCGCATGCGTGACGGCAATCGCCTGCTTGCCGCGCCGCGCCAGGTTCGCTTCGCGTGCCGCGGTGTCTTCCTGTACGACGGCGGCGAGGGTGCGGCCGAGCATCGTCGTGACGAGCTGCAGTTTGTCCATGTCCGCCAGCGTGCTTTGCGCGACCGTCTGGCCGTCGCGCATCACGGTGACGCGGTCACACAGTGCGTAGAGTTCATCGAGCCGATGCGACACGAAGATCACCGCGCGGCCGTCGTCGCGCAGCTTGCGTACCACGGTGAAAAGCAGCTCCACTTCGCGTTCGTCGAGCGACGAGGTGGATTCGTCCATGATGACCATCTTCGCGTCGGACGACACCGCGCGCGCGAGCGCCACCATCTGCTGGATCGCGGTCGAATAGCGGCCGACCGGCTTCTTCACATCGATCTGCAAACCGAACGATTCGAGCAGCGCGGCAGCGCGTTGCTGCACCGCGCGCCAGTCGATCAGCCCGAAGCGGCGCGGCTCGCGGCCGAGGAAAATGTTCTCCGCCACCGAGCGGAACGGCACCAGATTGATCTCCTGATAGATCGTGCTGATGCCGGCTTCGCGCGCCTGCTTGGGCGTGCGGAAATCGACTTCGCGTCCTTCGAAGCGCACGCTGCCCGAGCCGCGCCGATACGCGCCGGTCAGGATCTTGATCATGGTCGATTTGCCCGCACCGTTCTGACCGATCAGCGCGTGCACTTCGCCGGCGGCGACGCTTAGATTGGCGGCGCGCAACGCGGGTACGCCGCCGAAGCTGATGCCGATGTCCTGCATCTCGAGCAGCGGCGAACGGGTAAGGGGAGAGTGTGGCGTCTCTTTGCCGGATTCCGTCACGGGTGTCCTCCTGATGCAGGTGCTGCTTGATTTGCCGCGTGCGCGCCAGGCGTTGCACGTGCGAGCCGGTGCGGCCCTTCGTTCGGGCTCTGCTGCGGGCGCTGTGGTCGAGCCATGTTACGCCGCATAAAAGCGAAGCGACGGTTCGTGCTGCCACGAACGCGTCGCTCCGAACCCTTCCCGTCGGCCGCCCCCCGAGGAGACAGATTCGGGGCGGGGACGTCCTGCGAGGCAATCCTCCGACTCCGATGTCTCAAGCACGACGCGCTTCGGGGCCGGGGACTTCCTTCTTCGGGGCGCCGCCCGAGCGCGTGAACGCTCCACTACGGCAAAGCGCTCGGACTTCAAAACCGCGCATACAGCGGCGCTTCGCCGTCAATAGCCGTACTGCATGTTCTGCTGCACGTTGCTCTTGTCGTAGAACTTGTCGGACACCTTGACCCACGTCGGGATCTTTTCGCCCTTCGCGTAACGCTGTGCGACGTCGCAGGCGAGCGGGCCGAAGAACGGGCTCGACTGCACGCTCGCGCCGAGTTCGCCGGCCGCGATTGCGTCCATGCCGCCCTTGGTGCCGTCGATCGTGACGATCTGGATGTCCTTGCCCGGCTGCTTGCCGGCGGCCTTGATCGCGGCGATCGCGCCGAGCGCCATTTCGTCGTTGTGCGCGTAGACGGCGGTCACGTCCGGATGCGCCTGCAACAGCGTTTCCATGACCTGGCGGCCCTTGTCGCGCGCGAAGTCGCCGCTTTGCGACGCGATGATCGTCATGCCCGGATTCTTCGCGATGATTTCGTCGAAGCCTTTCTTGCGATCGTTCGCGGCGGACGCGCCGGTGGTGCCTTCGAGTTCGATGATCTTCGCCTTGCCGCCCGTCGCCTTGACGAGCCAGTCAGCGGCGCGATGACCCTGGTCGATGAAGTCCGAGCCGATGAAAGTGATGTAGTCGCGGCCCGCCTTGGCGACCGATTGATCGACGTCGCGGTCGACCAGGATCACCGGAATGCCGGCCTTTTTGGCTTGCAGCACGACCGGCGCAAGCGGCTTTTCTTCACGCGGCGGGAATACCAGCAGATCGACGTGCTGCGCGATCATGTTCTGGATGTCCGATACCTGCTTGGAGTTCGAACTGTTGGCGTCGGTCATGACCAGCTGCCAGCCGCACTTCGCGGCGATGTCCTTGAAGCTCTTGGTTTCCGCCAGACGCCACGGATTGTTGCTTTCGGTCTGCGCGAAGCCGACCTTCAGCGGAGTCTTGCTGGCCAGCTTCGGCAGCGCGTCATCGGCGTGCGCGGTGGCGACGCCGAAACCGATTGCCAGAGCCAGCAGCGAACCCGCCAGCGGACGAATCTGCTGCTTGCGCACGTGACTGCGCGACTGCGTGTTGAGCGACGCCATGTCTTCCTCCAGTACCTGGTGAGGTAGGTGTATTTGCTTTTAATTTCTCTTGCCGGCTGGCGTTGATCCGCCCCACCGGACGTGCCGATTATTTCATCCAGAATTATTATCGGTCAATCACTAATAATATTAATTGCTGGCTTTTCTGCCTCGGTAATTACCCTGACCGAACCACGTTCGACGAGCGGACCGTCGAGCTTCACCATGCGATGCCGAACCGGCGCGCCGGCGGCCCGGTTATGTTCTTCCTGCAGCAAGGTTTCGACGGCCCAGCGGCCCAATTCGTAGTTCGGCAGCACGACCGTCGAGAGCGGCGGGTGCGTGTGGCGGGCGATTTCCTGGTCGTCGTAGCCGAGCACCGAGACGTCTTCGGGCACGCGCAGGCCGAGTTGCTTTAACGCTTCGATTGCGCCGATCGCGGTGAGGTCGTTGGCGCAGAAGATCGCGGTCGGCGGATTGGGCTCGCGCATTAGCGAGAGCGTCAGTTCGAAGCCGAGACCCGAACTCCAGTCGCCGTCGCGCACCATTTCCGGCGCGAAGGGCAGGTCGGCGGTCGCGAGCGCGGTGCGGTAGCCTTTGAGGCGGTCCTTGGAAGCATCCTGCCAGGGCTCGCCG
This sequence comes from Paraburkholderia sp. FT54, assembly GCF_031585635.1. Classification (NCBI taxonomy): domain Bacteria; kingdom Pseudomonadati; phylum Pseudomonadota; class Betaproteobacteria; order Burkholderiales; family Burkholderiaceae; genus Paraburkholderia; species Paraburkholderia sp. FT54. The sequence continues at coordinate 4,025,271 of NZ_CP134195.1, read as the reverse complement.
TTGATATAACCGATCCGCCGATGGCCGGCCTGCAGCAGGCAGTCGGTCGCCAGGTGCCCGCCAGCGACCTCGGCCGGCACCACCGACGAAAACCCGCTTTCGCCCGTGTAGCAGTTCAGCAGCACGGTCGGCACCTGCGAGAGCGCCGCCGGCGGCGTCACCTTGCGCGTATAGACGGTCGCGTAGATCACGCCGAACACATGCGGATTCGACAGTGTGGTGTCCAGCACCTGCTTCTCGATGTCGGCGTTGCCGTGCGTCGAGTAGACCGCGAGCATCTTGCCGCTGGCGTAGGCCGCATCGCGCGCGCCGTCGATGTTCACGACCGGATGCGGACTGGTGGAAATCTCGTCGGCGAGATAGACGATCAGATTGCGTTCGTCGGCCGAGGCCGACACCGGCTCGCGCAGCGACAGCCGGTAGCCGAGGTCGTGCGCGGCTTTCAACACCTTGTTGCGGGTGCTCTCCGAGAACTTCGCGCCGGTTGCGTTGTTCAGCACCAGCGAGACAGTCGATTGCGACACGCCAGTGAGCTTGGCGATGTCGGTCATGGTCGGACGGCGTTGAGTCGATTTTTTCATTGTGCGGGCCGCGCTGCAGCGGCGCTAAAGCTGGGGCATGCCGTGGGCATCTCGATGGTGACGGTACCACTAATAATATGCGCGCGGCAACGCGCGATAACCCGTCATTTAGGAGGTTTTCATCGCTGTTTACACGACGCTGGCGCGCGAATTTATTACTAATAATATTGACGAATGCGCTTTGGCGTGCGATTCTCGGTCGCGCGGATTCTGACAATCCGCCGGCCGCGCGCTGTGCGCGGCTCGTCATAGGAGACAGCGATGCGCGTTCACGCCGCGATCCGCCCAAGGCACCGCCTTTTCTGACCATGCGCGACGTTTCCTTGAACCCGATCCGGCCGCTCGCGAACGGCCTCATGTGGCTCGACGACCCCGCGGTCGTGGCCACGGTCGTCACGCTCTCGGCCGGCGCGCTGCGTGCCGTGATCGCACCCGAAGTGGGCGGCGCGCTGGCGGCCTTCTACGAAACGACGCCCGACGGCGCGTTGCACTGGTTGCGGCCAGCCGCGGCGGCGGCCTTCGTTCAACGCGACCCGCTGCGCATGGCGAGCTTTCCGCTGTTTCCCTATTGCAACCGAATTCGCGACGCGCGTTTCGAATTCGACGGCCGCACGATTGATCTCGCCGGCAACGACGTGCGCTTCGCCCACGCCCTGCATGGGAATGCGTGGCGGCACCCGTGGCAAGTGGGGGCGCGCACGGAAAGCTCGGTGGAACTGCACTTCGAGCATGAACCGGATTCGCGCATACCAGGCGACTGGCCGTTTCGCTATCGCGCGCGGCAGCGTATCGAGTTGAGCGGCGGCGCGCTGTGCATCACGCTGTCCGCGCAAAACCTGGCCAATCGGCCGATGCCGTTCGGCATGGGACATCACCCGTACTATCCGCGTACCGCGCAGACGCGCGTGTACGCCGAGGTGAAAGCCATGTGGCACGCCGACGCCGATGTGTTGCCGACGCATCTCGGCCCGCATCCCGCTGTGAGTGCATTGCGCGAAGGCATGTCGCCGGACGCGTTCGATCTCGACAACAACTTTGCGAACTGGTCGCGCGAGGCGACCATTGCCTGGCCCGACGAACACCGTCGGCTGACGATGACAGCCGACGCGCCGTTCGATCACATGGTGGTGTTCGCACCGGCCAACGACGCGCAACTCTGCGTGGAACCAGTGACCAACACCACCAATTGCTTCAACGCGGTCGGCCTGCGTGAGCATGTAGGCGGCTGCGTGCTGCAGCCGGGCGAGGAGATTGCCGCGACGCTGAAATGGACGCCGCACAAGGATTGATGGGCGGCGCTCGCGTCTGAAGGACTGCCTCTATTCGACTCGCAGGCGCGCCATATACGGCAAGTGATCCGAGAGCCACGCGGTTTCCTGCGTCGGCTGGATCCACTCGATCGGCTTCATGCCGCGCACGAACATCTTGTCGAGCGCGAGTGCCGGTGAGAAAGCCGGAAAGGTGCGGCCGGCCTCGCCGAGCAGCGTGGCCACTTCCTGCAAGCCGTGCTCGCCGAACAGCGGCACGGAGTCGTTGCGCCAGTCGTTGAAGTCGCCGGCGAGCACCAGCGGACCTTCCGGCGCTTCCTTCGCGATCCAGTGCGCGATCCAGTTCATCTGACGCAAGCGGGCCGAACGTGTAAGCGCAAGGTGCGCACACAGCAGCGTGACAGAGTGACCACCGAAAGTGGCGCGCGCCACCAGCAAACCGCGTTTTTCGAAGCGATGCGCGGAGATGTCCCAGCGTCCGCCGAGATCGAGCGGATGCGGCGACAGGATCGCATTGCCGTGCCGCCACGACGGTTTGAAGACGTTGGGTCCGAGCGCGATTTCGAGTTCGAGCGCGCGCGCGATTTCAGTGGCCTGACAATGCCAGACGTCGCTTAATGGGTCGCTGAGCGGCGCGCCGAAACTGCTCGCCAGCACCGGCGACGGCATGCGCCGCGCCATCGCTTCCTGTAAAAAATAGGCGTCCGCGTGGGTCGATTGCACCCAGCGTTGCATGGCCTGCCAGGCCTGAAAGCCGAGCGGCGTGCGACCTTTATGCAGGTTCCAGCTCACCGCAACGAAATCCTTGGGCGCTACGCTCTCGCGGATCAATTCTTCAGGGTTTCGCATGCCGCGTTGTCCACGTGTTCTGGTTGGGGGCGTCGGTTAGTCGCGCGCTGTTTGCGTGTTCTCTTGCGTGGTCTTTGCATCAGTTCGATCAGTTTGCCGTGTTTGCGCTCTCCGCGAGACCTGCACGCACGCGGTAGACCAGGTTCGGGTCTTTGTCGACGATGGTCCAGCTGGCCCATTGCCCCGTCGCCACCTTCAGACCCGGATGGCTCGCGCTAACCTGGCGCGGTTGCGGCGGCAGCTTGCAGCCAGTGTCGGTTTGCCGTGCCGCGTTTTCCTCGAACGTTTCCTGCGCGTCGATCGACAGTGTGACGCCGCTCGCATCCGCCTGCAGCGGCGAGACAGTCAACGTGCGCGCCAGATCGATACTGCCGGCGGGCTGATCCTTGCAGCCGACGTTATGTTGCACCATCTTGTGATGCGTGTCCGTGCGCGCCTGGCCGACGGTGGTGGTGCCGTCGAATGCGTCGATTTGCTGGCCGTCACGCATGACCTGCAACTGCCATTGCACGACCTGCTGCGCCGGCCGTTGTTGTGAGCCTTGTTGTGCGCTTTGTTGTGCATTCGCAAGCAACGAGGTGCCGAGCAACAAAGCCGCGATACTGGTTTTCCACATAAAAGAAGTCTCCGGTCGCGGGACCCGCAGCGTAGTCAGAGGGCCATCTTACCCCTGATGGGCGCAACGCCTTTCTGACACGTCAAACGGGGCCGGGTTCAGCAACAATCCATTTCAGGTAAGGCAAGGAATTACCGAAAACAACCCGCAGTTAGCAGCAGAGCGGTACGACTGCTGGCTTGCACACGAATATGTCCTCGTTACACTGGACCTGAAGCGGCGCCATACAAGGAGCCGCGGCAGCGGGACCAGCCAGACGGGGTGAGCGATGACAACTGCAATGGTCAAACAGGAAATCGCCGTGGCGTCTTTCAGTCGGGTGTACGACCTCGATCAGGTCGAGACCGCGCTGAACGATCTCGGCGAAGGCGCGAACGAGGCATTGCGCGCGACATACGAAAAGATGCTGAAAACCGGCAATCTGCGCTTCTGCGTGAAGCCGAACCGCATGCCGTCGATCGACGATCTGATCGACGCGCTGCCCAACTTTTCCACGCCACTCGACGACATCCGCAAACAGGTCGCCTTGTGTCTCGAGACAGAAGACCGGCTCGAGCTGATGCCGATCCTCCTGCTCGGCGACCCCGGCATCGGCAAGACTCACTTTGCCAAGCAGTTGGCGCGCCTGCTCGGCACCGCGTATCAATATGTGGCGATGAGTTCGCTGACGGCTGGCTGGATTCTGTCGGGCGCCTCGTCGCAATGGAAGAACGCGAAGCCGGGCAAGGTGTTCGATGCGCTCGTGAACGGCAGCTATGCGAACCCGGTGATCGCCGTCGACGAAATCGACAAGGCCACTGGCGATTCGCAATACGATCCGCTCGGCGCGTTGTACGCGCTGCTGGAGCATGACACGGCGCAGACCTTCATCGACGAATTCGCCGAGGTTCCGATCAATGCCGGGCATGTGATCTGGATTGCCACGGCGAACGACGAGCGCTCGATTCCCGAGCCGATCCTGAACCGGATGAACGTGTACGAGATTCCTCCGCCGGATCGCGACGGCGCGCGCCGTATCGCGCAGGCAATCTACGGCGAGATCCGCTGCGCGCACAACTGGGGACTGCGCTTTCCCGAGGTGCTCGGCGACGACGCGCTCGATGCGCTGATGCGGGCATCACCGCGTGAAATGCGCCGGGCGATCCTTAATGGGTTCGGCGCGGCACGGATCGATGGACGCGATCATGTTGAAGCCGGTGACATTCGCCTGGACTACGGAAACCGGCGAAAACCCATCGGTTTCTAAGTATTTTTGCCGCTTTTTTCCAGAAAAACCGCCTCCGGGCGGTTTTTTTATGTGCGGAACCGGGAATCTGTGCTCAAAATGCGGTGAATGCTGTGGCAATTGTTGCTGTTAATGAGATGTTAGGCCGTTATCAATCGGGACGGCGCATCTTCCCGAAGTGGCCACATACACGCAACCTGACGGCGTGACCCGCGCGCAAGCGCAAGCCAACGTCGCGCAAAAGACCCATGTGGCGGCGGCTGCGCGTCGCGGCGTCAGCACACAGAATCAGGCGCCGGTTGTTTGCTCGGGCCGCCGGATTAGCCCGAAGCTGCGCGCCACGTTCATCGCACGCGCGAAGAAGCGAGCGCTACGACCCTCGACGGCGTACACTAATTAAGTCCGGCCGCTACGTTTGAGACCCGCTCAAGACCGCATGCCCGCAGCCATTACCGACTGCGGGCATTTGTGTCTGTACGGCGTCGTACAATTTTACGTAGCGGTTGCGAATGGGCAGGTGCGGTCGGCAGCGAGCGGTGTACGGCTCGCGACAGCCGCATCCTGTCTTCATCTTGATCGGGTGAACGAGGTAGCGCGCGGCGAGCTTGGCCGCGTCAAGGGACATGGACCAAATCGAATGTGTAGTGATCGGCGCCGGCGTGATCGGGCTCGCGGTGGCGCGCGCACTGGCCGCGCGTGGGCGCGACGTGATCGTGCTGGAAGCGGCTGAAGCGATCGGCGTGGGCACCAGCTCGCGCAACAGCGAGGTGATTCACGCGGGCATCTACTATCCACGCGGTTCGCTCAAAGCCGCGCTGTGCGTGCGCGGTCGCGAGATGCTCTACGACTACTGCGTCGAGCGCAACGTGCCGCATTCACGCTGCGGCAAATTGCTGGTGGCCACTTCACGCAACCAGATTCCTCAGCTCGAAAGCATCATGGCCAAAGGCCGCGACAATGGTGTGCTCGACCTGATGCGAATCACCGGCGACCAGGCGCAAGCGCTCGAACCCGCGCTCGAATGTGTCGAAGCGGTGTTCTCGCCGCAGACCGGTATCGTCGACAGTCATCAGTTCATGCTCGCGCTGCAGGGTGACGCCGAACGCGACGGCGCGGTGTGCGCGTTTCGCGCGCCGGTCCAGGCGATCGAAGCAAGCAACGGCCGCTTCATCATCAAGGTGGGCGGCGACGCGCCGACCACGATCAGCGCAGCATGCGTGATCAACAGCGCCGGTTTGCAGGCGAACGCACTGGCGCGCAAGATCCGGGGACTCGACGCGCGGCATGTGCCGCCGCTCTATCTCGCGCGCGGCAACTACTTCAGCATCTCAGGGCGCGCGCCATTCAGCCGCCTCATTTATCCGATGCCGAACGAAGCCGGACTCGGCGTGCATCTGACCATCGACCTCGGCGGCCAGGCGCGTTTCGGTCCCGACGTCGAATGGGTCGATGCGATCAATTACGACGTCGATCCGCGTCGCGCTGAATCGTTTTATGCGGCGATCCGTGCCTATTGGCCCGCACTTCCGGACGATGCGTTGCAACCCGCGTATGCGGGCATTCGCCCGAAGCTTTCCGGTCCCGGCGAACCCGCTGCCGACTTCGTGATTCAAGGTCCGGCCGCGCATGGTGTGCGTGGACTCGTCAATCTGTTCGGTATCGAGTCGCCGGGATTGACGGCGTCGCTTGCGATCGCGCAGCGAGTGTGCGAGTTGAGCGGACGCGCGTAATTCGCGCGCGGTTCGCATTGCCCGTTTCACTGCGAGTGCTCAGCTCGCGCGCTTTCGTATTGTCCTCGCATTGCCCGCTCGCGCAGAGCGCTCACTTCGCATGCGATCGATTCGCATTCCCGCGCGACATTCGGACGCGCAGTCGTACCAATTCGGTTATCTCTATCATTTGGACAGTCACGCGCGACGGCTTCATTGCTATCCTTGGGGACCGCTGTCACTAGAACGGCGATCAGTTCAATATAGATGGAGTAAGTCCCCATGAAACCTTCCCGTCGTACGTTTTTGATCACCAGCATTGGTGTGGCGTCCACCTTTGCCCTGTCGCGCCAGGCATTCGCCGACGCACCGAAAGTCTCCGAAAGCGATCCGACCGCGCAAGCACTCGGCTATAAGGCAGACGCCACGAAAATCGACAAGGCGAAGTTCGCCAAGTACGCAGCGGGCCAGGACTGCGGCAACTGCAGTTTCTATCAGGCCAAGCCGACCGACGCCTACGGCGGCTGCCCGATGTTCGCCGGCAAGCAGGTCGCGAGCAAGGGTTGGTGCAGCGCATATAACAAGAAGGCCTGATTACCCAGCTGCCGCACACGCATTCAGTGTTGCGCGAAATGCGCCGCAACATGGCGGTCCGCATTCGAGGTTCAATCATTCAGGCGTCTGCCACCCCGCGCGGCAGACGCCTTTTTGCTGCTTGAAAACCGCTTGTGCGCTCTTTACACTCCAAGGCGACCTCTCAGGCTCGCGGTCTTTTTTCTCGCTCGCGCAAATACGGCATTGCACTAAAACGACGCACCACGGGATACTTTTGGCAGGCTGGAGATTCGAATGAAACCAGCGTCAAGGAGCCTTCATACGCGAGCCGTCGTCGCGGCTGTGATCGGCAATGCACTCGAGTGGTACGACTTCACCGTGTTCAGTTTTCTGACGGTGGTGATCGCGCAGTTGTTCTTCCCGGCCGGCAACAACTATTCGTCGTTGCTTCTCGCCACCGCGACGTTCGGCGTCGCTTTCGTCATGCGGCCGGTCGGCGGCATCGTACTCGGACTCTATGCGGATCGCGCGGGACGCAAAGCGGCGTTGTCCCTGGTGATCGTGCTGATGACGCTCGGCATGCTGCTGCTGGCGATCGCACCGCCGTATTCGGCGATCGGCATCGGCGCGCCGTTGATGATCGTAGTCGGACGCTTGCTGCAAGGCTTTTCCGCTGGCGGCGAGTTCGGCAGTTCGACGGCATTGCTGATCGAAGCGGCGCCGTTCTCGAAGCGCGGCTTCTACGGCAGTTGGCAGATGGCGAGCCAGGCGGCGGCGCTGTTGCTCGGCGCGTTGGTGGGGGCATTGATCACGCGTGGGCTGTCACCCGAGGCGCTGAAATCCTGGGGCTGGCGTGTGCCCTTCATCCTGGGTTTGGTCATCGGCCCGGTCGGCTTTTATATTCGCCGGCATCTCGCGGATTCGGAAGCGTTTCTGCTTGCGCAAAAAACCGCGCGGCGCGCGACGCTCGGCGAAGTCTTCAGAACACACAGCCGCGACGTGCTCTGTGGACTCGGTTCGGTGATCGCGCTTACGGTGACGATCTACGTGCTGATCAGCTATCTGCCGACCTTCGCGGTCAATCAACTGAAGCTGCCTTACGCGCAATCCTTTTACGCGGTGATCGTCGGCAATCTGCTGTTGACGGTGCTTTCGCCATTGACCGGCGCGTGGTCGGACCGCATTGGTCGCAAGGGGCTGTCGCTGTGGTCGCTGGTGATCACGCTCGTGATCATCTATCCGCTGTTCGCGTGGCTCGAGGCGGAGCCGACCGTGTCGAAACTGATTCTGGTGCAGGCGCTGCTGTCGGTCTCGCTGTCCGGCTATTACGGGCCATTCGGCGCGCTGATCGCGGAGCTGTTTCCGGCGAACGTGCGCTCGATCGGCTTATCGCTCGGCTACAACATCGCGGTGATGGTGTTCGGCGGCTTCGGGCCCTTCGTCGTGACGTGGCTCATCAAGACTACCGGCTCGCCGCTCGCGCCGACCTACTACGTGATGGCCGGACTGGCGCTGTCGATCGTCGCCGTGGCTTGCATTCCAGGCAAGCGCCACGCGGACCTCGACGCGCATCGCAAACCGGCTTGAACGGCGGCGGCGTTTTAGCCTGGCTTTGAGGCCGGCTGCGGGCCATTACCGCTACTTCGCTGCGACATCTGCTCCCACACCTCTCGCCTAGCTGCGTGCCTTCACCAACGGCGGCCGCTTGTCGAACCACGGCCGTGCCGTTTCGAGCTGCGCCGCCAGACGCAGCAGCGTCGCCTCGCCGCCGTCGCGCGCGGCGAATTGCACGCCGATCGGCAGTCCGCGCGCATTCCAGTAAAGCGGTACCGACATCGCCGGCTGGCCGCTCAGGTTGAACAGTTCCGTGCAACCGGCCCACGTAAACGCCTTATTCGATGCTTCCATCAGAACCTTCTTCATCAGCGCTTCGAGCGGCATGGCGGTCACGGCGCGCATCTGCATGCGTTCAGCGGGAGTGGGGTGCATCTCGCCGATCTTGATCGGCGGCGCGGCGAGCGTGGCGCACAAGACCACGTCGTAGCGGTTCAGCAGATCGGTGAGGCGCTCGGTAATCCGGCGCTGCTCTTCAAGCGCGGCGGGCAGGCCGCGCTCGCCGAGTTTGCGGCCCACATGCGCCATCGTCCACGTCGAAATCTCGAATTCGGCGCGCAGCGGTTTGCGGCCGCTGATGCGCTCGGCATTCAGCACCAGATCTTCCGCCGTCACGGACCAGAGCGTGAGGAACGCGTGGCGAACCGCCGCGAAGTCGATGCCGAGCGAGACCGGTTCGATGTTATGGCCGAGCGAGCTGGCGAGTTGCGCGGCGTCTTCGAGTGCGGCGCGCGCGTCGGCGGAAAGCGACGGCGCCAGCATCGGCTCGGTGACGTACGCGATATTCAGCGGCTTGCACGGCTCGCGGCTCGCGCTCAGAAACGTGCCCGGCGCGCCGAGCGGTCTGTCCGCATTGCCCGCGAGCAGATCGAGCAGCAACGCACTGTCGCGCACACTGCGCGACACCGCAAGATCGACGCCGAGTTCACCGGCTGCTGCTGCCGCCGTCGCACGCGGCACACGCCCGCGTGAAGGTTTGAGACCGAAGAGTCCGCAGCATGATGCCGGAATGCGGATCGAGCCGCCGCCGTCCGACGCATGCGCGAGCGGCACGATGCCGGCGGCAACCGCCGCCGCCGCGCCACCGCTCGAGCCGCCCGGCGTATGGTCGAGATTCCACGGATTGCGGCACGCGCCGAACAGTTCGGGCTCCGTATAAGGCATCTGACCGAGCTCGGATGTGCTGGTCTTGGCGAAGATGTTGAGGCCGGCCGCTTTTACCAGCGCGACCACGGGCGCGTCTTCGGTGGGGACGAAATGGCGGTAGTGGCGGCTGCCCATCGCCATGCGCAGTCCGGCGACCGGGGCGCCGAGATCCTTGATCAGATAAGGCACGCCAGCCAGCGCTGTTTGCGCGCTGACGCGATCCGCATTGCCCGCGCCGTTCGCCCGGCTTGCGTCGTCGCGTGAAGCGCGTTGACGGGCTGCGTCGTAGTCCTTCAGGACAATCGCATTGATGGCGGGATTGACGGCTTCGGTGCGTGAAATTGCAATGTCGAGCAACTCGCGCGCGCTTGCCTCACGCTTGCGTACCAGTTCGGCGAGGCCGGTGGCGTCATGGGCGAGATAGTCTGTTTGCACGACGGATGAGCCCTCGCTTTTCGAGTGTTGTGCGGCCGGTGTCCATGCGCGCGATGCACGGTGCCGCTGGAGCGTCCGTCGAGCGGATTGATCGCCGCACATGGAAAAAGACGGCGTGCCGCTGACACGCCGTCTTTGAGAGAGTAACTGAGTTATGTGCGCGAGTTGCTAGCGCGAGAAAAACCGCCAGCAAAAAAGCGCAATTGAAGCGCGCAAATTAACGACACGAATAGCGGCACCAACAAGCGCGCCAACAAGCGCGCCAATTAAAACGGCGCGTTACAGACGTTCGCCGAGGAAGGTCAGCGTGCGGCCATGCGCCAATGCGGCAGCGCGCTGGTTATACGAAGCGCGGTCCGAGCAGTTGAAGCCGTGATCGGCGTTCGGGTAGATGTTGAACTCGGCGTCCGTGCGGCCGGCGAAACGTTCCTGAATCTGACCGACGGCCGACAGCGGAATATGCGCGTCGAGTTCGCCGTAGTGGAACTGCATCGGCACCTTGACCTTCGCGGCTTCGTCGAGCTGGTTTTGAATGCCGCCGCCGTAGTAGGCGACCGCGCCGTCGAGCGTGCCTTGCGCCGCGGCCAGATACGCGAGCCGGCCGCCAAAGCAGAAGCCGATGGCCGCGACCTTGCCGGTCACTTCCGGCATGGCGCGCAGTGCGGCTGCGGCTGCGCCGATGTCGGCCACGGCGTCGTCGAGCTTGAGCTCCTGCATCAGTTCGATGCCCTTTTCGCGGTCGGCGCCGTCATACGTCAATTCCACGCGCGGTTGCACGCGCCAGAACACGTCCGGTGCGAGCGCAACGTAGCCGTCCTGCGCGTACTGATCCGCGACCGAACGGATGTGGCTATTCACGCCGAAGATTTCCTGAATGATGATGACGGCCGGTCCCTTGCCGCCCTTGGGCAACGCCAGATAGCCGCCGAAACTGTCGTTACCAGCGGGAATGTCGATCCATCGGGAAGTGGTGCTCATGTTGCTCTCCATTGACTCGCGCGCGGCTGCGCGAGGTCGGTCCGGGTGAAGGCCAGTGGCCTGAATGCCTGAAGCGGGGCGGTCAGTTTGCCATCAAAAGAAACGCCGTGCAGCGCGGCTCCACGCGGCGGAAATCTCGTAAGGCGATTGAAACGTTCTCGATAATTCATTTTCCCCGCGCGGGCCGCCTCGGTACATTGAAGCGTATCGGCTCGCTCATGTCGCGAGCGCATTACTGGAAAGGAATCCATCATGAGTGAAGGGAGTTGTGTGACGCCGTTTGCGGAGCGTTTCGGCTTGCGCGTGCCGGTCGTGCAGGCGCCGATGGCGGGCGGCGCGACGACGCCGGCCATGGTCGCCGCGGTATCGAACGCCGGCGGTCTCGGTTTTCTGGCGGGCGCGGCGCTCTCGCCCGAGAAGATCGCGAGCGAAGTCGCGGCGATTCGCGCGCTGACGGATTGTCCGTTCGGCGTGAATCTGTTCGTGCTCGAGCCGGCCGCGCCGGACGACGTGACCGTGCGTATCGCGCTCGAAGCCATCGATCCGCTGCGCAGTGATCTCGGTTTGCCGCCGGGCGCTCCGCTCGCACGCTACGCACCGGACTTCCGCGCGCAACTGGACACGCTGATCGAGTTGCGTGTGCCGCTGGCGAGCTTCACGTTCGGGCTGCTTGCGGCCGACGATGTTGCCCGCCTGCACGCCAACGGTCTATATGTAATAGGCACCGCGACGCATGTCGCCGAAGGCGTGGCCTGGCGCGATGCGGGCGCCGATGCGATTGCCGCGCAAGGTGCGGAGGCGGGCGCGCATCGCGGCACGTTCATCGGCGCATTCGAAGACGCGCTGGTCGGCACGATCGCGCTCGTGCCGCAACTCGTCGACGCGACCGGGCTGCCGGTGCTCGCCGCCGGCGGCATCATGGACGGCCGCGGCATCGTCGCCGCGCTGGCGCTCGGCGCGCAAGCGGCGGTGATGGGCACCGCGTTTCTCACCTGTCAGGAGAGCGCGATCCCGCAGGCATGGAAAACCCGCGTGCGGTCCACGTCCGACACGTCGACTTCGGTCACGCGCGCGATCACCGGCCGCCATGCGCGCGGCATTCGCAATCCGTTGATGCAGCGTTTGAGCGCAGCGGCGCAGAAGATCGCGCCGTATCCGGTGCAAAACGCGTTGACGCAGGAGTTGCGGCAAACCGCGAGCCGCGCGGACAACGCCGACTATCTGTCGCTCTGGTCAGGCCAGGGCGCGCCTTTGGGCCGAGCCCGCCGCGAAGGTCTCGGCGCCGCCGAACTGATGGCCCAACTCGAACACGAATGGCGCGCGGCAGCGGCGCGCATCGCCGCATTCAAACGCTGATCCAGCACGATCCGGACGGAGTCCGGACGTGCTTCGTTTTCAAGCACCAAGCCCATTCGGATGATTAACGGTTTAACACGCTAAAAGCTTTAGACCGTGCTGTTAGACGAAAGCCCGACATAGCGGAAACCCGCATGGGCTGGTGCTTTCCAGTCGCTCTCTCCAGCCGCGATCTGCGCCTGTTGGATAAACGCTATTAGTGTTCATCCCACTTCCTCAAAAAAGCCCCACAAATTAATTTGATGGCCTACACTTGCGCGCAAGTACGGTTTGCCGCCTGCCACAAACAGTCCGGCGAGCGTGCTGGCCAAGTGCATGAACGATGCAACCGGCGTGGTCGTCCACGGGACTGAGCGACACGTGTTGGGGAAGCGGGGGCACAGGGCGATTACGTTGTTTTTGGGACCGAAACTGGAGACTTATATGAACATCAAGATTCAAAAGCTGTTGCCGATCAGCGCTGCGGCGATGCTGTTCGCGACGTTGGCAACAACGGCGGCAGCCGACACGGTCGTCAAGATCGGTCACGTTGCACCGCTGACTGGCGGTATCGCTCACCTGGGTAAAGACAACGAAAACGGCGCGCGCCTGGCAGTTGAAGAAATCAACGCCAAGGGCCTGACGATCGGTGGCCAGAAAATCACGCTGCAACTCGATCCGCAAGACGATGCAGCCGACCCGCGCACGGCAACTCAAGTCGCACAGAAACTGGTCGACGACAAGGTCGTCGCAGTGGTCGGCCACTTGAATTCGGGCACGTCGATCCCGGCTTCGAAGATCTATAGCGATGCTGGCATCGTGCAGATCTCGCCGTCGGCAACGAACCCGGCCTACACGCAACAAGGTTTCAAGACGACGTACCGCGTCGTGGCGACCGATGCGCAACAAGGTCCGGCACTGGCTAACTACGCAGCGAAGGGTCTGAAAGTGAAGAGCGTCGCGATCGTCGACGACTCGACCGCTTACGGCCAGGGTCTCGCAAACGAATTCGAAAAGACCGCCAAGTCGCTGGGCCTGAACGTGATGTCGCATGACGCGACGAACGACAAGGCTGTCGACTTCCGCGCGATTCTGACGAAGATCAAGGGCGAAAACCCGGACGCGATCATGTACGGCGGCATGGACGCCACCGGCGGCCCGTTCGCCAAGCAAGCCAAGCAGCTCGGCCTGCGCGCGAAGGTGCTGGCAGGCGACGGCGTGTGTACCGACAAGCTGTCGGACCTGGCTGGCGACGCAACCGACAACATCGTCTGCTCGGAAGCCGGTATGGCGCTCGAGAAGATGGCTGGCGGCGCAGCGTTCCTCGCCAAGTATCAGAAGCGTTTCGGTCAGCCGATCCAGATCTACGCTCCGTTCACGTATGACGCTGTGTATATCATCGTCGACGCTATGAAGCGTGCTAACTCGACCGATCCGGCGAAGATTCTGGCAGCAATGCCGAGCACGGATTACAAGGGTGTGATCGGCGAAACCACGTTCGACTCGAAGGGCGACCTTCAGCACGGCGTGATCTCGCTGTACAACTACAAGGCAGGCAAGAAGACGCTGCTCGACGTAGTGAAGATGTAAAAATCGCGTGACCGAAGGCAGCGTATCGGCTGTCTTCGGTTGCATGCAAAAAGGCACGCGCGCCGCGGGGCTCGCGTGCCTTTTCTTTTGCTGATTCTTTTGCGGCTCCCCATTGCTCGGAGAAACTGCCGTGACCACTGTGTCCCGTTCGTTGGACGACGCGTGGCGCCGCTGGATCGCCGGGAATCTGTTGCTCGACGCGCCGTCATCAGCGGTGCATGGCGCGCCGGTCGGCCACGGTTTCAACGCGGCCAATGCCATGCGAGAAATCGACGCGACGCTCGCGAGTCCTTACTTTCATGGTGCCGCGCGTCTGCGCAATCGTTTGCGTAGGCGCGAATGGATTTTGTCGGTGTATGGCGAGTTCAATCGCATGCGCGCGGCGCGCCTTCGTGTCAGATCTTCAAACGCCTCAACACCTTCGGACCCACGAGCGCGATCAGTGCGGAACAAATGGCGACCACCGACAACCCGATCGGCAAGCTGGTCACTTGCGCTACCGCGCCGATGATCACCGGCCCGAGCAGCAGCCCGAAATACGCCAGGCCCGCGACGTGCGCGAGTCCTTCCGCCGCATGAATACCTTTGACGTTCGCCCCCGCCGCGAACAGCACAGGCATCATGTTCGCCAGACCGAGCCCCATCAGCGTGAAGCCGATCAGCGCGACGACCGGATTCGGCAGCAACAGCGCGCCGACCATCCCGACACAGGCGAGCGTCGCGCTCGCCATCACCAGTTGCGGCGCGCCGAAGCGGGCGCGCACCGCGTCGCCGGCAAACCGCGCGGCCGCCATGCCGCCGGAGAACGCCGCGTAGGCCGCGCTCGCGAGCGCCGGCGTAGCCAGTACGACGTCGCGCATATAGACGGTGGCCCAGTCGTACATTGCGCCTTCGGCGATCAGCGCGACCAGCGCCATCGCGCCGAGCGCCCACAACGCCGGCGAGCGCCAGCGGTTGGCGCGCGGTGTGGCGGAGTCGGGGTGATCGGCGTGCGGCACGTGCGGTAGCACGGAAGGACAGGCGGCAATCAGCACGAGCGCGCTGACCGCGGCAGCCAGCACGAGATGCACGGCCGGTGCCATGCCGCGCGACAGCAGCGCGCCGCCGACCGCCGCACCGAACATCCCGCCGACGCTGAACATGCCGTGCAACGACGACATGATCGGCTTGCCGAGCGCTTTCTCGACGGCGCTGGCCTCGGCGTTCATCGCGACATCGAGCGTGGCCATGCCCGCGCCGAAAGTGGCCAGCACGACCAGCAGCAGCCAGTATGTGGGCACGACCAGAATCAGCGCCGCGCACACCGCCATCACGAGGCCGCCGGTGAGGCAGGCGCGGCGCGTGCCGACCCGCGCGATCCACGAAGCATTGGCCGCCATCGCGCCGATCGAGCCGCCCGCCACGGCGAACAGTGCGAAGGAGAGCATGGCGGCGTTCAGATGGAAACGGTCGCGCACCGTCGGTACATGTACCCCCCACGACGCGTACATCATGCCGGCGATGAAGAACACCGCCATCGTGGCGATACGGGCTCGCTGCCGGGCGGTATCGGACAGGTCGCGGTGAGCGGCGGGAAGGGCGGCGAAATCGGAAGAGCGGTCTGACACAGAAATCTCAAGGAGGGTGACGCGGGGGAAAGTGCGTGGAAAGCGAATTTCCGATTCTAACGAAGCATGCTGTCTTATGCTTGGAGAACGGAACCCGCACACTTGCGATTGTTCGGCGCGGGCGTGACAGGCGTTGCGCGGTTTGCGGTCCGCTTGCCGTTTGTGAATCGCTGCTCATCTATCGAGGAACGCGCACGTGAATATTCCCGCTCACGCTCCACTGCATCTGCTGCACACAGCTGCTGTCGGCACGCTGGCCACTCACGCGCGCCAGCCGGAAGGCTTTCCTTATCCGTCCGTGCTGCCGTTCGCGCCGGACTCGCGACATCGTCCGACGATCCTGGTCAGCCGGCTCGCCGAGCATACCCATAACCTGCACGCCGACCCGCGCGCCGGTTTTCTGGCGGTCGACGCACCCGACGGCGACGTGCTGAGCGGCCAGCGTGTCACCTTGCTAGGCACCTTCGAGCCGGTCGATTCGACGCCCGAGGTCGTACAGCGCTATCTGCGCTATCACCCGGACGCGGAACGCTACCTCGTGCTCGGCGATTTCACGTTCTGGGCAATGAGGCTCGAGCGGCTGCGTTATATCGGCGGCTTCGGCGCGATGGGGTGGCTCGCCGGCGCGGAACTCGATCCTTTGCCGCCACTCGGTTTCGATGAAGAGAACACGTTCATTGCGCAGTTCGCCAGCCGCTGCGGCAGCACGGGCGAATTTCAACTCGTCGGCGTCGATCGATATGGCGCGGATCTGAAACTGAACGGTGTGCGCAGCCGGTTTGCGTTCGACGACGCCAAACCCAATACCGAAACCTTGTACGCGGCGCTCGAAGCCTGCATGCAGCGCTACGTGAATTAGTTTTTTTGGTGCCGTTCGGGGAAAACACGCATGCGTAATAGCAGCGCAGAACGCCTCTCGCAATATGTTACGACGTTTCACGATAAAGCTCTCATGGCGTGAAATGTTGTTGTCGGATTGCGTTCTTAATTTTCATTTTTTGATAGTTAATCCCATAATTACTGATGTCAACCGCGTTTTCAGCAAAATGCGAAATCAGTTATCTGAAAGGGAGTGGTGTAACACGGTGGCGGCTGGAAATTTTTTGAAACGAATTGGGATTAATTTAACGCTTCCGCTTTTGTAATCTTTCTATTTTGTGTTAATCTCGCCATCAAATTCCGAGGCATGATCAACCTTCAAAGGGCAAGCTGGCTTAAGACTGGCAGTCATTTATCCAAACCACAAAGGGAACCTATGTCTTCCTACAAGGAACTACTCGCCCAGCGCGAGAAGCTCGAAAAGCAGATCGAAGAAGCGAAGTCGCGCGAATACGCGGAAGTGTTGAATGAGATCAAGCAGAAGATGACCGACTACGGCATTTCTCTGACAGAACTCGGGGGCGGTCGCGCCGCCAAGGGTGCTAAAGCCGCGCGTCCGCGCGCAGGTGTCGCACCGAAGTATCGCGACCCGGATAGCGGCAGCACGTGGTCTGGCCGTGGCAAGCCGCCGCGCTGGATCGCAGGTCTGGATCGTGAGAAGTTTCTGATCCAGAAATAATGCTTCGGCCAGCAGGTAAAGCTTCTGGCCATCAAGTAATACGATTAGCTTCGATCAGATGCCCTTATCGCGTCTGCCATTGCAGGAGAGAACCGCGTACCGTCGAGGGCGCGGTTTTTTTATTGCCGCGACCCATGTCGTGGTTTTCTGTCGCACGGACTCCGCCCGACTTGAACGCGAATGCTTTTCGTTTAGATAAGAGGCTGATTTAAAAGGTTTTTTTCGGTGCCTTCCGCGCATTTCGAGATGCGGCGGGTAGAATGTCGGGATTGAACTTTTCATTCCGCTTCAGAGATGCCTGCCACCGCCGCTGCCCAATCCGCCGAAAAACATCGCGTTGCGCGCAAAAGTACCTTTGTCAGTATTGCGCTCAATACAGTATTGATGACGCTGCAAATTGTCATAGGGGTGTTTGCTCACTCGCAGGCATTGGTTGCGGACGGCGTCCATTCCCTTGCCGATCTGATTTCCGATTTTGTCGTGCTGATTGCCAATCGGCACAGCGGGGCCAAGCCCGACGCGGATCACAATTACGGGCATAGCCGCTATGAAACCGTGGCGTCGTTATTTTTGGGCGCGCTTCTAATCGCGGTAGGCGTCGGTATGTTGTGGCGAGCCGGAACGCGTCTCGCCGATTTGCAAAACATCCCGGCCGTGCATATGAGTGCGCTCGCAGTCGCCGTGCTGGTGCTGATTTCCAAAGAGAGTCTGTTTCGCTACATGCTGCGCGAAGCGCAACGCGTGCGTTCCGCCATGTTGGTGGCCAATGCGTGGCACGCGCGTTCCGACGCGGCGTCGTCGCTAGTGGTCGCGATCGGTATTGTCGGCAGCCTCGCCGGGGTGCGGCTGCTCGATCCGATTGCCGCGGCGATCGTCGGCTTCATGGTGGCGCGCATGGGCTGGACGTTCGGCTGGGACGCGCTGCAGGATCTCTCCGACCGCGCGCTCGACGACGAAGCCACCGGCGACATGCGCGCGCTCCTGCTCTCGACGCCCGGCGTGCGCGAAGTGCACGAAATGCGCACGCGCAAGATGGGCGACTTCGCGCTCGTCGACGCGCACATTCTGGTCGATCCGCTGATCTCGGTATCGGAAGGGCACTACATTGCCGAGTCGGCGCGTCTGCGCGTGCTGACGGACAGCCGCGTGCTCGACGCGTTGATTCATGTCGATCCCGAGAACGATGCGCTTGCGCATCCGCCGGTCGATCTGCCGACCCGCGAACGAGTGGTCGCGGACGTGAACGCCGCGCTGGCTGCTTATGGCGTGAAGGCGGCGGCGGTGAATATCCACTACCTGAGCACGGGGTTGGATGTCGATGTGGTGCTGCCGGGCGCACCGTCGTCGCGCGCGTTAGACGGCGAAGCGCAACGGCTTGGGCGCGTGGATCTAGCGGCGCTCAAGGCTCGCTTGGGAGCGCGCAGAGTGGACCTGCTACAGGAACTGGACGCGGTGCCGGCCGAAGTCGATTCGGCGGCGCTCGGCGCAAAAGCCGGCGAGGCGATTGAAGAACGTGCGAAGGCCGCGGAACCGCACAGCGCCACCTGACGCCCGCGGCGCCGCGTGAGCATGCCGCTGAGGGGCGTCGTCAAGCCATCAACGGATCACAGCGGCAATTGCGTATCGAATTTGATTTCGCGCAGCACGACGCTTGTGCGAACCTGCGCAACAGCGGGAATCTTGAAGATGCGTTCGTGCAGAAAACTGTCGTACGCCTTGATGTCCGGCGCGACGATCTTGAGGATGTAGTCGGATTCGCCGGTCGTGCTGTAGCACTCGGTGACTTCCGGGCAGGTGGCGATTTCCCGTTCGAACTGTTCCACGCCGCCTTCGGTGTGCCGCGTGAGGTGAATATGGGCGAGGGCGCACACGTGCAGCCCGAGCTTTTCCCGATCCAGCAGCGCCGTATAGCGCTGGATGACGCCCGACTGCTCCATGTCCTTGATGCGCCGCCAGCATGGCGTGCTCGACAGGCCAACCTGGTCGGAAATTTCTTGCACCGAGCGGCGTGCGTCGAGCTGCAGAAGGCGCAGGATTTTTTGAGAGAACGTATCGAGTGTCAACTGCGCCTCCGTTTGCGTCGCCGTATCAACGCATGGTAGAGGGCGCGAAAACGAAACGCAATGTAAAACGGGTTCGACGAGGGAGATTACCTAATTTGCCGGTTCCTCAGCGGCGTTTTGCCCTGTGCCGTCCCCATCTTTACCGGGTACGAGCGTGATCGCGTGACTTGCGCGCAGATCCTTCAACATGTTGCAGAAAAGCGCGCCCTGCTCGATCGCGTCGTCCAGCGCGACATGGGTATGCGGATGTTCGTCGAACCAGTGTTTCGGGAAGCGCGGCTTGATGTTCTTGCGGTACGGCAGGCCGGTCATCGCGAACGCCAACGTCTTGATGTCGAGCGCCGACCACGAAAACGGACAGCGGCCGACAAACCGCATCATGTACCAGAACATGTAAGTAAAGTCGAAGCCGGCCGGCATTGCCACGAACACCGGTTTGCCCGGCAGCGCTTCGACCCAGGCGACGTACGCCGTCAACGCGGCCTCGGGCGTCTGCAAGTCCTTGCGGCAGGCTTCCCATGCTTCGGGCTGCGTCTTCCACCACGCTTCCTGCACGGGATGCGCCTTGGCTCCCTCGAGCAACTCGAGATTGGCCGAGAAGGTGGCGATCAACTGCTTGTCTTCGGTGTAGGCGGCAGAGGCGAAACTGAGCATGGAATGCGGACCGGGAATCGGGCCGTCCGCTTCGATATCGGTGCTCACGTAGATTTCGCTACTCATGCCTCGACTCCGTCGGCGACGTACGGATTGGTGCGGCGTTCCGCGCCGAACGTCGAGGTGGGACCGTGGCCCGGAACGAAGGTGACGTCGTCGCCGAGCGGCCAAAGTTTTTCGCGGATCGAGCGCACCAGGTCCGCGTGATTGCCGCGCGGAAAATCCGTGCGCCCGATCGAGCCGGCGAACAGCACGTCGCCCACCAGCGCGAGCCGATGCGCGCGGCTGAAGAACACCACGTGGCCCGGCGTGTGGCCCGGGCAGTGATAGACCTCGAGCGTTTCGTCGCCGAACTGCACGGTCTCGCTGTTCTGCAACCAGCGATCCGGCTCGAACGCTTCGGCGGCCGGAAAGCCGAAGCGCGTGCTTTGGTCCGGCAGCTTGTCGAGCCAGAACCGTTCGTCGGGGTGCGGGCCTTCGATCGGCACGCCGTAGTGCGCGGCCAGCGTCTTCGCGCCCGCGCAGTGATCGATGTGACCGTGCGTCAGAAAAACTTTTTCGACCGTCACGTTTTGCCGCGCGATTTCGCCCTGGATGATGTCAAGGTCGCCGCCCGGATCGACGACGGCCGCGCGTCCGGTTGCCTCGCAAACGAGCAGCGAACTATTCTGCTGGAACGGCGTGACGGGGATCAAGGTGACTTTCATGGATGACGGCGCCGCTGGGAAAAACGTTGATTGTACCGGCCTCTCGCCCACGTTCGCCGACGGCGCTGAAGCCCGGCGCAGCGGGCGTTGGGCTGCTGATTTTTGCAGCAGTAGTGAAAATTCATCAAGGTTTTCAGTCGCTTGTCATCCCAAAATTCTGTTTTAGGTATAATGGACTTCATGCACAGGGAATTGTGCTGCCACAAGACGATGCGTCCCCATCAAAAATGGGCGCGCGGATCGTCACTCAAGTATGGGCTGTCGCACTTCTGGACGGCCATCAAGTATCGATGCTTTCGATGCACACGTCTTGCCCAGCCAGGCGCCGCGCGCCTGCTACGGACTTAACTGCCGTGACGCTGGGTGGGGCCTACGCCGCCGTTCCTGCGCGCTGAGTTTCGCGCGCAAGAACGTGTTTGCCACGTTCGATGGCGGCATG
The DNA here is from genome assembly GCF_031585635.1 of Paraburkholderia sp. FT54. NCBI lineage: Bacteria > Pseudomonadati > Pseudomonadota > Betaproteobacteria > Burkholderiales > Burkholderiaceae > Paraburkholderia > Paraburkholderia sp. FT54. The sequence goes on along the minus strand of NZ_CP134195.1, from coordinate 4,004,342 downwards.
TGGGGTCTGGTCAGGCTGCCGGGGACAGGTTGCGCCAGACGTGAAAATTAATCGTGCGGTAGCGGCTGAGTGAGCCGCATCCGGGCTTTGACGTACTGCGCTCGTCTGCGCGGCGCGTTGTCGTCCATTGCCGCCGGAGTCGCAGGCAACACGCTCAACTTCGCGTGATGCGGCTCGACAATGTGATTGCACGTCTTATGAAAACTCGGTTATCCCGTGGTCTGGGGACTCTTTTTGCCTTTTTTGTGCTGGCGGGTTGCGCCACGCCTCCGGGCGCCGGCAACACGTCGGATAGCGGCGTACCGCAGAGCACGAAATTGACGCAGGCGGGCTCCTTCGGACCGCAAGCTTTCGGTAGCGCGCCGGCCTCCGACGCGACTGCTCAAGGCACGTCGCTGGCCGATGCAAAGCCTCTTACCGATGACGGTTCCGGCATTTCGGACTTTCATCAGACCGGTCGCGCGTCGTGGTACGGCCGCGGCTTCCATGGCCGCCGTACCGCCAATGGTGAGCGCTATGACATGCACGCGCTGACCGCGGCGCATCGTACGTTGCCGCTCGGCTCCTACGTGCGCGTGACCAACCCGGCCACGTCGCGCTCGGTCATCGTGCGTATCAACGACCGTGGTCCGTATGCGCGTGGCCGCGTGATCGATCTGTCCATGGCCGCGGCGGCTGTTCTCAACATGCGCCATGCCGGTACGGCGCGGGTGGAGATCGAAGGTTTGACGCAGCAGGAAGCTCGTGACGCGCGTAATGAAATGCTGGCGTCGAATTCGGATTCGACCGCACAGAAGTGATATGACTGCGGTGAGGGCGGCTAACGCGCGCTCCTCGTAGCGCCGCGTCGACGACCTTGCGGGTTGTGTCCGCAGAAGAACGAAGGGCCGCATTGCGCGGCCCTTTTCCTTTGTCCGTTAGCTTTTACTCTTCATCTTCTTTCTTCAACGCCAGAGCGCGCGTGTACAACGCGTTGCGCGGCGTTCCGGTGATAGCCGCCGCCACCTTGGCCGCGCTGCTCACCGTCAATTCCTCCAGCAAGATGCCTAGCAACGCGTCGTGATCGTGTTCGCCGGCGGTCTCTGGTTGCGCGCCTTCCACCACCAGCACGAATTCGCCGCGCTGCCGGTTCGGGTCGGCGGCGAGCCACGTTGGCCCTTCGGCCAGGGTGCCGCAGTGCAGCGCTTCATGTAACTTCGTCAATTCCCGTGCGATGAGCAGCTTGCGCTCGCCGCCGAATGCGTCCGCCAGCGCCTGCACCGTTTCGACGATCCGGTGTGGCGCTTCGTAGAACACCATCGCGTGAGGATGGTTCGCTAGCGATTGCAGCGTCGCGGCGCGGGCCTTTGCCTTCGGCGGCAGGAAGCCGAGGAACGAGAACGTCGCGACCCAGTCGCCGGCCGCGCTCAAGGCGGTCGCGAGCGCGCTTGCGCCGGGCAGGGGGATAACGGGAAAGCCGGCTTCACGGACCGCGTCGACGAGTTTCGCGCCGGGGTCCGAGATGCCCGGCGTGCCCGCATCGGATACGTAGGCCACGCGCTCGCCCGCTTGCAGATGTTCGATCAGACGCAGTGCAGCAGCCCGCTCGTTGTGCTGATGCACGGCGACTAGCGGCTTCGAGATGCCGTAACGCGCGAGCAGTTGACCCGTGTTGCGGGTGTCTTCGGCGGCGATGCGGTCCACCAGTCCGAGCACATGCAACGCGCGCAGCGTGACGTCGGCGATGTTGCCGATCGGCGTGGCCACCACATACAGCGCGGCGGTGGGGTACTGCTGCCCTTGCGCGAGTTCGGAGAGAGGAGTCATGAGGCAGAAGACGCAAACAGACGGAACGAGGCCGTCATTGTGCCACGCAGTGTCACGCGGCCCGGGTGGGGAATCGAGCGCGAGAGCGGCGGCGCCGGGCAGTGCCTTGGTCACGCCGCACAACTTTTCGGGACTCGTCGGGTCCAAACTCGTCGGCGCGGCTTTCGAAGCGCGTGCGCAGGAATTCTTGCAGCGTCAGCGTTTGCGATTCGTCGCACGCAATGTGTCGTGCCGCGGCGGCGAGATCGATCTGGTGATGCGCGAGCGTGAGGGTGCGCTGGTGTTCGTCGAAGTCCGCGCGCGTGCGCAGCGCCGATACGGCGGCGCGGCGGCGAGTATCGGCTGGCAGAAGAAGCAGCGCATCGTGCGCGCGGCGCAGCATTTTCTGGCGACTCGTGTCTCGCGCTTGCGGGATCAGCCCGCGTGCCGGTTCGACGTGATTGCGTTCGAAGCCGGCCGGCTCGTCTGGTTGCGCGACGCGTTTCGTGCCGACGAAGTCTGACGCCATGCGGGGAGAACGCGCGTGAGTGCGATAAACTTGCGCTCGCGTGCAGGCCACGGGGAAACGTCGGCAACGCAGGAAGCAGCGCGATTCGCGATGTTTTTGCGGGTATGCACCGGCGTTGCTGGCCAGATTCATCGGAGCGGCACGACTTCGCAATACGACTTCACAACACGGCCGCGCAGTGCGGTCCATTCGCGGTAGAAGATAGAGACTCGATGTCAGTCGAACGCATTCAACAACACTTCCGCGACAGCGCGGCAGTCAAACTCGAAGCCCTCGAAACCCTGTCGATGCCGATCGCCGCTGCGATCGACACGATGTTCGCCGCGCTCGCCAACGGCAATCGCATTCTTGCGTGCGGCAACGGCGGCTCGGCGGCCGACGCGCAACACTTCGCCGCCGAACTGATCGGCCGCTTCGAGCGCGAGCGGCCGGGCTTGCCGGCGATCGCGCTGACCACCGACACGTCGGTGCTGACCGCCATCGCCAACGACTATTCGTTCGAGCAGATTTACTCGAAGCAGGTCTGGGCGCTCGGCCAGCCGGGCGACGTGCTGCTGGCGATCACCACGTCCGGCAATTCCGCCAACGTGCTCGCCGCGATCGAGGCCGCGCACGAGCGCGAGATGATCGTGGTTGCGCTGACCGGCAAGGGCGGCGGACGCATGCAGGAAGTATTGAGCGACACCGATATCCATGTATGCGTGCCGTCGGATCGCACCGCGCGCATTCAGGAAGTGCATTTGCTGACCATCCATTGTCTGTGCGACGGCATCGATGCCATGTTGCTGGGCGAAGACTGAGACTGATTCCGAAGGAGAGCTAGTTGATGAGCGTATTCCGCGTCAAGAAGACACTGGTGAGAACCGTGCTGGTGATTGGGTTCGCGGCGGGGCTGTCCGCAACGTTGCAGGGTTGCTTTCTCGCCGTTGCCGGCGCGGCGGGCGGCGGCGCGCTGGTGGCGACCGACAGGCGCACGCTCGGCGCGCAGACCGAGGATCGCGAGTTGCAGGTGAAGGCGCTCTCGCAGATCAGCCAGAACTTGCCCGACAACGCGCACGTCAATGTGGCGGTGTTCAATCGCCGCGTGCTGCTGACCGGCGAAGTGGCGGGCGACGTGTCGAAGCAACGCGCGGAGACCATCGTGCGTGGCCTGAATAACGTCAGCACGATCGTCAACGAACTGACGATCATGCCGGCCAGCTCGTTCTCGTCGCGCACGAATGACACTTACCTGGAGACGCGTGTGAAGACCGCGTTGATCGCCGAGAAGAACATTTCAGCGAACAACTTCAAGGTGGTGGCTGAGCGTGGCTCGGTGTATCTGATGGGTCTCGTCACCATGGACGAAGGCAATCGCGGCGCCGACGTCGCGAGCCGTGTGCCGGGCGTGGTGCAGGTGGTGAAGGTGTTCCAGTACATCCAGCCGGCGGAAGCCGCAGCGGCCGCCGCGGCGGCAGGGACGGCACCAGTAGCAGCGGCTTCGCAACCGGACGCGAGCGCGCCGACCGTCGGAGCTATTCCTGATTCGTCGGTGAGTTCGCGGCCGCTCGAACAGCAGGCACCCGCGCCGGTCAGCAATTCGAACGCGGTGCACCCGGGTAATCCGAAGGCGACGACGCCATGATGCGCGGTGTCGTTGTCGTTAGCGCGCTGATGATCGCCGCGCTGGCTGGTGTTGCCGCGCCGGCAGCGCAAGCCGCCGATGCGCCGCGCGGTCAACTGATCGCCAACGCGAATGCGTGCATGGGATGTCATGCGGTGGACCGCAAACTGGTCGGCCCATCGTTCCAGCAGATCGCCGCGAAGTACAAGGGCGACGCGCAGGCGCCGGCCAAATTGTCGCGCAAGGTGAAGGACGGCGGCTCCGGCGTGTGGGGCATGATTCCGATGCCCGCGCATCAATCGATGAGCGATGCGGATATTCGCACGGTGGTGGATTGGGTGCTTGCTGGGGCGCCTGCGAAGTGATGGTTTGCTGGCGTTTTCCTGGCCGCAGCGGGCTTGGCAAAACGGAAAATGCTTGTGCTAGAATTGTTCGCACGTTGGGGGGGTAGCTCAGCTGGGAGAGCGTCGCGTTCGCAATGCGAAGGTCGGGAGTTCGATCCTCCTCCTCTCCACCAAAAATTTCAATAAAAACAACGCACTACGTCTTGCGATGTAGTGCGTTGTTTTGCATTGCGGCGCAAATTTTTGCACACGAGGTGTGGCAAATTTGTGGCGCCGCGTAATGGTTCGAGATCTGGCAGATCATTGGTAGAAAACACTTCGTGTCTCTACCGAGATTTCTGCGGCCCTAAGAGTCAACCTTGCATACATCAGCTTACAAACGCCGCTGTGTGCACAAATGTGACATGGCGCAAATAAGGGGCCAATGTCCATGCAAGCGTTACTCACGGTCGATCAGCTCGCTGAGCATCTACAGAAATCTGTCGCCAGCATCCGTAGCGATGCGACACGCAATCCTCAGTCTCTTCCGCCGATTTGCCGCCTTCCCAACACGAAGCGCCTTCTTTGGCGCGCCGAGGATGTAGAGAGATGGATTGGCTTACACGTCGCCGGCGCCGGCACTCCCATCGTGACGGAACTGACGTCACCTGAAAAGCGCCGGCGGGGGCGCCCAACCAAAGCCGAATCGGTAGCGAAGCGCGCGCATAGCGACTTCAAGTGGTGAGTCATGCCGCTTGACGATTTGAGGGGCAGCATAATTCGCGCACCCGTGCTTGGGCGTGGACCAACAGGTGCAGGCGGCGAGTCGGCGCGCCATTCGGTTGATACTCTGGTCGCACGCGTCGCGGAATTGCAGGAGAAGCACCGACAGCGGGTCGCTCTTGAAATGCGCAACAAGCTGCCCGGCGAACCGCTTCCGCACGACGTGGTTAAGTTGCCGCATTGGCCGGACTTTGTGCGAGGCGTGCCCAACGGCTTCCTGCGGTCAGCACTGTTCGGAGCTATCGCCAAGGGACGGCGCCGCTATATGTCGGGCGAGTGGATGACGACGCTCGACGGTCTGACGATTCTATACACTGGGGAACGCCTTGACCAAGGCGACCTCGATGTGTGGGAAAGCGTGCTTCACCTCGTGCGCCTTTCGGCGCTGGGGGGGCCGTGCCGTGTAACGTCCTACGCGCTGCTAAAGCTTATGGGCAAGACTGACACGGGCAAGAACCGTAGGGTGCTTCACACGCGCATCACCCGTCTAAGAGCCAACGCAGTAGAGATCAAGCAGGACGGGTGGTCATACATCGGCGGCCTGATCAATGAGGCCTACAAGGACAACGAGACCCAGGAATGGGTGATCGTGTTCAGCCGCAAGCTGCACACGCTGTTCGCAGCGGACCAATTCACGCATATCGACTGGAATGTGCGTCGCGCGCTGGCCGGAAAGTCGCTAGCTCAATGGCTGCACGGCTTTTACGCCAGTCATGCAAAGCCCTACCCGATGCGCATGGACACGCTGCTGAAGCTTGCCGGTAGCGAGGACGAGAGTCCGAGCAGCGGGCGACAGACTCTGCGCAAGGCCCTTGCCGCCTTGGCCGAGGCGAGCGAGGCCAACCGTCAGCCGTTCAGCTACGACATTCGAGGCGACCTGGTACATGTCGATAAGAAGCCCAGCGACTCGCAGCGTCGACACCTAGCCAAGAAGTCCGGTGGACAAAGGAACCGGCGCCTCTGATGCCGTTCTTGCGCCTACTCCGGATGCCGCTCCAGCACCTACGGTATGCCGTTCTTTCACCTATGCTCTGCCGTTCCGGCGCCTAGCGCCTGCCGTTCCAGCGCCTAAGCTGTCCACAAGTCGAATGCCTCACAAACTTAATAGCGGCGCGGAGTTGCGGCATTCGACTTGCAACGCCTAATCTAGTTTTAATCTTTATCTAATCATGCTGCGGCGAATTGCATCCCGAGCATGCGCACGGCTGTTGTGCCGCGCGCTACGCGTAGCGAATGCGGCGTTGAGCTCGTCACGCGTTCGATCATGGGGGGGCGACTCCGGCTCACTGCGTTCCTCTCGCGCCCGTCGTGCGACGGGAGAAGGATTTGCAGGAAATACGACGGCCGGTGTTTTCGCTGCTGTAAAAAGGACTGCTTGGGGAAAGCTGCACCTATGTCTCGTACGATGGGTTGCGCGAACAAACTGGCCTTGCAGAAACACCTCGCTTACTTTTTTGATTCGGTGCTCGACGAGTACGCGGAGGGCAGCGATGAGTAATCAAGACGTCGACCATCAAGGGCTGCGATCGGGCCAGAAAGGGATGTTCGCGTCCCAGATCGACGGCGCCATTCGAACGCCGCTTTCGTCACTGATAGCGGCCATTGGGACCGGCAATGCGTTAAACCAGTCGTCGCCCCTTGCTGAAAACCGGACTGTTCGACGGCTCAATCGCCGCGGTACTGGGCGTGTATTCGAAGACACCTCGGACTGCCTAGTCCTTTATACTTCTTGAGCCATACCTATTTCAATCTGGGCCGACCCAATAAGACGATATGACGACCATTCTGACCGACGACCAACTACGGGAAATTTGGCAGACCGGATTTAAGAATTATGCTGCCCAGCAATGGGCCACAGAATGGCGTCATCGCTACGCTGAGCAACTCCGCATCGTAAAAGACGCGTCCCGTGATACGTGGCTGACACCAGACTTCCAAGCGAAGCTCTGGAATGACAACCCGATCGCCAATATCGGCTCGGGAAATTCTGTCACGGTGCCGGGTGCGCTCACCGATATAGAACTTGCTTCTAACCTGCTTAACGAGCGCAATGCTGTGCTGCCGGGCGACGCCGAGGCGCGTGGCGAGCATCTTGATGCGCTCTACAAGCAGATTCTTGCGTGGATCGCATCAAAACAATATGCGAAGCGCCGACCCAAAGCACGACTGATCCGTCTTCTTGCAGCCATGTTTCCGGATGACATGGTGTGCTTGATGAATGCCCGTCGCATCTGGCAAGTACAGCGACTTCTTGGACTACGACCAATACACGGCGATTTTGTCGCTCAACATGCAGTTATCCGAGATCATCTGCGCCAAGTACTTGGGGCGCCCGCTACGATCGAAGAATCTGTCGATCAATCGGTCCTGACATGGTACCTCTGGCAGACCTACATCGATCATCCAGATGAAGGTGCTGTCGAACAACCGAAGGTGACACGCGAAGCCGTCGACATTCCTGAAATCTCATTTTTGCCTGCTGAGGCTCAACGTAGGAGTCTTACTTGTGTAAGCGACAACGTCAGCCTCCTTGTAGCGGTGGTTCGTGAGACGGAGCAAGGGCTGAGCCGTGACGACCTTATCTCGGTCATCATGCAGGAAGCTCCGCAGTTGCAAAAGAGCACGAGCGCTGTCAACGTCATTTCGCAGGCGCAGGGAGGTCTCGGACTGATCACGTTGTCGGATGGCGCGTATCGTCCTACCACACGCGGTATAGATATACTGATAGCGCCCGATCCAGCTGATGCCCTGCGCGGGCCATTGATTGGTCGCGTCTTCGGTATGGGACATCTGCTGCTTTGGCTGTCACAGACGCCGGATGGTATAGCGCATCAAGAGCTCGCCAGCAGGCTTCAGGGCCTCGTGCCCACCTGGACAACCACGCAGCCGGGCTCATACATCATCGCTTGGGCCAGAATGGTCGGTCTGGTTCGCTCCGACAGCTCGACGGGGCACGTACGACTCGTACTGAGCGAAGACGGGGAGGACTACGCGGCAGCACTCCCGGAGGATTTCGAGGCTCGCTGGCAAATCCACGCCAAGAAGGCTGAGACGGACGCGGAAACTTTCAGTGGTCTGCAGGTGGTGGGCGACAACGGGCTGATCGTCGCACCTAGTTACGGCATACAGTCCATTGTCGACGATGGGTGCTTTGTTCCTGAAGACGAACTCAGGGCGATGCTTGGGCTGCTCAAGCGCAAGCACAATCTCATCCTTCAAGGTCCTCCGGGGACTGGCAAGACATGGCTGGCCAAGCGACTGGGCTATGCCCTGCTGGGTGCTCGAAGCACCAGTCGATTGGTTTCCTTGCAGTTTCAACCATCATTGTCCTATGAAGACTTTGTTCGCGGCTGGCGCCCCGGTGCAGATGGTCGGCTGGACCTCATCGACGGCGTCTTTCTCGAGGCGATTAATGAAGCACAAGCCGACCCCTCGCCATTTGTTGTGGTGATAGAAGAGATTAATCGCGGCAATCCCGCGCAGGTTTTCGGCGAGATGCTGACCCTCCTCGAACATGACAAGCGACGGACGGATGAAGCGCTGAGGCCTGCTTACGCTCGGTCGTCGGACGAGCGGATTTACATCCCTCCGAATCTGTATGTGATTGGGACAATGAACATCGCGGACCGTTCGCTGGCGCTGATTGATCTGGCGCTGCGCCGTCGGTTTGCATTTGCGACACTGAGACCGGCACTTGGCTCGCCGTGGGGTGACTGGTGTAGGAACCACGCCGGATTTTCGGAGGCGGCGATCACCGATATTGCCGGACGTATGGAACGCCTGAATCAGCGTATTGCCAGCGACCAGTCGCTGGGCGACCAGTTCTGCATCGGGCACAGCTTTGTTACACCACAGAAGGACAAGCCGATTGAGGAAGTTGGCGCATGGTTTGGTGAGATCGTGAAGAGTGAGCTTGAGCCGCTTCTGCGTGAGTATTGGTACGACAATCCGTCAAAGGTCAAGGAGGCCATTGACGAGCTGGTAACCAATCTTTGATGGAATCGCGAGCACGGACATGTCGCACCCGATCCCCATTAAGAATCTCTGGTTTCTGCTCTCCTACGCGCATAACCTGGCCGAATTCTCGAGCCAGCTCCCCGTGGCGATAGCCGATGAGGACGATATCCCCGAACTGCTCGGGCGCCTGCTGGTCTGGCTTGTCGAGCGTCGGATTAGACGTAACCTGACACGGGCCTATCAGACCCGTGAGGCACGGCTGACACGAGTACGAGGGCGCATTGATCTCGTCCAAACCCTGTGCTCGGATGAGCTTCGGCAGGGGCGGATTATTTGTCGCTTCGAGGAGCCAACTGCGGACACGCCGAGAAACCAGCTAGTGCGCTATGCGCTCACTCACGTAGCATCGATCGTGGGGGAAACCAAGCTATCCCACCGGTGTCGCCAGTTGGCATTGGAGCTTGGCCGGCACGGGGTCTCATATCGCCGTCCAGCCAGGTCGGAAATGGCCCGAGAGCAGGTCGGGAGAAATGATGCTGACGACCGTGCATTACTGGTCGTCGCAGGCTTGGTGTTGGATCCCCGACTTCCTACCGAAGAGGCGGGCAACTCATATCTCGCCCGCCTTCGCCGGGACGATCGTCTGTTGCCATACATCTTTGAGAAAGCCGTCGCAGGCTTTTATGTCCATCAGCTCCCCGCACGCGAATGGTGGGTCCGGCCTCAGAGGAAGCTGGACTGGCCGGTCCATGCACCAACTTTAGGTTTGCATCGCCTGCTTCCCGGCATGCAAGCTGATCTTGTAATCGATAGCCGGTCGAGCGATCGACGTATTGTGATCGATACCAAGTTCAAGGCGATTCTGCGTTCCAATCAGTTTGGCAGCGAGAAATTTCGTAGCGGTGACATCTATCAGGTCTTTACATACCTGCGAACCCAGACTGGCGTTGGCGACAAGCATGCCGAGCAGGCCGAAGGCACGCTCCTTCACCCATCGGTCGGTAGGCACGTGGACGAATCGTGCACTGTCCAGGGGCACCGCCTGCGATTTACCACGGTTGATCTCGGTGGTGAGATCGCGACGATTTGTGCGACATTGAAGTCGTTGGTAGAGTCTCAGTCAATGTAGGCGGCATGGTGGCGTCGATCAGCGACGCTCATTACGCACGCTCTGAGTGCTTGACGTACGAAAAAGTCCGAATCTTGAAGGCACCCTAGGCTGCGTGCTGCTCTCATCCAGATCGTCGCGCCCGAGTTAGCCTCTCACTGGTGCGGTAGCTTTCTCGAGCCAATCCGCCAACTGCTCGAGCGGTACGCATCGTAAAAGGTGGCACGATGAGGATAGCCTGAGGGCAGTCCGCGTACGGTATCCATTATTGGTTTGTACAGCCTGCGCAGGCTTTAGGGCTCGCCGATTAACCTTGTTCCGCTGCCATGTTCAACAAGGCCTCCCATCGGGCTTCATTGTCAATGAATTGAAGCGGGTTTCGCGCATACTCCGTAACCGAGTGCTTCTGTATACCTACGGACGCGAAGTAAGCTGGCTCGGTTTTGAGTCGATCATACTCAATTGCTTCTAGCTCGTCGCGAACAAGGTCATACGCGCCGTAATTTTTCAATTGAGACGATATCTCTTCAGTTTCCAGACAATAGACGACGCTGCGATATGCGCCGACACCGTCGACGTCGGACACGGCTAGACGGTTTAACGCGCGATGAAGCCGATATAGGGCGATTGCCTCTGTCAAATGTCTCAAACTTGGAGTTCCACCGGATCTCGCTTCACCGAGTAAATCCGTTTCGAAGTCGACGAGCGTCTGACTAAAAGTTTTTACCTTTGCTGATTCGGGGGGAGTAGATTCCCATGTGAACCTGCCGTAGTTCCAATTGCTAAATCCGTGAATGCGGGTGCGACAGAGCTTCCATAGAATATTGGAGTCCCGGGCGTCGCCCCATAATGCCAGCCAGAGATTCGACGGTCCGTCGTGATAATATTTTTCTGCATCTCCAAAAAGCTGACTGAGCATACGTACTGCACCGATCGGGGGCCTCTCTAGTTTTCCGTTGAAGAGGTGGCGCCACTTGTTGGAGGACTGCGTGTCCGACCAACCCAGTCTTTCGGACCGTCTGTTGACCCATGCGCCAAATTGGTTGACATTGGTGCATCCAATGAACTCCATCAACATCTTTAACATCGTTCGTGTGCGAACTTTTGTAAGTTCAGAGGATCTGTGGTCCATTTGACAATGATTTCGTCTTATTGATGTAAAAATATTTTATCCTTAATTTTATAGAAAATGCAATTAAAGGCGGCGACCCACAAATGTTTTCTTCAGTAAGTCGTTTCAGCCTTTTGGATAGCCATCTTCAGTTTTTGACAGGGGGTGAAGCATTCCGATTTTCACTGATGAAAATCGAGCCGTTTGATGGTCGCGGAAGCTTGTAATCGGTATTGGCTGCCTGAGTCGTCAGCTTGATCCCGCGCAGCGTAGGAGGTGGACAGGGTTCTATCATTGCCCGACGTCGATCGATTTCTTTTCACTAGTGAAAATCCGAGGCATCGCGAAGTGGGGCGTAGGCGGAGGGGCTAGTCGGTCCAATCCAGCCGCAGCGCTGTCCACGTGCCACGCCGGACGGCATTGGCCCGGTTGCGCTCGCTGCGAATACCGCATTGCGACCATCCCGGTTCTAAGAGTCGCTAACACAAGTGTCAACGAAGCTTGAACAAATAACGGCAGCAGCAAGGGAGAGAAAACCAACATGAATGTCGAGACCACGCCCACAATTCGTTACTTATTTTTCGTCTAGCCATGTCGCCAGGATATGGCGTCCATGGCTTGATGTCCAGGCGGAGTTAGCGACTCTAGGTCACTCGATTTTCACCAGTGAAAATTAGTGCCCCACGACCTGCGGTGTCGACCGGTTCATTTTCACTGGTGAGAATCCGAGGCATCGTCAGGTGAGACGTTGACGAAACGCTAGTTGGTCCAATCCAGCTGCAGCGCGGTCCACGTGCCACGCCGGGCGGCATTGGCCCGGCTGCGCTGGCTGCGAATGTCGGTTGCGACCTCCCGGTTCTAAGTCACTCGATTTTCGCTGGTGAAAATCCTCATGACCTGCGGTGTCGACCGGTTCATTTTCACTGGTGAAAATCCGAGGCATCGCCAAGTGGGACGTTGGCGAAAGGGCTAGTTGGTCCAATCCAGCTGCAGCGCGGTTCACGTGCCACGCCGGGCGGCATTGACCCGGTTGCGCTGGCTGCGAATACCGCATGCGACCATCCCGGTTATAAGTCACTCGATTTTCACCAGTGAAAATCGGAGCCTCACGACCTGCAGTTTCGACCGCATCATTTTCACTGGTGAAAATCCGAGGCATCCACGACCTGTGCGAGTTGGATCCAACGACAGCTACGAGGGAGCAACGTCAAATAAGAATAGGACGTCTGATGGCTGAGCCCGGACCTTCCCGGCCTAGGCGCTTTTTTCCCACTCACTTCAGACGCCCGACGGCTAGGCATCTAGCGCGCGCCGCCTGACAGGGAGTTGGTACATCCCGCCGCATCTGGCAGGGCCCGATTACTATCGGGGTATCGCCCACGCTTCCGGTGAGTCGCTGGCCGGCCCACAATCCGTCACCTTTGCTTGCCACGGCTGACGTCTCAGCTTGGTCTTGCGTCGTCGTTGTGTCGAGTTCAACAAGCTCGGGATCGGCCGACGGAAGTCTGAAACAGCACCCAGGATCTGGCCTGAAAGCCTCATCTGGCAGGGAATTGGTGCATCCAGCAAGTTCAGGCAGGGCCCGATCACTATCGGGATATCGCCCACGCTTCCGGCGAGTCCCTAGCCGGGCCACAATCTGTCACCTTTGCTTGCCACAGACCTCCCAGCTGATCTTGCGTCGTCGCCCAATGATCGTTGTGTCGAGTTCAACAAAGTCACCGCTTGTTCTGCCCTCAGACGGCGGCACCGCGGGCGTCCATTCCCTCCGGTTCATCATTTCCGTCCCTTTCTCGAGACAGGGCGAACCGGCGGCATTGCGGTATTCCAGCCGTCCGATAAAGAGACGTTGGGCGCGGGTAAGCATCAGGCCGGGAATCGCCGGGTGTTCAAGCAAGGCGTCCGACAGCGCCTCAGGCGGTACGCTATCGCGGGCCTCAATCTGGCTTTCACCCGGGGCTGTGAGGCACTGAGGCGAACCGTGGACGTCTGCCGCACTAAGCGGCTGGAGCGCCTGCCTTGCGGCCGTCGCGGCGCGCGAAGGTGCGTCATGGGCGGCATGGGCGCCGACCGGCGCAACAGCCGGCTGTTGTGGTTTGCCGCGCGCGGGTGCGCTGGCGAGGGATAACTCGGGGCCCATCGAAGGCTCGGACGACAGCGGTGGCGCCGCGGCTTCCCGAATTGCTGGAGCCGCAGCCATCGGGGCCGCGCCTGCAGCGTTATCGCCCGCTGCAAATGCCCTTATCGCAACTGCCGCGCGTGTGCTTCCGTCTGCGCTCACGACGTTCCTGGCAGCCGTTTTCGCTGCACGAAGTTGCGTGCGGTCGACGGCTGCGGGTTTTTCGGCGCTGTTTATGACCTTGCCCAGCTTCCTAAGGTACCGCTCACACTCCTCGCGCATCTCAATCAGGTATTGGCTGTAGTAGGTCCGCAGCGTCGTAAGCGCGATTGGAAAACCCGCCTGGTGGAGGAGCCGATGAATCTGCGGGAAAGACAAGCCCCGTTGCCGCATGACATACAGCTTCGGCATCGTTTCCCTGAATACCGTCCGATAGCTGTATTCCTCAGGTTCAACGACCGTCGCCGCCACTTCAAGGCTTATGCCGATCGCGTGCCTGTCGATCGGGCCGATTTTTCGGGTCGGAGTGCTGGGTGCCGTCATGGTGTTCCTTGGAGTGGATAGTGTCGCACCTAGCTGCTCTTCAAGAGCCTGTGGTGATTGGTGCGTAGCCGGTAAAAGCCGCCTTTGTTTACAGTGAGTAACACGTGCATAAAGTTACGTTTGTTAATTCATTATCTATGCATAAATTGAACGTAATTATTCATCACTTTTTCCGGGTTATGTCGCATTCCCCTGTCTGATTGGACAAAACTGGGTGGGCATACTATAGCGAACTAACCCCTGTCCCGCCTATTTTTAGTTAGAACCCGTCTCCAATCCGACTTCATTTAATCTACAATCGAAAAACTGAAAATCAGGACAGGATGCCGGGCGTGGCCACAAATTTCATTTGCGGCCTCACCGGCCCGATGACTAGATCGCTGCGCGCCCGTCGCCACCGTCCCTCCCGGGGATCCTCAGGGCTGCGCCCCGAGACCCGCACCTGACAAACTAGCGCACATTACGCCGATCACAGATGAAAACGAGGCCGACCTCAATCCTCGCTGCCGACAACGCGACGATTACGAAAAAATTCCGGGTTACACCATTAGATTCAGCAAGAATCGAAAGCCGGGCATCAAAGTCAGGATTAACGTTTTCAGAATATGTTCGCCGCTGCGCGCTCGGGCGTCGTATTGATGTTCAATACGACGCCGATGTCATCCTGGAGCTAACGCGTATTGCCGACAGTGTCGATGCATTGCGAGAGCTGATTCAAGAAAATCCAGGCTCGACGTTGAAAGACGAGGTCTTCAGGGCGTTTGTCAACGAATGCATCGAAACGATGCAGCGGGCGATTTGACAATGATTGTCAAACAGGTCCCGAACCGACATGACGGAAAATCGGATTTCGGAGAACTCGCGCGTTATATCACGGGCGGAATCGGTGTCGACGAACATGCGAAAGCAGTGCGCGAGCGTCCCGGGTTTGGGCCGCTCACGGAATACGTTGCACAGGCGCACGGTAAGGCAGGGCAGGACAAATGCGTGGCCGTATCGTTACACCGGATCCGTTCGGTCGCCACCGCCGCCGCGCAGTTTCACAGCGTCGCGATGCGCAATCCCAATGTCGAAAACCCGGTGGTACACCTCATCGTGAGCTGGCCAGAACATGAACGGCCGTCCTACGACGCGATCTTTGCGGCAGGCCGCGATGTGCTGAAAGCGCTGAACCTGCATGATCACCAGTCGCTGATGGCGATCCACAACGACACCGACAATCTTCACTGCCATATCGAGGTCAGCCGCGTTCATCCCGACACCTATAAATCGCAGCATCTGCCATGGATGCACCGGACCCTGCACCGGGCCGCGCGCGAGATCGAGATCAGGAACGGGTGGTTCCATGATGACGGCCTGTTTGTCGTGCAGACCCTGCCTGATGGACGAAAAGCAGTGGTTCCCAATACTTCCTATCGGGACGCGCCGGACATCGACCGTTCGCTTCGCGGAGAGAAGGCGCAGCGTATGGGCGCATGGTCGGACAAGCCCAGCCTGGTTCAATATTGCCGGGAGATGGTCAAGGATGAGATGGCGCGCCTGCTGGATTCTGCAGCGGGATGGGACGCCGCGCATCAGCTGCTCGGGGAACACGGCATGCGCATACACAAAATCGGCGCCGGAGCCTTCCAGCTTGAGGCTATCAACGAAGCCGGCAGTGCGATCCGTCTGCCCATCAGCCTGGCGTTGCGGGGCGTCAAACTGGGGGAGGCCGAGCGTGTGATGGGCCCATTTACGCCAAACCGCACAGCGGTCACGGCGGTCGTGAAATCATCAATGTCTGATCGACGCCAGGAAGGCAGTGCCCCGCCGAGACGTGATCCGTTCAGACGCGAGGCGAGGCGGCTGGAGCGGGCCGCGGAACGCTCAACGCTGATCGGGCGTTATCGGGCGGCGGAGGAGGCAGCAAAGTCCGCCCGGTCCGCCACCGGCGAGCAGTTAGCGGAGGTGGCTGCACGGTGCCAGGCGAAGATTGATGCGCAGCGTATGCAAACGGCTGCTGCAAAAGAAGCGCTGTTCCAGGACGAGCCGGACTCGCACGAACGGAAACTCCGCCGCAGGGATTTGACCATTGAGGCCCGTTTAGACCGATTAATTGTCAAGGCGGAGGCTAAGGCACGATGCGAGTCCATACGCGCATCACGTCCGGCTCCGCTTGCGTGGAGAACGTGGCTTGAGGCTGAAGCACAAGCGGGCGATCCCGCCGCGCTCAAAGCGCTGCGGGGCCTTGTTTATGACGCGGGACGCAAGGGCCGCAAACAGGCGCGGGCCGGTTCGTGCGTGGACCGGAACGCCGTCACTTCCTTGCAGGGCGAGGACGGCGCTGATGCGGTGCTGGCGGGTTTGCTTGCGCACGAAAAGGAAGAAGCGTCGATCCGGTCGGCTCAATTTGAACGCGCACGCGTAGAGCAAGCCGATGCGCTGCTGAACCGGATCCGTGGGTTGACGTGGCGGGTGACGAATAACGGCAATGTCGAATATCGCCGCGCCACGGGTGAGCCTGTATTTGTCGATAAAGGCACCAGGTTAACGTTCGATCGCCAGGCAGTCACCGACCAGGATCTGGCGTTGACGATGCTGCATGCGCGCGAGAAGTGGGGAAACACGATTGTGTTGACGGGGGGCGATGCAATTTTCGTGGAGCGCATGGTCAAGGCGGCCGTCAGTGCTGGCATGACCGTCCGGAACCCTGAGCTGCAGCCGGTGCAGGCCCGATACATCGCCCTGCAGGCGCGAAACGGAAAAAAGCATGTCATGCCGAACGCAGTATCTGGGCGTTCCGGAGTGGTCGGGTTCGCACCGGCCGACCTGCAAACCCTGGTCGTGGCCCCGGGATCTGCACCCGTCGAAACTGGCTCGGCGGCATTGTCCGGAGCGACACCTATCAAAACTGTCCAAAAGGGAAGAGGGCGTCGAGGGTAATCATCGGATATAGCCGGTGGAGCCCTTGCAGGTTTGTCAGAGGTGGGGGTCACGAAAAGCGCGCAAGCCGTTTCTGGCACCATCAATCAACAGCTTGTCGAGCTTCTGCGACTTTGAGTTGCGTATGAGACTGCTCAGAGAGGTGCGGCTGGAAATGTCGGAAAAGTCTTTTAGGTCAGGCCACGTGCCGTGCACGATCCGGATCGCCTTTTCAGATGGCCGCTGAAGTATTGGAATTCAGGTCGTTGACCCCTTTTCCAAGTTGCTCGAATGATGCGTCTAAACCTGGAAGTGTGCATCATCCGCCACGCACGAGTAAGTAAGTGTCGCTTGTCACTTGCCAAAAACCACGATTGACATTATCGTTTGCTGATGGCCGATCCCGATTTTTCTCATCCTGGCGAACTGGTTCGCCAGCAGTGTCTGCACCGCTTCGAGCTGAGCGTTACCGATGGCGCACGCGTGTTGGGTGTCAGCCGGCAGGCGCTAACGAACTTGATCACCGGCAAGGCTGGTATTTCACCGGAAATGGCACTACGGCTCGATCTAGCATTCGGTGGCGGTGCAGAAACTTGGCTTCAGCGGCAACTGCTGCATGACCTTGCGCAGGCGCGCAGACGGCTCGCCGAACTGAATGTCGTGCCGGTTGCGTCGGAGCGGCAACCGGCACTTTTCTAGCCCTCCTTTCTCAAAGAGAAGGAGTTGATTTTTGGCCTAAAAAACTTAGGAGTTCTATATGGCATTGCCACCTAGACTGACCGATGACCACGTGAATGGGCTGTTTGATGCAGCCCGGAAACCGGGAGACGTAGTGATGCCCTGCGAGCAGTGCGGGGCGATGCCGGCAATCAGGGTGAACCTGACCGGCGAGGTCAAACGGCTTTGCGCGGAGTGTAACCGACGCTACTATGCGAGCAACTGGGAGATCTGGGCGAGCTGAAGGGCACCTGCATACTGAACGCACATGGACAAAATCGATGACCGTACCGGCAATGGTTAGGAACAGAGGACCACGTAGTCCGTGGAAAACCCGCTACTTCCTTGATACCGAGTTCACGGATTTCAATGCCTTCCAACTTATCAGCGTGGCGATTGTGGGCGAGGACGGGCGCGAGTTCTACGGCGAATCCCTGGACTTTGACCGCCCGCTATGCAGTGCCTTTGTACGTGAGGTCGTGCTGCCCCAGCTCGGCCAGTTTCCGGGTCGAGCGATGCCGTCCGCACAACTGCGCGACGAACTGCAGGCGTGGCTGCTGGCCGTGCCAGTCAAGCCCAAGCCTGTGCTGTGCTACGACTTTCAAGGCGACTTCGAGCTTCTCGGCCATCTGCTTGACGGGCCGCTGCCGCGCGGATGGAAGAATGAAAACGTGGCGCAGAGGATCGACGCCCAACGTCTCACCGAGTACATCGTAGAGTACGGCGGAGAACACCATGCGCTGCATGACGCCCGCGCAAATGCGTTCGCTTTTCGATAGCCCTGCGGCTGTTTCTTGATGCCGGATACATCGCCGTCGGCAGGCGCAACACAGGCTTATCAGGCTCGCGCTCGTGGGATAGAGGGTCGGCGGGAGTCGCACACGGAACGGCTTTCGCCACTTTTCCGGTACGCCTCCGTCGTGTGGCGAACGCGCGCAGGGGTCTCAGGGCTTGGCCCTGAGTCATCCCGTTATGTATGTATGGGCGAACTTCAGTTTGTACGTACACAATGCGCCCTGTCCACGACTTTTCCCGGCTGCAATGCGCATGGCTTGCAGAAGAATTGAAGACGGTTCCAAGAGCTATTGATGCGTGGTACCGACGAAAAGGAGGCGACCGGCGGCGTTCCCGGAGACGAGTGGAAGGGCTTCTATGGCGTACGGCTCCGCGGCTAGCCATATTGGCCGAACGCGGTGGCACCGCACTCGGGACGTACGGTGTGCAAATTCCCGGCCGCGTTGTGGTGATGTCATGATTTGAGGAAAGATCAATAATTGAGGGGATCGCTCGTTTGGAGAGCGCTGCGTCTCAACACGGAGGCAAGGGGTTCAGCTTCCCTTCCTCCAAGTAACTGGGCCGTGCGCGCGAAAGTCCCATGATGAATTCCGAACTGGCCGCCGAATTGGCTGACGAGGCACAGCTGAGAGCGCGATACGCGAATTGCGCAAGCTGCGAAAAGAAAGTGAGCCCCTTAACCGTGCATGGTCCGATACGCGGATTGCCAGGCAGAGGTACGAACGGGAATGCGCGTTCGCGGTCAAGCAACTACAGGAACGGGAGGCCCGCATTATGGATGCGCTACAGCCCTATCTTGCTAAGATCGAAGCACTAGAGAAACAGGTGAGGCGGTTGGATCGCAAGCTACGGAAAGCGCAACCCGGCTCGAAGAGTTGGCTGGGATAAGCGTCTCCGGCGCGCGCGTCATGCGAGAGGCATAAATCGACCTTGTTGCTGCTATTCAAGCAGCATCGCAACGGACCGCGGGACGTTTTTTTCGCCATGCGCTCGTCGCATACGAGTACTGCCCTGCTGCACATCAAGCTTGTTGTTGGGGTTTGAGGTGCAGTGGAACGGAAAACCGGGTTAAGAATGGGCGCTCGCCGTGTGATGCGAGAATTCAGGTCCCTCGGGATGGGGTTTGCTCGGACGTCGAATGGCGCTGATCGACCCGAAGCAGTCTACCAATCACAGAAGATCGAGCGGCCGGTTTGTGATATTCACCGGCCGCACGGGCTGCAAACCCTTGACGACCTGGCCGTCGCTACTGACCCACGACCGTGACGGAGATCGGGTAACGACCCGTTGCGAAAGGCGAGCTCGCTAGACGCCACCGCACACCGCCCGGCAAGTCAACGCGTTGATTTCACCTAGCGACGCATATCTGATTCAAAATTGGGTCAGTTATGATTGTGAACTCGCGTCTTCCGTGTCAAACTTCTAGAGTGAGCACAATTAAAATTACCGCATCGGACGTGCGCGAATGCGTAGGGGTGACACGCTCCGACCTGCAACGATGGCTAAGTACGCTCCCTCCCTTTGCAACGGACGGAACGGAGGCTCGTCATGCGCGGCAGTTTCAGACGACAGACTTGATCTTTTTACTTCTCATAAAAGCCCTCGTGAAAGACATCGGTCTGAAGCTAGACGTGGTTGCCTCTTTTTCGAATCAGCTTCACGAGCAAGTGAGTTCGACCAGTTTCGTCGAACGCCGGGAGAGTGCCGAAATCTGCCTGAGCATGATCGAGCCTGGCATGTGGCGACTGACGTCGCCCAGCTCCGAAATCCTTTCCTTGACCTTGCGCCTGCAGCCAGCGCGAGAAATCGTCTACCGCTTTTTAGGTGTGGAAGCTCAAAGCGCACAAAGAGATCTTCCGCTTGGTTTCGTGGTCGTTGGCAACCGACGCGCGGGCGGGGACCAATGATGACAGGCACGATCGAGTTCCTAGAACACCACGGTATCCCAGAGGCGTCTTACATTCTCTTGGATGCGGATCCAAGCCCACGTAATTTGCGCTACCGGGACCTTTTGCGCGCACCCGGTGCTCGGTCGCACCATGGCGCTTCGGCAGAGGAGTTATTCCCGGACGCTGTTGTCGAATCCGCCGGACAACCGGTGTTGTATATCGTGCGGCAGGACCGGTTGGGAGATAGCGCCTCCGCTGATCAACGTTTGGCCGACTTGCTGCGCACACTCGCATGCCGCGCCGACGCTCGTTTTCTCGCCGTTGCGAGGCCGGGGCGTATTTCCATCTATCCCATCGAAATTTCGATCGGCGTCCCCAAAGAGTTCAAATCGCTCGACGACACCGCTCCAAGCTTCGTGCTTCGCGATTTTCTGAGTGGAGCGGATTGGGATACACGCGCCGCAAACAAACGCGCGCGTGCAGGTAAGCAGTGGCTTGACCAGTTTTTGCTGCAGCTCTTGTATAGCGCCGCTGAGGACTTGCGCGACGGAATTCCTACCTCGTTGCTGGATGAGGAAAGCATCCTCTCCCTAGTCGGGCGAGCGCTCTTTTCGCGTTTCCTTGCAGACCGCGGCATTGTCACGGACACCGACGCAAACACTATCGCGCCGGGTGCAACTTCCATAGAGAGTCTTTATGAAACACCTGAACGGGTAGTCAGCACCTTCAAGTGGCTCGATACAACGTTCAACGGAGACCTGCTTCATCTGGTCGACGACAAGAACTACGCACGCCTATTTGACTCGTTGGGCGAGCGGGCGCATCAAGTTTGCAAAATCCTGACCGACATTCAGTACCGCGCGGTTCGCGGTCAATTGGAGTTAGGTTGGCGCGGCTTGCGGTTCAAACACATACCTGTCGATGTGCTGAGCCAAGTGTATGAAAACTTCTCGCACAAATACCGCCCGGACGAATCGGATGCCGACAGCATTCATTACACGCCTCGATATCTGGCCGAAATATTGGTCGATGGCGCTTTTTCGGCGTTGCCGGAAAGCAAGCGCCAAGCGGCGCACGTCTTGGATCCAGCCGTTGGGGCGGGTGTTTTCCTCGTGCTGGCTCTGCGGCGTCTGGTACGCGAACTGTGGCTAGCGACGGGTCACCAGCCAGGACGAACAGAGATCCGCAAGATCCTTACGGACCAACTATGCGGATTCGATATCAACGCTGGCGCGCTAAAGATCACGGCGCTAAGTCTCTATCTTGCCGCTATTGAACTGGACCCTTCACCTCAACCGCTTGACGAACTTCGCTTCGAAAAGCTGTTCGGTAAGGTCCTTCATTGTGTCGATAAATCGATCTTCGAGAATGACACCGACGGACATCTCGGAAGTCTGGCGTCTGCACTACCTGCAAAATTGGCAGGGAAGAAGGAAATTCTTGGCTCTTTCGATATCGTTATCGGGAATCCACCTTGGACGTCGATAGGCAAAGCAGCTGGCCGTCCTTTAGAAAAAATCGTTCGAGATATTGTTCGTGAAAAAGGCTTAGATCCCGGAAAGAAATCGGAGAAACTGGTTCGCTATCAGGTACCGGACCAGCCGTTTCTCTGGCGAGCCATGCAGTGGGCGAAGCCGGCTGGTTCCATCGGGTTCCTGCTAGATGGCGCCTTGCTGTTCCAGCCGGAAAGTCAGCGCCTGCGAAGTTTGCTGTTCAAGGCGGTCAGAGTCACGGGCGTTTTAAATGGCGCGGCACTTCGTCAAACGAGCGTCTGGCCTAGTGTGGCAGCTCAATTCTGTCTGTTGGTGGCCCGCAATGAAGCTCCATTGCCGAACGATGCATTTTATTACCTTAGTCCGACACGCGAAGCGGAGCTAAACGAGCACGGAACCTTTCGGATGGACCCGCACGCCGCTGTGCCTGTCCCGGTCGATATGGTTAACTCGCTCACTTCGGTGTTTAAAACCTTGTTTCGTGGAACGTCACTCGATGTCGAGTTTATTCGACGCACTGAGCTGCAGCCCAGGGTGACGCTTCGGCAATTTCTGTCCGACCTCGGGCTAGAAATGAACGTAGGCTACATCAAAGGTAAGATCAAAGAACGCACCCGAGACGCATCGTTTATGCGCGGTCTTCGAGAACTCACGGGACGTAGCAATGCGCGATACATAGTCGATCACAAGAAGCTTACTAACTGGAACTTCGAGCCACCAAAGCTCCAGTGGCCGCGCAGCGCGGAGGCTTATCGCGCACCGCTGCTATTATTTCGGAAGGCCGCCAAGCTAGAGGTCTCCAGTCGGGGCGCGCTCATCAGCTATGACGACGTTGCATTCTCAGAATCATTTTATGGCATTTCCCTCGCGAACTGTCCTGACGGCGAGTCCATCGCTGAGTATTTACTTGTCCTTTCATACAGCTCCTTCTTTGTGTACTACCCGTTGCTTACCAGCAGCAAACTTGGTGTTGAACGCGAGACGTATCACAAGGAAGACTATGAAAACTGCCCGGTCGTCGCTTGGAGCGATTTATCCGTAGAACAACGGCGCAAAGCGCACAGCCTGTCGAAGGAAATCGTACAAGGAGCGATGCCTTGGCAAGCCATCGATGACTTCGTCGCCGAGGTGTACGGCTTCACCAAGGCTGACCGACAGCTGATCGACGATGCCCTGCGGTTTGAACTACCGCACCGGGCAACGCATACGTACGCGTGCTCCAAGCCGGTTGATCCCGACATCAATCAATATCTTGCGGTGCTAGAACGGATGCTCAAACCATACGGGCGTGATCGCGGCAAGAATATAGTTACCTCTCGGGCAGTTGAATTCGATTCCGAGTCCTGGCGCTTCTTTCGTATCGCGCTCGCCCCATCACCTGGCGCGCACTGCGATGAGACAACTGTCGCGTCGAGTAACGAGGCAACGGATGACGGCCTCGCCAATTCCGCTCAAGCATTTTCGGCAATCGTCGATCTAATTAGTGAGCCGTTTTGGTCGTCGCAGGTGAGGCTTCGACTGGGCCCCGACACGTGGTTGATCGGACAACTCGCGCAGCGTCGTTATTGGAGCAAAACGAAGGCGCGAATGTTGGCGCTCGAATGGATAGACAGTGGTTTGGCCGATATTGCCTAAAACGAACTCCGCACTCACCAATGGCCAATTTTAGAAATCTAGGGGAAAGCCCGCCCGTCGACGATGCACCGTTCCCAAGCTGGGCCGACGAAACAATCCGGATTGTGGAAGAAGCCATTCGTAGTGCGTGGAAAAGCGTGCTCTCAGATGGAAGCATTGATGTCAAAACTGAGAATGAGGTGGCAATCACCGATGCTCTGCAACAGCATCTTGTGCGGCTCTTGAATCTCGAGACGGTGGAAGGCTTCAATAGTGACGTATTCCCCCCACCAACTCGAGATTCCTCCGTTAGCGATTTCAGCGGGAAATACTTGGAAAAAAGGCCTGATCTTACGTTCTATTGTCAGCACGTTCGGCCCGTATCCATTCATCGGGCGTTCTTTTTTGAATGCAAGCCGATAGGAAATATTGGCATATATTTGGGAACGAATGGCCTAGAGCGCTTTCTCGATGGTCGTTACGCATGGGCAATGCCTCACGCCGGCATGATTGGGTACGTACAGAAACGTCGCAAGCCGAAGGATGCAGAGTCGCTACTCAATAGCAATCTCAATAAAGACTCGAGCGTTTTTACCAACCTTATCGTCAACGGTAGTCTTGCCAAAGATCCGGTTGTCATCACCGAACACCCTCGCCACTTTCAGCTCAGAAACGGGCGTACTCCCGGAAGCATTCAGATTCGTCATCTGTGGCTCGATTCCGACGAGTGAATGGATCGGATGCCGCTCTAGCTAGTTGGGTACTGCCAAGAATTGACCGCTCCGGTCCCGCTTGACAAACGCGGCCTGCACGTGTTCCAATCCGTGCACATTTTGAATTGGGTCGACGCCCAAGCCAACCTGCCTTCCCGGGCAAGGTGGATCGCGAAAGCGGATGCGGCTCCTGAGCGAGCAACCAAACGGGTAACGCGTCGACCCTCCTTGAACGGAGGGTTTTTTGTTTTCTGACTCAGACATTCCTCGCGAAACGATCCACGCCTATCTGGAAACGGACTACCGTGTTCACGGCGACACGCCCGCGACATTGAAGATCGGCGAAACCAATCCCACGCTGGCCACGCTGCATCAAGTTCACGGCAGCGCATGCAGTGCATTCATCACCGCCTGCAATCCGTTCAGTCAGAACGCTAGTGACGAGTTCAATGCGGTCAGGCAACAGGCACTAGCGGACGAGCTGAAGCAGCTTGGCCTCACCTTTTTCGACGGCATCGGTCAGCATCCATCAAACAATTGGCCTGGCGAAGCAAGTTTCCTCGTGCTGGGACTCTCACTTGAAGCCGCAAAGGCGCTCGGTACGCGGTACGGTCAGAACGCAATTGTCTGGTCCGACGCGGACGCTACGCCGGAACTTGTCCTGTTGCGATGAGTCGTCGTTGATTTGATTCGGCTGGTTCGCCGCCCTATATGGGAAAGAACCGGGGGAATTTGATCCGGATTGCCGTCCCCGACGATTTGTCGAACGCGGCTAAACAGGAGATGACGATGTCAATTAAGAATGGGCTTTTTTCTTCGGAATCCGTTTCCGAGGGCCATCCCGATAAGCTCGCCGACGCGATTTCCGATCGCATTCTCGATGCGTTCCTCGCAAGAGATCCGCACGCACGCGTTGCCTGCGAAACTCTTCTCGCGGATCAGTGTCGCGGGAGAATTCAAGACGAGACGCATCGAAGAATTTCATGCTGTGCGTGAATCCGCGGCGTCCCTCGCGCGCCAGGTACTTCGCGAAACCGGCTACAGCAATGCCGATACTGGTATCGCGCCCGATCAATGCGAGGTCCAGATCCGTTTCAACGGCCAATCGCAGGATATCAACCAGGGCGTCGATCGTGCAGATGGCGTTCTGGGTGACCAAATCGCTGGAGCAGATCAATCAGGAACTGGAGCAAACGCCCCAGCCGCAACTTGACGAAGCATCAGACTATATCGCCGAGGAAAATCTGAGTAGAAGTCGGCAACGTTAAGCGGATACTCAATCGAATGGATTCGGTTTACGTTATCTCGACGGGTACTTCAATGAGAACCACGGCACACCCGGACCACGGGAAATTTGTGCAGAAAACGGTGGTTTTCGTTACACTTCAGCCGGGATGCCAAAAGTCAACAAGAATGCAACTGTTCCCGCCAAAATTCCCGTCAATTTCCGGATGTCTGGCAACCGTACATAAATCAACGCACCCGGTAATTTACAGAAAGTCAAATAAGCCGAAAGCATGGCGGAAAATCAGGCAATGTCGCAATCGGAACCGGGCGCTGACGCGCCAAAACTCGAATTGGTGGCCGATGACGAGGCGAGCATTTGCCCTGACAACTATCGTGGCTACATCACTTGGCTCGCTCACCGAAAGATTAGGGGCTTCTGCGGAACGATCGATGAGAAGGGTGTTTACCTGTCAAAGGTGTATCAGGGGCGATTCCGTCACGATCGGCGCACGCAAGTGTCGTCAAGCGGCAGCACCGTGACACAGAGTCGTTGGTCCGTTGCTGCTGTTCCGAACTCAGAACGAGTTGCCGCCCTCAGTGCTCGGGATAAAGTTGCTCCGCCACGACGGACATCCCATTGCGAACGAGGGTCGGCTTCTATGAGCAGTGAGTTGTCAAGTGCTGGTCAGCTTTGTGTTGATGTTCAGATCATAAGGGGCTCCTCGAGTATGGGCTGGCACGATCCATATTCGTAATGTCGGGTTAGAGCCGTCTCCTGCGCACGTGAGATCCAACGTCTCACCAACTTCTATCCGCCGGTGTTGTACCGGCCACATCCCTTATGCGCGTTGCGCCGGACAGTGCGATCCGGGAGATGCGCCCCATCTAAGGATCAGTTGCGTTGAGCAACCCGCCGACCCTACGGGCACATCACACTCTAACCTTCAGAACGTCGAGCTATCTGGGCGTGGTTTCATGCCGGCTTGAACTGGGCGCCGTCGGGAATGATTCCGTCTTTCAGGAAACGCCACAATGCAATCGCGAGGCGCCGGGCGACCGCAACGATCGCGATGCGACGCGCGCGGCGATTCGGGCCGGTGCCTCGCGTGCGCTCGTCGAACCACCGCGCCAGCGCACTGTCGGGCTGGTATCGCAGCCAGCACCAGGCCATCTCGACAAGCTGGCTTCGTACGCGTCGGTTTCCCTGTTTGCTGATGCCTTGATCGACACGGCTTTGACCGCTGTCGTATGGCTGCGGCACGAGTCCCACGCATGCACCAAGCTGGCGACGGTTGTTGAACTGGCGCCAAAACAGTTCAAGCACGAGGCGTGTTGCTCCAATGTTGCCGACACCCTTGAGCCGACTGAGGTAAGTGATCCGCTCACGCACGGGGGCAGGCAGACGTTCCTGGAGCGTGCGCTCAATCGCAGCGAGTTGCTGTTCCGCGAGCTCGAGGCGCGCGCATTCGCGCACTAGCCGTTCGCGCAACTCGTCCGGCAGTGGTGTGCCGTCGTAACAGGCGAGCTCACCGCGTCTAAGTAGTCCGGCGAACGAGCGGTGGTTGACGTTATCCCAGCAACCGAGCGTGACGAGCAGTTTGCGCATGCGGTTGCGGTGTTGCAACACTTCTTTCTGCAACTGTCCGCGATCGCGAATCAGATGACGCGAGGCTTCATCCTGGACAGAGGGCACACGCACCACGCGCATGCGGTCGCGCTCGCCATGAAGCCATGCCCGCAGGTTGGTGACGAGTCTAATGACATCTAGCCGGTCCGTCTTTGCGCGCCGTTTGTGGCGCTCCACAGGAATGCTCGCGGCATCGACCATATAACAATCGATGCCGCGAGAGCACAGCGCGCGATGGATCCAGAATCCGTCCTGCCCGGCTTCATAGCTGACGACTACGCGTACCTGCGAGGGCAGCGACCACTTATGCTTTTGCTGCGCGATCAGATCGAGAACGGCCTGGAGTCGCACGTTTGGCTGCGGTGCGCTGACCGTGTGGACCGCCGGCTGCTCTCTAAGTCCGTCGTGAAGCGCGACCTTCCACTTGGCGGCGGACAGTTCGAGCGACACGGCGAGAATAGCTTCGCCAGCGTCGGATCCAGTAACGTGATTTTTGTCCATAATGCCCTCCATTGAGCAAGCCTTGACCCGTCAATCTTACGACTCGGGCCTTGGCGACTCTCACGCTACATAGGATCTAAACGGCGAACTAGCAACTACATCACCGGGCGAATACAGTCATCGGTCACAAACTCACGACGGTCGATAACACTCGG
The DNA here is from genome assembly GCF_031585635.1 of Paraburkholderia sp. FT54. Taxonomy (NCBI): domain Bacteria; kingdom Pseudomonadati; phylum Pseudomonadota; class Betaproteobacteria; order Burkholderiales; family Burkholderiaceae; genus Paraburkholderia; species Paraburkholderia sp. FT54. The sequence continues at coordinate 3,976,849 of NZ_CP134195.1, read as the reverse complement.
AGGGAGGCCCGGACCTTGAATAGCTTTCTTGGCGGCCTCGTCACCAGCCAATTTATTATTCAAGGCTAACAGGAATTTAAGTGTGTCATCCCGCCCCGACATTCCATAAGCGTCTCGGACGGCCAGATCTAAAGCGGCTTGCTTCTTTTTCAAACTATTCTCTCCCGGGCCCTCAAGTCGTCTGTATAAATCGCGAAATGGTAATTGATGCTTTTCCCGAAGCATCGCTCGCTCTTCTCTGAACGCTACGGCGGCTCGTGCTACTTTTTTTGCCGCCGCCAAGGTCGGATGTTGTGGCCATGGAAACGAATCAAATACGGTGTTTGACGTGTATCGCGGATCTGACTTGAGCGTGGAACATCGCTCTACGAACCACGCCCAATGGATGTTGGATTGTAAAATTCCGAAGGTATAGTCATCGTCAAAAGGAAATACTGTTAGCGCCGCATTTGGATTGATCTTTGTACTTACAAAATCGAATATGGGTCGTTTAGTAACTTGGCCGCAGACGATATAGCGCTTCAAGGGTTTGAGCGATGCCATTAAGTCACCGCGGGGGTAGGACATTTGCCACCATTTTCTAAGGAAATTGGCATGATGGCGATTTACATTTGCACCTGGATTTTCGGCCAATATCTCATCGTTTCTCGTTTCTTCCTCTTTTGCTGCTTTCTTTCGCTGAGGAAGAACTACCTTTTTGACGGTCTCAAACAGGTCGGCGTACTTCTCCGCGTCAAGTAACTCCATCCCACTAAAATCAATTACGTAGCGAGATGGACTGCTTTCGACATTTCCAACCAGATCGTCGGTGATCAGAAAAGGCTTTAATACCGCTTTGTAGGCGGATTTATTTTTAATAATTGCGCGAGCTACATCTGCGTCCACTAAAAACCCTTCGTGTCCATGAGTTTGCCCTTGAAAGCAGTTTCCCGATCTCGCGTTCACGAGTAGTTTTTTTGCTTTCGTCACATCAAATGAAAATGATAATGCTGGACCAATGGTATCCAGGTCCTCGTAACGCCAACCCTCGTTTACGTTGTTTCCGTCCTGAATGTGAAGACGCTTTTTTCCCTTTTGAGCGCCTTTAATCCAGTTTGCGATAGATACGTGGACGACCGCCTCCCCAGGCCAAATCATACTGGACACAGCTTCGGTGATTACTCCGCCGTTTCCTACGACGTAATCTAAGCCACCTTCCCGTGAATAATTTTGTCTGATTGTGTTCGTCGCGACGAGTCCTGCGCGCTGACCCGGTTGCAGGTGATCGTGAGCTAGTCGCAACCAATAAACACAAAAATCTGCCCGACCGTCGATCTCTGGATGGCGCGTGCGCAATCGCTTGAGGTAGGCGGGCGTGAGTTCTCCTTGCGCTTTATTTTTGGCTTGATACGGCGGGTTCCCAACAATAGCGTCGACATGAGGCCAGTCAGTGAACAACGCATCGACGCAGCGAATGTTATCGTCCAAATTGTCCAACGGAAGCGCCTGATCCGCTTCAAATTCGATCTCGTGGGTGCCTTTGGCATATTTGTGCTCACCCTCCGAGAAGCTTTCGACAGCTGCATCCAGAGCGAGCTTCTTTGCGAGCATCAGCGTGACCTTGCCAAGCTCGACACCGAATGCATCGTTATCGAGTCCAAAGAACTGCTTCGGATTGATCGCGCATACCACCTTTGCTTGTTCCTCGAAAATGCGGCGACTGAACTCCGATTGGAGTCGCAGCATGATGCTTAAATCCAAGCGGGCAAGTTCACGAAATGCGACGTAAAGAAAATTCCCGCTACCGCACGCCGGGTCCAATACACGAAAAGTTGCCAATTCTTTTCGCAATTTCCGTAAATCGGTTGCCGTTGTCGCTGCTGCGATACGCTCTGCCCAAGGTTTCACAAGGGTTGGGCCGATGACGCGTTGAATATCGGCTTCGGAAGTAAAATGTCGACCATGTTGATGTCTGACATCGACATCCATACTCTGCTCGAAAAGCGTTCCAAAAATTGCAGGGTTTACGGTGGCCCAGTTTTCTGTCGACGCTCCTCCGTCCTCGCTCCTCCAGCCGATCAGCTCAAGTTCTGCCTTGGAAAGTTCAATCGGATCTACGTTCGCAAATAATCCGCCGTTGAAATAAGGCACGCCCTTGAAACGTCCGCCGGCAGCTGGCGCAGGGTTATTCATCTGCCTGAATAAACCGCCAAATAAGTCGTAAGAGCTTTGCTTTTTGTTAAGACAATCGTTTACGATTCCAGAAACGGTGGATGCTGGTAGCAGATCTATATCTTCTGCAAACATTGCGATCACTAGCTGTAGTACGAATCGTTGTGCTTTTAGTCGATCTATCGGATCGATTTTCCTTGAAATTAAAGATTTAAATAGAGCGGCCATTTGAACGGCCGCCCTTTTTGAGACTTCGGTTCGATCGTTGCCAAAAACAGGTTCCGGGTCATCAGGGAATAAAAAGTTTAATGCAGAATAACGCCGCGGTAGTTCTTCAAGTGTCAACGTATCGACAGGTTCATTCATCTGCCGATCAAAGTCGTAAACCTGAAATTCATCAAAATTGCATAAAATGACATAACGCGGTCGGGAGGGTACCGCATTAAGCCAATAATCGAATGCTTGACGATAGTGTTGATTTAGTTTTTCGCCACGCTTTTTCATTTCTATCAGCACACGTGGCTTCCACATCAGATCTGCGAAGCTTGTGCCTTTTGTAGAGGATTTCTTAATGCGAAATTCCAGCGATGCACCGGCTTCCTTATATCCTGCATGCCCGAATGCTTTAAACAAGCGATCACAAAAAACCTGTGCTTCCCCTTTCTCGTCACCGTCTAGTGAGGTGGCGTATTTAACAAAATTTTTTATCAGTTCGACGGTTTGTGACACGAAGGCCTCGTAGCGAATGAGCTAAAACAACAGCGACTCGGAATGTTACAACATTGAGCGATTTGCTATCTCAGTTTTTGCTTCGGTAATATTCGCGATCACCAAAATTAGTAATGCAGTTGGCACGACGGTCACACCACCTCACCACACAGTTGGACAGTCTCAGCAGCACGGCCGGTCGACCACTGATTGTCACAGTCCACACGGTCGCCAAAATTGATGTGCAGACGCTCAACGTAAGCTGGCAAGATAGTCTGGAGTTGGCGGACGCCGTCCAAGCACGAACACTGGGGACACGGAGACGCGTCGGCAGCCCAGGGACTCGATAGTCGAACTATGCGCGTTTATCAGCGGAGAGTATCGCGGCGTCTCCGCTAGGCATATGCCTTCGATGATGATCGTTTTGCCTACCTGCAGATTTGGGGGAGCGCCGGTTTTCGATCGGCCGAGGTTAGCTACCGTTTGTCATCCCAGTTTCTTTGCTAGATCCTCGGCTCGTGGATGATAGTAGCGCATCAACATGCGCGGGTCTTTGTGGCCGGTGATCTTTGTTAGCTCGTGCAGTGGAAAAAGCGACGCCATGCGTGACGTTGCTTCGTGCCTAAGGTCATGGAAGCGAAGGTTCGTTAGAAACTTCACGTCTGGGCGCCGGCCGGCCTCCTTGCTCTCCTCAAGGTACAGCTTGCGCGCGCGGACAACGGCCCGCTCGAAAGCCCTCGTTACGGCATCACGTCGAATACTGAACACGCGACCCTGATCGGCTTCGTATTCGCCAGCCTCCAAGTTCATAGTTTTGTCTCGGGAGTCTTTCACCTCATTGAGCGCAGCAACGGCACGTGAGGAGAGGGGGACGTCGCGTGCTGTTCCATTTTTTGTGGCGGGCAGGTGCGCGACGCGGCGTTTCAGATCCACGTGCTCCCAACGCAGCGATACAATTTCACCACGGCGCATGGCCGTTTCGACGGCAATACAGATGATGAAAGGTAGCAAGACCGACCCGCTGGCGGCAGCAACGCGCGCAAGTTCACCGTCTTCGGCTCCGCGTTCGGATTCAGGAAGGGAACTATCAGATGAAGTGATCGAAGGATCAGCCGATGCGAGGCGTCGCGTTCGTGCGTTGTTGGGTTGGGGCTTCCTTACCAGCTCGACTGGATTTGAGAGACTTTCCATGCCCCACTCTTTGCGGGCGATGTTGAACACATGAGATACGAGAGACAGGCGGCGCAAAACGGTCGCCGGTGCAAAGCTTTTCAGCCATTCATCGCGGAGTGCGGCCACGTCCGAGCTGCGGATTGAGGCGAGGGGGCGCTTCGCTAGGTCAACGGCCTTGCAAATCCGAATGATAGAGGCCTCTTGAGCAGCTCCCCTTTTAGCTCGAGAGATATCGTCCTCGTATCGGTTTAGCGCCTCGTACAGCGTTGTGGATTCGGCTTCGCTGCGGCTGACCCACACGCCCCGCGCCATTTCCGACTCGATCATATGGGCCCAAGCGTCCGCCTCAGCTTTTGTATCGAATGTTTTGCTTTGAGCCGGGTAGCCGCGTCGTCGGACCTGAGCTTCCCATTGGTAGGGGCCTCGCTTTCGAATGCTCGCCACTTTCTCGCCCATGTTTTAGTCGATGTGGCAGGATTGTGGCAAATAAGCATGAATATGGCTAGAAAGACCGACGTGTATGGCGACATTTTTGCATTCGCAATGCGAAGGTCGGGTGTTTGATCCTCCTCCTCCCACGAACATGTCTGAACTTGTACGAGAAAGTCCTAAAACCCGCATAGCCGCAAGGCTCGGCGGGTTTTTTATTTCTGGCGGCGTCTGACGGTATCCGTTGACAGCCGCCCCATCAATCGATTGCGCATATTGATCAAAATGCGATGGATAAGCGCCGTCCAAAGACAAAGAGCCAAGATGCGCATCCGAAGCGACCATGCTCTGCCAAACACGGCGCCCAACCAGAACAACACGCTCAGAACTTATCCCACCCATCATCCACACCGACCACAGTCACCGCCGTCGCCAACGCGGTAACCGGCGCGGCAGCCGCCGCAGACGTCTCCCTCACAGCCCGCCTGACAGGCGCAACAACCCGCTCGCGCCGCCCCGTCTCCTGACGCAAAGGCCCAGCAGAAACAAAACCCCCCGTCGCCCCACCATTCAAAATCTGAAAAAACGCCACAGCCTCATTCAACTGCTGCCCCTGATCCTCCATCGACCTTGAAGCCGCTGCCGCTTCTTCCACCAACGCAGCATTCTGTTGCGTGACATTGTCCATCTGCGTAATCGCAAGATTGACCTGCTCGATGCCACGGCTTTGTTCACTCGATGCCGCCGCGATCTCCGACATGATGTCCGTCACCCGCGCCACCGCCTGGGTGACTTCGGCCATCGTCTTGCCCGCTTCGCCGGCGAGCGCCGAGCCGTCACGGATCTTGTCCACCGAACTGGCAATCAGATCCTTGATCTCCTTGGCCGCACTCGATGAACGCTGCGCCAGGCTTCTGACTTCGCTCGCCACCACCGCGAAACCTCGGCCCTGCTCACCGGCGCGCGCGGCTTCGACGGCCGCGTTGAGCGCCAGAATGTTGGTCTGAAACGCAATGCCTTCGATGATGCCCGTAATGTCCGCGATCTTGGTCGAGCTATCGCTGATGTCGTGCATCGTATTCACCACCTGGCCGACCACCTCGCTGCCTTTCCGCGCGACCGACGAAGCATTCGCGGCCAGCATGCTGCCTTGCTGCGCGTTGTCGGCGTTCTGCTTCACCGTCGACGTGAGTTCTTCCATGCTCGACGCCGTTTCCTGCAGCGAGGCTGCCTGCTGTTCGGTGCGCTGGCTCAGGTCCATATTGCCCGCGGCGATCTCGCGCGCCGCGCCGGCGATGCTCGTGCTGCTGTCGCGCACGCGTCCGACGATCTTCGTCAGCCGTTCGTTCATCTCGCGCAGGGCGCCTAGCAGCTTGCTGGTTTCGTCGCTGCCGTCGACGCTGATGCGCGCGCGCAAATCACCTTTCGACACCGTGCGCGCGACGTCGATCGCCTGGCGCAGCGGTCCGGTCACCGCGCGCGTGATCAGCACGCAGGCGCCGATCGCGAGCGCCACCGCGACCAGGCTGATCGCGATCAGCAGATTGCGCTGGCTCTCATAGTGCGCTGCGTACTCGTTGATGATCTGTTCCTGGCGGCCATGCGTGTAGTCGGCATAGGCGTTGGTTGCGCGAATCAGCGCGGCGAGCAACGGTCGGCATTGATCGTCCATCTTGACGATCGCCTCGTCGCGTTTGTTGGTCAGCGCGAGATTGACGATGTCGGTGGCGACCGGTCCATACGAAGCCTCCACCCGATTGATTTCGGCGACGAGACTGCGCGCTTTCTCCGACGTGTCGGTAGCGCTCGCGATCATGTCGTTGAGCTTCTTCAGATCGGTTTGCACGTCTTCGTGCGCGCGCAGCACATCGGCTTTTTCTATCTCGAGATCCTGAGGTTTGGTCACGAGCACGAGGTTACGCGCGGCGATGGCTCGGCGGTCGACGGCGGTTCGCACCTGCACCGCCATGTCCGCGCGCGCGTTGATGCCGTGCACGAAGCCGGAAAAACCATCGGTCGAGTCGCTGAGCGCCTTCAGGGAAAGCCCGCAAACCGCGACGACGATAAGAGACAGCATGCCGAAACCAGCAATGAGTTTGGCTTTGATGGTGAGGTGCTTCAATGTCACGATTTTTTCCTCCAATAACGAAACGTGGATGCGTTCGCGATGGACTCTCAGGTCCGGGCATGGGAGCGTCTCTCTGGTCGCCGTACATTGCGGCGAGCTTGCGCGGTCTGTCCTTCGGTGTCTTACGTCGATGGATTAAGCGAAGGCACATCGGCGTCGGACACAAAATGGGTATCCCATTTACCGGATATCGGTTCGCGTGCTCGCCGACTGAAGGTAAATCGGATATGTCTCTATAAAGGTTGTGCGCGATGACCGAAGAAAGTGGAATTTCTTGCGGAATGAATATATTTAGGCGCGTGATGAAAACATTCCATTACGCGTGAGCCGAAAAAATCGCTTGAACGAGGCGATGTTCGCGTATATGATTGAGCAATCACTCATTTATTGCCAGTAGCAGAAACGAATCCGCATGGCTCGTCCCAAGAGCGAAGACAAACGTAACGCCATCCTTGCTGCTGCGACCGAGGTCATCGCCGAGCAGGGACTGGGCGCGCCCACCTCACGCATCGCCAAAGTGGCGGGTGTGGCGGAAGGCACGCTGTTCACGTACTTCGACAGCAAAGACGACTTACTGAACGTCCTGTACCTCGACATCAAGGCCGAACTGCGCCAGGTGATGATGACGACCTATCCGAAGCACGCCACCGTGCGCGAGCGGGCGCAGTACGTGTGGGACAAGTTTGTCGACTGGGGCGTCGCGCAACCGAACAAGCGTCGTGCCATGGCGCAACTGGCCGTGTCGGAGCGTTTGACTGACCATACGCGAGCGACGGGCATGCAGTCATTCGCAGACATCAACGACATGATTCAGGCCAGCGTGGCGAGCGGCGCGTTGCGAGACCATCCGCCGGCTTTTCTGTCGGCGATCATGGGCGCTTTGGCCGAGACGACCATGGATTTCATCGTTCGGGAACCGGCTCAGGCCGAGCGTTATCGCCAGGCAGGCTTCGACGCGTTCTGGAACGCGATCGCCCGGCACTGAGTTTTTTTGTCGCATTAATGAGTGATTACTTGCTCAACTAATTTCATGGAGTGCAATATGGCTAAGGTCTGGTTGGTTACCGGCAGCGCCCGCGGACTTGGGCGTGAGATTGTCGAAGCAGCTTTGCAGGCAGGCGAGCAGGTCGTCGCGACGGCGCGCGATCCGCGGCAGTTGGCGGATCTGTCGGCGCGTTATGGCGAGCGGGTTCGGGCGGTCGCGCTCGACGTGACCGATCCGCAGGCGGCGCGCCAAGCCGTGCAAGCCGCAGTCGATGCATTTGGCCGGCTGGACGTGGTGGTCAACAACGCGGGCTTCGGTCACCTGGTGCCGTTCGAGCAAAGCACCGAGGACGATTTCCGCGCGCAGATCGACACCAACTTCTACGGCGTCGTCAACGTGACGCGCGCCGCCTTGCCGGTGCTGCGACAGCAGCGCGCCGGGCACATCATCCAGATTTCCTCGGTGGGCGGACGCGTGGGCATCGCGGGTTTGAGCGCCTATCAGGCTGCCAAGTGGGCCGTGGGAGGTTTCACCGAAGTGATCCGCCAGGAACTCGCGCCGTTCGGCGTCCATGTCACCGCGCTCGAACCGGGCGGCATGAAAACGGAGTGGGGCAACGAGGCGGCCGGTGCGACGCCGGAATTGCTGCCGGATTATGTGCCATCGGTCGGCGCAGTAGTGGATATGCTGTCGCAGTACATCGGCCAGGAAGCCAGCGATCCGGCGAAGGTCGCGCAAGTGGTGCTCAAGCTGGCTTATCACGATGCTTTGCCAGCGCATCTCCTGTTGGGCACCGACGCATTGCACTACTGCGGAGAAGGCGAGAAGGCGCGCGCAGCCGAAGCAGAAGCGTGGCGTGCCGTCAGCGAGTCGACGGATTTCTCCGCGCCGTCGCCGCTACCGGTGTTTCCGGGCGCATCGACGACAGCGTGAGGGGCCAGCCTAGCCGGGCACTGGGCGGAGGCCGCCGATCGCAAGACAAGGCGGTCGCCGCCCGCTTGCGGGCGATTACCGAAGCACTCACCAACACGCGCTGGCCGCGCGCGACCATGGAGCATGCATCATGAAGGTCCTCATTTTTGGCGCGACCGGCATGGTCGGGCAAGGCGTGTTGCGCGAGTGTCTGCGCGCGCCCGATGTCGAGACAGTCCAGACGGTCGGGCGCAGCCGCACCGGTCAGCTCGATCCGCGGCTCATCGAAGTGATTCAGCCCGACCTGATGGACTATCGCGCGGTGGAAGCGTCGCTCGCGGGTTTCGACGCATGTTTCTTCTGCCTGGGCGTGTCGTCGGTGGGGATGCAGGAGGCGGAATATTCGCGCCTCACCTACGACCTCACATTGGCGGCGGCGGAGACGCTTGCCCGTCTCAATCCACAGATGACCTTCGTCTACGTGTCCGGCGCGAGCACCGACAGCACGGAGCAAGGCCGCAGCATGTGGGCGCGCGTCAAGGGCAGGACCGAGAACGCGTTGCAGCGGTTGCCGTTCAAGGGCGTCTACCTGTTCCGTCCGGGCGTGATTCAACCGCTGAACGGCGCGCGCTCCAAGACCCGCTCGTACCAGCTGTTCTACACGCTGGCCCGGCCTTTCCTGTCGACGCTGCGTGCGCTTTTCCCCAACCAGATTCTGAGCACCGAAGACATCGGTCTGGCGATGCTGGCGGTGGCCCGCCATGGCGCCGACAAGGCGGTGCTGGAGACCGCCGACATCCGCGCGTTGAGCCGGTCAGCAGCCGGCTCCGCGCTCGATCTGCACGCCGGCTGAACGCGGGGCGAGCATTGTAAAGCTTGCGAAAGCCGGCAGAAACCCGTCTTTTCGACGATTCGGCGCGTTGCATCGTCTGGTACCCTACCAGTTCACGGTGCGCGCCGGTCCGGACGCGGCCCCTCTTCTTCACGCGCGCAGGCCGGCGCATGTTTGAACGAAAAGCCCATGGTGACGCGCCGACCGAACCTCGTGATTGCGATCAGTATCGTGCTGGCCAGTGCGATCCTTGCGATCGCCGTGTGGGTGCTGGCGCAGATGCGCGACGACGCATTGCGGCGCGCCCAGGATTCGGTCTTCAACGTGTCGCTGCTGGTCGAGCGCGACGTGTCGCGCAATCTGGAGATTTACGATCTCTCGCTGCGCGCGGTGATCGACGGCCTGAAACAGCCCGGCGTGCTGGAGCTGGATCCGGCCATCCGCCAGATGGTGTTGTTCGACGGCTCGGCGAGCGCCAAAGACATGGGTTCGATCCTCGTGACCGACGAAGCCGGCAACGTCAGGTTCGACTCGCAAGCCACCCCGCCGCGCCACGTCAATCTCGCCGACCGCGATTACTTCAAGGTGCAGCGGGACTCTCCCAACGTCGGCCTGTACATCAGCCATCCGTTCATGCCGAAAATCAGCGGCAAGGAAGTCAGCATCGCGCTGAGCCGGCGTCTCACGCGGCCGGACGGCAGTTTCGGCGGCGTGGTGGCCGGCACCATGCGCCTCACCTATTTCCGCAGCCTGTTCGCGGGCATGCACCTGGGAGCCGGCGGCTCGATGGCGCTCATGCTGAACGACGGCACAATGCTGATGCGGCGTCCTTACGATCCGAAGATCATCGGCATCAACCTGACCGGCACCGCCAATTACTCGCGCTTCACCCAGCAGCCGAGCGGGGATTTCTTCGGGACGGCGGCAATCGACGGCGTCGAGCGCTGGTACGCGTTCCGTCATATCGACATGTATCCGCTGATCCTCGACGTTGCGCTGTCCACGCGCGATATCTACGTGGAATGGCGGCATCGCGCGTGGATCATCGGCTCGCTGATCGCCGCGCTCGACTTGACGATCATTGCGCTGGCGGTCCTGTTCTCGTACCAGTTGCGGCATCGCCGGGCGGCCGAGGAAGAGTTGCGCGTGCTGGCGCGCACCGACGGGCTGACCGGCCTGAGCAATCGCCGCACCTTCGAGGAGCAGGCGGAGGAAGAGTGGCGCCGCGCGCAGCGCAACGCGTGGCCGCTGTCGATGCTGCTGATCGACGTCGACAGTTTCAAGGGTTTCAATGACCTGTACGGCCATTCCGCCGGCGACGACGCGCTCACCGCCGTGGCCCGCTGCATCTCGCAGAGTGTGCGGCGTCCGGGCGACACGGCGGCGCGCTACGGCGGCGAAGAGTTCGCTGTGCTGCTGCCGGATACCGATGAAACAGGCGCAAGCTTTATCGCCGAAAAGATTCGCGCTGCGGTTCAGGCGCTCCAGCTTCGCCACGTGGCGAGTTCGCATCATGTGCTGACGGTGAGTATCGGTATCGCCGGTACGCGCGGTCAGGCATTCGCAGCGAGTCGCGCGCTCCTGAATGCTGCCGACGACGCGCTCTACGAAGCCAAAGATACGGGCCGCAATCGCGTGCTGTGCTATCGGACCGTGACGGGCGCGGCGCCCGGTCGGGCCGCCACGGTGGCGCCGGGCACCGAAGCGCGGAACTCAGTCTGAGGTACGCGACAGCGAACAGGCGCCGGTCCTGGTCTTCGACGACGTCACCGGTAGGCCGGTCGGGCGGCGCTTCGGTTGCACTGCGCAAACTGGTCGATGCGGCGCGCGCTGCCGGCGAGGACAAGAATCGCGAACTTGCTGCGCAGGAAGCCGTGTACCGCTTCATGACCGCGCTGGCGGGCAATTTGCCGCGCTATGAATATGCCACTTGCGCACTATATGCCGACGATCCCGCGCTTTTCGAAGAGACCGTCGCGGCATAGCCCGAGGACGTGCGCGACTACACCTTGCGACTCGCAACCGCCGCTTTCGCGACGCAGGCGTAAAGGCAGGTAAAGGCAAGCGCCTCACAGCGTCTTCGCAGGTGCATGCAACGGATCGCACAAACGAAAAAAACCGCTCACACCGGGGAAGCGTGAGCGGAAAGTCGGAGAGTTACAACAACATCGCTTGCGCTTACTCATGGGGGTCAACGCAGCAGAACAAGTCTAAGAGTTTGCGGCAGTCCCATATATCAGACGAATCCCAAACGTCTCGCCGATACGCCGCCGGCACGGCGTTCCGCAATCAAGCCTCGCGCGCTAAGCATTGCTTACAACATCCTCTCCCGGTTATTCCTGATATTTCGCGCATCAAGTCTCCGCGGTGGCCGCCGTAAATGAAGTGGGAGCGCCGCTACGTATCCGATAGATCGCGAATGTTTCGCGATGGCGTGGCTGTGCGGGCGTCCCGTCGTGACGCGTGAAGGATGGTGAAATGAAGTGGTTCGACCGCATGCCTGTGTTCAGGAAACTGCTGCTGGCGTTTGCTGTGGTGATTGGTTTTTGCGTCGTGATCGGCGCGACTTCGCTGAATACGCTGTCGTCGATGCACGGCATCACCAATGCCATCTGCGATAAACACATGAACGGCCTCTACTGGATGGAGGAGGCGAATCGCCACAAGATCGATTCCGATCTGGCCGCCGCGAATCTCGGCTACGCCGCCGACGACGCCGGCCGTCAAAAGTTGAAGGACAGTATTGTCGGCTCGCTCAAGGACATGCACGGCGCCTACGACCAGTATCGCGCGACGATCGAGACGGGCAACGGCCAGGAGATATTTGACGACGTGCTGCGCAAGTCGGCAGCGTGGGAAGGCATTGTGCATCAGCAGATCGGTCTCGAACCGATTCCGGCCGGCGTCGACAACAACGAACTCGTGCGCCGCGCAATTGCGTCGAGCGAGGCGTTGCGCGATCGCACCACGGCGCTGATCGACTATCGTCGCCAGCAAGCCAACGCCGCGCAGCAAGAGGCGTCCACCAGTTATCAACACATGCGTATCGTCATGAGCGCGCTGGTGGTGGGCGCGATCGTCGCGGGCATGCTGCTCGCCACGGTGATCGCGCGCCGTCTGTCGGGGCAACTCGGCGGCGAACCGGATTACGCGATGCAGATCGCCAACCGCATCGCGGACGGCGACCTCAGCGTGCGCGTCGACACGCGTGCGGGCGATACTCACAGCTTGCTGTTCGCGTTGCGCAATATGCGTGAGCGGCTGGCCGGCATCGTGTCGGGCATCAGCGAGTCGAGCGAATCGATCCTGATGGCGTCGGGCGAAATCGCGCAAGGCAATACCGATCTGTCGCAGCGCACCGAAGAACAGGCCGCCGCGCTGCAGGAGACCGCGTCGAGCATGCAGGAGCTGACGTCGACAGTAAAGATGAACGCCGAGAACGCACAGCAGGCGGGCGGCGTGGCCCACGGCGCGTCGCAAGTCGCGGCGCGCGGCAGCCATCTGGTCGGCGACGTGGTCGAAACGATGCGTGAACTGGCGGCCGGCTCGAAGCGTATGACGGACATCATCGCGGTGATCGAAGGGATCGCGTTCCAGACCAACATCCTCGCGCTGAACGCGGCGGTGGAAGCGGCGCGTGCCGGCGAACAGGGCCGCGGTTTCGCGGTGGTGGCGGGCGAAGTGCGCTCGCTCGCGCAGCGCAGCGCAGCGCGGTGTCGGCGAAGGAGATCAAGGAGCTGATCGAAAGCTCGACCGCGCGCGTGGGCAGCGGCGCGGAACTCGCCGAGCGTGCCGGGCAGACGATGGCCGAAGTCACCCACGCGGTCAAACGCGTGACCGACATCATGGGCGAGATTTCGTCGGCGTCGCAGGAGCAGAGCACCGGCATCGAAGAAGTCAATCGCGCGGTCGGGCAGATGGACGACGTGACCCAGCAGAACGCCGCGCTGGTGGAGCAGGCGGCTGCCGCGGCGGCGTCGATGGCGGATCAGGCGAGGCAGTTGCAGACGGCTGTCGGGGTGTTTTCGCTGGAAGCGCGGCACGGCTGAACTTGCCAGGCCCCATAGCACTCCGTACACTCGCGCCTAATTCCCGGGCGGCGCCTTGTGCCGGCGCCGCGCCCACCATAAATAGCGCCGAACAGAGGAGAACCCCCGCCATGGCCGATTCCTACTTCCCACGCTGGCGTGCCCAGTCCACGGCTGCCGAAGGCCGCGTCGTCGGCACCGACGAGCGGCTCGCGTGGCCGCAGATGTTCGCGATGGGCGTGCAACACGTCGTCGCGATGTTCGGCTCGACGGTGCTCGCGCCGTTGCTGATGGGCTTCGATCCGAACCTGTGCATCTTCATGTCGGGCATCGGCACGCTGTTGTTCTTCGTGCTGGTGGGCGGCCGCGTGCCGAGCTATCTCGGCTCCAGCTTCGCGTTCATCGGTCTCGTGATCGCGGTGACGGGTTACGGCGGCCACGGTCCGAACCTGAACATTCCGGTGGCGCTGGGCGGGATCATCGCGTGCGGCGTGGTGTACGCCCTCGTCGGGCTGATCGTGTCGGCGGTCGGCACCAAATGGATCGAGACGCTGATGCCGCCCGTAGTGACGGGCGCGATCGTCTGCGTGATCGGATTGAATCTGGCGCCGATCGCGGTGCATGGCGTGAGCGGCAGCAACTTCGATTCGTGGATGGCGCTGGTCACCGTGCTATGCGTGGGCGCGGTCGCGGTGTTCGCGCGCGGCATGCTGCAGCGTCTGCTGATTCTGGTCGGCCTGCTGATGGCGTATGTGATTTACGCGATCGTCACGAACGGTCTCGGCATGGGCAAGCCGATCGATTTCGCCGTAGTCGCGAACGCCGCGTGGTTCGGTATGCCGCACTTCACGGCGCCGGTGTTCAACATGCAGGCCATGACCCTGCTCGCGCCGATCGCGGTGATTCTGGTGGCTGAGAACCTCGGGCATATCAAGGCGGTGAGCGCGATGACGGGCCAGAATCTGGACCGCTACGTCGGCCGTGCGTTTCTCGGCGACGGACTCGCGACGATCGTGTCCGGCTTCGCCGGCGGCACCGGTGTCACGACGTATGCCGAGAACATTGGCGTGATGGCCGTCACCAAGATTTATTCGACGCTGGTCTTCGTCATCGCCGCGCTGATCGCGCTGGTGCTGGGTTTTTCACCGAAGTTCGGCGCGGTGATCCAGACCATTCCGGGACCGGTGCTGGGCGGCGTGTCGATCGTCGTGTTCGGGCTGATCGCCGTGACCGGCGCGCGCATCTGGGTCGTCAACAAGGTGGACTTCTCGGACAACCGGAATCTGATCGTGGCCGCGGTCACGCTCGTGCTCGGCGCCGGTGATTTCTCGTTGAAGCTCGGCGGCTTCGGTCTGGGTGGTATCGGCACCGCGACGTTCGGCGCAATCATTCTCTACGCTCTTCTGAGAAGAAAGCCGGCGCAAGGTCCGGTGGCGTGATTTTTGTCTCGTGCTGAACGGCGAGTCGCCGCAGGTTCTCCGGCGGCACAGGCTTTTTTTTCGCGCGTGGTTTCGATCGAAGAAAGAGCCCTCGCCGCCTTCGCAACTACGCAGCGCGTGCGCGCGTTATTTCCTTCGCGCCGTCAGCGCAGTCTCCGACAAATCCACTTCGCGCATCAGCTTGTTCAACGTCTCGTCGTTGATCGCCTGAGTGCTGCGCAGCGCCAGCAGCGTCTTGCGCTCGGCTCTCATGGCCGCGAGCTTCATCCTGAACTCCAGCGCATCGGCGCGGCGCGCCAACTCACGCGGCTCCTGTTCTTCATCGAGCGTGGCGAGGCGGCGTCGATAGAGATCCATCACCCGCGCGGTGACATCCGCCGCATATGCTGAGGCTGACTCTTCCAGATTCGCGCACTCGGTGTCGTGCAAGTCGTCGATAGCGCGAATCGCGGCTTGCGCGGCCATCGTCCGAGCGAGCGCCTCTTCGGCGGCATGCGGATCCTTGCCACGGCGCCAGCCGCTCAGTAGCAGCGGCAGCGCCACCACCGCCACCAGCAGCGAAAGCAGAATCACGCCGGATGCGATGAAAATCGCCAGATCGCGGCCCGGCAACGGGACGCCGCTGGGCAACACCTCCGGCAACGAAAGCACGCCTGCGAGCGTCACGGCACCGCGCACGCCGGCCACCGTCGTCACCGCGACCGTGCGCAAGCCCGGCACCGCATTCGCCACGCCTTGCTTCGTGGCGCTGCGGCTCGCGAACCAGCGCAGCAGCCACACCCACACGAAGCGCATCGCATAGAGGGCCGTCGCTACTGCGGCGATGTAGCCGATCAGCCGCCAGACCTGCGCATCACTGGTCTCGTGCGCGTCGAGCAATGCCCGGCCGAGAATGTGCGGAAACTGCAACCCCAGCAGAATGAACACCATACCGTTGAAGACGAACTCGATCATCGTCCACGTACTGCTGGCGCGCACTCGCGATGACGCTGGCCCCGCAGTCACTATGGGCGCGTAATTCATCATCATGCCGGCGGCGACCGCGGCCAGAATGCCCGACAACTCGAAGTGCTCGGCGACCAGATAAGCGGCGAATGGAATCAGCAGAGTCATCACGACGCCAGGCGCCGGGTCGCCTTCTTCGGTGAGGTTCAGAAAATGCGCCGACACAAAGCCGAACAGCCAGCTCACCGCCGCGCCCGTCGCGAGGCCGCCCACCGCGATGATCACGAAACTGATCGACGCGTCGCGCAGTGAAAACACACCGGTCAGCGCCGCGGCAATCGCGAACTTCAATGCAACCAGCCCCGACGCGTCGTTCATCAACGCCTCGCCTTCGAGGATATGCATGAGCCGCCCCGGAATCTTGCCCTTGCCGGCGATGCCGGACAGCGCCACCGCATCCGTCGGCGACAACACTGCGGCCAGCGCGAACGCAACCGGCAGCGAGATCGACGGCACCAGCGCATGCACGAAGTAGCCGACCGCGAGCACGGTCATGAAGACGAGGCCGAGCGCGAGCATCAGGATCGCCCGGCGCGCCATGAAGAACTCGCGTTTGGGAATGCGCCAGCCGTCCGCGAACAGCAGCGGCGGAATGAACAGCATCATGAAAATGTCCGGATCGAAGGTGACGTGCAGCCCGAGCCTCGGCCACGCGAGCAACGCGCCGATCACGATCTGCACGAGCGGCAGCGGCAAGGCGATCGGCAGGATGCGGATGACGACGCCCGACGCGGCGACGGCCAGCAAAAGAATCAATACGGTAAAGACAATGTCCATCGGTCTATTTCTGGGGATATAACGGTGTTGCTTCGGTGATCTTCGACGATGCGGCCACGCGATGCTGACGAAGCGTAAGGCCGAAGTTTAGCCCGATGACGCGTTACGCCCCGCCGAGGTCAGCATTCAGCGCTATCAGCCGCCGCGGGAGATTTTGACGAAGCGACGCACCTTAACGGTGCGCGCCACGCCCACGCGCGGCGCATGCTCCCTTACACGGGTGCAATCTTTTCGGACAAATTTCATTGAAATGTGCGTCAGCGTGCGCATGGAGCTTGCTTAAGGTATATCGATGACGCACATTTGAGAGACGGCGCCGAGGTTGTTCGCTTCCGCGTTCGGACCGGCCCGGCTTTCGCGTGAGAGGACTGCATGACGATTGCGCAACAGGAAAGGACGGCCAGCGCGCCACATGGCTTCGATGTCGAGATGACGTCGGGGCTCGAACGTTTCACGGTGCAGCATGGCGAACTCACGCTAAGCAGCGTGTTTCAACCGATTTTCAGCCTGTCGCATATGCGGGCGGTAGGTTATGAAGGGCTGCTGCGCGCGCACGACGGGCTCGACCGGCCAGTATCGCCGCTCGACGTATTCGGTGAGGCCGCGCGCCTCGGTGACGTGCTGCAGGTCGACCGGCTGGCCCAGACACTGCACCTGGAGAATTTCAAGGTGCTCGGCGCGGAGCGCGAATGGCTGTTCCTGAACGTGCATCCCGGCGCGCTCACCGATCCGTATCTCGCCGCCGCCTTGCTGGCCACACTGAAGCGGCTCGATCTGCCGCCGCGGCGCATCGTGCTCGAAGTGCTCGAGCATCGCGCCGAAGACCTGGAACGTCTCGCCGATGCCGTGCGCCAGTTCCGCGAACGCGGCTTCCTGATCGCACTCGACGATTTCGGCGCGGGGCACTCGAACGTCGAACGGATCTGGCAATTGAATCCCGACATCGTCAAGCTCGACCGCATCATGCTGTCGCACGCCGCCCATCGCGCCGACATGGCGACGATTCTGCCGGGCCTCGTGGCGCTGCTGCATGAAGCGGGCAAGCTGGTGCTGGTCGAAGGCGTGGAAACCGAGCACGAGGCGCAGATGGCGCTCGCCTGCAACGCGGACTTCGTGCAGGGCTTTTTCTTCGGCCGTCCGAACCCGGGCGCGGCCGACGCGCTGCACGCGACCACATGCATCAGCGAGCTTACCGAGCGCTATCGCGATCAGGCCGACGCGCGCGAGCGCCGCAATGCAAGCCGCCTCGCGCCGTACCTGCGCGCTTTCGAGCGGACGGCGGAACGGCTCGCGGCCGGCGAACCGCTGGAGGAAGTGTGCTGGAATTTTCTCGCGCTCGACCATGCCGCGCGCTGTTTCCTGCTCGACGCGAAGGGCAAGCAGGCAGGCCGCAACGTCGTGCTGCGCGCCGATCGCGCGGCGCATGAAACGCGCTTTCTGCCGCTCGCCGATGCGCAAGGCGCGAACTGGCTGCGTCGTCCGTATTTCCGCGATGCGATCAATGCGCCGGAGCGCGTGCATGTGACGCGCCCGTATCTGTCGATCAACGAGGCGTTGCCGTGCGTGACGCTTTCGGTGGCGACGCGCGTCGGCGAGCAGACCTGCGTGCTGTGCGGCGATATCGACTGGGTGGACGAAGAGCGTTATTGAGTGCTCCCTACCTGTCGCTGCGCGCCAGTTTCCCCGATGGGATTTCCTTCGGGCGGAATACCTGGGCGGCCCGGTGCATTCTTGAGAGATCATGTCGTTTTCAACGAGTTTTCAACGACACTCAGCCGCGCTTATGTCCGTCCTTCTCGAAGTCATTGCCATAACCGTTGCCGACGCGCGCCTGGCCGCGCAAGCCGGCGCTGACCGTCTCGAACTTGTCACCGCGATGGGCGAGGGCGGCCTGACGCCGAGCCTCGGCCTGATCGAAGCGGTGGTGGCGGCGGTCGAGATTCCCGTGAACGTGATCGTGCGCCCGCATAGCCGTTCGTTCGTGTATGACGCCGACGACTATGCGGTGATGCTGCGCGACGTGCGGGCGGTCAAGGCGGCGGGCGCGAATGGTGTCGTGATCGGAATGCTGAACGCCGCGGGCGAGATCGATCGCGAAGGTCTCGCGCGAGCGATCGATGCGGCGGATGGACTGGCTGTCACCTTCCATCGTGCGTTTGATGAAGCGCGAGATTTGCGCCGGTCATTGGACGTGCTGCTCGGTTTCGAGGCGGTGACGAATGTGTTGACTTCGGGCGGGCAGCCTTCGGTACTAAACGCGGAAACGACGATCCGCGAACTGGTGCGGCAAGCGGACGGTTCCCGCTGTACGGTGCTTGCCGGCGCGGGTTTGACGGTCGATGCCATCGCTGGTTTTGTGAGCAGGACACAAGTTGAAGCGGTGCATTTTGGTTCGGGCGTTCGCGTGGACAGCAACAGTCTCGCGCCGGTCGATCCGCAAAAGGTTGCGAAGGTCAGCGCACTGCTGAACCCATGACCAGATAATCGTACCGACGAAGCAAAGAAAAATGCCGCTTCGAGATTGCTCTCGAAGCGGCATTCTTTTATCTGCGTTTACGGTGCCAGGAAAAACTACTTCGCCACGACCACCGGAATCCCGCGCAACTGTCCCGCGCCCTTCACCTCTTCCAGCGATTTGCGCACCGACTCACCCGTCGCCGCTTCGATCTGCAAACGTGCTGCCAGGTCGCGCTCACCACGCTTCACGCCCGCCAGATTCGCGAGTTTCACGTGACCATAACCGCGCACACGAGCGTGCAGGTCGGCGAGCTTCGCCACGTCTTCCAGATTGCCGGCATCGAGCTTCGCGAGCGCACGTTGCAACGTGGTTTCGTAATCGCCTGCGAGTTCGCGTTCCATCTTGCGTTCGAGCGTGCGGCCGAACGGGTCGAGCATCGTGCCGCGCAGACTGCTGAATTTCGCCAGCGTGCCGAGCACCGGCCACATCCATTGACCGAAGGTTTTCTTGGTCGGATTTTTGCCGGGTTGTGGACGCGTGAGCGTCGGCGGCGCGAGATTGAACTTGATGCCGAAGTCCTTGCCGGCCACGCCTTCGAATTGCGCTTCCAGTGCTTCGCGGAATGCGGCATCCGTATGCAGACGCGCGACTTCGTATTCGTCCTTCACCGCGAGCAACCGATAGAACGTGGTCGCCACTGCGCGCGTTACGCGCTCGCTCTTCGCGTCCACCGCGGTTTCCGCGCGGCGTGCCGCATCGACCAGCGCGCGATAACGCTTCACATAGCTCGCGCCCCCGTAGGTCTGCAGACGTCCTTCGCGATAGGCGATCAGTTCGTCGAGCGTATCGACGCGCACGCTTTGCTTCGCCAGATGCCGCGCTTGCCACAACGCTTCGAGTGCGGCCGGATCTTCGGCGGCGAGGCGGCCGATCGAAAACGCCAGCTGATTCATCTGCACCGCGACGTTGTTCAATTCGATCGCGCGCATCATCGCGCCGAACGAGACGGGCACGAGACCGAGTTGCCAGGCATAACCGAGCATCAGAATGTTCGCGCCGATGGTGTCGCCGAGAAACCGCGTGGCGAGTGCCTGGGCGTCGCACGTCGACATGCGCTCCGGGCCTGCCGCGTGACGCATCTTGTCGATCAATGCGTCGGCGTGCAGCGTCGCGTCCGGATTGGATACGAACGTTGCGTTCGGAATCGCGTGCGTGTTCACGACGATGCGCGTGCGGCCATGACGCACCGTTTGCAGCGCGTCGGCACTCGCGCCGACCACCATATCGCAGGCGAGCAGCACGTCGGCTTGTTGCGTGTCGATGCGGACCTGATTGAGCCACTCGTCGCGCGCGGCGAAGCGCACGAACGACAGCACCGAGCCGCCCTTTTGCGCGAAGCCCATGAAGTCGAGCACCGACGCGCTCTTGCCTTCCAGATGCGCCGCCATGCTGATCAACGCGCCGACCGTCACGACGCCGGTGCCGCCTACGCCCGTCACCAGGATGTCGTACGGCGCGGCGTCGAGATGCGTGGCGGGAATCGGCAACGCGTCCACGCGCGTGGCCAGCGCTTGCGGATCGAAGGCGGCGCCCGCGGCCTTCTTCAGCTTGCCGCCTTCCACCGTGACGAAGCTCGGGCAGAAGCCATTCACGCACGAGTAGTCTTTGTTGCACGACGATTGATCGATACGGCGTTTGCGGCCCAACGCCGTTTCAACCGGTTCCACCGACAGGCAATTCGACTGCACACCACAATCGCCACAACCTTCGCACACTTCCTCGTTGATAAAAAGACGCTTGTCCGGATCGGGGAATTCGCCTTTTTTCCGGCGCCGGCGTTTTTCCGCCGCACAAGTCTGGTCGTAGATCAGCACGGTGACGCCGTCGGTGTCGCGCAATTGGCGCTGTACGGTGTCCATCTCGCTGCGATGGTGAAAGGTGGTGCCCTTCGGGAACTGGTCGTGATGGCCGTCGTATTTCTCCGGCTCGTCGCTGACCACGACGAAGCGCGACACGCCTTCGGCTTCCACCTGACGCGCGATCTGCGGCACCGAGATGCTGCCGTCCACCGGCTGGCCGCCCGTCATCGCGACGGCGTCGTTATAGAGAATCTTGTACGTGATGGTGGCCTTCGCGGCCACGGCCTGGCGGATCGCCAGAATGCCGGAGTGAAAGTAGGTGCCGTCGCCGAGATTCTGGAACACGTGACGCGTTTTCGTGAACATCGAATGCGACGCCCAGTCCACGCCTTCACCACCCATCTGGATGAGACCGGTCGTGTCGCGCTCCATCCACGACGCCATGAAGTGACAGCCGATGCCCGCATGCGCGATCGATCCTTCCGGCACTTTGGTCGACGTGTTGTGCGGACAACCCGAGCAGAAGTACGGCGTGCGCTTCACGCTGTCCGCGGCGTTCGAGAGAATTTGCGGCGCGACCAGATCGACCACGCGTTCGCGGCGATCGAGCGCGGGCTTGTGCTTCGCGAGCCAGTTGGCGAACACCGGCAGAATGCGCGACGGCCGCAATTCACCGAGCGACGACAGCAGCAGCGTGCCGTCTTCGGCATGCTTGCCGACCACGATCGGCCGCGTGCCTTGCGTGCGGTTGTAAAGATAATCTTTGATCTGCTGTTCGATGACCGGGCCTTTCTCCTCGATCACCAGCACTTCGGACAAGCCGGAGACGAACGCGTCGATCCGCGTCATCTCCAGCGGAAACGACAGGCCGACCTTGTAGATGCGCACGCCGGCCGCTTCCAGATCGGCGACCGTCAGATCGAGGCGGCGCAGCGTTTCCATCAGGTCCAGATGCGCC
The DNA here is from genome assembly GCF_031585635.1 of Paraburkholderia sp. FT54. Classification (NCBI taxonomy): domain Bacteria; kingdom Pseudomonadati; phylum Pseudomonadota; class Betaproteobacteria; order Burkholderiales; family Burkholderiaceae; genus Paraburkholderia; species Paraburkholderia sp. FT54. The sequence continues at coordinate 3,955,007 of NZ_CP134195.1, read as the reverse complement.
TTGCCGCAGGTCACGATCCCCACGTTCGCATGCGGGCTCGGCGCGATCCATTTGTCGATGCTGTTCGCGCGCGCGAAGTGGCGCACCGCGTCGAGTTTCGCGTGCAGCCGCGATTCGATCGTCAGGCTCGGCAGATCGGGCCAGCGATTGTGCAGGCCGCCCGCCGGCGCTTCGAAAGCCTGCGGCATGGTCCAGTCGGTGCGCACGGCGTCGAGGTCGACCGTCGAGCCGGATTCGACCGTTTCGGAGATCGCCTTGTAGCCGACCCACGCGCCCGAGAAGCGCGACAACTCCCAGCCGTACAAGCCGAACTCGAGCATGTCGGCGATGTTCGACGGATTCACGACCGGCATGTGCCACGCCATCATCGCGAAGTCGCTCTGATGCGGCATCGACGACGACACGCAGCCATGGTCGTCACCGGCCACCACCAGCACGCCGCCGTGAGGCGACGAACCGTAGGCGTTGCCGTGCTTCAGCGCGTCGCCGGCGCGGTCCACGCCCGGACCTTTGCCGTACCACATCGCGAACACGCCTTCGACGGTGCGCTCCGGGTCCGATTCCACCCGCTGCGTGCCGAGCACCGCAGTGCCGCCGAGTTCTTCGTTGATAGCGGGCAAGAAGCGAATATCACTCGCCGTGAGCAATTTTTGCGCTTTCCACAACTGCTGATCGACCATGCCGAGCGGCGAGCCGCGATAGCCGCTGATGAAACCGGCGGTGTTCATGCCGCGCGCCTTGTCGGCGGCGCGCTGCATGAGCACGAGACGCACCAGCGCCTGCGTGCCGGTCAGGAAGATCCGGCCGCGCGTCGCGGTGAGGTTGTCGGAAAGCTTGTAATCGGCCAGTGCGGGCGTGCCGTCGATGGGCAGGCGAGCGGTCATGGGTGAGTCTCCGTTGTCGATCGGAGTGGGCGCATTAGCGCTTACTCCGATCCCATGCAACATAGTTGCGGTTTTGCATCGACGCGCAGTGGTGGGGACCACGAAGGTGGCGCAGCGAAAGAGACTCTATTTTTTAGCGCCAATTGGAGTGAATTTTTTTTACTTTGACCGGGCGCTGTCAAATAGGCGCGACGACCCGCTCGTTTTAATGAAGTTTTGAGATGGATCTGCCACGCCGCGGCCGGATTCGGGTATGCCCTGGTGCGTTTTGCGGTTGGTTCAGGAAGCGGGGTGGGATCGATCGGATCGCGCCATGCGGCGCGGCGTACGCGCGGTGCGCGGTGGTTCGAACGGCTTACGGCAACGGCGACTCTGCCTTGACGGTGCCGACCGGCGCATCGTCGAGCGGTACGATCTCGTCGAACAGCGCGTAATCGATATGGCTCACGCCGTCCCGCTCGCTCATGATGTCCACGAAACGGTGATGCCAGTAGATTTGATCGCACGACCACATGTGGCGCGCCTGCATGGTTTGCGAAGTCGATTCGTCGACGCCCTCCAGCGTGAGAATCAATGAGGTGTCGAGGCGCTTGAGCGTTTCGGCGGTTTCGCCGAACAGCGGGCTGCTTTCGTCGACGATATGCATCAGCGTCCAGCCCAGTTTGAACACCGGGTGTTGATCGCGTACCAGCGTCAGGTCGTAAAGTTTGCGCAGCGTATAACCTTCAGCGGTAGTCTCCTGGCGCAGAATGCGCAGCTTGGCGCGGGCCTCGGCGATCACGTTCTGACGCGCGTTGGCGGAGCGCACCATCAGCGTCATGCGGCCATCGAGCGGCCGGATCACCGCGTAACGGGTGAACATGATCTTCGCGTGCGGGCGCGAAAAGCGCGCGAAGATCAGCCCCGTCGCCAACGCAATGCTGGACATGCCGACGAAAATTTCCAGCGTGGCGATCCAATGCGCGTAGACGGTTTGCGGATGCATGTCGCCGTAACCGACTGTCGCGAGCGTTTCGACACTAAAGAAGAATGCGCCGCCGAAACCGGCCGGAAACTGATTGGCGATCGGCGCATTGCCCAGCATATAGAGCGTGGCGAACGTGGTGTTGAGCAGCACGAACAGAACCGCGAGCGAGATGAAAAACGTCGGCCAGCGAACCACCAGGGCGCGGTGGTAGAGATCCTGCCAGAGCGGCGTCGGCATGCCGTGCGCGATGACGACGCGATCGTCCAGACGCATCTCGCGGCTGCCGCGCGGGCGGCGCGAGGGCGCGCGCGCTTCGGCGCCGCCGAAGCCGGAAGGACGGTCTGACGGTTCAGTCGCCATCGCGGGCTCGTGGAAATGAAAACGGCCAAAGCGTAGCACGCCGCCTTGTCCGCGAAAGGTGATTTTCGGCGTGGCCCGCGGGCGCGTAAAAGTAGCGCCGCTACCCTGCGTCGGCCGTGCGTGCACGGTGCTTCAGCACGGCGTATCGGCACGGCCTCGTTGCGCTCGCCCGGCGCACTGAAGCAGGCATGCAACCACGCCTGCGCACCACGGCGTGCAGGCGCTTCGGACTTTCAAGGAAAGGCTCGGGGCTTGGGAATGCCTGCGCCGTGTTCGATATCGTCGACGGCTTGCTGATGAGCCGCCGCGACGGCTTCGGCCTCGTCGCCGTAGCCGTTGTCGCCGCCTACCGTCGTCCACGGTTTGACGGCTTTCTCGCGATGGCGGATTTCGTATTCCGCGTCCCAGCGCGCGCCGTTGAGTTCGAGTGGGCGGACGTGAATCGAATACACGCCGTAGAGGAAGAGCTGTTCAGCCATGACCGCCTCCAGCCGATTGGTTCAGGATGGCGCAACGCGAACGCAAAAAAACGCGGCGCCGTTTCTGCCTAAAGTTCGATTTCCCCGAGGATGCGGTGAGCGAGCGCTTTGGCTTCCTCGAGCGCTTCCTCCGGCGTCGACGAAGTGGCTTCGACTTCGTACAGCGTGGTTTCCTGATCCGCAGTCGCGTCGCCTTCGTCGCGCGACAGGGTGACCACGCCCTGCCAGGTGTCTTTATCCGTTTCTCTTATCGAGGCAGTCGCTGTGTAGATGCCTTTGGTGTAGGTGATGTCGTCCATGGCGTCTCTCCTTCTTCCAAAGGTTTCGGTTTTTTCATCCTAGCACGATGATGGCGGTTCGGTTCTCCGCCTTGGCGGCGCTTCATGCCAGTGACAATGCGCGCCGCACAAGGCAAGACAATTACAGTAGCGCGACGACCTCATCGAGCGACGGTGCATGCGCGCCGGCATGGCGGCAAGCGGCCGCGCCGGCGGCCAGCGCGAACGCCAGGTGTTCCGGCCAGGCCCGCTGCGGCGCGGTCATCAGACTGAACAGCAGGCCGCCGATCGACGCGTCGCCGGCACCGACCGTATCGACCACCTCGACGCGCGGCGGCCGCGCCTCGGTCACCATGGCGCCATCGATCAGCATGGCGCTCTCCGGTCCGCGCGTCACCAGCACCGTGGCGGCCGGATTCATGGCGCGCAACTGCGCGAGTGCGCCGGCCTCGTCGTCGGTCTTGAACAGCAGGCGCAAGTCTTCGTCCGACACCTTGATCAGATCGGCGAGCGCGGCCATTTTCCGCAACGTGGGTTCGTAGCCGTGCTCCATCAGATTCCGGTAGTTCGGATCGAAACTGATCTTCACGCCTTGCGAACGCAGCTCTGCCGCGAGCGTGGCAAGCGTGTTGCCGATGGGTTGGCGCACGAGGCTGATGCAGCCGAAGTGCGCCCACTTCACCTGACCCATCCAGCCCGCCGGCAGTTGCGCAGGATCGAAGGCCAGATCGGCGCTGTTCTCGCCCATGAAGAAGTACGCGGGCGGATGCGTCTGATGGACGATCGCCAGCAAGGGCGGGCGTGCGACGCGCTGCATGAAGCGCATGTCGAGCCCGGCCGCGACGCTCGCGTTCCACAACTCATCGGAGAAGTTATCGACGCCCAGCGAGCCCGCGCACGCGGTCGGCAGACCGAGCCGCGCCACGCAGCGCGCCACGTTCCAGCCGGCGCCGCCGGGACGCGAGAGCCATTGCGAAGCGCCGGTGCGGACGAGATCGGTGAGGATGTCGCCGGCTGAGACGAAGAAGGGGAATTCGTGATTCGCGCTCGGATTGCTCATTTTGTTTGCTCCGCGGATTCGGGCGCAGCGGCCGCCCCGTCGGGCAGCGCGTGGGCCAGTACTTCGTAGCACGCGCCCATGGTGTGATAGTCGGTCTTGCCGGCCGGACTCTTTTCGTCGCTGTACTTGCGGTTGTCGCACGTGAGGATGCGGTACCACGCGCCATACTTGTGATCGACGAAATGCGCCCAGCTATAGCGCCAGATCTCGTCGTACCAGTCCCAGAAGCGTTCGTTGCCGGTGCGCTTGCCGAGCAGCGCGGCCGTTGCGAAGGTTTCCGCCTGGACCCAGAAATACTTGTCATGGTCGCACACGGTGCCGTCGGGGCCGAAGCCGTAGTAGAGGCCGCCGTGGTCTTCGTCCCACGCGTGCGTCATGGCGGCGTCGAACAGTTCGATGGCGCGCGGCAGCAGCCACGGCAACGGACGGAAGCGCTCGAGAATCAGCAGCAGCTTCGCCCACTCGGTTTGATGCCCCGGCTGGAAGCCCCACGGGCGGAAGATGTTCGAGCTGTCTTCCTCGTTGTAGTGCCAGTCGACCGACCAATCCGCGTGAAAGTGCTCCCACACCAGACCCTGCGACAGCTTCGCCTGACGCAGCGTGATATTCGACGCCACCCGCTCCGCGCGATCCAGATAGACGAGATGGCCGGTCGCTTCATGCGCGGCAAGCAGCGCCTCGGTGGTGTGCATGTTCGCGTTCTGCCCACGGTACGAGCTGACTCGCCATTCGGGCGACGCTTCGTCGGCGTAGAGGCCCGCGGCGGCGTCCCAGAAGCGGTGTTCCATCAACTCGAAGGTCGCGCCGATCATCGGCTTCGCTTCCTCGATGCCGGCCATCGCCGCATGCGAATAGGCGAGCAGGACGAACGCGAGGCCGTAGCAGTGGCGCGTCGCGTCGAGCGTGCGCTTCTTGCCGTCGTGCCATTCGAGTTCCCAGTCGTAGCCTTCGTGCTGGCCGTCCCAATGCACTTCGCGCAGGAACCGCAGGCCGTGGCGCGTGTATTCGAGATGCTGCGGGTCGCCGAACTGGCGATACGCCATCGCGTAGTTGAACACGTAGCGGCAACTGCTTACCAGATGCCGCGTGGTTTTGTCGTAGACCGAACCGTCGTCGCGGAAGAAATGGAAAAAGCCGCCGCTCGGGTCGAGCACGTTCGGCGCATAGAAGCGCAGCGTGTCCTGCACATGCGAGAGCAGAAAGTCGCGCGTGCGGAAGCTCTCGACGGGCGGCGCCGCGACGCCGTTGACGGGGTGAAGCGGATCGGATTGCGTCATGGCATTTTCACCAAAGTACTGGCACGGGCAATGAGATGGACGGGCAAACGGACTTCCAGTTCGGCAGGTGCGTCTTCCAGCAGAAGCTCGACGCCGCGCCGGCCGAGCGCTTCCTTGTCGACCGAGATGGTCGACAGTGGCGGCGTGGCGTGGGCGGCGGCGGGAATGTCGTCGAAACCGATGATGGCGATGTCCTCGGGCACGCGCAGTCCGCGCGCGAGGCACGCGCGCAGCGCGGCGAGCGCGGCGGCGTCGTTGTAGGCAAACACGGCGTCCGGGCGCGGGCCCGGCGCGTCGAGCAACTGATGCATCGCGCGGGCGGCGCCGCTGTCGGGGTCGAGGCCGGCGTCGATCGTCACTTCCAGCGACGGGTCGAACAGTAAGCCCGCCTCGAAAAACGCGCGCCGGTAGCCGAGCGCGCGCTGCGCGATGCTGAAGTGCGCGAGCGAGCCGCCGATAAACGCGACGCGCTTGCGCTGCTGCTCGAACAGATGCCGCATGGCGAGCGTGGCGCCCGCGGCGTTGTCCAGATTCACCGAGCGCATGCCGGGCGCCCACAGGTCGATCAGCACGAGCGGGCGCTGCATCGCGACGAGCGTGGTCAGCGTCTCCGGTTCGACGAAACCGGCGATCGCCACTGCGTCCGGCGCGTGCAGGCGCATCTGCTGGATCACGTCTTCGGTCGGACCGGCGGTCAGCACGGACGGCACGATGCCGCGCTCGCGGCAGGCGTCTTCCACGCCGTGCAGCACGTGCGAAAAGAACGGGCTGACGGCGAAATTATTGTGCTGACGATGCAGCAGAAAGGTGAGGCGGCGGATGCGCGGGCGCAATTGGGCAGCGTCATAGCCGAGCTTGCGCGCCGCCTGAACGACGCGCTCGCGGGTGGCCTCGGAAAGGCCCGGCTGGTTCTTCAATGCGCGTGAGACGGTGCCGATCGACACGCTGGCCGCGCGGGCGACGTCGCGGATGGTTGTGGCCATCGAATCAAGCGGACGCGCAAGGGCGGCCGCACGGTGTTTGGGTTCGGGCGATTGTATAGTAAAACCGTGCTACCACCGCCCGAAAAACACGCGCTCGACACCCGGAAATACCCGTAGGCGTTGGAGTTGGCCCGGAATATGCTGTTTAGTAAAATTAGCTAAACAATGTCCGATGCCGACCTCGGACGCCGCGCGTTTACTCCAGCGGCGCGTGAGCGGCTTCCGCCTGGCCGCGCAGCAAGGCCACGCTTTCGTCCGCCTCGATCAGTACGAATCCGCTCGCCTCGTGCTTCGCGCGCCGCTTGGCCAGCGCCGCGACGGACGCGATTTCCTCGCTGTTGTAGCGCGATAGGCCGTCGGCGGGCTCGACGCGCACGCAGCCGATCGCCATCGTCACGAAACCGAAGAAGGTCGGATTGCCGCGCCGGTCCTCACCGTGGATGCCGCCGGCGAGCCGATCGGTCGGCGCGTAAAAGCGCTGCGCGCCTCCGTTGAACACGTGGATCGCGCGCAGCACGCGCTCGCGCCAATCGTCGCTCTGGAACAGGATCAGGAAATCGTCGCCGCCTACGTGCCCGAGGAAGTCGCGGGTCGGGTCGCACACGTCGGCGAGTACGACGGCGGCGAATTTCAGCACTTCGTCACCTTGCCAGTAGCCGTACTGGTCGTTGAACGGCTTGAAATGGTTCAGGTCGACGTAGCACGCGTAGAAGCCGGCGTCGTTGCCGAGCAGGCGGGCAATGTGCGAACTGATCGGGATGTTGCCCGGCAGGAAGGTCAGCGGGTTCGCGTAGCGCGCGGCTTCGATGCGCACTTCGGTCACTGCCCGCACGAGGTTCTCGCCAGTACCGAGGCCGGCGTATTTGCCGTTGTCGGCGATGACGAAGCCGTCGGCGAGATAACGCTGATCGTCGCTCGCGAGGAGCTTGGCCATCTGCTCGACGGTCATCGATTTCTCGATGACCACCGGCGATGCATTGGCGAACAGCAGGCAAGGGCGCTTGCCGAACAGCTCGCGGTGATACGGCAGCGCGTAGCGGTCCATGAAGCTGCGGCGGTTGATCAGCGCGACCGGCTCGTCCTGTTCGACCACCGCGACGGCATGCAGATCGGGCAGGCGGTTGAACAGTTCGAGCACGTCGTTGTTGGTCGCGTGGCGCGGCAGCGCCGGCGCGTGCACCAGCATCTTCTCCGACGCCATGCCGCCCGAAGGCGACGCGCTGCTCACCGTGCGCGTGGTCTCGGGAAACACGGCGATGTGGCCGGCGCGCAGCGCGTCGCGGGCATCGTCGGTTACGCTGCGGGCCGGCTGCGCGTGGGGACGGCCGAAGAAAAAGCCCTGCCCGCAGCCGATCCCCATGTCGCGCACCACGATCAGATCCGCTTCGTTTTCGATGCCCTCGGCCACGAGCCGCGCGCCGCTCGCGCTGGCGAAGTGCTGCATCGCGCGCACGGCTTCGAACTTGAGCGGATCGCAGGCAATGTCGTGAATGAAAAAGCGGTCGATCTTCACGACGTCCGGTTGCAGCCGCACCCACAAGTTCATGCTGGCGTTCGCGGTGCCGTAGTCGTCGAGTGCGAATTGCGCGCCTACGGCACGCAGCGCCGAGATCACCGGCAGGAAACTGCCGACATCCAGAATCGTGCTTTGCTCGGTCAGCTCGACCACGATCCGCTGCGGATCGACGCCGCGATGACGCAGGAGCGCGAGCGTGTCGTCGCCCGCCTCGGCCAGCCGACGCATCGCGCCCGCGCTGAAATTCAGAAACAGCTTGCCGTCGAAGTCGAGCTGCGCGAACGCTTCGATGCAGGTGCGCGCGGCGGCGCGTTCGAGCTCGAACGTGCAGCCCTCGGCGAGCGCTTGCGAAAACAGGGCAAACGGCGCTTCGAGCGGGGTGCCGGCCGGGCCGCGGATCAGACCTTCGTAGCCGAGGATCGCGCCGTCTTCGAAATCGACGATCGGCTGGAACACGGCGGACAGATTACGCCGGGCGATCAATTCCTCGACGCGCGGCGCGGCGGATCGGGAGGGCGAGCGAGGTTGCATGACAGGTAGGCGTAGCGATCGACCTTCGCCTTATCGGCGCGGCCTGGTTGAAATTAAGTGAATCTTTGGTGAAGCGTTGCACTGTGATGGTGCGGTTGTTTTGTCAGTCGAGATCTTCTGACGGCCGGGCCGGCATTGCCAGGAATTGGCCTATGCCATCCGGCCGAGGCGACAGCGGCGGCGTTTGCGCGTGAAATAACAAAAAAGCCGCGCGAGGCGGCTTTCTTCAAATGACGCTCAGGGAGGGCGCTTATGAATGTCCTGTTTGCATTGCGCGCGTATTCAACGGCGCGCGACGGCGGCGGCGGTCCGCTCGCGCGAGCCGGCGTGGGTCTCGCCGCTGGTGTCGCGCGCCCCCCAGCGCTGCGCGAGCGCGGCGCACACCATCAACTGGATCTGGTGGAACAGCATCAGCGGCAAGACTACGGCGCCCACCGCATGCGAGGCGAAAATCACCTTGGCCATCGGCACGCCGGCGGCGAGGCTTTTCTTCGAGCCGCAGAAAATGATGGTGATCTGGTCCGCGCGGCTAAAACCGAGCCGCTTGCTGACGAATATCGTCACGGTCAGGGCCAGCGCGAGCAGCACGACGCAAACCAGCAGCAGGCCGCCGAGCGCGGAAAGGGGAATCTGATGCCACAAGCCCTCGTTGACGGCCTCGCTGAACGCGCCGTACACCACCAGCAGGATCGAGCCCTGGTCGACGAACTTCAGCACGCCACGATTGCGCTCGATCCACTTGCCGATCAACGGGCGCAGCAACTGGCCGGCCACGAACGGCACCAGCAACTGCAGCACGATGTTGCCCACGGTATGCCACGGCGACGCGCCGCCGCCGGCCGCCTGATTGGTGACGACGAAGCTGACGAGTGCGGGCGTGATGAAGATGCCGAGCAGGCTCGAGGCCGACGCGCTGCACACGGCAGCCGGCACGTTGCCTTTGGCAATAGACGTGAACGCGATCGACGACTGGACCGTCGACGGCAGCGTGCAGAGGAAGAGGACCCCCGCATAGAGCGCCGGCGTGACAAGTGGCGAAAGGAGCGGTTTAAGCGCGAGGCCGAGCAGCGGAAAGAGCGCGAACGTGCTGAGCAGTACCACGAGATGCAGTCGCCAGTGCGTCGCGCCCGCAATGATCGCTTCGCGTGAGAGCTTGGCGCCATGCAGGAAAAACAGCAGGCCGACCGCCACGTTTGTCACCCAGTTGAAGCCGACGGCGGCCTGCCCATGAACTGGCAGCAAGCTGGCAAGGATCACGGTGCCCACGAGGCACAAGGTGAAGTTGTCCGGAAGCAGTTTTGGGCGAGCCATGTCGGAATCTCGATTCGGTAACGCGGAAAAAACGCGCGGGACGCGCGCATGAAGGCACCGTCCCAAGCTATGGGAAACGGCTATTGTTGTTGATTTTCGATTAAATATGCAAATTCATTTGCCGAATCGATTAATGAGCGCTGTGCATTCCGGAAATTTCGGACTGCGCGGCGACCCAAGGTTTGAGTATTGGCGACGTGATCTGTTTGGTCCATGCAGTTTTGACAATCGCGATGAAAATCCGGGTTCGATTCGTCATACGCAAGACCACATAAAACGTCTCGCCAAGTCCTTGAAAGCAAGCGGTTCCAAGGCTTTCACGCAAGGGCTCTGTCGTAGAAAAACGTCGCAGTAACAAGGTGTTACATCCGCGTCCGGGGCCTAACACTTTTTGGCTCGACACCCTTTGCCGGCACCCATAAATTACGGTTCAAAGGCCGTCGGGATGACTCGCGCCGCGATGTCGTCGCAGCGCTCGTGCCAGTCCCAAAACAAGTCCATCGCAGCTCGAACGGTGGGCTTCAGGCAAGTCTTCGGGCATGTGAGTCACTGGGTGGACGGGTTGTCGAGAACGAGGCACTGGGCGTTGGGCGCGGTCATCGCTGCGCTGTGCTCGTTCGCCTATGCAAAAGCGCCAGGCATGCCGCACGGCGGCGGTGGCGGCTACTCGCATGCCGCAGCGAATCACGCCGTGCGCAGCGATATGCATAACGGTGGCCGCTACTACGGCAGCGCCGCGGCAGTATCGGGCCGCAATACGATGGTCGAACGCAATGCGCGTCTGCCGCGTGGCGGAGCGAACTTCGCGGGCGGCAATTACGGCGACGGTTTTGGCGTCTACAAGCCGGACGTGCGCCGTGTCGCCGGACCAGCCGCTTATGCGGGCGACGGCCGCGGTGGGATGCAGTACGCCGGCGCCATCACGCCTGTGAGCGCCGAGTCGCGGGGAGTGCCTCGGCCGCCGGCCAACGCGCCGGTTCGCGCCGGCTCGATTCGCGCCGACGTTGCCCGCTACAACGAGGAACGCGGTTCGTCGCGCGCCATACAACGCCAGTCGGACGACCCGCGGCAACCGGAAGGCTCGCCGTACCGCAATTAGGAATCGTGCTGCGAGCGCGGCGGCGCAGTCTGTTGCGTGAGCAACCAGTGTCTGCCGCGTAGACGACCTGCGCACTCCTCTGTTTCTCTTCGCTGACTTCCCCATACCGCGCCGACATTACTCGAGCGTCGGCGGCTCTCGCGTCTGACTTCGCACTCACGTGTGCCTCATCTCGAACCGGTGCACGGCTTCTCTGCCATTTCGTCCTGCCAAATTCTCATCGCTGCATTCCGCAGGATCACTGCTCGGGCCTTTCAAACCGCTTGACAGCGGCCTCCCGCTTTTCCGTCGTCCCTAAAGGCCGCCGGCAATGTGACGTTTCGACACCACACTTTTTTGAAAACACTCGGCAGCAGACCCTCTCCCATCGTCAAATTTGGTCGTTTCTGCGGCGGTGCGTCATCCGCGTGTCATCTGAAGCGTTGTCCACCCGTCGGTCGCAATGTGAGTAACGCTTTGCGCGTCGCGGCAAAACTTGCGGCGGCACGGCGAGCGCGCGGTCGGCCAAGGCTTTATCAGGCCGATAAGCGACAAAACTAATCAGACCGATATACCCGCAATAACCAGCGATATTTTTGTTCATAAAAATGGTCCGCAAAGATGGTCCCGCCCAGATTGGCTCGATGATCGAACGGACAACAACAATGGTTCGCGCGAGCTCCCCCTTTCGCACAGCCACACCCCTTTTGACAAAGACAGGAGAACCCATGAAAACAAGCATCAGCAGTGCGCTGAAGACCACCCTCAAGGCAACCGCGTGTGCCGCTTTGCTGGCCAGTGCATCGTCTGCTTTTGCGCAATCGAGCGTGCAGCTCTACGGTCAGGTCGACGAATGGGTCGGCGCGCAGAAATTCCCGGGGGGCAAGACTGCGGTGCAGGTCTCGGGCGGCGGCATGTCGACTTCGTACTGGGGCTTGAAAGGGGCCGAGGATCTGGGCAACGGCTACAAGGCGATCTTCGCGCTGGAAGGGTTCTTCCTGGCGCAAAACGGCCAGTACGGCCGCTTCACGGGCGACACGATGTTCTCGCGTAACGCGTACGTCGGTATCGAGTCGCCCTACGGCACGGTGACAGCAGGCCGTCTGACCACGCCGCTGTTCGTGTCGACGATTCTGTTCAACCCGTTCATCGACTCGTACCAGTTCTCGCCGATGATCTGGCACACGTACCTGGGTCTCGGCACGTTCCCGACCTACTCGACGGATCAGGGCGCGACGGGCGATTCGGGCTGGAGCAATGCGGTGTCGTACTCGTCGCCGAACTTCAACGGTTTGAGCGCGACGGCCATGTACGCGCTCGGCAACACGACCGAGAACGGCGCGAAGAAGTGGAGCGGCCAGGTGCTGTACTTCCACGGCCCGTTCGCGGCGACGGCGGTGTATCAGTACGTGAACTTCAACAACGTGCCGGGCGACCTCGGCAGCTTCAGCACGTCGGGCGTGCCCGGCCTGAAGAGCCAGAGCGTCGCGCAAGTCGGCGTGTCGTACGACCTGAAGTTCGTGAAGTTCTTCGGCCAGTACATGTACACGTACAACGACCAGCAGGTCACGAGCTGGCACGTGAACACGGCGCAAGGCGGCGCAACCGTGCCGTTCGGCCCGGGCTCGGTGATGGCGTCGTACGCCTACTCGCGCGACGGCGGCGGCTTCGACCAGACCCGTCAGACGGCTTCGGTCGGCTACGACTATCCGCTGTCCAAGCGCACGGACGTCTACGCAGCCTACATGTACGACCATATCTCCAGCATGTCGAGCGGCAACACCTACGGGGTCGGCCTGCGCGCGAAGTTCTAAGCGTCCCGGCCGGGCCGCGCGACGCCTGCTTGCGCGCTTCCCGCGGCGGCCGCATCAGCTTGATCTCCAGGCCCGTCTTCTTCGGAAGGCGGGTTTTTTGCTTCTGCGCCTCCGTATTCGTCGCTCAGCAACCGTTTTGCCGACCAGCCTTTGATAAACCCGGCAAAATGACGTCGATTGATTCCCACAGCGAGCGATTGAGATGGATACCCTCGTCAGCATGAAAGTGTTCCGCCATGTGGTCGAAGTCGGCAGCTTTGTCGGCGCCGCCGAACGGATGGAGATGTCGGCGGCCATGGCGAGCAAGCACGTGATGCACCTTGAACAGCAACTCGGCGCGCGTCTCCTGAATCGCACCACGCGGCGGGTTGCACCGACCGAGGCGGGCCGTGAGTATTACGAACGTCTGAGCCAGGTGCTCAGCGAACTCGAAGAGGCCGAGCAGGCGGTCGGCGCGGCGAGCGTCGTGCCGCAGGGGCGCTTGCGGGTGTCCTCGCTGTCGGCGTTCGGCCTGAGCCACGTGATGGCCGCAGTGGCCGACTACGCCGCGCAGTATCCGCAGGTCACCGTCGATATGACCTTGTCGGACCGCGTCGTCGAACTGATCGACGAGGGTTTCGATGTCGCGATCCGCGCTTCGCCGAGCGGGCTGAAGTCTTCTTCATTGATCGCGCGGCAGATCGCGACCGCGCACCTCGTGCTGTGTGCGTCGCCGGCTTATTTGAAGCGGCACGGCACGCCGAAGACCGTTGCCGATCTGGCGCGCCACAACTATCTCCAATACGCGGGCGTCTCGGCACTCGAAATCGCGCCCGCGACCGGTGAGAGTTCGCCGCGCGTGCGTCTGACGGGCAATCTGATCGTCAATCATCTGGAAGCGCAACGCGTGATCGTGCTGCAAGGCGCGGGCATCGCGATGCTCGGCACCGAAGTGATCGGCGACGATCTGGCCGCGGGGCGCCTCGTGCCGTTGCTTGTGGACGACGTGCCGCCGCGCGAGCTGCCCATCCACGTGGTCTACGCGAGCCGCCGGCATCTGTCGGCCAAGGTGCGTTCGTTTGTCGACTTTCTTGCCGAGCGGTTCGCGAGCGAGTCGCTATGGCCGTCGCTCGAACAGATCAAGGCGTTGGCGGTGCGCTAGGCCGCCCAGGCCACCGAGGCACCCCGACCCGTTTCGCTATACTGGTTGCCAGCACCCATACGCGAACGATCTGGGGGAGACATGACCGATCTGTCCACGCCGCAGCGCGCCGGCAGCCACAAGCTGCCCGCGGGTCGGCGCCTGCGCTTTGTCACGGCGGCTGCCTTGTTCGACGGCCACGACGCGTCGATCAATATCATGCGGCGCATTCTGCAGGCGAGTGGCGTCGAGGTGATTCACCTCGGCCACAACCGTTCCGTCGATGAAGTCGCCACCGCCGCGCTGCATGAGGACGCCGACGGCGTCGCCGTGTCCAGCTACCAGGGCGGCCACAACGAATACTTCCGCTATCTGGTCGACTTGCTGCGAACGCGCGGCGGCGAGCGCATCAAGGTGTTCGGCGGCGGCGGCGGGGTGATCGTCCCTGAGGAAATTGCAGCACTCGAGCGTTGTGGCGTCGAGAAGATCTATTCGCCGCAGGACGGGCAGCGGCTCGGTCTGCAAGGCATGATCGACGATATGATCGCGCGCTGCGCCGAAGGTGCGCGCGCCAGCGCCGCCGACCTCGTCAACGCGCCCAGCATTGCCGACACGGCCAACGCGGCCGACCCGGCATCCCCCACCTTCCGCCGCCTCGCGCAACTCATCAGCGCATTCGAAGCGGGTGTCATCGATGCGGCCGCACGAGACAAGCTGTCCGCCCAGGCAAAGACAGCGACTATCCCCATCCTCGGCATCACCGGAACCGGCGGTGCCGGCAAATCCTCGCTCACCGACGAACTGATCCGCCGCTTTCGCCTCGACTACGGCGACGCCCTCACCATCGCCGTGCTCGCCATCGACCCGTCGCGCCGCAAATCCGGCGGGGCGTTGCTGGGCGACCGCATCCGCATGAACGCCATCGGCGACTGGGGCGGCGGCGCGCGCGTGTACATGCGCTCGATGGCGACGCGCGAAGCGTCGAGCGAAATCTCCGACTCGCTGCCTGACGCGCTGATGCTGTGCAAGACGGCGGGCTTCGATCTGATCGTCGTGGAAACGTCCGGCATCGGCCAGGGCAATGCGGCCATCGTGCCGTTCGTCGACGAATCGCTGTATGTGATGACGCCGGAGTTCGGCGCCGCGAGCCAGTTGGAGAAGATCGACATGCTCGACTTCGCCGGGTTCGTCGCGATCAACAAGTTCGATCGCAAAGGCGCGCAGGACGCGTTGCGCGACGTCGCCAAGCAGGTACAGCGCAATCGCGGCGACTTCGCGAAGCCGCCCGAAGCGATGCCGGTATTCGGCACGATCGCCTCTCGCTTTAACGACGACGGCGTGACCGCGCTTTATCAGCACATTGCCGATGCGCTGCGCAAGCACGGCTTGCGTACAGGTGGTGGCCGTTTAGCCGCGCCCGACGGCCTGCGTTCTTCCACTGGCCGTAACGCCATCGTGCCGCCGGCGCGCGTGCGCTATCTGGCGGATATCGCGCAGACAGTCCACGCTTACCGCGAGCGAGCCGACGCGCAAGCGCGCGTGGCGCGCGAGCGCTGGCAACTTGTGGAGGCGCGTCGGATGCTTGCTGAGGCGGGTGCGGGTGCGGGTGCAGTTGCAGTTGCAAGCTCAGGTTGCGCCGTAAGTGCAAACGCCGGTTCAGGCACAAACGCGACGGCGAACTCAGCCTCGACCGCAAACCCTGAAACGACCACACCCGCCGCTACCGTCAACCAGAATCTCTCGCAACTCGATACTCTGGTCGCCCAACGCACCGCCTCCCTCGGCGAACGTGAACGCATGCTCCTCGACACCTGGCCGCAAACCGTCGCTGCCTACTCGGGCGCCGAACACATCGTCCGAATCCGCGATCGCGAAATCCGCACCGCGCTTGCCGTCACCACGCTGTCCGGCTCGGAAGTCCGCAAAGTGTCCCTGCCGAAGTTCGTCGATCACGGCGAGATTCTGCGCTGGCTGATGCTCGACAATCTGCCCGGCTACTTTCCCTTCACCGCGGGCGTGTTCCCATTCCGCCGCGAAAACGAAGACCCGACGCGGATGTTCGCCGGCGAAGGCGATCCGCAACGCACCAACCGCCGCTTCAAGCTGCTCTCGGAAGGCATGCCGGCCAAGCGTCTGTCGACCGCCTTCGATTCGGTCACGCTCTACGGCGAAGAACCGGACGAGCGCCCCGACATCTACGGCAAGGTGGGCAATTCGGGCGTCTCGGTGGCGACGCTCGACGACATGAAAACGCTCTACGACGGCTTCGACCTCTGCGCGCCGGAAACCTCGGTTTCGATGACGATCAACGGCCCCGCGCCAACCATCCTCGCGATGTTCTTCAACGTGGCGATCGATCAACAGATAGAGCGCATGACGCAGCAACAAGGCCGCGCGCTAACGGACGACGAACTCGCCGCGACGCGCCGCACGGCGCTGGAAAACGTGCGCGGCACCGTGCAGGCCGACATTCTGAAGGAAGACCAAGGCCAGAACACCTGCATCTTCTCGACCGAATTCAGCCTGAAAGTGATGGGCGATATCCAGGCATATTTCGTCGAGCACGGCGTGCGCAATTTCTATTCGGTGTCGATCTCCGGCTATCACATCGCCGAAGCCGGCGCGAACCCGATCTCGCAACTCGCCTACACGCTCGCGAACGGCTTCACCTATGTCGAGGCCTATCTCGCCCGCGGCATGTCGATCGACGATTTCGCGCCGAATCTGTCGTTCTTCTTTTCCAACGGCATGGACCCGGAGTACACGGTGCTGGGCCGCGTCGCGCGGCGCATCTGGGCCGTTGCCATGCGCGAGCGCTACGGCGCGAACGAACGCAGCCAGAAGCTCAAGTACCACGTGCAGACCTCGGGCCGCAGCCTGCATGCGCAGGAGATCGACTTCAACGATATCCGCACCACGTTGCAAGCGCTGATCGCGATCTACGACAACTGCAACTCGCTGCACACGAATGCCTTCGACGAAGCGATCACCACGCCCACCGAGGATTCGGTGCGCCGCGCGGTGGCGATCCAGTTGATCATCAACCGTGAATGGGGGCTCGCGAAGAATCAGAATCCGAATCAGGGCAGCTTCGTGATCGAGGAACTGACCGATCTGGTGGAGGAGGCGGTGCTCGCCGAATTCGACCGGCTCACCGAACGCGGCGGCGTGCTCGGCGCGATGGAAACCGGCTATCAGCGCGGGCGCATTCAGGACGAGTCGATGTTGTATGAGCATCGCAAGCATGATGGCTCGTATCCGATCGTCGGCGTGAATACGTTTTTGAGCGCGCATCCGCACGAGGCGCCGCAGCCGATCGCGCTAGCCCGTTCCACCGACGATGAAAAACAGAGCCAGTTGCAACGTCTGCGCGCTTTCCAGGCGCGGCATCGCGACGTGGCGCCTGCCGCGCTCGAACGCCTGAAGCGCGCGGTGATCGACGATGAAAACGTATTCGCGGTGCTGATGGACGTCGTGCGTGTCTGCTCGCTCGGGCAGATCACGCACGCGTTGTTTGAGGTGGGCGGGCAGTACCGCCGCAATATGTAAGTCAGGCTGCGCGATGATCGCTGCGGCCCGGCGTGAAGCCGGGCTGCCATGCAAAACCGTCCAGATCGAGCGCCTCAGATCAAGTGCCTCAGATCAAGCGTCCCGAATCTGGCGTCTGCGCCGAGGCGCTCCAGGCTAACTCGCAGCGCGCAACCGCAACCGAGTTATGCTGGGATGCACTGCCTTCAGCGCGCGATCCCCAGCCGCGCCTTCGCGTCGTCATACTCCTTCGTCAAACGCTGCACCAGCTCGCTCACGCTCGGCACGTCGTCCATCAGGCCGACGCCCTGGCCCGCGCCCCAGATGTCTTTCCACGCCTTCGCCTTGTCGCTGCCGAAATTCATCTTGGTCTTGTCCGATTCCGGCAGCGCGTCCGGGTCCAGCCCCGCGTTCAGGATACTTTCGCGGATGTAGTTGCCATGCACGCCGGTGAACAGGTTCGTGTAGATGATGTCCGACGCCGTGGAATTGACGATCGCCTGCTTGTAGCTGTCGACCGCGTGGGCTTCCCTGGTCGCGATGAAGCGCGTGCCCATGTAGGCGAGGTCCGCGCCCATGGCCTGCGCGGCGAGAATCGAGCCGCCGTTGGCGATCGAGCCCGACAGCACGATCGGGCCGTCGAACATGCGCCGCACTTCGCCGACCAGCGCGAACGGCGAGGTCGTGCCCGCATGGCCGCCCGCGCCGGACGCCACCAGGATCAGACCGTCGACGCCCGCTTCCAGCGCCTTCTGCGCATGGCGCAGATTGATCACGTCGTGCAGCACGATGCCGCCGTAGCTATGCACGGCATCGACGATTTCCCGCGCCGGCGCCCGCAGGCTCGTGATGAAAATCGGCACCTTGTGCTCGACGCACACGCGCACGTCGTGTTCGAGCCGCGTATTCGACTGATGCACGATCTGGTTGACGGCGATCGGCCCGATGACCGCATCCGGGTGGGCCGCCTTGTGCTCGGCAAGCTGCGCCTGAATCTGCGTGAGCCATTCATCGAGCAGTTCGGCCGGGCGCGCATTCAGCGCGGGGAACGAGCCGACGATGCCAGCCTTGCATTGAGCCAGCACGAGTTCGGGGTAGCTGACGATGAACATCGGCGAAGCGACGACGGGCAGCGCAAGTTTTTGCAGGACGGCGGGCAATGCCATAGTGCGAGTCTCCTGTTTTGAGCGGGCCGGTGCGTCGTTGTGCGCCCGGCGATGACTGAGTTTAGCGGCACATGGCTTGCGGCGCTTTTGCTAGCCGCAGCCATCCGGAAATTTAAGAACGGTCGTTCGATTATAGGCGAAGCGCAGCGAGCGCGTTCGATCGGGTCGTTTGGAACGGTTGGAAGGAGTGTTCAGCTTCTATGCATGCGTGGGTTATCCCACCTCGCGCGGACACATTGGGCTTCTACAATGCAGTGACTCCAAAATCACGAGAGAGAAGCCATGGCCTTCGAGAATTTCACGCCCTTTCGCGTCGCCGTGGGCGATGTCGATATTTTCGGAGTGAAGGGCGGGGCGGGGCCGCCTCTTCTGTTGCTGCACGGTCATCCGCAGTCGCATCTGATCTGGCAAAAGTGCGCCGCGCGACTGGCCCAACATTTCACCGTGATCGCCACCGACCTGCGCGGCTACGGCGCGTCGGGCAAACCGCCGAGCGACGCCGCGCACACGCCGTATTCCAAGCGCGTGATGGCGGCCGATCAGGTCGCCGTGATGCGCCACTTCGGCTTCGAACGTTTTCTCGTCTGCGCGCACGATCGCGGCGCGCGCGTCGCGCATCGCATGGCGCTCGATCACGCGGATGCCGTCGAGCGTCTGATGCTGCTCGACATCGCGCCGACGCTCGCGATGTACGAGGCCACCGACCGCGCCTTTGCGACGCTCTATTTCCACTGGTTCTTCCTGATCCAGCCGGAGCCGCTGCCCGAAACGCTGATCGGCGCAAACCCGGCGGCGTATGTCGACGCGGTGATGGGCAGCCGTCACGCGGGTCTGGCGCCGTTCGAGCACGCCGCGCTCGAAGCTTATCGTTCGGCCCTTGCGCAACCGGGCGCCGTGCATGCGATGTGCGAGGACTACCGCGCGTCGGCGAGCATCGACCTGGAACAGGATCGCGCCGACATCGAGCGCGGTCACAAGATCGGCTGTCCGTTGCGCGTGCTGTGGGGCGACAAGGGTGTGATCGAGAAGTGCTTCGACGCCCTGGCGGAATGGCGTCGCGTGGCGCGTGACGTGAGCGGCCGTGCGCTGGCTTGCGGGCACTACATACCGGAAGAAGCGTCGGACGAACTGGTCGCCGAAATGCTGTCTTTCTTCCAGGCGGTCGATCAGTAAGCCACTTCGTTCCGTCTGTTTCGTTCATACGTGAGGCCGCGCCCGCGCCCCCGTTCAACCGAGCGGCGGCAAGCGGCGTGCGACCGGCGTCGATTTGACGATCGCGGTGCTGGTTTCCGCGCGCTCGGTGACCTTGGACAGAATCTCGTCGAGCTGTTCGATTGAATGCAGATACAGGCGGCAGATGAAGCAATCGTCGCCCGTCACCTTGTCGCATTCGACGAACTCCGGAATCCGCCGGATCACCTCTTCCACCAGATGCAACTGGCCGGGCAACGGCTTCACGCGCACGATGGCCTGCAGCGTGTAGCCGAGCGCGCGCGGATCGATTCGCACTGTGAAGCGCTCGATCACGCCTTGCGCTTCGAGCCTGCGCACGCGCTCCGCCGTGCTCGGCGCCGACAGGCCGACAAGCCGCGCCAGTTCGCTGACCGGCTGACGGGCGTCTTCCGCGAGCGCGGCGAGGAGCGCCCGGTCGGTATCGTCGAGCGCGGTGGGTGCCGGAGGAGTAAGGCGTTTGGTCATGACAGCCTTCGAAACTTAGGTTGCGTCGCAGGAACGCTTAAGTTTAGCCATGTATTCGGGCGATCGGATTATTTACACTGCTGGTCATGCAGGAATCAATTCGAGGATCGAATCATGGCGTCAAACGAAATCCGCCGCGGAGCCGCGGAAATGACCATGGCGATGCTGATGTCCGGCACCATCGGCTGGCTGGTGGTGTCGTCGCAGCAAAGCCCGTTCAATGTCGTGTTCTTCCGCTGCATTTTCGGCGGCGCGACGCTGGCGCTCGTGTGCGCCGTGCTGGGCCTGTTCCGGCGCAAGCTCTTCTCGTGGAAGATGCTCGGCCTCGCCTTGCTCGGCGGCGCGGCGATCGTCATCAACTGGGTGTTGTTGTTCGCCGCGTATTCGCGCGCGTCGATCTCGATGGCGACGGCCGTCTACAACACGCAGCCGTTCATGCTGGTGGCGCTCGGCGCGCTCGTGTTCCGCGAGCGCATCAGCGCGTCGACGGTGGCGTGGCTGGTGGTTGCGTTCATCGGCCTCGTGTTCGTCGTGAAGGTCGAGCCGGCGGTGCTGGCGGTGCCGGGGCAATATCTGGTCGGTGTCGCGTACGCGGTGGGCGCGGCGGCGATGTATGCCGTGTCGTCCATCATTACGAAGCGGCTCAAGGGCACGCCGCCACATCTGATCGCGTTGATCCAGGTGTCGCTCGGCGTGCTGATGCTCGCGCCGTTCGTGCGCTTCGACGCGTTGCCCACAACCGGCGTGCAGTGGCTCGAGCTGATCGTGCTCGGCGTCGTCAATACCGGTCTCATGTACGTGTTGCTGTACGGCGCGATCCAGAAGCTGCCGACTTCAATGACAGGCGCGCTCTCGTTCATCTATCCGGTGGTGGCGATCATCGTCGACCGGGTTGCGTTCGGGCAAACGCTCGCGTGGATTCAGGTGCTCGGCGCGGTGCTGATTCTGGTGGCGGCGGCCGGCGTCAATCTCGGCTGGCGGATCGTGCCGCAAAAGCGTTTGTCGTCGACCTGACGGGCGTTGCGCCGTTGCGGCGAATCACAATGCTACGGATTCCCGAGTAACCGAATGTGAAGATTATTCATATCAGCGGACTAATGATTCGAAAGATGCACAACTACGGGGTTGCGAAACGTGCCGTGTATGCGGCTTTAAAAGCGGACGTCAACTTTCTGTAGGGAAATCACCGATGCGATCAAAAAACAGGCACGCGTATCATGCGTCTTGACGCTGATCACGTCCGACAGAATTTCCGCCGCTCGCCTGTAAGGGCCGAGCGGTTTTCTTTTTGTGGCGACGGTTTCTCGTGCGCGTCTCGGCCGCGGCGCGTCAGGCCGCGCGCGCGGCGATGCGCTCACCATCCACTACCAGCGGCCCGTTCCTGTCCGCCAACTCGCCCACGATGACTTTCACCAGCGCAGGCCACTCGCCGCGCGGCTTGAGCATCGACGCGGCGGCGCGCATCACGCTGGCGGCGTCGAGCATGTGCAGCAAGGTGTCGAAGCGCATTGCGCGCACCTCGAGCAACTTGAACACGATCAGCACCTTCAGCGCATTCTTTGCATTGCGCGCGGGATCCGCACGCAGCCACGCAACACGCGAAAACGCGCGTTCAAGCGCCTGCTCGACATTCGTGAAGGGTGCGCCATGGCCGGGGATGACGAGGCGCACGTCGAGCCCCGCAATGGCTTCCAGCACGGCCTGCTCCTCGGCGAAACCGCTTTCGCCTTCCAGTTCGGGAAAAATCACGCCGAAGCCGTTTTCCCACAACGCGTCCGCGCTGATCAGGATGCGTTCGTCCGCGCAGTACAGCATCAGCGAATGCGGATCGTGGCCGGGCGCGCCGAGCACATCCCAGTCGAGCGCGCCGAGCCGCAACTGCGCGCCGGGCGCGATCGTTCCGGTGAAGGTAAAACGCTCGCAGGTCTGGCCGGTGGCGCGAAACGTGAGGCGCGTTTCGTCCCAGTCGCGTACTGCGCCGGCTTCCGAGGCGGGAATGACAGTGCCGCACGGCCAAGTCGCCTGCAAGAGCGCATTGCCGCCGCAATGGTCCGAATGCAGATGCGTGTTGACGATCAGGTCGAGCGGCCGCGCGCCGAGTGCTTGCCGCACCAGTGCCAGCGTTTGCGGCGCGTGCGTGGCATAGCCGGTATCGACGAGTGCGGCGCAGACGTCGTCCACCAGCAGCACGTTGTTCGACGAGAGCCAGCCGCGTTCGAAAACCCGAATCGATTCCGGCAGCGTGATCATGGAGAGTTGGGCGCAGCGTTAGTGTTTGCGTCGACGCTTGCAGGCGCTTCCGGTTTCGGCATCACGAGAATCGTCGACGAACCGATCAACATGGTCTCGCCACGCTGATTCACAACCGTGCCTTCAAGATGCGTCAGATCGCCATTCAGGCTTGGCTTCCAGTAAGCATGCTTCACGCGCCAGGTGATCGTGAGCGTGTCGTTCGCATGCACGGCTTTCTTCAGCTTGATATCGAACTCCAGACCGAGCGGTTGCGCGTAGGTCGAATAATGCGTCGCCAGCAGCGCCATGAAATGCGCAGTCGGTTGCGTGCCGGATGCAATCAGGCCGCCGAAGCGGCTTTGCGCGGCATACGCTTCGTCGTGATGCAGCGGGTTGTGGTCGTTGACGAGCGAGGCGAACGATTTCACCGATTCCGCCGATAGCTCCAGCGTCGAACTGAACGTTTCGCCAACCGTGACGATGCGCGGCGCGGCGTTCATCGCCGCACCTTCGCCTGGCTCGCGACGAACTCCGCGTGGCGCGCCTCGATCGCGTCCCAGACCGCGCGCTTCGCGTCGTCGTCGAACAACGACCAGCCGGCGATTTCGTCGATGGTGCGCAGGCATCCTTCGCACCAGCCGGTCGACGCGTCCATCCTGCACACGTTGATGCAAGGCGACGGCACGGCGTGGTGGTCTTCGTTATCTAGGCCTGCTGTCATCATCGTCATCGCGTCACGCCGTCTCGCGCAGCGCCACGTCGATCACCGGCGCGCCCGTGAGCGCGATCAGTTCCTGCGCGGTCAGATTGAACACTGCATGCGGATGACCCGCGGCGGCCCACAGACTGTCGAGTTCGAGCAGATCGGCGTCGATCAGCGTGACCGGCCTGGTGGCATGACCGATCGGACAGACGCCGCCGATCGCATAGCCCGTTTTTTCGCGGACGAACTTCGCGTCCGCCCGGCCGATGTCGCCCACTTGCGCGGCGACTTTCTTTTCGTCGACGCGATTCGCGCCGCTCGCGATCACCAGTACCGGCACGTCGTCTTCACGGCGGCGAAACAGAATCGACTTGGCGATCTGCGCGACCGAGCAGCCGAGGCCAGCCGCGGCTTCGGCCGAGGTCTTGCCGGTTTCCGGCAGCATCACGATCCGGCCCGCGTGACCGCGTTCGCGCAACAGCAGCGCGACGCGGCGTGCCGAGTCGGGCAGCGCGGTGAGATCGTCGGATTCGAGGGAAGCATGGTCCGTCATCGTTTCAGGTCCTGATTGATTGCATGAGTGTTCAGCGCGCACGTCGAGCGAGGTCAGACGCAGTTGGCCGCTTCGCTGCGCGCTTTGGCGAGCAGCGCTTTGCCGGCGCGCGAGACATTCGGCTTGCCGATCGACGTCGAGATGAAATCGCCGATCGCCACGACTTGCGCGAGGTCGATGCCGGTCTCGATGCCGAGGCCGTTCATCAGATACAGCACGTCTTCGGTGGCGATGTTGCCGGTCGCGCCCTTTGCATACGGACAGCCGCCAAGGCCCGCCACCGACGCGTGATAAATCTCGATGCCTTCCTGCAACGCTGCATAGATGTTGGCGAGCGCCTGACCATAGGTGTCGTGGAAGTGGCCGGACAGACGCTCGCGCGGAAATACCTGAGTGACTGCCTCGAACACTTCACGCGTGCGCTTCGGCGTGCCGACGCCGATCGTGTCGGCGATATCGATCTCGTCACAGCCGAGCGCCGCGAAGCGCTTGACCACATCCACCACCGACGCCACCGGCACTTCGCCCTGATACGGACAGCCCAGCGCGCACGACACGCTGCCGCGAATCCGCACGCCGTGTTCCTTCGCCGCCTGCGCGACCGGCACGAACCGATCGATGCTTTCCGCGATGCTGCAGTTGATGTTCTTCTGCGAAAACGCTTCGCTGGCCGCGCCGAAAATCACGATCTCGTCGGCATGCGCGGCGAGCGCGCCTTCGAGGCCGCGCAGGTTCGGCGTCAGCACCGAGTAGATCGTGCCCGGGCGTCGTTCGATGCCGGCCATCACGTCGGCGCCGTCGGCCATCTGCGGCACCCATTTCGGCGATACGAACGAAGCGGCCTCGACGTTACGGAAACCCGCCGCCGACAAACGGTTGATCAACTCGATCTTGGTCGCGGTGGGTACGAAGTCTTTTTCGTTCTGCAGTCCGTCACGGGGACCGACTTCGACGATTTTCACTTGCTGGGGTAGGGCCATGATGTGTCTCCTATGTCGACGCCGCGCGTGGCGGCGCTCCTTCAATGGGATTCGATGGGTTCAGTATCCGCGTTCGATATTCACTACACCGCTGACCGTGTCGCCGCGCATGAGCGCGGTGATTTTCTGCGCGACCTGGGCGACGCTTTCTTCGCGCAACGTCAGCGCGGACACGTGCGGTGTGATCGTGATGCGCGGCTCCTGCCAGAACAGATGATCCGGCGGCAGCGGTTCTTCGCGGAACACGTCGAGCGTGGCGGCGGTAAGTTGCCCGCTCGCGAGCGCATCGAGCAAATCCTGTTCGTCCAGATGCCCGCCGCGTGCCACGTTGATCAGGTACGCGCCGTGCGCGAGCTTGCCGAACGTGCGCGCGTTCAGCACGTCGCGCGTATCCGGTGTATACGGCAGCAGATTGACCAGCACTTTCACGCCGTCGAGAAACGCGTCGAACTGCGCTTCGCCGGCGAACGTCGTGATGCCCTCCATTTGCCGGGGACTGCGGCTGTAGCCGCGCACGGGCAGGCCGAATGCCGCGAGCGCCTGTGCGACATGCGCGCCGAGCACGCCGAGTCCCAGCACGCCGACCGTGAAGGTGTCGCGCCGATGCGGCTCGAGCACTTCCCAGCGGCGCTCGCTTTGCAGCGTTTGATACTCGTCGAAACGGCGCAGATAGCGCAACACCGCGTGAGTCACATACTCGGCCATTTGCGGCGCCATGCCGGTATCTTCGAGACGGATCAACTGCGCGTTGCGCGGCAACGTGCCGGGCTGCTCGTGTTCGAGCGCGAGGATCGCGTCGACGCCCGCGCCGAGATTGAAGATCGCGCGCAGATCGGCGCGGCCGGCCAGCATGTCGCGCGGCGGACGCCACACGATCGCGAAATCGGCCGGCGCGGTGTCGCCAGGCTGCCATTCACGCAGATCGGCCTCCGGCAGCGCGTGGGCGAAGTCGTGCAGCCACGCGGCGGCGTCGGCCTGTGGCATGTAGAAGAGGATTTTCATACGGTCCGGAAGGCGCCTGCGAAATTGGGTGTGGAGGCGGAAAAGCCACGGCATGACCGGCGCGACGGCTGCGGCGTGGCGGATGTCGTTTGCGGCATGAGGCCTCCTCCTTTTATGGGTAGGCTTCATTCTACTTTTTCGACGCGAATCGCGCGCGTTTGCGCACGGGCGTACGGGTCGAGCGCGAGCTTTCCGCCGCACGGTCCCTATCTGGCCTGCATTTGTCCGCGCATTTGTCCGATAAACAAAGCACAAAATCTTGGTTCGCCCGCACGGCGCGCGGCGGGACAATCGTTGCCTGGATTCTCGCAGCGAGGCACACACATGCTTTCATGCACCAAATCGACATGGCCGCCGCGGCTCGTCACCGTTCCCGGTCTGCACGGCAGCGAAGGCGCGCATTGGCAGACCTGGCTGGAGCGGCAGTTCGCGCGCTCGCTGCGTGTCGAGCAAGCCGATTGGGACGCGCCGGACCTCGCACTGTGGTCGAAATCGCTGCGCGATCTGCTCGCGCGCGAGCGCGGGCCGTTCGTGCTGGCCGCGCATAGCTTCGGTTGCCTTGCGGCCGCGCATGCATTGCAGCAGGCGTCGTATGCGAACGACGTGATCGGTGTGCTCTTCGTGGCGCCCGCGAGTCCGCAGAAATTCGCCTTCGCCGGACCGTTCGACGCGCGCCGTCTCGGCGTGCCGTCGATTCTGATCGGCAGCGAAACCGATCCGTGGATGCCGCTCGCCGGTTCGCGCGATCTCGCACAGCGCTTCGGCAGCGCGTTCGTCAATCTCGGGGACGCGGGGCATATCAACACCGCGGCCGGTTTCGGTCCGTGGCCGCGCGCGAAATATTTCGTCGACACGCTGGTGCACTGCGCGGCGCCGCTGCGTTTTCGCGACGAGTCGTTCGAGGCCGTACAGAACGCGTTCGTGTGAAAGATCGGGCCGCGGCGTTCGCGCATCGGGCGCGCGAACGGGCCACTGGCCAAGTAAGCGATCCGTTAGAATCCCGCTTCACGCTGCACGTTCGTGCGGCCACTGGTTTTCATCATCGATAGGCGGGGACAAGATGGCAGGCAAGACGGGGACTTCGCGCTGGCTGGCAGCCGGCATGACGGCATTCACGCTCGCGTTGGCGGGCGTGTCGACGGCGCACGCGGATGCGTCGCTGCTGAACGTGTCGTACGACGTGACGCGCGAGCTGTACAAGGACATCAACGCCGGCTTCATCGCGGCGTACAAGCAGAAGAGCGGCGAGACCGTGTCGATCCGCCAGTCGCATGGCGCGTCGAGCGCGCAGGCGCTCTCGGTACTGCAAGGCCTGCAGGCCGACGTGGTGACGATGAACCAGCCGAACGACATCGACCTGCTCGCCGAGAAAGGTCAACTGGTGCCGGCCAACTGGCGCACGCGTCTGCCGGACGACAGCGCGCCGTACACCACGACAATGGTGTTTCTCGTACGCAAGGGCAATCCGAAGCACATCAAGGACTGGGACGATCTCGCCAAGCCCGGCGTGCAGGTGGTCATCGCCAATCCGAAGACATCGGGCAACGGGCGCTACGCCTATCTGGCCGCATGGGGTTATCGCAAGCAGCATGGCGGCACCGACGCGCAGGCGCTCGACTTCGAAAAAGCGATCTTCAGGAACGTGCCGGTGCTCGATACGGGCGGCCGCGGTGCGACGACCACGTTCACGCAACGCGGTATCGGCGACGTGCTGGTGACGTTCGAAAACGAAGTCGCGCTGATGGACACGGGCGTGGGCGGGGGCAATTTCGAGGCCGTGTATCCGTCGGTGAGTTTGCTGGCTGCGCCGCCGGTGTCGATCGTCGACAAGGTGGTCGACAAGCGCGGCACGCGCAAGGAAGCGCAGGCGTATCTCGACTATCTGTGGTCGCCGGCCGCGCAGGAAATCATCGCGCAGCACCATCTGCGTCCGCGTGACAAGACCGTGCTCGCGAAGCATGCGGCGGAGTTCAAGCCGATCAAGACGTTCACTGTCGAGGAGATGTTCGGCAGCTGGCAGAAAGCGCAACAAACCCATTTCTCCGACGGCGGGACGTTTGATCAGATCATCGTGGATAAGAAGTAAATTTTCGGCTTCGCAAGTAAGTAAAAAGGCTGCCTCAAACAACGAGGTGAACTGACCCCGCAAAGTTGGACAGTTTGAGTTCAGGTTTGAGCGGGCTGGGTTCTGTACATCACAGGACTCAGCCCGTTCAGTTTGAGCTTGATGCGTTTGTGGTTGTAGTAGTGAATGTATTGTCTGATGCCAGCCTTCAACTCGTCGATACTTTCAAACCTGCTCAGCCGGAAGAACTCCGCCTTGAGCGTGCCAAAGAAGCTTTCCATTGCCGCATTGTCGTAGCAGTTTGCCTTGCGCGACATGCTCTGCGTCAGGCCGTGTTGATCCAGCAGCCTCCGGTAAGCAGGCATCTGGTACTGCCAGCCCTGGTCTGAATGCAGCAGCGGGGTCTCCTGGGGACCAAGCTTTGCCAGCGCTTTTTTTAGCATGCTGCTGACCAGATCGAAGACCGGTCGGGTGTTCATCTGATAAGCCACGATCTCGCCGTTATACAGATCCATGATCGGCGAGAGATACAGCTTCTGACCCAGCACGTTGAACTCCGTCACGTCCGTCACCCACTTCTGATTGGGCTGCTGTGCGCTGAACTCGCGGTTTAACAGGTTCGGCGCAATACGGCCGACTTCGCCGCGCCATGAGCGGTATTTCTTCGCGCGCACCAGCGATTTCAGTTTCAGTTCTCCCATCAGACGTTGCACCGTCTTGTGGTTCACGCTCGGGCCTGCCTGCCGGATCGCCGCCGTGATGCGCCGGTAGCCATAACGGCCCTTGTGGCGTTCATACACAGTCTTGATGCGGGTTTTGAGGTCCTTGTGCCGCTCACCGGCATCCGGCACGCTCAACTGGTAATAGAACGTGCTGCGCGCCAGACCCGCTGCCTTCAGCAAAGCGGGCATCGGGTGGTGCTGCCGGAGCTCCTGCACTATTTGCGCTTTTTCTTCTGCACGCCCTGCTTCTTTGCCTGAAGCAGGGCATCGAGCTTTTTTAGATAGGCCACCTCCGCGCGCAGGTACTCGTTTTCCTTGAGCAACTGCTCACGCGTGCGCTTATCTGGCGCACTGTCTTCGGTCGGCTTTTCAGGAACTGGCTGGGTCATGGTTTTGCGGCGCCATCGTGGACGAGGCGCCAGTGCGTCGATACCGCCTTCATGATACCGGCGTTCCCATTGCGCTATGCAGCCCGGACTGCGGATGTCGAACACCGCAGCCACCTGCCGGTATGGCAAATCCTTCTGCCACATGTGCATGAGTACCGACATCCTGAACTGCGCGTCATAGTGACTGAATTTCTTGCGCAGTCCGTCCTGTCCATGTTGCTCGTAGGCCGAAATCCACAGCTGTAAAACCGAGCGACTCACTCCATACCGCTTTGCAAGTACCTCGACACCAGCCGAACCGGCCACGTACTGCTTCACCAGCTTCAGCTTTAACTGCTCACTGTACTTCGTCATGAAAAACACCCCAAAAGGTTGGATCGGTGTCCAACTTTTGGGGTGCAGTTCAAGGCAGCCTTTTTTATTGCGCGTGTTTTATCTCACGTGGTGCGTGCGCTCAGTTCGGCGCTGCATGTTTATCGCAGCCATGCTCGCAACCGCTTTGATCGAGCGGCATCTGTTGCGCGGCTTCAGCGCGAATGCCGAGACGTTCGAGCAGCTTGCGGTCCGCTTCTGCTTGCGGGTTGCTGGTAGTCAGCAACTGATCGCCGTAGAAAATCGAGTTCGCGCCGGCGAGGAAGCACAATGCCTGTAACGCTTCGTCCATCTGCTCGCGGCCCGCTGACAGACGCACCATCGCGCGCGGCATGGTAATGCGCGCAATCGCGATCGTGCGCACGAATTCGAACGGGTCGATCGCTTCGGTGCCGGTCAGCGGCGTGCCTTCCACTTGTACCAGATTGTTGATGGGCACCGATTCCGGATACGGCTCCATGTTCGCCAGCTGCGCGATCAGGCCGGCGCGTTCGCGGCGCGATTCACCCAGGCCGACAATCCCGCCGCAGCACACGTTGATGCCCGCATCGCGCACGCGTTCGAGCGTGTCGAGGCGGTCCTGATACGTGCGCGTCGAAATGATCTGACCGTAGAACTCCGGCGACGTGTCGAGGTTGTGGTTGTAGTAGTCGAGGCCTGCTTCGCGCAGTCCTTGCGCCTGATGCGTTTCGAGCATGCCGAGCGTGACGCACGTTTCGAGACCCATGGCCTTGACGCCGCGGATCATGTCCTTGATCGGTTCGAGGTGACGGTCTTTCGGATTGCGCCACGCGGCGCCCATGCAGAAACGCGTCGCGCCGTTTTCCTTGGCGACTTTGGCGGCGGCGAGCACTTCGTCTACCGGCATCAGCTTGTCGGCTTGCAGGCCCGTGTCGTGATGCACCGACTGCGGACAGTACGCGCAATCTTCTTCGCAGCCACCGGTCTTGATCGACAGCAGCGTGGACAGTTGCACGGTGTTCGCATCGAAATGCTCGCGATGGGTTTGCTGTGCCTTGAACATCAGGTCGTTGAACGGCAGTTCGTACAAGGCGACGATGTCGGCGACGCGCCAGCGCGCGACCTGTTTCGTGCCGGCTGCGGCGTTGGCATTGTTGTTTGCCGCGGCCGTATCGGCGGGCGTCGGAGCGATGTTCAGTTGCGTCATGTCGTCAATCCTCATGGATGGATGTGATGGTGATTCAGCGCTGCGTTTGCGTTTGCATTTGTGTTCGCATGTCACGCAGCGTCTGCAAGAGCCGGTCGATGTCGAGTTGGTCCGCTGCGAGTTCGGGCGACGCCGGACTCAGATGCGGCACGATGCCGAGCAGCGGCGCGTCGTATTCGCGGGCGAGATGCGCGCGGATCGACGCGATGTTTTCGTCGGGGAACGTCATGTCCGGATCGATGCGGTTCGCGACCCAGCCGGCGAGCGTGAGCCCGCGCGCGGCGATTGCTTCAGCGGTGAGCAGCGCGTGGCTGATGCAGCCGAGCCGCATGCCGACCACCAGCACGACCGGCAGCTTCAGGGCGACGGCGAGATCGGCGGTGTCCTGAGTGGCCGTCAACGGCACACGAAAGCCGCCCACGCCTTCCACGACGACAATCTCCGCGCGCTTGAGAGCCTGCGCATGACAGCCGACGATATGGTCGAGATCGAACGTGACGTTTTCCAGCGCGGCCGCGATATGCGGCGCGGCCGGTTCCTTCAGCAAATACGGCGTGCGCATTTCGGGCGGCAGCAGGACGTTCGAGGCGGCGTCGAGTTGGTCCGCGTCTTCGTTGTGCAGCACACCATCGAGCTCGAATGCGCCGGCGGCGATCGGCTTCATCGCGGCGGCCTGCAGGCCTGCGCGGACGAAGCCGCGCAACAGCGCCGACGAGACGAATGTCTTGCCGATTTCCGTATCGGTGCCGGTGACGAATAAGGACAGTGCGTTTTGACTCGAGCCACTCATGCCGCTTTCGCTCCGAGTTGCTGCAAGCCTGCTTCGAGCCGGTCGAGGTCTGCGTGCGAGTGCGCGGCCGACAGCGAAATACGCAAGCGCGACGTGCCGGCGGGCACGGTCGGCGGACGGATCGCCGGCACCCACAGACCCGCGCGATCGAGCGTGGCCGCGATCTCGAGCGTGGCTTCGTTCGCGCCGATGATGAGCGGTTGCACGGCCGTATGCGAGTCGACCGGTAACCAGGGCGTGGCCTTCAGCATGGCGCGCGTGCGTTCGATCAGTTGCTGAAGATGCGCACGACGCGCGTCGCCTTCTTCGCCGCCGATGATGCGCAGGCTCGCCGATACCGCGTGCGCCGCGGCCGGCACCGACGCCGTGGTGAAGATGTACGGACGCGCGCGCTGCACGAGCCATTCGATGACCGTCTCATGCGCGGTGACGAACGCGCCGGAGACGCCGGCCGCTTTGCCGAGCGTGCCGATCGAAATGAGGTTCGGCGAGCGCAGCGCGGCTTGCGCGATCGCGCCACGGCCTTGCGGGCCGAGCACGCCGAAACCGTGCGCGTCGTCGACGATCAGCCAGGCGCCGTGTTGCTCCGCGAGTTCGAGCAGGCGCGGCAGCGGCGCGATATCGCCGTCCATGCTAAAGACGGTATCGGAGACGATTACTTTGACGTCGGAGTCGGACGCTTCGAGCATCGCGCTCAACGCTTGCGTATCGCAGTGCGGGTAGATCTGCACGTCGGCGCGGGACAAACGCGCGCCGTCGATCAGCGACGCGTGATTCAGCGCATCGGAGAAGAGCGTCGTGCCGCGGCCCGCGAGTGCGGTGAGCGTGGCGAGATTCGCCATGTAACCGGTGCTGAAATAGAGTGCGCGCGCGTTGTCGACGAAGCCGCCCGCGAATTCAGCGAGATCGTCTTCGAGTTGCGCGTGCGCGCGCGAGTGGCCGCCGAGCAGATGCGAGCCGCCGCTACCCGCGCCATAACGTTGCGCGCCTTCCGCGATGGCCGCGATGAGTTGCGGATGCGCGGCGAGGCCGAGATAGTCGTTGCTGGCGAAGCCGATGATTTCGCGGCCGTCCACTGTCATGTGCGCCGCGCACGGGGTGTCCGCGGTGCGGCGGCGACGGCGCAGGCCGCGCGCGTCGATTTCCTTCAGGCCTTCGGTGAGCGTGTCGAGCAGGTGCATCAGCGGGTCTCCGCGAGCGTGGCTTCGAAGGTTTCGCGCGTGCGCGAGGCGAGCAGCGCGAGTTCTTCGTCGTCGAGGATATAAGGAGGCATCAGATACACCGTGGTCGAGATCGGGCGCAGCAGCAGTTCGCGTTGCAACGCGTTATCGAAGAAGCGGCGCGAGAATGTTTTGGCTTGCTGAGCATCGTCGATCACCGCGTCGAACGCGAAGATCGTGCCGCACTGACGCAGATTCCGGACTTGCTTGTGCTCGGCGAGCGGCGCGAGCGCGGCTTTCAGCTTTGCGGACTTCTGCGCGTTGACGGCGAGGACTTTGTCGCTCGCGAACAGATCGAGCGTGGCGAGCGCCGCGCGGCAGGCAAGCGGATTGCCGGTGTATGAGTGCGAGTGCAGGAAGCCGCGCGCGGTGTCGTCGTGATAGAACGCTGCGAAAATTTCATCGCGCGACAGCACGATCGAGAGCGGCAGATAGCCGCCGCTAATGCCTTTCGACAGGCAGAGAAAGTCCGGCCAGATGCCGGCCTGTTCGCACGCGAAGAAGGTGCCGGTGCGACCGCAGCCGACGGCGATTTCATCGGCGATCAGATGCACGCCGTACTGGTCGCACAAGGCGCGCAATCCCGCGATATACGACGCGTCGTGCATGGCCATGCCGGCCGCGCACTGCACCAGCGGCTCGACGATCAATGCAGCGATTTTCGTGGCGCGTGCGTCGAACAGCGAGCGGACGTGATCGAGCGCGTGGCGGGCGACATCGGCGGCGGTTTCGCCGGCTTGCGCGAGGCGCGCGTCGGGGGATGCCACGACGTGCGCGTGGCGGATCAACGGATCGTAGGCGTCCTTGAAGAGCGCGACATCGGTGACGCCGAGCGCGCCGATGGTTTCGCCGTGATAGCTATTGGCGATGCAGACGAATTCCTGCTTATCGGCGAAACCGCGATTGCGCCACGAGTGGAAGCTCATCTTCAGGGCGATTTCGACGGCGGATGCGCCATCTGACGCGAAGAACGCGTGGCCCAGCGTGTTGTTCGTCAGCGCGCTGAGCCGCTCCGCGAGTTCGATGGCCGGTTCGTGAGTGCAGCCGGCGAGCATCGCATGTTCGAGCGTGTCGAGCTGGTCTTTCAGGGCCGCGTTGATGCGCGGATTGGCGTGACCGAACAGGTTGACCCACCAGGAGCTGATGGCATCCAGATAACGATGGCCGGCGCGATCGTAGAGCCACGCGCCCTGGCCGCGCGCGACGGGCACCAGCGGCAGGCGTTCGTGGTGCTTCATCTGCGTGCAGGGGTGCCAGACTGCGCGCAGGCTGCGGGCGATCCAGTCTTCGGGGGCGGCTGATGGTGGTGCTGGGTTTTCCAAAGGGGTACTCCAGGGGGCTTTTTTTGCCGCTGCGCGGCGTGGCTTTTTTAGGGCCATTTTCAGTCGCGTGGCGCGGATTTTTTGCGCTGCGCGCGGCCCTTTGGCGGGCCTGCGGGGTCGAGATTAGCCGTTTATTTCGTGCTGCGCACTAGGGGTTCGAGGGGCGTTTTTGCCTGCGGCGCTGGAGTTTGGCGATGTTCGGGGCAGGTGGTTTCTGTTTCTAGGTGAAGGTCGCTGATGGGCGGAGTTGGCGACGGCAAAGTAGTTGCAACTTACTGGCGGGGATTTGGGGTTTTGGCCTGCTCGGCGGGTGTTTTTTGGTGTGTTCTCTGAGGCGTTGGCCTTTCCTTGCTTTCTTGGTGGTCTATTGGCGTTGCCCCTGTGCGGGGCGGCACCTACTTTCTTTGCCTGCCGCAAAGAAAGTAGGCAAAGAAAGCGGCTTCACACCGCCAGCCCATAAGCGGGCCCCTCGCGCAGTCACGGTAGTGGCACATCTGGAATCGGTGTTCTCGTCCATTTGGCCTCAGTGACAAGGCCGTCATACTTCCCGCCTCGCGCTGCGCGCTCGCCGGAACGGTCTGCTCGGAACCAGTGGTTTTGTTTGGGCGCGGTGGGGCTGTCGGCTTCGCTGGGGCGCGGCGCCGAAGGGGAGCATGGAAGGCTGTTGGTGCGAAGATCGCTGGCGCAAAAGCGGACGGCCAGTAGCAAATACTGCTGGCGCACGAGGACCCAATGGTTTGATGAATTACCGCGACGGCGCGCGCAGCGTCGCCGGAAGAATGACGGCCTTGCCACCGGGGCTGAATGTGCGAGAGCACGGATTCCAGATGCACCACTACCGCGACTGCGCGGGGGATCCGCTTATGAGCTGGCGGTGCGAAGCCGCTTTCTTTGCCTACTTTCTTTGCGGCGGCAAAGAAAGTAGGTGCCGCCCCGCACAGGGGCAACGCCAATAGACCACCATGAATTCAAGGAAAGGCCAACGCCTCAGAGAACAAAGCGAACAAAAAGAACACAGAGAACCAACACACGCCGAGCAGGCAAAAAAACCTAACTGTTATTCACGACTAGCAATAGCCCGCCGCGCATCGGCGCCCCCACCCACCGCCCCACCATCAGCCGTCTGCGAAGACTGATCCCCCCAAACAACGGAGTTATTCACCGCATACAACCGACAAGGCGCCGAAGACTGCTTCTGACAATTCGCCACCGCAACCGACATCGGATCATCACCACCTTCAGCCCAGGACCAGGCCCCCGTGTCAGAAACAGCAAACGCCCGGCTAGGAAACTGATGCAAGAAATTCCGATACCCATTACGCCCGGCTTCATCGACAAACGGCACGGCGTCGACCGCATCGACAGCAGCAAACCCGCTGGCCTTCGGCATGGACGGATCAGACACGCGATACTGCACACCAGTCGGCATGCCCACCTGCGCAAGGAAAGCCTCGACAGCCGGCCACCACACATGCACACCATCACGGTCGCCGACCAACCGGTGCGCATCATTCTTGTAGTTGCCGAAATCTACCATCTTCGCGCTCGCGCCGTGCGCGCCATAAGCCGCGTACATGCCCGCAACCAACGGTGCATTCCAGACCGAATCGTTATCGCCGTACATCCACAGCGACGGCACCCTGGTCTTCTCGCCGTACGCGCCGAACGCACGCGTCAGATTGCCCTGCCAGTCGCCGCACGCGTCCTGCCGCAAGCCGCCCGAAAAATTGATCAGCGCCCGCACGCCCGGCGCGGCTTGCGTGCCGTACGCCATCGTCGCAAGGCCGCCGTGCGAGGTGCCGGCCACGACGATATGCGTGGCGTCCACGTAAGGCTGCTTCGACATAAAGTCGACTGTCGCGGCAACGTCGCCGGCCTGGCCGATGCCGTTCTTTTCGACATCGCAACCATCCTGCTGATATGTGCCGTCCGAGTGGCCGAAACCCTGGCGGTTCGGCGCCACCACCACGTAGCCGCGCCGCACGAATTCGCGCGCGAACGGCAGCGGGTCGCTGCGCTCCTGCGTGCGCGGATCGCCGGGGATTTTGCCGTGGTTGAAAACGATCATCGGAAACGGGCCCGCGCCGTCCGGTTTGTAGATCGTCGTTTCGAGGGTGACCGTGCCGGCCGCGTCGACCGGCACGCGGATGATCCGTTCGTTGAGACCCGCGCTGGGCAGATAGACGTCGTCATCAAGTGCGATGCGCGGCACGTGTGCGCGCGTCAACGGTCCCGCCTGGGTGTCCGCGAGCGGGTCGGCGTGCGCGAGTGCGACAGCGCACGTAGCCGCTGCACAGATCACCGCACACTTCGTCAGAACCTTGCTGAACACCATTCACGCACCTGCCTCAAAAATCTGCCCTGAATACCGGGATACCTGTTCATCGAAAGTCATTGCTGACATTTGCCTTTCGGGCAGGTTTTCGACAAACAAAAACACACTCGCGCACGGAGTGCACCGGAGGCGCACGCACGCTAATCGAGATCGCACGGGATGAACCCAAACGGCCGACGCGACCCCACGCGCCGATGATGAGCGCCACGGCTGCTGCCCGAAACCGCCGCCGGAACCACACCGTCTGGTACCTGGCAGGGCTTCCTGCGCATTTTGCGGAGTTGGTATGGACCGGCTCTCGCAACGTGACGTCATGAAGCTACGGCCTCATCCTGGCACGACAATTTTGTTTTGTGCAATCAAGGAGAACCCGCGAACCAGCAGTTGCCGCGTACTGATTCGCAGCCTCAGGCCGCTCGATACAGGCCTCGCCGGTATTTGGCGTAACGAAGCAATCTGGCGCGGCGCGGGTCTTGTGGCATCGAGCCAACAAAAAATGGCCCTGCTAACAGGGCCATATGTGAGCGCGGCGTAAGGACACGGCGGCGTCTTGTAAGGGGCAGAAAGGGATTTATTCGCGGACGTCGCCATCGACGTAGCGCCAGCGGCCGTCATCGCCGCGAACGAAACGGCTCAGTTCGTGCAGCCGATGCGCGCGTCCGCCCACCTTATAACGTGCGACAAATTCGACCGTCGCGTGATCAGCGTCGGATTCAGCGAACGCCTTGATTTGCAGTCCGAGCCAACGCGCAGCGTCGGATGCGGCCGGGTCCACGTCGAGATCGGCGGGGCGGGTATGCGGCGCCCACGTGGCGCGCAGATAATCCGTTGCTCCCACAACATACGCGCTATAACGCGAACGCATCAGTTCAAGGGCCCGTGGCGCCGCTTCGCCGCCGTCGATATAGCGGCCGCAGCACTGCGCGAAGCGCGGCGCCTTGGCGCCGCTGCGCTGATCGGGCGCGGCGCCGCCGCAGGGACAATCGGATGGTCGTTGCAATGACAACACTTGCTTATTCATCAGACTTTCAGCCAAGACCGCGCGCGATCAAAATTTTCTGGATGTCGCTGGTGCCTTCGTAGATCTGGCACACGCGCACGTCGCGGTAAATCCGCTCGACCGGGAAGTCGCTCAGGTAGCCGTACCCGCCATGAATCTGTAAGGCGGCCGAACAGATGCGCTCGGCGGCTTCGGAGGCGAACAACTTGGCCATCGCGGCTTCGGTCAGGCACGGTTGGCCGGCATCCTTCAACGACGCGGCGTGCCAGATCAACTGGCGTGCAGCTTCGAGTTGCGTCGCCATATCGGCGAGGCGGAACTGCACGGCCTGGTGCGAAAAGAGCGGCGCGCCGAAGCTCTCGCGCTCCTTCGCATAACTCAGCGCTGCTTCGAACGCGGCGCGCGCCATGCCGACGCTTTGCGCGGCGATACCGATGCGACCGCCTTCGAGCCCCGACAGCGCGATCCGGTAGCCTTCGCCTTCCGCGCCGATCAGATTGGCGGCCGGCACGCGGCAGTCTTCGAAGAGGATCTGCGCCGTATCCGACGAATGCTGACCGAGCTTGTCTTCCACTCGCGCGACAACGTAACCCTTCGTATCGGTGGGCACGATAAACGCGCTGATGCCGCGCTTGCCCGCGGCTTTGTCGGTGACGGCCATCACGATCGCGACGTTGCCGTTCTTGCCGCTCGTAATGAACTGTTTGACGCCGTTCAGCACGTACGCATCGCCGTCGCGTGTCGCGGTGGTGCGCAGCGCGGAAGCGTCGGAACCGGCTTGTGGTTCGGTCAGGCAAAACGCACCGAGCATTTCGCCGCGCGCGAGCGGGGTCAGCCAGTCGCGTTTTTGCGCGTCGCTGCCATAGGTCAGCAGAATGCTGCAAACGGGGCAGTTATTGACGGAAATAGCCGTCGAGGTGCCGCCGTCGCCGGCAGCGATCTCTTCGAGAATCAGCGCGAGCGCCAGCGCGTCCATGCCGGCGCCGCCATACGCTTCGGGCACCAGCACGCCATATGCGCCGAGTTCGGCGAGTTGCCGATGCACGTCCCGCGGAAAAGT
The DNA here is from genome assembly GCF_031585635.1 of Paraburkholderia sp. FT54. Classification (NCBI taxonomy): domain Bacteria; kingdom Pseudomonadati; phylum Pseudomonadota; class Betaproteobacteria; order Burkholderiales; family Burkholderiaceae; genus Paraburkholderia; species Paraburkholderia sp. FT54. The sequence goes on along the minus strand of NZ_CP134195.1, from coordinate 3,917,044 downwards.
GCGCTCGCGGTCCCACGCCGCCGCCTGCGGCGTGATCGCTTCGCGCACGAAGGTGCGCAGCGCGTCGCGGACCATCAAGTGATCCTGATCAAGCACCATGAGTGTGTCTCCTTGCCGGCTCGTCGCTCACCAGTCGAGCAGCGTGCCGTCGTATTGATAGAAGCGGCCGTTGAACTCGTCGTGCGCCGCGGCGGCCTGCGCCAGCACTTCACGCATGCCGGTGACGCTGCGCGCCGGATCGATCGCCGCCTGTGCGCCGCCCATGTCGGTGCGCACCCAGCCGGGATGCAACGAAATGCATGCGGCGCGCCTTGCTTCTAGCGACGCGAGTTTCAGCGCGTCGTTCAGCGCCGCCTTGCTCGCGCGATACAGCCAGCCGGTCGTGCCGCTCGCGTCGCCGATGCTGCCCATCTTGCTCGAGATCACCGCGAACACGCCGCCCGCCTCTTCGACGAGCGGCAGCAGGATCGGCATCAATTGCATCGGCCCGCGCACGTTGGTGTGCATGACGTGGTCGAAGTCTTCGGCGGTAATCGTCTCGATGCCTTCCGTGCGCGGGCCGTACACGCCCGACACCAGGATCGCCGCATCGAGCCGTTCGCCATCGAGCTTCCAGCCGAGCGCGGCGATTTCTTCTGGCGCGCTCACATCGAGTGAAAAAGTTTCGGCGCCGAGTGCCTTCAATGCGTCGAGCGCGGCGCCGTCGCGCGCGGTGGCGAGCACGCGCCAACCGCTCTTTTTGTACTGCTGTGCAAACTCCTGGCCGATGCCGCGCGACGCACCGACGATCAACACTGTCTTCATCGAATACCTCAAGCCGTCAAAAACAGAGCGCTGCGAAAACGCGCGTTACACCAGTTCGATACCCATTGCCGTCGCTTCGCCGCCGCCGATGCACAGCGTCGCGACGCCGCGTTTCAGCCCGCGCTTTTTCAGCGCGCCGATCAGCGTGACGAGAATCCGCGCGCCGGACGCGCCGATCGGATGGCCGAGCGCACAGGCGCCGCCGTTCACGTTGACCTTCTCATGCGGCAGATGGTGTTCCTTCATGGCCGCCATTGTCACGACGGCAAATGCTTCGTTGACCTCATACAGATCGACCTCGTCGGCGCGCCAGCCGTTCTTCTCGAACAGCTTGCGAATCGCCCCGACAGGCGCGGTGGTGAATTTCGCCGGCTCCTGCGCGAAGGTCGAATGGCCGACCACGCGCGCGATCGGCTCGACGCCGAGACGCTTTGCCGTCGACTCGCGCATCATGACGAGCGCGGCCGCGCCGTCGGAAATCGACGACGAGTTCGCCGCCGTCACCGTGCCGGTTTTGCTGAACGCGGGCTTGAGCGTTGGAATCTTCTCGATGTTCGCCTTGAACGGTTGTTCGTCGCGATCGATGGTGACATCGCCCTTGCGGCTCTCCACCTTCACCGGTGCGATTTCCCAGGCGAACGAGCCGTCCTCGTTCGCGCGCTTCGCACGAGCGAGCGACTCGACGGCGAACGCGTCCTGCGCCTCGCGTGTGAAGTCGAACGACGCCGCGCATTCTTCAGCGAAGGTGCCCATCAGACGGCCTTTTTCATAGGCGTCTTCGAGGCCGTCGTAGAACATGTGGTCGATCACCTGGCCGTGGCCCATGCGCATGCCGCCTCGCGCTTTGGGCAGCAGATAGGGCGCGTTCGTCATGCTTTCCATGCCGCCCGCGACGATCACGTCGACGGACCCCGCGGCGAGCATGTCGTGCGCGAACATCGCCGCGCGCATGCCGGAGCCGCACATCTTGTTTACCGTGGTGCTGCCGGTGGCGAGCGGCAAGCCCGCGCCGAGCGCGGCCTGACGCGCGGGCGCCTGGCCGAGGCCGGCGGGCAGCACGCAGCCCATCACCACTTCATCGATCTGTTCGGGCTTGAGGCCCGCGCGTTTTACGGCCGCTTCGATCGCTACCGAGCCCAATTGCGGCGCGGTCAGTGCGGCGAAGTCGCCTTGAAATGCCGCCATCGGCGTGCGGGCCACGCCCACGATGACGATCGGATCAGCTTTTGTCTCACTCATGTTTAAGCTCCTTGATTACGCCTTCGACGATAGCCGGCACGTCGCCGAGCTGAGCCGCATCGGCGGCGACCACGTCGTTCTCTGCCTTGTGCGCGCCGCTAGCCGACACCGCCGCGACACACTTCTGATAGGTTGCATCGAGCGCGCCCGGCTCGCTGATCGTCATGCCGAGATTGCGCACCTTGCCGTCATGCACGCCATACGCCCAGCCGTGCACCGTCAACTCCTGGCCGCGCGCCCATGCGTCGTTGACGATGGTGGTGCGGCATACGTTCATCACCTGTTCGATTGCATTCAGTTCGACCAGACGCCGGTGGCGGACCTCACCGATCGGCCATTCCTCGATCAGCGCCGCATGCTTGGTGCGCACGTCCTGCACGTGATGCAGCCAGTTGTCCGCGAGACCTACGCGACGGCCGTGCAGCGCCGCGGCGACGCCGGAGCAGCCATAGTGGCCGACCACCATGATGTGCTTGACCTTCAGCAGATCGACGGCGAACTGGATCACCGAGAGGCAGTTCAGGTCGGTGTGCACCACCACGTTGGCGATGTTTCTGTGCACGAACACTTCGCCCGGCGGCAGACCGATGATCTGGTTCGCCGGCACGCGCGAATCGGAGCAGCCGATCCACAGATACTCTGGCGTCTGCTGATGGGCGAGACGCGAGAAATACTCAGGGTCTTCGGACAGCTTGCGGGCGACCCACGCTTCGTTGTTGTCGAACAGATGCGAGAGCGGATTGTCAGGAGTAGAAGCGTTCGTGTTCATGGTGCGTCTTGGCGGTTGCTCGACCGATTGACCGGTCGATGTCGTTACATAAGGTTCGGACGAGGCATTGCATTCTGCGAGCGGCGTATCGGCGTCACGCCACCCGCACGCTGCGCGCATCGGCTGGCGCATCCTGCGCGGGCGATGCATGGCCCGCGGCATCGGCAAAGCGTTCCGGATAGCGCATGCAGAAGCGCACGCTTTCGTCGTACGGGAAAAAGTCGGGCAGTTCGCCTTTCAATAGATGATCCTTGTGCCGTTGCCAGAGCGCAGGATCGAAGAAGTCCGCGTGATGCTGCATGAAGGAACGGCGCACGCGTGGGTCGCCGAGCAAAAAAGTACCGTACGTCTCTGGGAAAATGTCGTGCGGGCCGACTGAGTACCACGGCTCACCCGACATTTCGTCCTCCTCGTTACGCGCCGCCGGCACCGCGCGCACGTTGCAGTCGGTCAGATATTCGATTTCGTCGTAGTCGTAGAACACGACGCGGCCATGACGCGTCACGCCGAAGTTCTTGTACAGCATGTCGCCCGGGAAGATGTTCGCCTGCATCAGTTCCTTCACCGCATTGCCGTATTCCTTGATGCCGTGCTCGACGTCTTCGTCATTGCCGTTCTGCAGGAAGAGATTGAGCGGCACCATGCGGCGCTCGATATACATATGGCGAATCACCAGGTTGTCGCCGTCGTATTCGATCAGCGACGGCACTTCTTTTTCGAGTTCACGCACCAGCGCGTCGTGGAGGCGATTGCGGGGCAACGCCACGCTCGAATATTCGAGCGTGTCGGCCATGCGGCCCAAACGGTCGTGCCGTTTGACGAGCTGATACTTGCCCTGGATCTGCGCGCGCGTGGTTTCCTTCGGCGGCGGGAAGTTGTCCTTGATCAGCTTGAACACGTACGGAAACGACGGCAGCGTGAACACCAGCATCACGAGCCCCTTGATGCCGGGCGCGACGATGAACTGATCGCTCGAATGCGACAGATGATGCAGCAGGTCGCGGTAGAACAGATTCTTGCCCTGCTTCTGCAAACCCACCGACGTATAGATTTCGGCCTTCGGCTTGCCCTGCATGATGGTGCCGAGAAATTCGACGTAAGCGGACGGCACTTCCATATCCACCAGGAAGTACGAATGCGAGAAGCTGAAAATGATCAGCAGCTGGTCGCGCTTGAGCAGCACTGTGTCGAGCACGAGTACGCCCGGCTTCACATGACGCAAGGGCACGGCGAACGGCAGCAGCAGATCGCCGTTGATGATCCGTCCGACGATGTACGCCGACTTGTTCCGATAGAACAGCGACGAGAGCACGTGAATCTGAAAGTTGGCCGCTTCGTCGAACACGCCGAAGGCGTCTTGGATCGCCTGCATTACGCAGCCGGCGTCGCGCGTCAGGTCTTCGAACGGCGGCTCCAGCTGGAAGTTCGTGACGATGCGTTCGAGCGTCGCGGCGAGCCCATCCTTGCCGGGATAGTACGCGCGGTACGTCGGCTTCGCGGCCGGTTCGTCGTTCTCGATGTATTCGGTCGAGATGGCCGGGCGCACGAAAATGAAGTCGTTGTTGAAGTACGAGCGGTGCAGAATCTTGCAGCACACCGAATTGAAGAATGTTTCCGCGCATTCCGGCTGGCGGTGCGTGGTCAACAGGCCGATGTAGTGCAGCTTGATCTGCTGCCACACTTCGCTGTCGATTTTTTCCGCGTCGTATTCGTCTTCGAGCAGTTCGACGCATTCCTCGACGCGTTCGTCGTACGAGGTAATGCGATCGCGCGCGAGCTTTTGCAGACCGTGCCAGTCGGCCTTTTCAAAGAGCGTCTTGGCATGGATCGCGGCGTCGCGAAAGATACGGTAGTGCCGGTCGAATCCTTCGAGCATCGTCTGCGCGACGTCAAAGCCGATTTGCGACGACAACAGTTTGGGGAAGTGATTCATGTTGACCGTGCATTCGTCTCATGTCGTGAAGACACCCGTGATTGTATCGTTCGGGTGGACCCGCGACGCATCGCGCCGCTTTTGTTCATGCCGGCTTGGCTTCGCGCGCGCCGCTTTCCAGCAGCGCTCGCGCCTGGGTTTCGTATTGCGCGAGGTCTTCGAGCGTCGCGTTCAGGTCTTCCAGTTGACGCTCCAGCACTTCGCGATGGCGCGCCACCGTGGCGAGGAACGCATGCAGTTGCGGCACCGTATCGGTTGGCGACTCGTACACGTCCAGCAGGTCGCGAATCTCCGACAACGTGAAGCCGAGCCGTTTGCCGCGCAACGTGAGCTTCAGGCGCGTTCGATCGCGGCCCGAATAGACGCGCCGCAAGCCACTCGATCCTTCGCGGCTCGGCGAGAGTAAACCCTGGTCTTCGTAGAACCGAATGGCGCGCGGCGTGACGTCGAATTCCCGCGCGAGCTCGGTGATCGTGTATTGCGTGTTCATCGGGGCAGTCCGTGGCCGGGCAGAGAATCGGATTGAACGATAGAATCGACGTTTACGTTATCGTCAACTTGAGTTGAACGCAACCAGGCGCAACACGGCACCAGTTCGCCGCAACCACGCCGACCGGCATCGCATACCTCGCCATGCCGGACGGCCGACGGAGGAAGACACCCACAATGAATGCACTCGAACATCAACTCGACTACCCGTTCGGCGACACCTTGCCGAACGCGGGCGAGGCGAAGCAAGTCGCGCCAGGCGTGTTCTGGCTGCGCATGCCGCTGCCGTTCGCGCTGGATCACATCAACCTCTGGCTGCTACGCGATGAGATCGATGGCCAGCAGGGCTGGACAGTGGTCGACTGCGGCATCGCCTCGGACACGATCAAGGAGAACTGGGAGAAAGTGTTCGACTCAGTGCTCGACGGTCTGCCGGTGCTGCGTGTGATCGTCACGCATTGCCATCCCGATCACGTTGGCCTTGCGCACTGGATTTGCGCGGGCGGCGACAAACAGCGCTGGGACGTGCGGCTGTGGATGACGCTCGGCGAGTACATGCAGGCTCGCGTGATGGGCGCCGGCGACGGTTCGAACGCAGGCGGCGAGGGTGCGGCGCGGCACTTTGCGCGGCACGGCGTGACTGACGAGGAATCGCTTGAGAAGCTGCGCAATCGCAAGAGTTATTACTCGAGCCTCGTGCCGGCGATTCCGGGGCAGTATCGCCGTCTGCGGGAAGCCGATGGCGTGAAGATTGGTGGCAAGACGTGGCGCGTGGTGACCGGCTTCGGCCATTCGCCGGAACACTGCGCGTTGTTCTGTGAAGAGACCGGCGTGCTGATTTCTGGCGACATGGTGCTGCCGCGTATTTCGACCAACGTGTCGGTGTTCGATATGGAACCCGAAGGCACGCCGCTCGCGCTGTATCTGGAGTCGCTCGGCCGTTACGAGACGATGCCGGAAGATACGCTGGTGCTGCCGTCGCACGGCAAGCCGTTTCGCGGCGTGCGCACACGCATCCGGCAATTGCGCGAGCATCACGACGCGCGGTTGGCGGAAGTGCGGGAGGCATGCGCGCGGAAACCGCAGAGCGCCGCGGATATCGTGCCGCTCATGTTCAAACGCCAGCTCGATATCCATCAAATGACGTTTGCGATGGGCGAAGCGCTGGCGCACTTGCATCTGCTTTGGCTCGCGGGAGAGTTGAAGCGCAAGCAGGATGCGGATGGGGTGATACGCTTTTCACCGGTGTGATCGAGCTGATGTGTCGATAAAAAAAGCCCGGTGCTTTCGCAACCGGGCTTTCTTTCGCGCGTTCAAACGCGAACGCGATTACTGCACTGACACCGCCCCAAAGTTCTGCCGTCCAAACGGACTCACGTGATAACCGCTCACATTCGTGCGCGTAATCGCGGCCGCAGTCGGATACCCAAGCGGAATCCACAGCGCCTGATCGTGAATGATCTGCTGCGCCTGTTCATACGCCTTCGCGCGTTTGGCTTGATCCGGCGTCGCTTTGCCGTCGGCGATCAGCTTGTCGAGATCCTGATCGCAGAATCGCGCGAAGTTGATGCCCGATTTCACCGCGTTGCAACTGAACAGCGGCGACAGGTAGTTGTCCGGATCGCCGTTGTCGCCGGCCCAGCCCATGAAGAGCGAATCATGCTGGCCTTGTTTGGCCTGCTTGATCAACTCGCCCCATTCGATCACTTTCACGTCGGCCTTCACGCCGATCTTCGCGAAGTCGGCTTGCAGCAGTTCTGCGCCGGCCTTCGGGTTCGGATTCAGCACGCTGCCGTTCGGCCGCACCCAGATCGTCGTTTCAAAGCCGCTCGGATAGCCCGCGTCGGCGAGCAGTTTCTTCGCCTTCGCCGGGTCGTACGGCCACGCCTTCACGGCCTTGTCGTAGCTCCACGTGTTCGGCGGGTACGGGTTCACGGCCGGCGTCGCCGTGTTGTCGAACACGGTCTTCAGATACGTGGTGCGGTCGAACGCCATGTTCAGCGCGGCGCGCACCTTCTGGTTGTCTAGCGGCTTCTTCTGCGTGTTCAGCGCGACAAACGCCGTCATGAACGCGGGCGTCTGGACGATGGCGAGCGACTTGTCGCCCTTGGCTTCAGCGAGATCTTGCGGCTTCGGCGACAAAGCGATCTGGCATTCGCCCGCCTTCACCTTCTGCGCCCGTACCGTGGCGTCCGGCGTGATCGCGTAGATCAGGCGGTCGATCTTCGGCTTCGGGCCCCAGTAGGTCGGGTTCACGTCGTAGCGGATCACCGCGTCTTTCGTATAGCTCTTCAGTTCGAACGGCCCGGTGCCGATCGGCTTCGAATTCAGATCGACCTGATTGCCGGCCTTGAGCAACTGATCGGCGTATTCGGCCGAATAGATCGAGGCGAAACCCATCGTCAGGATCGACACGAAGGTGGCGTCCGGCGCGTTCAGTTCGAACTTGACCGTGTTGTCGTCGACCTTGCTGATCGACTTGATGAGCTTTGGCAGACCCATCGACTGTGCATGCGGGAAGCCGCTCGCCCCCGCGACCTTATGCCAGGGGTTGCTGTCGTTGAGCATGCGGTCGAACGTGAAGACGACGTCGTCGGCGTTCAGCGCGCGGGTGGGCTTGAAGTAGTCGGTGGTCTGGAACTGCACGTTCGGGCGCAGATGGAACGTGTAGGTGAGGCCGTCGGCGCTCACGTCCCACTTGTCGGCCAGCGCCGGCACCACTTTCTTCGCGGCCTCGTCGTACGAGACCAGCGAATTGAAAATCACATCGGCCGACGCGTTGGTCGTGACGAGCGAATTGAACTGCACGACATCGAAGCCGTCGGGGCTCGACTCGGTACAGACGGTCAGCGGTTTGGCGAGCACGAGCGCGGGCGCCGTGAACAGTACGGCGGCAGCGAGCAGTTTGAAGCGCATAGGATCTCCCATAACGAGCGCAGTCAGGCAGTGCGTCTGGTTGTGTGGTTATGTTCCGTTGACGAGGGACGGGCGGCCTTGCGGCGTAGCCGTCGTCTTTATTGTGATACGTTTCCGGCGCTGGCGCATGGGTCGGCTGATGCCGCCAACGCGCGCGTGGGCCTTCGCGAAAGCTTATCGAAGGGTGGTTGCGGCGACAACAACATAATCCGCATATTCATATGAAGCGGCGGTCTTGTGGCGTCGTGCCCCGTACGTGCTCAGACTGCCCCGGCGCACCGCATCAAATAAGCAATACCCTCGATCGCGCGCACACCGTACCACGACACCATTTCGCCATCGATCAATTCGATGCGCTTGCCGGCCAGTCGCGGATCGCGTTTCAGTGCGTCGCAATGGACCTGCGTGAAGCGATACGGCTCGCTGGAGAGCAGGATGCGCTCGACATGGGCGAGCCACGGCGCGCTGTCGAAATCGAGCGTAGGGTAACGCGCGGCGCCTGTCGCACCGCCTTGCACGCCCGGAAGCGTGTGCCAGTTCACCAGCCGCAGCATCGCGGAGATATAGGTGTCGCGCGCTACCGTCATCCAGGGTTCGCGCCAGATCAGATACAGCACGTTCTGCGGCGCGAACGCATGCGCCGTGGCCTCGTGAAGACGGGCTTCGAGCGCTTCGCCCAGGCGCTGCGCTTCCCGCGCACGATCGAAGATCGTCCCCAGCAGCGTGTAGAGCGTCAGATTGTCTCCCGGTGTCCGAGGATGCGTCACGACGACTTGCGGCACGAACGCTTGCAATTGCTCGACGGTAGCGCGCTCGTTCTCGTCGATATTGACGATCAGATGGGTAGGCCGCAACGCACGAATGGCGTCGAGGTTCACGGCCTTGGTGCCGCCGACCTTGCGTACCGGCTGCACTTTGTCGTGGGGATGCACGCAAAAACCGGTGCGGCCGACAATTTGTTTGTCGAGACCGAGCGCGAACAGCAGTTCGGTGATACTCGGCACCAGCGAAACGATGCGCGCTGCGGCGCCTGCTGGTTCGTGCGTGACGCCGGCTGCATCGACCGCACGGGGTTGCATGGCTTACTCGGTTTCGGCGGCGGCGCGCGGTTTGCGCGGCGCGCGTTCGAAGGCGCGGTCGTAGAGCCAGCGCGGCAGCACGTGCAGCAGCATGGCCACGATGCGCATCTGCCAGGGGAACACCGCGAACGCAGTTTGACGCTCGATCGCCTGCGCCACCTTGACGGCGAAACGGTCGGCGTCCATCAGGAACGGCATGGTGTACGGATTGTGCTCGGTCATGGGCGTGCGGATGTAGCCGGGCGCGATGGTGACCACGCCGACGCCGTGCGGCCGCATTTCGACGCGCAACGCTTCCAGATATTTGAGCGCCGCCGATTTCGACGCGCTGTACGCGCCGGAGCCCGGCAAGCCGCGCACACTCGCGACGCTGGCGATACCCACCAGCGTGCCGCGTTTCGCGGCGATCATCTCGGCGGCGAACGGCTCGAACGTGGCGACCATGCCGAAGTAGTTGATATCCATCACTTCGCGGAAGGTGCGCAGGTCGCCTTCGCCGGTGACCGCGCCGCGGCTGATGCCGGCATTGGCGATCACGACGTCCGGCAAGCCGTGCCGCGCGATGAACTGCGCGGCCGCATCGGCGAGCGCTTCGGCGTCGCGAACGTCGACGGAATAGAGGGAGACGGTCTTCTGCGGATGAGACTGCTGGAAGGCGGCGAGGGCGTCGCCGCGGCGGGCAACAAGGCCGAGAATCGCGCCGCGCCGCGCATATTCGGCGGCGAGCGCGAGGCCGATGCCACTTGAAGCGCCGGTAATGAAAACCTTCAGGGGTGAACTCATTCCGGCGCCTCGGCTTTACATCTTCTTGGCGCGGATCTGCGCGACCAGGTAGTCCAGCACCTGGATCGTGCCCGGCAGGCTGTTGGTCGCAGCCGGGCCGGTTTCGTACTTACCCTGCACGGCCAGCGTCGGCACGCCGTCGATCTTGTAGTCGTCCAGCAGCTTCTTGTCTTTCTGCAGCGCGCTTTGCGTCGAGAACGAGTTATACGCGTCCATGTACTTCTTCGGATCGACGCCGTTCTTCGCGAGGAATTTGGCCTGATCTTCCGGCGTCAGCAGGTAGTCCTTGTTGACGTGGATTTCATTGAAGACCTTCGGCGTGAGCTGCCCGGCAAGGCCGAGCGCGTCGAGCGCGTGATACATCCTGGAATGCGGAATGAAGTCGTCGCGGAAGGCGACCGGCACGCGCTTGAACACCACGTCCGGAGCCTGCTTCTTCACCCAGGCTTCGAGGTACGGGTCGAATTCATTGCAGTGCGGGCAGCCGTACCAGAAGAATTCGGTGACTTCGATCTTGCCAGCGGGCACGTCGGTCGGCTGCGCGGTGGGCAGCACGGTGTAGTCCTTGCCCGACACGGGCGCGGTCGGCGATGCGTGCGCCGTGGCGGCCACGAGGCCCAGCGAGAGGAACAGAATGCTCAGCAGTTTCTTCATGTTGTGTTGACCCAAGTAGGCGTAAAACGGTGGCGCCACGCAAATGCCCGTCACCGTCTTCAAGATTCGGCGTTGGACGGTTTGAACCGTCCGTCGTGCTTGTGACACGCGCCGCACGCCGATAGTTCGGCGGCGGCGCGTCCCGGCAAATCACTGTAGGTTTATTGTTGGCTTATTGCTTCGTAAAGCGGATCACTGCGGTATCCACGCCCGCGTCCGACAGACGCTGACGGCTCGAATTCATGTCTTCGAACTTCGAGAACGGTCCGATACGCACGCGGTAATACGTGACGCCGCCGGCATCGCGCTGCGTGACTTTCGATTCGAACCCCTGGAAGGCGAGACGCGCGCGCTGCTGTTCGGCGTCCGCGGAGGTCTTGTAGGCGCCCACTTGCAGGAAGTAGCCGGTGTTCGCATCGCCCGGTGCCGGTGCCGGTGCCGCGCCCGAACTGGGCTTGGCGTTGGCGGTCGTGGCGGCCGAGCTGCTCTTCGGCGCCGAACCTGCTGCGGTGGCGGTCGGTGCGCTGGAGGCTTGCGGCTTCTTCACCGGCGCGGTGGCCGTGCCGTTGCCGTTATCCTGCGCGGGCTTCGGCGCGACCGCCTGGCCGTTCGCGTTGCCGCCGTTGGCAGGCGGCACTTCGACGATCTGCGGTTCTTCCAGCATGCCCGACTGCGTCTGCGGGTTGGTCTGGCCCGGCGCCGTGTTCGGCGGCGCCGGCTGCGCGGCTTGCGGCACCGGCTGACCCGGCGTCTTGCCCTGCAGCGGACGGTTCGGATCGTACTGCGGCTGAGTCGCACCCGAATCGGACGCCGCGGGCGGCGCCACCTTCGAGACGAATGGCGTGGGCGCACGGGTGATATACAGTGCCACCACTACCGCGATCGCGAGGCCGACGATCAGGCCCAGCACGATGCCGAGAAAAGTCCCCCCGGTTTGTTTCGATTGCTTTGTTGTGCGGCGTGGTTTTGCCATCGTATGAATCACCTGCAAAAAGAATCCTGGAACGGCCGCCGATTATAACGACGGCCGCATGCATGTTGCGCCGGAGGACTTACATCTTGACGGGAGCGGAGACGCCGATCGTCGCGAGACCGTTGGCCAGCACCTGACGCGTGGCCGCGAGCAGCGCGACGCGTGCATTGCGCTCGGCCGCATCGTCGACCAGCACGCGCTCGGCACGGTCATTGTAGAACGAGTGGAATTCCCCGGCGAGGTCGCGCAGATAGAACGCGACCGCGTGCGGCGCGAGTTCGTCGGCGGCGTGTTGCAGCATGTCCGGGAATTCGGCGAGCTTGTTCAGCAAAGCCATGGCGCGTTCGCTGGTGAGCGGCGAGACGTCCACGTCCGCCAGCGTGCTTTCGTCCGTGCTGTAGCGCGCCTTGGATTCGGCGATGACCGAGCAGATCCGTGCGTGGGCGTACTGCACGTAGTGCACCGGATTCTCGTCGTTCTGCTTCAGCGCGAGGTCGATGTCGAACACGAATTCCGTGTCGGCCTTGCGCGAGATCAGGAAAAAGCGCACGGCGTCACGGCCGCGGCGAATCGTTTCCTCGTCGATCAGATCGACGGCGGCTTCCGAACCCGGCGTCGCGCCACCCGACCATTCGATCAGATCGCGCACCGTCACGTAGCTGCCGGCGCGCTTGGAGATCTTCACCTCTTCGCCGTTGCGCATGACCGTGACCATCTTGTGCAGGATGTAGTCGGGATAGCCCTTCGGAATGCCGACACCGAGACCCTGCAGGCCGGCGCGCACCCGCGCGATCGTGCCGTGGTGGTCCGAACCCTGAATGTTGATGACCTTGGTGAAGCCGCGTTCCCACTTGGCGACGTGATAGGCGACGTCCGGCACGAAGTACGTGTAGGTGCCGTCGCTCTTGCGCATGACGCGGTCTTTGTCGTCGCCGTCGTCCGTGGTGCGCAGCCAGAGCGCGCCTTCCTGCTCGTAGGTCTTGCCGGCGGCGATCAACGCCTCGACGGTTTTCTCGACCCGGCCTTCCTTGTACAGCGACGACTCCAGGTAGTACTGGTCGAACTTCACGCCGAACGCCTGCAGGTCCATGTCCTGCTCGCGGCGCAGGTACGCCACGGCGAAGCGGCGGATCGCTTCGAGGTCCTCGACGTCGCGCGCGCCGGTGACCGGCTCGCCGTCGCTCGCCGCCACGGTGGCGCCGCTCAGATAGTCTTGCGCGATGTCGGCGATGTACTCGCCGTTGTACGCCGAAGCAGGCCAGCCTTCGTCGCCGGGGGCGAGACCGCGGGCGCGCGCCTGAGTCGACAGGGCGAGCGTGTGGATCTGCACGCCGGCGTCGTTGTAATAGAACTCACGATGCACGTCCCAGCCTTGCGAGGCCAGCACGTTCGAGAGCGCGTCGCCGAGTGCGGCCTGACGGCCGTGGCCGACGTGCAGCGGGCCGGTCGGGTTGGCCGAGACGAATTCGATCAGAACGTGTTTGCCGGCGTCGCGTTTCGAACGGCCAAAGGCTTCTTTCTCAGCGAACACGGCGGCGATCACCGCCTGCTTGGCGGCGGCCGCGAGGCGCAGGTTGATGAAGCCGGGGCCGGCCACTTCGGCGGCTTCGACGAGGTTCTTCGCCTGCGGCTGCGCGAGCAGCGCGTCGACGATCTGTTGCGCCAGCTGGCGCGGATTGGCGCGCAGCGGCTTGGCGAGTTGCATCGCCACGTTGCACGCGACGTCGCCGTGCGCGGCGACCTTGGGGCGCTCCAGCGTGATGGTGGGCGACACGAACGCGGCTTCGGTTGCGCCTTGTGTGGCAGTCGCGACCTGCTTCACCGTGTCGGCGAGCAGTGTTTCGAGGGTATGTTTATGTGCGGGCAGCATGCTTGTTGCGAGTCCAGTGAGGCAATCCGGTGATGCGGGAGAGGCGGCGGCCGCGCGACAGGCGCCGCCGATTCGTCAAAAGCGTGGAAAGCGGCATTGCGCCCGCCGCGGCGCGTCGGGCGCAATGCGTGCCCGGTATCAGGCACGTTGCCTGCAACGCATCAAGCGCGTGCTCGGCGGCCTGCCTTGGCATTCGATGCGGCGGCGGGCAGCGGCGCTAAGCGGGTTCCGGCCTACCGGCCCAGCCATGCTACCTGCGCTTCGCCGCGCGCGGCCCAATGCGGCACGCTTTTCCGTCCAGACGGATTTTAGCAGGTGCTAATATGTTCAATGAGATGCCCAGAAAGGGCCGTGGCCGCCACGCCTGATCGGCGAGCCAACGTAACGCGCGCTGGCAGCCGCCTTCGAGCCGCTCGCGCGCTAATCCACCATAACGAAAAAGGGAACGGTCATGCTGATTACTTTCAAATGCCGCGCCAGCCCGGACGTGATGATGCTGGAAAATCTTGCACAGTATCTGGTCGGCATCGTCGGCAAGCGGCTGGGTGAACGCGGCGTCATCACTCACGACGAACTGGGCCCGGCCATCGAGAAACTCGAAGCAGCGATTTCCGTCGACAAGCAGGAACGTGCCGAGCACGAGGGCCATTTCCACGAAGGCGAAGACGGCCACGAACATCACGAGATTCCGCCGGGACTCGCGCAGCGCGCGTATCCGTTTCTCGACATGCTGCGCGCGGCGCAGAAGGAAAACGCGGATATCGTCTGGGGTCTGTGATTCTGCGCTGATCCGCTGGTCGCGGCGCTTATGGAGCCGCGGCGCCCGGCGGCGCGAACCTTGCGCACCAATGAAAAGAGCCCGCTCGATGCGGGCTCTTTGTCGTTCAGAGATCCAGACCGACCGGCGCTGCCGTGCTGCTTACTGGCTGGCGGCGTCCGCCGGAGCGGCTGCGGGAGCCGACGCACCCTTCTTCGCTTTCTGTTTCTTCGGTTTCTTGACGTGCTTCACCGTAGGCGGCGAATACGAACTGACCGAACTGGAGCCGCCGGGCGCGGCGGGCTGGGCCAGCGCCGCCGTGGCGCCCAAGGCAAGCGAAACAGCGGTCAACAACAGCGTCAGCTTCTTCATACTATTTTCTCCGTTGACGATTGCAATTAGTAAGCCGACGCGTTTTGGCCGCGTCTGGCGGGGTCAAGCCGCCTCAGTCTACAAAGCCGAAAATTGCGTCGCCGCAAATATTCAGTCTTTCAAGGCCGATATAGTGGGTTTCCCGCCACGCATGGCCGCTTGCCCCTTACCGATTACAGCAAAGGCGCCAACGCCCGCTCCGCATCCGTTTTCGACAGCGACATGCGCTTTGCGTAGTCTTCCAACTGATCCTGGCCGATCTTGCCGACCGAGAAGTAAGTGCTGTCCGGATGCGCCAGATAGAAACCGGAGACGCTCGCCGCCGGCAGCATGGCGAGCGACTCGGTCACGCTCATGCCGATTTCCGTGGCTTGCAGCACGTCGAACATGTCGCGCTTCACCAGGTGATCCGGGCAGGCCGGATAGCCGGGCGCCGGACGGATGCCGTGGTATTTTTCCGCGATCAGGTCGTCGTTGGAGAGCGTTTCGGCGTTCGCGTAGCCCCACAGGTCGCGCCGCACGCGCGCGTGCAGCGCTTCGGCGAAGGCTTCGGCGAAACGGTCGGCGAGTGCCTTCAGCATGATCGCGCTGTAGTCGTCGTGGTCCTTTTCGAACTGCTTTTCCTTCACGTCCACACCCAGACCCGCCGTCACCGCGAACATGCCGATGTAGTCGGCCACGCCCGAGTCCTTCGGCGCGATGAAGTCGGCAAGCGACCGGTTCGGCCGCATTACGCCGTCCACCACCGGACGCACGCTCTGCTGACGCAGATTGCGCCACGTGAGCGCGACTTCCGAGCGCGATTCATCCGTGTAGATTTCGATGTCGTCGTCGTTCACCGTGTTGGCCGGCAGCAGCGCGATCACGCCGTTCGCTTGCAGCCAGCGGCCCTGAATCAGGCGCGCGAGCATCGATTTGCCGTCCGAGAACACGCGCCGCGCCGATTCGCCGACAATCTCGTCGTTCAGAATGGCCGGATACGGGCCGGCGAGGTCCCACGTCTGGAAGAACGGACCCCAGTCGATGTAGTTCGCCAGTTCGCTCAGATCGAAGTTCCTGAACACGCGGCGGCCGATGAACTTCGGCTTGACCGGCTGATAACCCGCCCAGTCCACCTTGGTCTTGTTGGCGCGGGCTTCGGCCAGCGTGACCATCGGCGTGGCTTTCTTGTTGGCGTGCTGATCGCGGATCCGATCGTAATCGGACTTGAGTTCGTCGAGATACTTCGCCGCGCCTTCGTCGGACAGCAGGCTCGACGCCACCGAGACCGAGCGCGACGCATCCGGCACGTAGACCACGGGCCCTTCGTAATGCGGCGCGATTTTCACGGCGGTGTGCACGCGCGAGGTCGTAGCGCCCCCGATCAGCAGCGGAATTTTCTTGATGCGGAAGTAATCGTCGCGCTGCATTTCCGAGGCAACGTACGCCATCTCTTCGAGGCTCGGCGTGATCAGCCCGGAAAGCCCGATGATGTCCGCGCCTTCGACCTTCGCTTTGGCGAGGATGTCGTTGCAGGAGACCATCACGCCCATGTTGACGACTTCGAAGTTATTGCACTGAAGCACCACCGAGACGATGTTCTTGCCGATATCGTGCACGTCGCCCTTTACCGTCGCGATGACGATCTTGCCCTTCGCGCGCACATCGGCGCCGGCTTCGGCGAGCAGCTTCTTCTCTTCTTCGATGTACGGAATCAGATGCGCGACGGCCTGCTTCATCACGCGCGCCGACTTCACGACTTGCGGCAGGAACATCTTGCCCTGGCCGAACAGGTCGCCGACGATATTCATGCCGTCCATCAACGGGCCTTCGATCACGTTGATCGGGCGGCCGCCATCAGCGGCGATCTTCGCGCGGACTTCCTCGGTGTCTTCGACGATAAAGTTGGTGATGCCATGCACGAGCGCGTGCGACAGGCGCTTCTCGACCGGCTGGTTGCGCCATTCGAGGTTCTCTTCTTTCTTCGCCGCGCCGGTCTTGAACTTGTCGGCGATTTCGAGCAGGCGGTCGGTGCCGTCTTCGCGGCGGTTCAGCACGACGTCTTCGACACGCTCGCGCAACTCCGGATCGAGGTCCGCATACACGCCGAGCTGGCCCGCGTTGACGATGCCCATGTCCATCCCCGCCTGGATCGCGTGATAGAGGAACACGGTGTGGATCGCCTCGCGCACGGGATCGTTGCCGCGGAACGAGAACGACACGTTCGACACGCCGCCGCTCACCTTCGCGTACAGCAGATTCTCCTTGATCCAGCGCGTGGCGTTGATGAAGTCGACGGCGTAGTTGTTGTGCTCCTCGATGCCGGTCGCGATCGCGAAGATGTTCGGATCGAAGATGATGTCTTCCGGCGGGAAGCCGACTTCGTTCACGAGGAAGTCATACGAGCGCTTGCAGATCTGCGTCTTGCGCTCGAACGTGTCGGCCTGGCCTTGTTCGTCGAAGGCCATCACCACCGCGGCCGCGCCGTAGCGGCGGATCAGGTTTGCGTGGTGGCGGAACGCTTCTTCGCCTTCCTTCAGCGAGATCGAGTTGACGATCGCTTTGCCTTGCACGCACTTCAGACCGGCTTCGATCACTTCCCACTTCGACGAATCGATCATGATCGGCACGCGCGCGATATCCGGTTCCGACGCGATCAGATTCATGAAGCGCACCATTGCCGCTTTCGAATCGAGCATCGCCTCGTCCATGTTGACGTCGATGACCTGCGCGCCGTTTTCGACCTGCTGGCGCGCGACCGCGATCGCGTCGTCGAACTGGTCGTTCAGGATCATTCGCGCGAACGCCTTCGAGCCGGTCACGTTGGTGCGTTCGCCGACGTTGATGAAAAGCGTCCCGGACGTGACGTTGAACGGCTCGAGGCCGGAAAGGCGCATGGTGTGATCGGTCATGGCGTATGTGCTCGGTGGCTGCGATTAAGTGCGTCGTGTTCGATAGCGGAAGTGCGGCGGCGCCTCAGCGAGACGCGGCTCGACTCAGGCTGCGTCGCGGTATTGCGTCGGCCATTGGCGCGGCTTCACTTCGGCCAGCGCCTGCGCTATCGCCGCAATATGCTCCGGCGTCGTGCCACAGCAACCGCCCGCGATATTCACAAGCCCGGCCTGCGCGAACTCCTTCAGCAAGCCCGAGGTGTCCGCGGGCAGTTCATCAAAGCCCGTATCGCTCATCGGATTCGGCAAACCAGCGTTCGGATAGCACGACACATACGTATCGCAAAGCTTGGCCAATTCCGCGATATACGGCCGCATCAAAGCCGCGCCCAACGCGCAGTTCAGACCGAACGTGAGCGGCTTCGCATGACGCAGCGAATTCCAGAACGCTTCAACCGTTTGCCCCGACAGAATGCGGCCCGACGCATCGGTGACGGTGCCCGAGATCATGATCGGCAAACGCTCGCCGGTGTCTTCGAACAATTCGTCGAGCGCAAACAGCGCAGCCTTTGCATTGAGCGTGTCGAAAATGGTCTCGACGAGAAACAGATCGGCACCGCCGTCGAGCAAGGCTTTGGCCTGCTCGTAGTAGGCCGCACGCAGTTCGTCGAACGTCACGTTGCGCGCGCCCGGATCGTTCACGTCAGGGGAAATGCTCGCGGTCTTCGGCGTCGGTCCGATCGCGCCGGCGACGAAACGCGGCCTGTCGGGCGTCGAATACTTGTCGCAGGCGGCGCGCGCCAGCTTGGCCGACTCGAGGTTCATCTCGACCGCGAGCGCTTCCATGCCGTAGTCCGCCTGGGCGACCGTGGTCGCGCCGAACGTGTTGGTCTCGATGATGTCCGCGCCCGCCGCCAGATACTGCTCGTGAATCTCGCTGATGATCTGCGGCTGCGTGATCGACAGCAACTCGTTGTTGCCCTTGATGTCGCGTCCGTAGTCCTTGAAGCGCTCGCCGCGATAGCGGGCTTCGTCGAGCTTGTAGCGCTGGATCATCGTGCCCATTGCGCCGTCCAGGATCAGGATGCGCGACTTGAGCAGCGCGGGCAGCGCCGCGCCGCGCGTGTAGGCGGCGTCGGGACGGACTGGCGTAGCGGTTTGAGCGGGCTGGTTCATGGCGGACGAGGGCTTGCGCCGGCTTTTTCGGGAAACCTGTCATTGTAGCCGCTGCCGGGCGGATCCGCCCGGCGTGGGGCGGGGGCAGCCGCCTTGGGTGTCGAGGCGTGGGGCACGAAGAAACGGTAAAGCGGCATGACAAAGAAAACGGCCCAGCAAGGCAAAAGCCTGCTGGGCCGTTTCATATTTGCCGACCGACTTGTAAAAGCCGCCGGTTTGCCCAATGACGGGGCCGGACGGCGCGGTCGATGTATGTCGCCAAAAACGTTAAGCCGAACCTTGCGGTTAGTGAAGAATCACTGGTTGATGCATCAGACTGTCGAACTGGCCAAGGAATTCGTCTACTTCGTCCAGCGACGGTTCTTCTTCGATCAACTTCTGCACGTGCTCGCGAAAACGCGCCGCCATTGCGCCGTCGATATAGATCTCACGCTGCATGTTTTTGTCGACGATCTCGTAGCCGCCTGACTTCATGGCCAGAGGACCTTCCTGTGGCGGAAACTCGACGACGCAATAGTTGGGGCTGTTGTAGATCATTTGCATGGCGACACTCCTTATTTCCGTTGGCTCCTGCCATTCCTGCGTCTTAGGTGGAGCTTGTGGTGTGGAATTCAAGGGGTGGGTCCGGATGACGCTTGTAAAGGTTCCGAACCTACCGGTTAGACCGGCCTTTCAAGAAACGTTTCAAGCAGCGCAGCAAAACGGTGAGACTGCTCGATGGGCGCGAGATGAGCGGCATCCAGCAGTTCGAAACATGCGCCTTCGATGGCGTCTGCTATCGCCTGTGTAGAAGCAGGCGGCGTGCCCGTGTCGTGGCGGCCCGCCACGGTCAATGTTGGGCATCGGATTCTTCCCAGCTTACTGCGTACGTCGAAATCGCGCAGGGCTTCGCACGCCATGGCGTAGCCTTCTGGCAACGTGTGGCTCAACACATCGCGGATCTGCTCGACTGCTTCGGGGTGCGCGGTCTGAAAATCGGCTGTCAGCCAGCGGTTCAAAGTGGCTGGCACGAGCGCCGCCATGCCGTCCTGGCGGGCCGCCGCGGCACGCTGATCCCACGTGGCGCGGGCTTCCGGCGGCGTGCCGGCGCTGCTGTCGGCGATCGTCAAGGAGTCGACGCGCGCGGGATGATCGAGTGCGAATTGCTGCGCGATCATGCCGCCCATCGACATGCCGACCAGATGCGTACTGGGTGCGCCGAGCGCATCGAGCAGCGTGGCGAGATCGTGTGACAGGTCGGCGACGCCAAACGGCGCGCCGCATGCCGCGGTCTTGCCATGACCGCGCACGTCGTAGCGCAGGACGGTGTAGTCGTCGCGGAAATAGCCGGCGAGCTGGTCCCACACGGACAGGTCGCCACCGAGCTGATGGATGAACGTTAGCCAGGGACCGCCGCCCTCATTGCTCAGCACATAGCGCGTCTCGATACCGTTGATGTTCACTTGCATGCGGGCTCCTTTGAAGGGGAACGCAGTGGAAGGTCCATTCGCGCGCGCTGTGTCCCATCTGGTCTTGGCTACACGGTTGATTTATATACACACCTCGGGCGCGAACGGTTGCAACTCTTTGTTGCGAGTCAGCTTCGCCACGGAAGTTTCGCCGATCTGATGGAGACACTGTTCGGGTTCGCCGCTTACGGCTTGATGATGCCTGGCATATTGGCGGCGTCGGTCGGATCGACCGGCGAAGCGGGTGCGGCATCGGGCGTTACTGCCGATGCGGCCGCGGGCGGCGGGTTGGCTGAATTGTCAGGAGAAGCGGTGCTCGCATCGCCATTGCTGTTGGGCGCGCTGCCGGCCGTATCGGCATTGAGCTTGCCGCGCCACACCAGTTCGAATTGCGTGCCGTTCGGTTCCGTCTGAACGATGCGCGCAGGCAGCCAGCCGAGCGACGGCGCGAGCCACACGTCTATGCGGCGCAAATCGCCGTCATGGCGGGGCAGGCGCTTGAAATGGCGCGTGTCGAGGAAACCTTGCGCCGTGCGGATGGTTTCGTCGCCGATCGTCTCGACCGGCCAGTTTTCGCCGCTATCGCTATCCACCACGAAGAACTGCCGCGTCACGCCCGGTTTGTAGGCGCCCGGGTCGCCGCGCACGAGGCTGGCGAGTTGCATCATCATGCTGAAACGGTCCTGCGCGCCATCGGGCAACGGCAGCGTGGCCGGGGTGCGCGTAAAAGCGATCTTCTTGTCGGCGCGATTGAAGATCGCGATGTCTTCCGCCCGGCGGCCGCGCTTTTCGACATACTGGTCCGGAGCGAGGCCGAATGCGTCGATACGGCCATGGCTCGAATACACGAATGTGCCGACGAAAGGCAGCGGCACGGAAACGATCATTTCGTAGCTCTGCGCGCTGCTGCTCCAGTGGATCGTGCCCGGCTGGTTGCGCACGCCGTTGTAGAACGTGTCGTACTGCAATTCGCCCGATGGCGGGACGGAGAACTTCACGCCGGGCGACGCTTGCGGCGCACTCGCGGCAGCGGGCGCGCTAGCCATGCCGGCGGCGCTTGCGGCGGCATTGGGTGCTGTGTTGGCGCTCGACGCCGCGGCCGGGGCGCTTGCCACGGCGTCCGACGCCGCGACAGGTGTTGCCGGCGTGGCTTGCTTCGCCGGTTGCAGCGCCGTCAGCACATGTTCGCGCGGCTTGCTCGCCGCGGCGTGGCGCGCCGGCGCCGGTTCAGGCGTGAGTGACGCGGCGGCCGGTTTGCGTTCGATGCGCTCGGGCGTCAGCAATGCGACCTGCACAGGCACGTGCTCATTGTCAGAGGGATTGAGCGTGGCGCGATTGCGCTCGACCCATTGCGCGGCAATCCAGTGCAAAACGGCCACGATCAGCAGCACCACGATCCAGCGCCATACGCGCAAACCGGTGCGTGGTGCACTTGGCGGCGTGCGATCGGAGCGGCGAGCGGCGGGAGCTGAGGACATCGGTCAGTGAATGTGTGCGGATTTGAAGCTTCGGGATTGACGATCAGAGCGCGTGGGCGGCGGCTGCTGCAAAACAGGCATTAGGCCTGATGCCTGCCCTGATGCATACGAGGCACGCAGTGAACGGATTCGACCGCGCAGCTGCGAGTGACGTTCCGCGTCGATGAAAACACGCGCGTTCAAGACCCGCCACAGCGCATGCAACGCCGCGCCGCCGACTCGCCGACTGAGTTCGCTTCGGAGCCGACGATCGCGAGGCGCCTGACGCCCGGCATCACGCCTGTTCGTGGCGTGGCGACGCACTATACCCCAGTTCATATGAGAGCTTTTGCGCGCACTCGCGCAATGCCGTATCGATCTCGCCGCCCCAGCGAATATCGAACGCGCCCTCATGACCGAGCGCGACGAGGCCGAGCGCCAGTTCGCCGGTCGAGTCGAACACTGGCATGCAGAACGCGTGAATGGTCGGCAGCAACATCCCTTCCACGCGCGCGGCCTGATGTTCTCGTACGTGCGCGAGAACCTGCTCGACTTCATCGCGCGTGCGCGGGCCGCCCATATGTGACGAGCGGCGCGAATCGGCCAGTTCGCGTTCGAGCATCGCCGCGGTCTTGCTCGACGGCAGATACGCGGCGAACAGCAGGCCGGTGGCGGAACTGAGCAGCGGCATCACATCGCCGAGTTTCAGCGACGCTTTTGCCGGATGGCTCGATTCCATCCAGTGCACCATGGTCGGCCCCTGATTGCCCCATACCGCGATGCCCACCGTGAGATCGAGCCGGTCGCGTAATTCGGCAAGCGCGACGCGCGCGAGCTTGACGCCGTCGACCCGGGCCAGCCGCGCGAGTCCCAATTGCAACGCGAAACCGCCTAGCTCGTAGCGGCCCGACAGCGGGTCCTGCGACACCACACCGAGGCGCAGAAAACTCACGAGATATCGGTGTGCCTTCGCCGGGCTCATGCCGGCACGCTGGGCGAGATCGCGCAGCATCATGGCGCGCGGCTCATGGGTCAGCACGTCGAGCAGTCTGAAGCCGACTTCGATCGACTGGATGCCCGAGCGCAACTTTTCCTCGCCGCTCTCGACGCTTTCGTCGTCGGGTTCGGGCGGGTCGAGCGGTTCAGCGGAGTCGGCGTCGGTGCGGATCGCGCCGGAGCGGGCAGTTGGAGGCATGAGCGAGGCGCACGCAGCGCATTCAAAAAGTGACACACGGATGAGCCGGATCGCGGGCACTTGGGCCGCGCCGATTCACCATCGTAGAATAGATTCCCTCTATCGTCACCAACACGGTTCATTCCTCTATGAAACTTGCCACGCTGAAGGACGGCACGCGCGACGGTCAACTGATCGTCGTGTCGCGCGACCTGCACACCGCGGCCATTGCCGACGCGATCGCGCCCACGTTGCAGCGCGTGCTCGACGACTGGGCCTTCTACGCGCCGCAACTGCACGATCTGTACGACGCGCTCAACCAGGGCCGCGCGCGCAACACCTTCCCGTTCGACGCCAAGGAATGCATGGCGCCGCTGCCGCGTTCGTTCCAGTGGGCCGACGGCTCGTCGTATGTGAACCATGTCGAACTGGTGCGGCGCGCGCGGGGCGCGGAAATGCCGCCCGAGTTCTGGACCGATCCGCTCATGTATCAGGGCGGCAGCGACGACTTTATCGGGCCGAAAGATGACGTGCTGTGCGCGTCCGAAGCATTCGGCATCGACTTCGAAGCGGAAGTCGCCGTGATCACCGGCGACGTGCCGATGGGCGTCACGCCCGACCAGGCGCTCAGGAGCGTGCGTCTGATCACGCTCGTCAACGACGTCTCGCTGCGCAATCTGATTCCCGCCGAACTCGCGAAGGGCTTCGGCTTTTTCCAGAGCAAGCCGGCCACGTCGTTCGCGCCGGTCGCGGTCACACCTGACGAGCTCGGCGAACACTGGCGCGAAGGCCGCGTGCACCGGCCAATGATCGTCCATTGGAACAACAGGAAAGTCGGCCAGCCGGACGCCGGCACCGACATGGTGTTTCACTTCGGCCAGTTGATCGCGCACGCGGCGAAGACGCGCAACCTGCGTGCGGGCGCGATCGTCGGCTCGGGCACGGTGTCGAACAAGGACGCCAAGCGCGGCTATTGCTGTATCGCCGAGAAGCGTTGCCTCGAGACCATCGAGCATGGCGCGCCGCAAACCGAGTTCATGAAGTACGGCGATACGGTGAAGATCGAAATGTTCGACGAAGCAGGCAAGTCGATTTTCGGTTCGATCGACCAGGGTATCGCGCCGCTGGATTGAAGCACCCACGTTGTGCGAAACGCGGCGTCGCGGCCGCATTCGCAGCGTGCCGCGCCGGATCCGAAAGGGTTTCGCCCGATGCCGCGGCGAGTGCGCGCGGCTACACTGACTGGCGCGACGGCATGGCCGGGGTGGCTGACTGCGGGTTCATCGCAGGACCGTCGCGAAGCCGCGAGTGAACGGCACGTGAGCAGGGCATGAGCCGGGACATCGGCAGCACATCAAAACGAAAAACCGACGTGAGGAGACAGCATGCCGCGAATCGAATCCCTTGAACCTGGAACCCGGCGCGCAAGCGCATCCGACAACCTGCGCCTGACGCCCTCGCGCAATCACCTCGCGCGCCTCGCCGTTGCGCTGTGCGCGGCGCTGACCGGCGTATTGCCCGGCATCGCGTTGGCGCAGGTGAAAATCGGCCTCGTGTTGTCGCTCACCGGACCGGCCGCGTCGCTCGGCATTCCCGCGCGCGATACGGTCGCATTGCTGCTCAAACAGATCGGCGGTCAGAGCGTCGAATACATCGTGCTCGACGACGCGTCCGACACGACCCAGGCCGTGCAGGACACCAAGAAACTGATCTCCGAAAATCACGTCGACGCGATCATCGGTTCTTCGATCACGCCGAATTCGCTAGCGATGATCGACGTGGTCGCCGAAGGTCAAACGCCGATGATCTCGCTGGCTTCGTCGGCGAAAATCATTGAGCCCGTGGATGCGAAACGCCGCTGGGTCTTCAAGACGCCGCAAACGGATGCGATGATGGCGTCGGCGATTGCAGAGCACGCCAGCCTGCACGGCGTCAAAACCATTGCCTTTATCGGCCAGGCCGACGCGCTCGGCGAGACCTTCTACACTGAAGTCGCGAAGTTCGCGCAACTGCATCACATCGAGATGGTGGCGAGTGAGCGCTTCAATCGCACCGATCCGAGCGTGACCGGTCAGGTCCTCAAGATTCTCGCGACGCATCCGGATGCGGTGGTGGTCGGCGCGGCCGGCACGCCCGCAGCATTGCCGCCGAAAACGCTCAGGGAGCGCGGCTACAAAGGGGTGATCTATCACAATCACGGAGTCGGGAATAACGACTTCCTGCGCGTATGCGGCGCCGATTGCAACGGCACGTTCCTGCCCGCGAGTCCGGTGCTGGTCGCCGCGCAATTGCCGGCGGATCATCCGGCCAAACGTCTCGCGCTCGACTACATCGCGCGCTTCGAAGCGGTGCGCGGCGCGGGCAGTGTCTCGGCGTTCGGCTCGTACACGTGGGACGCGGGCATGCTGCTCGGCAATGCCGTGCCCGTCGCGCTGAAAAGCGGCGCGCCGGGCACGCCGGAATTTCGCCGCGCGCTGCGCGATGCGCTCGAAGCGACACACGGTCTCGCGGACACCAATGGCGTCGTCAACATGAGCGCCACGGATCACCTCGGGCTTGATCAACGGGCGCGTGTGATGGTCGAAATCAAGAATGCGAAGTGGGTTTATCAGCCGCGTTGAACGAACGCCGCACGGTTCAACCGACACACCGATCACGGATTGCTCATCATGTCTCAGGCACCACACCGTAACGACGCGTTTTACACGCACTACCAGTCGCTCCAGTTGCATCGCCATCCGCACGGCGTGCTCGAAGTCGTGATGAGCGGCGAGGGCGCCAACAAGAGTGGGCTCGCCACCGCCAATGCGCGCATGCACTTCGAACTCGCCGAGATCTGGCGCGACATCGATCGCGATCCCGACACGCGTGTGGCGATCATTCGCGGCGAAGGCAAAGGCTTTTCCGCCGGCGGCGACCTGCAACTCGTCGAAGACATGGCCACTGATTTCGACGTGCGCGCGCGCGTATGGCGCGAGGCGCGCGATCTCGTCTACAACGTGATCAATTGCAGCAAGCCTGTCGTGTCGGCCATGCACGGACCGGCCGTGGGAGCCGGGCTTGTAGCGGGGCTTCTCGCCGACATCTCGATCGCGACGAAGACGGCGCGCATCATCGACGGGCATACGCGTCTGGGCGTGGCCGCGGGCGATCACGCGGCGATCGTCTGGCCATTGCTGTGCGGCATGGCGAAAGCCAAGTATTACCTGATGCTGTGCGAGCCGGTGAGCGGCGAGGAGGCAGAACGCATTGGCCTCGTCTCGCTCGCCGTCGACGAAAACGATCTGCTGCCCAAAGCATTCGAGGTCGCGCAGAAGCTGGCCAACGGCTCGCAAACGGCGATTCGCTGGACCAAGTACGCATTGAACAACTGGCTGCGCTCGGCGGGGCCGGCGTTCGATACGTCGCTCGCGCTGGAATTCATGGGCTTTGCCGGACCGGATGTGCGCGAAGGCGTGAACTCGCTGCGCGAACGGCGCGCGCCGGATTTCGGCGGCGCCGACCCGTGGCGCGGTCAGCCGTCGAACGGCGGCGCCACAGGCGACAAGCGCTCATGAGGCCGCCTGCCGCACGGTATGATCGAAACAGACGCGCGCGGGACGGCGCCCCTTCCTCATTTTACGCAGCGAGGCGACTAGCATGACCGATACTCCTGGCTCCACGCCGCCCTTTCCCGGCTTTCCTGGTTTCCCGCCCGCTGAAATGCTCGAGCGCATGTGGGGCATGATGCGACTGTCGCCGTTCGGCTCGGCTTTTTCCGGCGCGCAACCGGCCGGCGGTGGTCTCGGACCTTCGCTCTCGATGATGTCCGACATGATGGCGCCGCTCACCAATGTCGAGGAACTCGACAAGCGCATCACCGACATGCGCGCGGTCGAGCAATGGCTCAAGCTGAACCTGAGCATGTTGCAGTCCGCGATTCAGGCGCTCGAAGTGCAGCGCGCGACGCTCGCGACGCTGCGCGCGTTCGGCGCCTTCGCGCAGTCGTCGATGTCGCAGCCCGCGGCGGAGTCCGCCGCGCCGAGTCCCGCGCCGGCGACGGGCTGGCCGCATCCGGCGGCGGCTGCCCCGGCGCCAGCGCCAGCTGCTTCGCGCACGGCTTCGTCAGCTGACGAGCCGGCTGGCGACGAACAGGAGACGCCCGCCACGCCGCCTTTCGACGCATCCGCGTGGTGGAATCTGCTGCAATCCCAGTTCAACCAGATCGCCCAGTTCGCGATGACGCAACCGCCGGCCGCCGGTGCGGGTGCCGAGGCATCCGATTTTGCGCCCGACGATGGGGGAGCTTCGGCATCCGGCGGCAAGGCGGCGGCCGACGCGGCGCAGGCGCCGGAAGAGGACGCGGAGTCCGCGGCCAGGCGGCCGGCGGCGAAGCGGGCAACGACGGCCACGAAGCGCACGAGCGGCGCAAGCGCCGGCCCCAAAGTCACGAAAAAGTCTATTTAAAGGCAGGAATGAAACGCGGTGGCGTGACTCGGGTGTTGGCGCTGCACAGAAAGGCAAGTACGCCGTCTGTCATGGTTTTGACCCCGATCGTCCGCCACACTTCGCGAACTGGGCGTTTTCTTGCGCAAGGTCAGCCAGGCACTGTAATTGCGACTGCTACGGGGCAGGTTCAGACAAGTCAGCGTGCTATCATTGTGTAAGCTTTATTTGGCTTTTGGGCGTGCGTTGAAAACTACCAATCCAGCCGCCCTTGCTCCATTCGCCGCCGGCAACGCCGGCTCAGGGCTGGACGGTGCGGTTTTCATCGCAAACTGGCTCGACCTCAGGCACAGGGTATCCCTCACCCACGGTTGGCCGCGCAGCGCGTAACGTAGGAGCAGTCGCGCATGCGCAAACGCCTGGACTTCTTTGCCGCAGGTGCATCTGGGCGGCCGATTACCGCGTAAAATTGAATGCTTGGCTGGCAAACGGTGCACAAATGGTGCAATCGGTTCGCCGTGAGCAAAAGTGCTACACGTAGCAGCGACAGACACACACAGTATGCGCAGAACAGGGGTGGGACTATGAACACCATGCTTTATCCGGAACTTTATAAATCGCTCGAATCCGTTCGATGGGACATGGAGAAAGACATTCCTTGGGACAAGTTCGATGCATCGCTATTGACCGACGAGCAGGCAGCGACGATCAAGATGAACGCGATCACCGAATGGTCGGCGTTGCCCGCCACGGAAATGTTTCTGCGTGACAACCATCACGACAGCGATTTCTCCGCGTTCATGAGCGTGTGGTTCTTCGAAGAACAGAAGCATTCGCTGGTGCTGATGGAATATCTGCGCCGCTTCAAGCCGGAAATGTGCCCGACCGAAGAGGAACTGCACGCCGTGCGCTTCGAATTCGATCCGGCGCCGCCGCTCGAAACGCTGATGCTTCACTTCTGCGGCGAAATCCGCCTGAATCACTGGTATCGCCGTGCAGCCGAATGGCACACCGAGCCGGTCATCAAGCAGATCTACGAGACCATCTCGCGCGACGAAGCACGTCATGGCGGCGCATATCTGCGCTACATGAAGAAGGCGATGGCGCAAACGGGCGACATCGCGCGCGCCGCGTTTGCGAAGATCGGTGTTCTGATGGCATCGGCCCGCCGCACGGAAAAACCGCTGCACCCGACCAACCTGCACGTGAACCAGGCGCTGTTCCCGCGCGACACGATTCAATCGCGTCTGCCGGATCCGGAATGGCTTGAACGCTGGCTCGACGAACAAATCCGTTTCGACGACGGCTGGGAAAAGAAAGTGGTCGAGCGCATTCTGCACAACCTGTCCATTCTGTTCGAGCGCACGTTTAACACGGCGCAGGAACTGAACCGCTATCGCAAGGAAGTGGTCGCGCGTCTGCAGGCCGATCAGAAGTCGGCGGAACAGCCGGCCTGACGGTCGCGAGTTGGTGACACAGGTTCGCGGCGCCGCATGCCGCGAACCGGGTTGAAGACATTTAAGAACGGCCTGGCGCGTTTATGTGCGCCAGGCCGTTTTCTTTCGTGCGGCCCATCGTGTATGGTGACGGCACCTTCCTGTCCTTTCCAGTTCCTCCATGGCTGCCATTTTTGAACGCAAGATTCTGACGCGCGATGCACTGGCGACGCTGCGTCCTTCGCTGAGCGCGCCGGTCGTGTTTACCAACGGAGTGTTCGATATCCTGCACCGCGGGCATGTGACTTATCTCGCGGATGCCAAGGCTTTGGGCGCTTGCCTGATCGTCGGCGTGAATAGCGATGCGTCGGTACGCATGCTCGGCAAAGGCGACGACCGGCCCATCAATAACGAGGCTGACCGAATGGCCCTGCTGGCGGCGCTTGAAAGCGTCGATTACGTGGTGTGCTTCGGCGAGAAGACGCCCGTCGAGTTGATTTCGGCGGTTCGGCCGGACGTGCTCGTCAAGGGCGGCGACTACGACATGGACGTGTTGCCCGAGTCGGGCATCGTGCGAAGCTGGGGCGGTAAGGCGTTGGCGATTCCCTTCGAGCACGACCGCTCGACTACCGCACTATTGAAGAAAGTTCGAACACAGGGCTAAAGGTCAACTGCCGCGTGAGCGGCGCACCGACTTCGCGTCTCGCGCCGTCCGCCGCGAAATCGATCCGCTCGTTGCGTGACGGCTTGCGTTACTGCGACAGGGCAGACGCCGCGATCGGCGCCGTCGGCGCCGGCCCACCCACCACTGCCTGATCGGCAGCCTCTGCCGCCGTGACCGGCTGCACCTTCAACCACTCTTGATGAACCTGGCGGTTCAGATGGTTGGGCTCGCGTCCGCCGGCTGTGGGCGTCGGGCCGAATACGCCGCGCACCGCGATGAATGCCAACATATTGGCAAGAAACAGAATGGCGATCAGCCAGCGCAGCATTGTTGGTTTTCCCCGTCCAGAAGTTGAGCCGCCGTTATTTCTATGGCCGCGATTCAGTTGCCGCGTTCCACGACGCGCTCGGCAGCAATCAGCGCAAGACCGGACAGCACGAGCGAATCGTGGCGAGTATGCGGCACTTTCAGCACGCTCGCCACCTGGTCCACGGCGCCGCCGCTGACCACGAGGCGCACCGGCACCTGCCACTCATCCTGCAGATCGCGCCACATGCGTTCGATCAAGCCCGCTTGCGCCAACGTACAACCGGCGGACAAGGAGCGCGGCGTATCCGTTGCGAAGAACGGGCCGCGGCGCGCCGCATCCGGAGGACTGCCGTCGAGCAGACCGCGCGCCGCGTGGGCGTCGAGCGTCGGCAGTTGCGCCGTGTGCTCGCCAAGCGAGCGCATCATCAAGCTCCAGCCCGGCGCGATCAGACCGCCGACAAAGCAGCCATCCGCACGCAATGCTTCGAGCGTGGTCGCCGTGCCGAACGTCGCAAGCAGCAGATGCTCGCCAGGAAACGCCGCGTGTGCGCCGATCATGCCGGCCCAGCGGTCGCTGCCGAGCGCATGCGGCGTGGTGTAGCTGTTGGTCACGCCGCATTGCTGCGCGCGGGCGCGGATCGTCGTGAGCGGCAGTTGCGGCCAGCGCGCGTCGAGCAACGCGGCCATCCGCGCCGCGACGTTTTCGCCCGCCACATTCGACAACCATGCGCCACCGGGCGTCGGCAAGTTCGACCAGTCCGGCTGGTCCGCGCCGCCGTGGGTCAGCGCGCCGGCCGCGATCTGCGAGCCGTCCGCCTGCACCAGCGCCCACTTGATGCGGCTATTGCCCGCGTCGATCAACAACCAGGGCGCGCCGCTCGTCATGCGGCACCGTCGGCCAGACGCAGCGAGACGTCGCCGGTCGCCACGATCTCTCGGCCGTTTGCGGTGTCGAGCAGCAACTGGCCGCGCTCGTCGACGCCCGCCGCCACGCCGCGCATCTGTTCTTCGCCTTGCTCCAGCAACACGACTTCGCGGCCTGCGTAGGCGTGCACGGCGTTCCAGCGCGCCTGGAACGGCGCGAAGCCTTCAGCGCCGAAGCGCTGCAACGCCGGTTCGAGCGCGTTCAGCTCGGCGGCGAGCGTGTCGGTGAGATTGGCGTTGGGCAGCGCACGCTGCAGCGCGGTCGGCATGGTGCCGCGCGCCTGCGGCGGCACGCCGGCGTTCAGCGCGCCGACTTTGGCCGCGAGTTCATCCGCGCCCTTCACGTTGGTGCCGATGCCGATCACCACTGCGCTGGCGTCGTCGGTGTTCCACGCGGTTTCGATCAGGATGCCGGCCAGCTTGTCGCCTTCGAGCAGGACGTCGTTCGGCCACTTCAACGCGATCTGGCCGGGGCCGGCGACGGGCAGCGAGCGCAGCCCGTCGACCAGCGCGACGCCCACCGCGAGACTCAGGCCCGCGAGCCCCTCGAGCGGACGGGGCAGCACGCAGGCGACCGAAAACAGCAGCGCATTGCCCGGCTCCGCATACCACGGACGCCCACGGCGGCCACGCCCGGCGGTTTGCAGATACGCCACCCGCACGATCGGCCGCGGCAGCGCGCCAGCCTTGCGCGGCAGCGCTTTGACGCGCGTCATCAGGTCGGCGTTGGTCGAGCCGGTTTCCTCGACGATTTCGATCGGCCAGTCATGCGCGTGCGGGCCGAACAGGGCGACGGCGCGCTCGCGGTCGATGCGCCAGTCGCCTTGGGAGGGAGTGTTGGACGTGTTCATGGTTCATATTGTAGCGACAGCGAAGCGGGTGAGGCCGCGTGCACGGTTGCCGCGCCGCGCCTTCGTTACAATGGCCGCTAATCCGATAACCAGATTCAACGATCCTTGAACTACGACACTCCGCCCGGCCTCGAAGTCGCGGCAGGCAGCCAAGGCAAGATCGTCCGGCTTTCGGGCCAGTGGACGGCGCTCGCGCTCGCGCGCGACAAGGCCACCGGGCACGTGATTCCTCTGTTGGGGTCGCTGGTCGGCGCCGACGGCGTCGGTCAATGGGACCTGTCGCGCATCGACCGGATGGACCACGTCGGCGGCCAGGCGCTGTGGCGCGTGTGGGGCCACAAGATGCCCCCGGACACCACGCTCACCGACACGCAACGCGACATTTTCGAGCGCATCGCCTTGCTCGACACCGTGCGCGAGACGGCCGAGCCGGTGGTCAAGTTCGATCCGTTCACGCGGTTGGGGCTCGCGATCTTCTCGTTCTTCGAGCATCTGTATGGCGGCGTGGCCATGCTTGGACGCGTCGTGCTCGATCTGTTGGCGATCGCGCGCAAACCGAAGATCACGCCGTGGACCGAGATCTCCGCGAACATCTATAACGCCGGCACCAAAGCCATGCCGATCACCGCGCTGGTCGCGTTCCTGATCGGCATCGTGCTCAGCTATCTGTCGGCGCAGCAGTTGCGGCTGTTTGGCGCAAACCAGTACATCGTCAATATTCTCGGCCTCTCGGTGATTCGCGAACTCGGGCCGGTGCTCGCCGCGATTCTGGTGGCAGGCCGCTCGGGTTCGGCGATCACGGCGCAGATCGGCGTGATGCGCGTGACCGAAGAACTCGACGCCATGCGCGTGATGGGCATCCCGCACGGGCTGCGGCTGATCCTGCCGCGCGTGGTCGCGCTCGGCGTGGCCATGCCGCTGCTCGTCATGTGGACTAACATCATTGCGCTGACGGGCGGCGCGCTCGCCGCCAAGATCGCGCTCGGCATCGATATGAGCTATTTCGCGCGAGCGCTGCCGAGCGTGGTGCCGGTCGCCAATCTGTGGATCGGCCTGGGCAAGGGCGTCGCGTTCGGCATGCTGATCGCGATCGTCGGCTGTCATTTCGGTTTCCGTATCAAGGCCAATTCGCAGAGTCTCGGCGAAGGCACGACGACCTCGGTGGTGACCTCGATTACCATCGTAATTCTCGCGGACGCCGTGTTCGCGATCCTCTTTCAGAACGTGGGGCTCGGATGATCGCGCCACTCACTCAGGCCGTGCGCGGCCAGCCGATGCCCTCGATCGCCGAGCCGGTGATCGAAGTGATCGACGTGACCAAACGCTACGGCCGCAACATCGTGCACCAGCATCTGAACCTGGACGTGCGGCGCGGCGAGATCATGTCGATCGTAGGCGGCTCCGGATCCGGCAAGACCACGCTGGTGCGGCAGATTCTCGGTCTCGAGCGGCCTTCGTCCGGCACCATCAAGCTGTTCGGCGAGAATCTCGCAACCATCTCTCCGGAAACCGCGCTGCTGATGCGCAGCCGCTCCGGCATGCTGTTTCAGCGCGGCGCGCTGTTTTCGTCGCTGTCGGTGTTCGACAATATCGCGCAGCCCGTGCGCGAACTCGGCAAGGTGCCCGAAGATCTGTTGCGCGACATCGTCATGCTCAAGCTCGAGATGGTCGGCCTGCCGTGCAAGCATGCGTCGAAAATGCCGTCCGCGCTGTCGGGCGGCATGATCAAACGCGTAGGCATTGCCCGGGCGATCGCGCTCGAACCCGAACTGCTGTTTCTCGACGAACCGACCGCCGGGCTCGATCCGCAGTCGTCGGATGAATTCGTCGAGCTGATCTCCGCGCTGCACCGCGCGCTCGGCCTGACGGTGGTGATGGTCACCCACGATCTCGACACGATGGTGGCGCTGTCCACCCGCGTCGCCGTGCTGGCGGATCGCAAGGTGCTGGTCGCCGCGCCGGTCGAAGAGGCCGCGGCGGTCGATCATCCTTTCATCCGCGAATATTTCCTCGGCCTGCGCGGGCGCCGCGCGTTGCAGGCGCTGCCGCCGGAGCGCCGCGCGCGGCTGCCGCGCGCGGCGCTCGAGTCGGCATCGTCCGAATTGCCGCTGTGAACCAGGGAACCTGACAATGGAAAACAAATCACATGCCTTCTGGGCCGGGCTCTTCACGATCGTTCTGCTGGTGGCCATCGCGCTCGCGGCTTTTTTGTTCAATGTCGACCGTGCCGTGCGGGTGCCGTACGATCTGATTGCGCGCACCAACGTCACGGGTCTGTTCACCGACGCGGCGGTGCGTTATCGCGGGCTCGACGTCGGCAAGGTGCAGTCGATCAAATTCGATCCGGCTCATCCGGGGCAGATTCTGATTCGCATCCTGGTCGATACGCACGCGCCGATTACCCATTCGACGTTCGGCAGCCTGGGTTTCCAGGGCGTGACGGGTATTGCCTTCATCCAGCTGGATGACAATGGGCGCGATCCGTCGCCGCTGGTGTCGTCGGCCAAACAGGTGGCGCAGTTGCCGATGCGCCCCGGCTTGCTCGATCAACTGCAGCAGCGCGGCGACGTGCTGCTGCGCAAGCTCGAAAAAGTCGCGGACGACGTCGATCATCTGCTGTCACCGGAAATGGCCGCGCAGCTGCAAGGCACGGCTGCCAGCCTTCAGAAAGCCGCCGACGGCGTCGCCACGCTGAGCCAGCAAATGGCGCCGGCCGCCGGCAAGCTGCCAGGCACGATCGACCAGCTGGATCGCACGCTCGCGTCGACCAATCAGCTGATCACCGGCCTGAACCGCCCGAACGGCCCGTTCGAAACCAACCTGAACAAGGTCGGCACGGCCGCGCAGCAGGCCGGCGACGCGCTGGTGTCGATGAATGGCTCCCTGCAGGAACTGTCGTCGCGGGTGGGTTACGACACCTTGCCGCGCGTCAACTCGCTCGCTGAAGACGTGCGCTCGGCGGCCCGCTCGGTGGACCGCGCCGCCGATACCTTCAGCACCAGTCCGCGCAGCGTGTTGTTCGGCGCGCCGGGCGCGGCGCCCGGCCCCGGCGAAGCAGGCTTCAAGTGGCCTGCCGCGCGCGCTGCACAATGATTTTGAAGGTTTGAAGAAAGGAAGATTGTCATGTCACGCTCGATTCACCGATTCTTGTCCTCGCACACCGCGCTAGCGGTGCTGCTCGCCTTCGGCGTGCTCGCCGCGGGCTGCGCCGGCACGCCCTCGGCGATCTCGGACATCCGCTACGACTTCGGGCCGCCGAGTCCGGCGGCGTCGGCCGGCACGTCGCCAGCTGTGAAGGTGCTCGACGTGAGCGCGCCCGACATGCTCGAGTCGGACAAGCTGATCTACCGCCTGAGTTACGCCGACGCGCAGCAGACGGCCGCTTACGCGAACAGCCACTGGACCATGACACCTTCGCAGTTGCTGACCCAGCGTCTGCGTGGCGCGCTCAGTTCGCGCGGCACCGTGCTGACGGGCGCCGACGGCGTCGCCGCGCCAGTCCTGAAGGTCGATCTAAGCGAGTTCGAACAGGTCTTCGACAGTCAGTCCGAAAGTCACGCCGCGGTCACCGCGCGCGCCACGCTTACGCAGAACGGCAAGGTGCTCAGCCAGCGCACGTTTATCGCGCGCGCGCCGTCCAGTTCGGCGGACGCTGCCGGCGGCGCGCAGGCGCTCGCCACCGCCAGCGACGATCTGGTCGCGCAAATCGGCGCGTGGCTCGGCGTGCAGGCGCTGGTCGCCGCGCAATGACCGGCTTGCAGCGCACGCACCGGAGCGCTGCATGAGCGTAAAACCCTGGGCGCGCCGTCCGTCGGTGCTCGCCCGGCAGGCTCTGGTGCTGTATACCGCGCTAATCGTCTACGGTTCGTGGTATCCGTTTACGGGCTGGCGTTCGCTCGGCCTTGGTCCGTTTGCCTATCTGTCCGATCCCATGCCGCAGTACCTGACGGCGTTCGACGTCGTCACCAACGTGCTCGGCTATATGCCGTTCGGCGCGCTCGTGGTGCTCGCAGCCTATCCGCGTTGGCGCGGCTCGCTGGCGGTCGCGTTCGCCTTCGTGCTCGGCGGCTTGCTGTCCGGCGTGATGGAAGCCGTGCAAACCTATCTGCCGACGCGGGTCGCCTCCAACCTCGATCTCGCCGCCAATGCGCTCGGCGCGTTGCTTGGCGCGGCGATCATGTCGCCAGCGACGGGCGCGCTGCTCGATCGCGGCCTGCTGCGGCGCGTGCGGCTTCTGTGGTTCGAGCGGGACCGAGCCGCGCTCGCGTGTCTGGTCGCGGCGTGGCCGTTTGCGACGATGTATCCGGCGCCACGCCTGTTCGGTCTCGGCAACTGGCCGCGCGCGCTCTGGCTGCGTTTCGATTCGACGACGCAGGACGCCTTGCTCGCGTGGACACCGCCGGGCTGGCACGTCGCCGCCTGGCCGACTTTCGTCGCCGCCTGGATACCCGACGACGTGTGGGAAGCCGTGATCACCACGCTCAACCTGTTCGCCGCACTCGCGCTGGCGTCGTTGCCGGTGCGCCGCCATGCGCCGCGCGTGCGCCTGCTGCTGCTGTTTATCGTCACGACCTTGTGCGTGAAGGTGGGCGCGACGTTTCTGCAGTCGCAGTCCGGTCTCGCTTTCGACTGGGCGACGCCCGGCGCACTCGCGGGCCTCGTGTGCGGCACCGCTGCGGCGCTCTTCACGTTGCGTTTGCGGCGCAGATCGCGCGCGGCACTGGCGGGCGCCGCGTTGACGATCGCGCTGGCGTTCGTCAATCTGCTGCCGGTCAATCCGTATTTCGATGCCGTGCTGGCCGACTGGCGGCAAGGGCGCTATCTGCACTTCAACGGTCTGGCGCATTGGCTCGCATGGATCTGGCCGTATGCGGCGCTGGTGTGGCTGGCCTATGTCGTCGAGCAGGCGTGGCTCAAGCGGCGCATGAAGCACACGTGAAGCCCGCACTCACTGCGTCGGGCAGGCGTGGACCGCATCAGCGACCGCCAGCCCCGCTCGTTATAATCGTTCGCACAACAGGCGCGCCGCTGTGCATCCAGCGCCGTTTCCCACACTGACAGTCTCGCCCCCGGACATCATGGACTCCTTCTACAAGTACCACGTCTTCTTCTGTCTCAATCAGCGTGAACCCGGCGCCGAGCGCCCGAGCTGCGCGAACTGCAATGCACAGGAGATGCAGGAGTACGCGAAAAAACGCGTGAAGAAACTCGGTCTCGCAGGTCCGGGCCAGGTGCGCATCAACAAAGCCGGTTGCCTCGACCGCTGCGAACTCGGGCCGACGGTCGTCGTGTATCCGGAAGGCATCTGGTACACGTACGTCGACGAGAGCGACATCGACGAAATCGTCGACTCGCACCTCGCGAACGGCAAGATCGTCGAGCGTCTGAAAATCGATCAATAAGTCTCGCCATGAACGTACATACGAAGAAGTACCTGATCGACGGCCCGGTCGGCAAGATCGAAGTCGCGCTGGATGTGCCCGACGAATCGCGTGAGAACGGCGCCACGCCACGCGGCATCGCGCTGGTCGCGCATCCGCATCCGCTGTTCGGCGGCACCATGGACAACAAGGTCGCGCAGACGCTCGCGCGCACGCTCGTGCAGTTGAACTACGTGACGTACCGCTCCAATTTTCGCGGTGTCGGCGAAACGCAAGGCGAGCATGACGCGGGCATCGGCGAGCGCGACGATCTGCGCGCCGTACTCGATCACATGCGAGCCGAACCAGGCCAAAGCGATCTGCCCCTCGTGCTGGCGGGTTTTTCGTTCGGCACATTCGTGCTGTCGCACGTGGCCGCGCGGTTGCGTGAAGAAGGTCAGGAGATCGAGCGAATGGTGCTGGTCGGCACGGCGGCGAGCCGCTGGGAGGTCGCGCCCGTGCCGGAAAACACCCTCGTGATTCACGGGGAGATCGACGAGACGGTTCCCATTCAATCCGTTTACGACTGGGCGCGGCCGCAAGAATTGCCGGTTGTCGTGATTCCGGGGGCGGAGCACTTTCTGCACCGCAAGCTGCACGTTCTGAAGCGGATCATCGTCGACGCGTGGCGGTGATCGGCATGCGCTATGTGTTTTCCGGGGTACAGGTACGCACAAACGCAAATTAATCGCCGGCCTTTGCGCAAAGTAACGGGGAGAGCGCGCGTATAATGGCGACTCTTTTTTGGGCGCAGCGCCGCCCATCCGGCAGTTCGCGCGACGCGTAGCGTCTTTTCGCGCGCAGCGGTGCCGGATGCGGGCGTGCTGCGCGAACCGATCGCGTGGCCGGAAGTCCAATGGGCGCCGCGCCGTTTTACGGCCAGACGCTCGCCGACCGGCTCTTCCAAACTATGCGCCCTGCGCGCGATGTATCTTTCTGCACGAATCGACCCTATGCGTTTCTCCACCTCCGGCCGCACGTCTTTCCCCTCTGTTGCTTCCTTCGTTCCTTCTTCGCTTAGCCGTGCCGTGACCCTCGGCGTCGTGCTGCCGGCCACGCTCGTCGCCAGTACCGCTTTCGCGCAAGTGCCGCCGCCGGCGGTGAATGCGCGCTCGTGGGTGCTCGTCGACGCGACCAGCAACCAGGTGCTCGCCTCCGGCAACCCGGACGAGCGCGTGGAACCGGCGTCGCTGACCAAGCTGATGACGGCGTACCTCGTCTTCGAAGCACTGCAGACGAAGAAGATCAACATGGACCAGACGGTCATGCCGAGCGAAGCGGTGCGCCGCGTGCGCACGGACGAATCGCGCATGTTCATCGAAGCGAACAAGCCGGTGACCGTGCACGATCTGGTGTACGGCATGATCATCCAGTCGGGTAACGACGCGGCGATCGCGCTCGCCGAACTGGTCGGCGGCAGCGAGTCGCAGTTCGTCAACATGATGAACACGGAAGCGCAGCGCCTCGGCATGAAGAACACGCATTTCGCCGATGTGAACGGCATGCCCGATCCGCAGCACTACACCACGGCGGGCGACCTCGCGGTGCTGTCGGCGCGCCTGATCCGCGATTTCCCCGACTACTACAACATCTTCTCGGTCAAGGATTTCACGTACAACAAGATCAAGCAGCCGAACCGCAACCGCCTGCTGTGGATCGACCCGACGGTCGACGGTCTGAAGACCGGTCACACGCAAGCCGCCGGTTACTGCCTGATCGCGAGCGCGAAGCGTTCGCTGCCGGGTGCGACGGACGCGTCGCGCCGCCTCGTCTCGGTCATGATGGGCGAGACCAAGGAACACGACCGCGTGCAGGACAGCCTGAAGATGCTGAACTACGGCTACAGCGCGTACGACACGGTGCGTCTGTACAAGGCGAATCAGGTGGTGGGCACGCCGCGCGTCTACAAGGGTGCGCAGGACACCGTGCAGATCGGCGTGAAGAGCGACCAGTACATCACCGTGCCGAAGGGTATGGGCGACAAGGTGAAGCCGCAGATCGAGCAGATGGATCCGCTGATCGCACCGATCGCGAACGGTCAGCAGGTCGGTACGGCGAAGCTGGTCGCCGACGGCAAGGTGCTGGCGCAGTTCCCGATAGTGGCCCTGCAGGCTGTGCCGCAAGCCGGCGTGGTCGGCCGCGTGTGGGATTCCCTGATGCTCATGTTCAACAAGAAGAAGTAAGAGCCGAATTGCGATGACTGCTGTTTCCGATGTTTCGCCCGATCCGATTGTCTATCTGAACGGTGAGTTGGTGCCGTTGTCCGAAGCGCGCGTGCCGGTTCTCGACCGCGGCTTTATTTTCGGCGACGGCATTTACGAAGTCGCGCCGCTGTACGCACACCCCGCGTATGCGGGCGGCCGTACGCTGTTCCGTTTCCAGCAGCATCTCGCGCGGCTCGCGCGGTCAGTCGACAAGATCGGCATCGTCAATCCGCTCGACGATGCCGGCTGGCGCGCGCTGATCGAGCGCGTGGTTGCGGCCAACGAGGCGGACGGCGGATTGCGCGCCGATCAGGACGCGATTGCCTATATTCAGGTCACGCGCGGTGTCGCCAAACGCGGCCACGCGTTTCCGGCCGGCATTCAGCCGACCGTGTTCGTGATGGTCACGCCGCTGAACCTGCCGAACGCGGCGCAGCGCGCGCAAGGCGTGCGTTGCGTGACAGCGGAAGATCGTCGCTGGCTCAATTGCGACATCAAATCCGTGTCGCTGCTCGGCAACGTGCTGATGGCGCAATATGCCGCCGAGAACGATGCGTTCGAGACGATCCAGTTTCGCGACGGCATGCTGACCGAAGGATCGTCGTCGAATGTGTGGGTGGTGAAGGACGGCGTGTTGTCCGCGCCGCCGCGCAGCCACAAGATTCTCGAAGGGATTCGCTACGGTTTGATCGAGGAACTGACGGCCGAGTGCGGGATTCGTTTCGAAGCGCGCGAGATCAGCGAAGCCGAACTGCGCGCGGCTGATGAGATCATCGTCAGTTCGGCAACCAAGGAAGTGCTGCCGGTCACGCAACTCGACGGCCAGCCGGTCGGCGAGGGCACGCCGGGTGCGGTCTTTGCGGCGCTGTACGCTGCTTATCAGCGAGCCAAGACCCAGCAAGCGCGCGAGGCGCAGCAAGGAGCAGAGAATGAGTCCCGTGAACGAGTCACTGTTTGAGTTTCCTTGCGATTTCCCGATCAAGATCATGGGCAAATCGCACCCCGAGTTCGCCGAGACGATCGTCACGGTGGTGCGGCAGTTCGACAATGAAGTCGACGCCTCGCGTGTCGAAACGCGGCCGTCCAGCGGTGGCAACTACACGGGTCTGACGGTCACGGTGCGCGCCACGAGCCGCGAGCAACTCGACGATATCTATCGCGCGCTGACTGGCCATCCAATGGTCAAAGTGGTGCTCTAAGACCTTCTTATACGTGTTACGGCGTAACGCGCAATGCGTTCGCCGATCGATCGGCGCTTGCGGCAGGTCTTAGCTCGCAAGCCTGGTCGAAAAGCTGCTTGAAGCGTCCCACTTCCTCGAATACCCAGTCGCGAAACGCTTTCACACGGGCGGTTTCGAGCATCTGCGGCGTGCAGATGAAGTAGTACTGCCACGGGCTCGGCCCATCCACATCGAAAAGGCGCACGAGGCGCCCCGCCGCGATTTCGGGCATGGCCAGCGCGCGGCGCGTGAGCGCGACGCCCTGGCCGTCGATGGCCGCCTGCAGCAGGTTCGACGAATCCTGATACAGTACGCCGCGTTTCGGCTCCGGCCAGTCGGTGAGGCCGGCGGCGTCGAACCAGGGGCGCCAGAGTTCGTCGTCGGAACGCAGCAGCGGGACGTTGGCCAGTTCGGCCGGCGTTTGCGGCAGCTTGCCGCCGTTGAAATTCGGCGCGCAGGCGGGAAAGAATATCTCCTCCAGCAGCAACTCCGAATGCAGCCCCGAATATTTGCCGAAGCCGAAACGGATTGCCACGTCGACGTCGTCGCGCGCGAAGTCCGTCAGCGCGTTGGTGGATAGCAGTTCGAGATCCCACTGCGGATGCGCCTCGATAAAACTGCCGACGCGCGGCGTCACCCAGCGCGCCGCAAACGACGACAGCATGGACACCACGAGCCGCCGCTCGCGGTCGCCGGCGCGGATTTCACGGGTGGCGTCGGCGAGCCCCATGAGCGCCGAGCGGACGTGCGTGGCGTAGCGCCGGCCGGTCTCGGTGAGCCGCACGCGCTTGCCGTCACGCGCGAATAGCGAGACGCCCAACTCGGCTTCGAGCGCGCGGATCTGGTGGCTGACCGCGCCGTGGGTGACGAAGAGTTCGTCGGCGGCGCGCGAAAAGCTCTCGTGGCGGGCGGCGGCCTCGAATGCCTTGATGGCGTTCAGCGCGGGTAATTGCCGAAGGTCCATAGCAATATTTCTCACATAGAGGTGAAAATAGATCGTTTTGCGTAAACCCTTGCTACGCCTAGGATTGTAGTCATGAAACGACTTTTGGCGAGGGCATCATGCGAGAAATTTCCTCTAGCATCGCGTTTGAAATCCGCAATGGCGAAACAGTTCCCCTGAAGGTGGCGCGCAGCACCAAGCTGGTCGTTCGTGGCGGTGCAGTGTGGGTCACGCGCAGCGACGATACCGAAGACTACTGGTTGCAGCCTGGTCATACGTTGAGGCTGCGGCGCGGTGAGCGGCTGTGGCTGAGCGCCGAGGGCAACGGGCGGGCAAGAGTGGCGTTTTCTGTACCGACGCGGTGCGACGAGCGTGCGCTGAACTGGTTTGCGCGCATTGGCGAACGGTTGGCGGCGCGAGTGCGAGGCGGCTGGCGTACGGTTTGATGGCAGGCGCACGGCACGCCGTTCGGTCGAACGGCGTGCCGTGCAGCCGATTCTGGCGGCGGTCCGGCGCGGCCCGGCCGCCGCGATTCGACTCATCCTAATGCAGCCACATCCGGCGGGGATTCCCAGATTTCGGTAAACTGCCGGGATCATGTGCGCCACCCCGGTTTCCCAGACTCCCTTGCCCTCCACGGCGCCGCTCACGCTGCGCTGGCGTGGCAGCGAGCCCTACGAAGCCAGTTTCGAAGCCATGCGCGCGTTCACCGACGAGCGCAGGGCCGACACCCCCGACGAAATCTGGCTGGTCGAACACTCACCCGTCTTCACGCTAGGCCAGGCGGGCGATCCCGCCCATCTGCTGGCCGCCGACAGTGGCATTCCTCTGGTCAAAGTCGACCGGGGCGGGCAGATCACGTATCACGGGCCCGGCCAGGTAGTCGCCTACCTGCTGCTCGATTTGCGCCGCCGCAAGTTGATGGTGCGCGAGTTGGTTACGCGGATCGAGCAAGCCGTGATCGATACCCTCGCGGCGTATAATCTCGCCGGAGAACGAAAGGCGGGCGCCCCCGGCATCTATGTGGCGCCCGGGCCGGACGCCGGGCTGCACGCCGGCGCCAAGATTGCGGCGCTGGGTCTGAAAATCCGCAACGGCTGCAGCTATCACGGCGTGAGCCTGAACGTGAACATGGATTTGCGGCCGTTTCTGGCCATCAACGCATGTGGCTACGCGGGGCTCGAAACAGTCGATATGGCAACGCTTGGTGTTGCCGCCGGCTGGGACGAGGTGGCCCGTACCTTCGCAGAACGCCTCACCGCAAACCTCGACGGCAGTCCCGCGGCCGTCGCCCAACCACAGGCCGGTGCACTCACCGCCTGACTGGACCGAACGAATGACTGACGTTACCGCGAACCTCGCAGCTTCCTCCACTCCCGACGCCGTGCCGGCTTCCGCCGCTGCCTACGACGCCACCGCGAAGCAGAAGGCGCAGGCCAAGACCGCCCGTATTCCGATCAAGATCGTCCCGATCGAAAAGCTGAAGAAGCCCGACTGGATTCGCGTGAAAGCGGCGACCGGCAATTCGCGCTTCTACGAAATCAAGCAGATCTTGCGCGAGCACAATCTTCATACGGTGTGTGAAGAAGCGAGCTGCCCGAACATCGGCGAATGTTTCGGCAAGGGCACCGCGACCTTCATGATCATGGGCGACAAGTG
The DNA here is from genome assembly GCF_031585635.1 of Paraburkholderia sp. FT54. Taxonomy (NCBI): domain Bacteria; kingdom Pseudomonadati; phylum Pseudomonadota; class Betaproteobacteria; order Burkholderiales; family Burkholderiaceae; genus Paraburkholderia; species Paraburkholderia sp. FT54. The sequence continues at coordinate 3,874,226 of NZ_CP134195.1, read as the reverse complement.
CACGCGCCGCTGCCCGTTCTGCGACGTCGGCCACGGTCGCCCGGATCCGCTCGATGTGGACGAGCCGGGTAACCTCGCGCGCACCATCGCCGCGCTGAAGCTGAAGTACGTGGTGATCACCAGCGTCGACCGCGACGATTTGCGCGACGGCGGTGCGGCCCACTTCGTGGAATGTATCCGTCAGACACGCGAGCTTTCACCGGAGACGCGCATCGAAATTCTGACGCCGGACTTCCGTGGCCGTCTGGATCGCGCGCTCGGCATTCTGAATGCCGCACCGCCCGATGTGATGAATCACAATCTCGAAACGGTGCCGCGTCTGTACAAGGAAGCGCGCCCGGGTTCGGACTACGCGCATTCGCTGAAGCTGCTGAAGGACTTCAAGGCGTTGCATCCTGAGGTCGCCACCAAGTCCGGTCTGATGGTCGGCCTTGGAGAAACTGAAGAAGAGATTCTGCAGGTGATGCGCGACCTGCGCGAACACGACGTGGACATGCTGACGATCGGTCAGTACCTGCAACCATCGGAACACCATCTGCCGGTGCGCTCGTACGTGCATCCCGACACGTTCAAGATGTACGAAGAAGAAGCGTACAAAATGGGTTTCACGCACGCAGCCGTGGGCGCGATGGTTCGTTCGAGCTACCATGCAGATTTGCAGGCACATGGAGCCGGCGTAGTCTGAATGTTTTAGCTAGCTATCAGTTGAGAAAAGCCTGCATGTGTTGCAGGCTTTTTTCTTTTGGGCGGTCAGACTTTTGATTGCTGCCACCGCGCATCTTTGCGCTTGTCTGAGAAGAGCTACCGGTAATACCGAGCGAGGAACGTGCAGACCGAAGCGAGCGTTCCGCCGATGATGGAGTGGCGGCTCGTATCATGGAAAGGGCGCGCATAGCGCGGCGGCCGCGGCTCAGGCTCAGGCAAACAGATCGATCACCGGCCAGCCGCGTTGCGTGGCGATGGCACGCAAACGCGCATCGGGATTGGTCGCGACCGGATTCGTGACGCGTTCCAGCAAGGGGATGTCGTTGATCGAATCGCTATAGAACCAGCTCTGCGGGAAATCCTGCAGACGATGCCCGAGCGAGGCCAGCCAGCTCTCTGTACGCTCGACCTTGCCTTCACGGAAGGTGGGTGTGCCGACCGCCGTCCCCGTAAAGCGCGCCAACGGATCGCCGCCTTCAGTGCCAAGTTCGATTCCCAGCAGATGCTCGAAACCGAGCGCCTTGCCGATCGGCTCCGTGATGAACACATTGGTGGCGGTAACGATGCAGCACAGGTCGCCCGCGTCCAAATGGCGTTGCACGAGTTCGCGCGCTGCCGGCAGGATGGCCGGCGCAATCACTTGCTGCATGAACTGCGCATGCCACGTGTCGAGCTGCTCGCGCGAGTAGCAGGCCAGCGGCGCCAACGTGTAGTTCAGGTACGCGGCCATGTCGAGCGTGCCGGCCACATACTGCCGATAGCAATCGTCGATTTCGCGCGCGTGCCGCGCGGCGCCTGCTATACCCAATCCGGCAATGAAGTGGGCCCACGCCTGATCGCTATCCAGTGGCAGCAACGTGTGATCCAGGTCGAATAGCGCGAGGTTGCGGCTCATCCAGAGTCCTCGTGGTCAGGTGGTCAGATGGTCAAGTGGTCGAACTCACCGCATGACTGACCATGAGCCGGCACACAGCAATCCAAAGCTTGGCACGAGCCTATATTTAAAAGCACAAAATTACAATAAGGCAAAATTGTGCAACACTGCTGTCATATACGCCCCGGGTGCCGGTTCGCGCGGCATGCGGTTCGGGTCAAGGCAGCAGGAACGGATGCGCAGTGCTCTATGTTGATTCTCCTAAACCTTCTGGCCGGCGTGGCGCTCCTCGTGTGGGGCTCGCACATTGTGCGCACCGGCATCCTGCGGGTCCTCGGCGCCGATCTGCGCAGCGTGCTGGGGCGCAGCACCAGTAGCCGCTGGCGGGCTTTCCTCTCCGGTGTCGGCGTCACGAGTCTCGTGCAGAGCAGTAATGCCACCGCGGTGATCGTCACCTCGTTCGCGGCGCAGGGACTGCTGCCGCTCACCAGCGGCCTCGCGATCATGCTCGGCGCCGACGTCGGCACCGCGTTGATGGCGCGAATCCTCACACTCGATCTATCCTGGTTGTCGCCGATCCTGATTCTGCTCGGCGTGCCGCTCTTCCTGTCGCGCAAACAAACCCGTCTCGGCCAGGCCGGCCGCACGTTGATCGGCCTCGGTCTGATTCTGCTGGCGCTGCGTCTGATCGTCGAAGCCGCCCAGCCCATGATGCAGGGCGCCGGCGTGCGCGTGATGTTCGGTGCGTTGACCGGCGACACCATGCTCGACGCACTGGTCGGCGCCGCATTCGCCATGCTGTCCTATTCGAGCCTGGCCGCCGTCTTGCTGACCGCGACGCTCGCGTCATCCGGCGTGATTTCGCTGAAGGTCGCGCTGTGCCTCGTGATCGGCGCGAACCTCGGCAGCGGCTTGCTCGCGCTCCTCGGCGCCGTCGCGCAAAACGCAGCGGCGCGGCGTCTTGCGTTGGGCAGCTTTGCGTTCAAACTGGCCGGCGCATTGCTGATCTTGCCGTTCACCTCGCTGCTCGCGCGCGGCCTGCCGGTGCTGATCGCAAATCCCCGTGAAGCCACGGTCGGCTTTCACCTGATCTACAACACGCTGCGCTGTTGCGCATGCCTCTCGCTGATCGACCCGGTGGCGCGCGTCTGCGTGCGCGTCTTGCCCGACCGGCCGGTGCCGAATGGCGAACTGCGGCCGCTCCATCTGGATGCCGCCGCGCTGTCCACGCCGACGCTCGCGCTCGCGCATGCCGCACGCGAGGTGCTGCGGATCGGCGACATCGTGCGCACCATGCTCGACAATGTCACGGACCTGATCCATCACAACAATCTGGACAAAGTGCGCGAAACGGTCCGCATGGACGACGACGTTGACGAGCTTTACGCCGCGGTCAAAACCTATCTGACGCTGATCTCACGCGAGCAACTCGACGAAGCCGATAGCCGCCGCTGGACCGACATCATTTCATTGACGATCAACCTGGAGCATGCGGGCGACATCATCGAGCGGATCGTGGGCGACATCGAGGAAAAGAAAATTGCTCACCGCCTGTCGTTTTCGGAGGAAGGGCTGGGTGAACTGGACGACTTGCAGGCACGGCTCGTCAGCAATCTGCAGCTTGGCCTGTCGGTGTTTCTGAACAACGATTTGCGTTGCGCCGAGCGCCTGCTGGCGGAGAAGGAGCGCTTTCGCGATCTGGAGCGCGCGTATTCATACCGGCATCTGGACAGACTCACCGGGCAGACCTTGCGAAGCATCGAGACGAGTGCACTCCATCTGGATCTGATCAGTGACATGAAGCGGCTCAATTCACTGTTCTGCTCGACCGCCTATCCGGTACTCGACGCAGCCGGCGCGTTGCACGACACCCGCTTGCGCAAGCGTTCGCTCGACACGATGCATGTGAGGGAATAGGCCTCAAATCGTCGTCGGGTCTAAGCCCTAAGCGAGAACGATCTCTTCGAGCTTCTTTTTCAGCGATGCAAATTCGGCGGCCTCGGCCGCCTTTTTGTTGGTGACCAGCACGTCGATCCGATCCACCGGGCAGTACGAGATGCGGCTGCGCTGGCCGATCTTGCTGTAGTCGGCGAGAATCACCACGCGGTCCGCGTTGGCGACCATGGCGCGCGCGACTTCGGTTTCGGCGCGATCGTAGTTGGTCGCGCCATGCCGGTGATCGATGCCGACCGGCGACAACAGCGCGAGGTCCGCGCGATAGCGCTGGATATCGAGCACGGTGGTAGCGCCGGTGGTCGCCATGGCGCGGTCGCTGATCGAGCCGCCGAGCAGGATGACTTCGTTGGCGGCCTCGGTTTGATCGACCGCGCCGCGCATCTTCAGCGCGACATCGATTGAATTGGTGACGATGGTGAGGTTCGCGAGCTTGGCCAGTTGTTCGGCCAGCGCAGCGGTGGTGGTGCCCGCGTCAATGAAAAGCGTCTGGCCGCTCGCGATCAAACCGGTAGCCGCTTTCGCAATCGCCGTTTTGGATTTGACGCGCATGTGGGCGCGCTCGGCAATCGGCGCTTCGTCGGCGGGTTTGATTGCGCCGCCGTGCACGCGCCGCAGTTCACCAAGCGCTTCGAGGTCGAGCAGATCGCGCCGCACGGTTTCGCGCGATACCCCGAGGTCCGCCATGATCCGTTCCGTGGACACGCGTTGAAGCGTGGACAGCAATGCGCGAATTCTCTGATGACGGTCTTCCTGCCACATGCATTTTTTCCCTGGATGTGTACGCGCGTTGGCTCAGCTTGTATTGAACTGCGATATCGTGGTCACGAATGTGTGTCCGAACGATGTCAAGCCTACTACTCTGGTTGAATTGTGTTGTATTTTTTTGGCAGCTTGCAACTTTGTGTATTTCAACTTAGCCTTCGCAAACTGAAGCGCTGTGGCTGTTTCGAACATCAAAAAGCGGTAGTGGCGGCCGGGAACGTGTCGAGAGCATAGTCAACCCGCTCTATCTGAAAGGTAACGAGACGTGGGAAACGGGATTAATCGCACCTTATCCGCAGACTGGCCTTATCCGCGACTGGCCGCGCATCGCTGCGGCGGCACGCTGGCGCCGGAAAACACGCTGGCCGGTTTCGACGCCTGCGTGCGCTATGGCTACCGCATGGTCGAATTCGACGCCAAGCTCTCCGCCGACAACCAACTCTTCCTGCTGCACGACGACACACTCGAGCGCACCACCAACGGCCATGGCGCCGCCGCCGACCACACCTGGCAGCAACTGGCCGGGCTCGACGCCGGCTCATGGTACGGACCGCAATTCGCCGGCACGCGTTTGCCGACGCTCGCCGAGGCGGCCGGGCGTTGCGCGCGCGACGGCATTGCCGCCAACATCGAAATCAAACCGTGCCCGGGCCGCGACGCGATCACCGGGACTTTGGCGGCAAGCGGCGCGTTGACCTTGTGGCAAGGCCAGACGCCGCCGTTGCTGTCATCGTTTTCGTTCGAGGCGCTCGCGGCGGCGCGCGACGCGGCGCCGTCGCTGCAACGCGGCATGCTGTTCGACGAAGTGCCTGACGACTGGCTGCGCATCGTGCGTGAACTCGACTGCGTGTCCTTTCACGCGAATCAACGCCACCTCACCGAGCGGCTGGTGGCGGAGATTCATGCCGCCGGCCTGCGCGTGCTCGCCTACACGGTCAACGAGCCGGCGCGCGCGCAACTGCTCGCGCAATGGGGTGTCGACATGATTTGTACAGATCGCATCGATACACTGCGACACGACATGTTGTCTGCGCCGTCAAAGCCGGCCTGAGCGACATGGCGCGGGCGCGCGCGCAAGCGTACACAGGCGCATGCCTCCAAGTTCGAACTAGAATTTTCCAAACGTAGCAATTTCGGCAGAGGATGGGGAACGACTATGAACCGCACCGCGTTAGCTCGCATACTTTCGATGTCGGCCGTTGCGGGTGTCACCGCCGCCGGCGTCAGCAGCAGCGCTTCGGCCGCGCCGCTCGACGCACTGATCGCCGCCGCCAAGCAGGAAGGCCAACTCACCGTGATCGCGCTGCCGCACGACTGGTGCAACTACGGCGAACTGGTCGCCGGCTTTCAGAAGAAGTACGGCATCAAGATCAACGAACTGAATCCGGACGCGGGTTCGGGCGACGAAGTCGAAGCCATCAAGGCGAACAAGGGCAACAAGGGCCCGCAGGCGCCCGACGTGATCGACGTGGGCCTGTCGTTCGGTCCGTCCGCGAAGGCCGAAGGGCTGCTGCAGCCGTATAAGGTCGCCACGTGGAACTCGATCCCGAAAGAATCGAAGGATGCCGACGGCTATTGGTATGGCGATTACTACGGCGTGCTCGCGTTTGAAGTCAACGCCGACATGATCGACAAGGCGCCGACTGACTGGAGCGATCTGCTCAAGCCGGACTACAAGAACGCCGTCTCGCTGGCCGGCGACCCGCGCTCGGCCAATCAGGCGATTCAGGCCGTATATGCCGCGGGCCTGTCGCAAAGCAAGGGCGATGCGAGCAAGGCCGGACAGGCCGGCCTGACGTATTTCGCCAACCTGAACAAGAGCGGCAACTTCGTGCCAGTGATCGGCAAGGCGGCATCGCTCGCGCAAGGCACCACGCCGATCATCGTGCGCTGGGACTACAACGCGCTGGCCGACCGCGACACGCTGAAGGGCAATCCGAAGGTGAATGTGGTGATTCCGAAGACGGGCGTGGTCGCCGGCGTGTACGCTCAGGCGATCAGCGCTTATGCGCCGCATCCGAACGCAGCCAAACTCTGGATGGAATACCTGTACTCCGACGAAGGCCAGATCGGCTGGCTGAAGGGTTACTGTCATCCGATGCGCTACAACGAACTGGTGAGCGGCAAGAAGGTCCCGCAAGCGTTGCTCGACAAACTGCCGCCGCCGTCGGCTTACAAGAACGTGGTGTTCCCGACCCTCTCGCAACAGGACGCGTACAAGGACACCATCACGAAGCACTGGGACGAAGCGGTCGGCGCGAACGTCAAGTAAGCGGCGTAGCGTGAGTCGCGGCGGCCGCGGAACACGCGCGCCGCGACGCAGAACAACCGTAGCGTGAAGTTTTGCCGCCCCGGCGCGCCGCCGCTCATGACGAGCGCGGCGCGCCGGGTGCGTTTGCCAGATTGCCCCAAGGGTGAGCTATGAGCGCTTCATCGGATGCTGGACCGGTGCAGCCGGAATTGCTGGTTCCGCCTGTGCCGACCCCAACGCCTCGCGTCGACGGTCCGGGCCGCGCGTCGCAGTTACTCGCCTGGATCGGCGTGGTGCCGTTCTTCACCTTTGCGCTGCTGTTCCTGATTCTGCCGACCGGCTTCCTGATGGTCGGCGCCTTTCAGGATTCGCGAGGCCATTTCACGCTCGCCAATTTCCGCGACCTGCTCCAGCCGACCGTGATGGACGCGTACTGGATCAGCTTCAAGGTGAGCGCCGCTTCTTCGCTCGGCGGCGCGGTGATCGGCTCGCTGCTCGCATGGGCGGCGGTGCAAGGCAAACTGCCCGGCTGGATTCGTCCGACCTTGATGACGTTTTCGGGCGTCGCCTCGAACTTTGCCGGGGTGCCGCTCGCGTTCGCTTTCATCTGCACTTTGGGGCGCGTCGGACTCGTCACGGTGCTGTTGAAGAAATACCTCGGCTTCAATCTGTACTCGACCGGCTTCAGCATTCTGAGCTTTTCCGGCTTGACGCTGACCTACCTGTATTTCCAGATTCCCTTGATGGTGCTGATCGTCACGCCCGCGCTCGACGGCCTGAAGCGCGAATGGCGCGAGGCCTGCGATTGCCTCGGCGGCAGCCCGTATCAATACTGGCGCTACGTCGCTCTGCCGGTGCTGTGGCCGAGCGTGCTCGGCGCCGCGCTGCTGCTGTTCGCCAATTCGTTCGGCGCGGTTGCCACGGCCTATGCGCTGACTGGCAGTTCGTTGAACATCGTCACGATCCTTTTGTATGCGCAGATTCGCGGCGACGTGATGCACAACCAGAACCTCGGCTATGCGCTCGCCCTTGGCATGGTGCTCGTCACCGGCCTCTCGAATGGCGGCTACATCTGGCTGCGCTCGCGCGCCGAAAGGGGACGTCGATGAAAAGCCAATCGCGTGTGGGCGCGTGGACCGCGATGATCGTCGGTTCGCTGTACTTTCTCATTCCGTTGATCGCGACGTTCGAGTTCAGCCTGCGCATGAAGCGCGGCACCTATAGCTTCGAAGCGTACAGCGTCGTGCTCGGCGATCCGCGCTTTCAGGCCTCGTTCGGCTACTCGATTCTGATGGCGCTGCTGACCATCGTGGTCGGCGTGCTGCTGGTGGCGCCGACCGCTTACTGGGTGCAGTTGCGTTTGCCGAAGCTGCGGCCGGTGGTCGAATTCATCACGCTGTTGCCGCTGGTGGTGCCGGCTATCGTGATCGTGTTCGGCTATCTGCGCATCTATAACAGCAGTTCGATTCTGCCGCTCACCGGCAACGAGCGCGCCACCGACCTGCTGCTGGTGTTCGGCTACGTGACGCTCTCGCTGCCGTACATGTACCGCGCCGTCGATGCCGGTCTGCGAGCGGTCGACGTGCGCTCGCTCACCGAAGCGGCTGAATGCCTGGGCGCGAACTGGCCGACGATTCTCTTCAAAGTGATCTTCCCGAATATCCGCTCGGGCATTCTGTCCGGCGCGTTTCTCACCTTTGCGGTGGTGATCGGCGAATTCACACTGGCGAGTCTGCTCGACCGTCCCGCATTCGGTCCGTATCTGCAATTGATCGGCGCGAACCGCGCATACGAACCGTCGGCGCTCGCGATCATCGCGTTCGTGATCACGTGGGCGTCGATGGGGCTGATTCAGGTGTTCGGCTCGGCCCGCGCAATGAGCGGCCAGAAGGTGTGACCGATGAGTGTGACCGATGAGTTTGGTCAACGAGTTTGATCCAATGAGTTTGACGGACTGAGGCAGCGCATTATGGCATTCCTTGAGATCGAAAATCTGCATAAGTCCTTCGGGGCGAACATTGCGCTGCATCACTTCGACATGCAGATCGAACGCGGCGAGTTCATTACTTTCCTCGGGCCGTCCGGCTGCGGCAAGACCACGGTGCTGCGCATGATCGCCGGCTTCGAGACGCCGACGCGCGGCATCATCCGGCTCGACAACAAGGACGTCACGCACCTTCGCACGCGGCAACGCAAGGTCGGCATGGTGTTCCAGTCGTATGCGCTGTTTCCGAACATGACGGTAGCCGAGAACATCGGCTTCGGGCTGAAGATTACGCATCGGCCGCAGGCGGAGATCAACAGCCGCGTCGAGGAGATGCTGCAATTGATCAAGCTGCCGCATCTGGGCGGGCGTTATCCGTGGCAATTGTCGGGCGGCCAGCAGCAGCGCGTGGCGCTTGCGCGGGCGCTCGCCGGTAAGCCGCAAGTGTTGCTGCTCGACGAACCGCTCTCCGCACTCGACGCCAAGATCCGTATCTCGTTGCGTCAGGACATTCGCGCGTTGCAGCGCGAACTCGGCATCACGTCGATTTTCGTCACGCACGATCAGGAAGAGGCGCTGTCGATTTCCGACCGCATCGTCGTGATGAACGAGGGCCGCGTCGAACAGATCGGCTCGCCCTCGGAGATCTACAACTTTCCGCGCACGCGCTTTGTCGCGTCGTTCGTCGGCACGTTGAATATTCTGGCCGGGCATGTGGTCGATCCGGCGACCGGCAAGATGGTGGTGGACGGCCAGGAGCTGACCACGACGCAGGAGTTGCCGTCGGACGACGCGGGCAAGAAGCGCCTGCTCGCGCTGCGGCCCGAAGCGATCGTGCTGGAGCCGGCCGCGCCTGGCCGCAACACGCTGAACGCCACCGTCGAGGAGGTGAATTTCCTCGGCGCGGTGGTGCGCATCAGAACCCGCGTGAAAGACGCCGTGATTTCGCTCGACGTCTTCAACGATCCGAATCGCGGTTTGCCCGAACGCGGGCAGCCGGTGTCGCTCGGCTTCTCGCATGAGAATTTGCTGGTGCTGGAAGAGGGTAGCGTTTAGAGGTTGCAGGACGGACGGCGCGCTTGCTTCCGGGCAAGACACGCCGTAGAAAGCCTTACGGGTTATCCCGAAGCTGCCGTCCCGGTGGATTCCGGATTCCCCGACAGCCCTTTTCCGGATTTCCGGAATCCCGGACGGCGTATCCCGTGAAGCGCCAGAAAACCCATGAAAATCAAGGCGCCGAACCCAGCATCGAGCTGGCATCGACCTTGCGAAATAGAGATCGCGGCCGCAACGGTCCGACAACTAAAGCAAGGAGACAACGATGTCCGATTTCCCTTCCCGGTATTTCTGAATTCGTCCCTTGTCGCGGCCTAATGCCGTGCACAGGCGTGACGACTATTCGTTCGCATGATGCGCAGCGTGGCAGGCCATTGAGCTCATCCACATCGCAGGAACCATCGTGAAGAAACCTATCCACAAAGTGCTGTACGTCCAGGTGATCGTGGCGATCATCATCGGCATCGCGCTCGGGCATTTCTACCCGAATCTCGCCGTCGACATGAAGCCGCTCGGCGACGGCTTCATCAAGCTGATCAAGATGGTGATCGGGCCGATCATCTTCTGTACGGTGGTGACGGGTATTGCCGGCATGGAAGACATGAAGAAGGTCGGGCGCGTCGGCGGCAAGGCGCTGCTGTACTTCGAAATCGTTTCGACCTTCGCGCTGGTGCTCGGCCTGATCGCCACGCACGTGCTGAAGCCGGGCGTCGGCTTCAACATCGATCCGGCCACGCTCGACGGCAAGGCGGTCGCGTCGTACGCCGCCAAGGCGCACGGCCAGACCACGGTCGACTTCCTGATGCACATCATTCCGGACACGCTCTCGTCGGCATTCGCGCAGGGTGAAATCCTGCAGATCCTGCTGATCGCGCTGCTGTTCGGCGCGGTGCTCGCGACGGCCGGCGAGAAGGGCAAGGCCGTGACGAACTTCATCGACGGGCTCTCGCATATCCTGTTCGGCATTGTGCGGATCATCACGAAGCTGGCGCCGATCGGCGCGTTCGGCGCGATGGCCTTCACGATCGGCAAGTACGGTATCGGCTCGCTGTTGCCGATGCTGAAACTGATCGGCACGTTCTATCTGACCTCGATCGTGTTCGTGGTGGTGGTGCTCGGCATCATCGCGCGCGCGGTGGGCTTCAACATCCTGCGCTTCGTTGCGTACATCAAGGAAGAGATGCTGATCGTGCTCGGCACGAGTTCTTCCGAAGCGGCGCTGCCGCAACTCATGCTGAAGCTAGAAAAGCTCGGCTGCTCGCGTTCGGTGGTGGGCCTCGTGGTGCCGACCGGCTATTCGTTCAACCTCGACGGCACCAACATCTACATGACGATGGCCGTGCTGTTCATCGCGCAGGCCACCAACACCGACCTCACGTGGACGCAGCAGCTCACGCTGCTGGCGGTGACGATGCTGACCTCGAAGGGCGCGAGCGGTGTGACCGGCGCGGGCTTCATCACGCTGGCCGCGACGCTGGCCGTGGTGCCGACCATTCCGCTGTCGGGCATGGTGCTGATTCTCGGTATCGACCGCTTCATGAGCGAATGCCGCGCGCTGACGAACATCGTCGGCAACGGTGTGGCGACGGTGGTGGTGTCGGCATGGGAAAAGGAACTGGACCGCAGCAAGCTGAACGCCGCCTTGCGTGGCGACGTGGCGGTCAAAGAGCCAGCCCGCGTTTAAGCCGCGCATCGAAAACGTCTTCCAGCGCAACCTCACGGCCGCGGACACCAGCGTATGAAACCGGTGCCCGCGCGCCAAACCCTCACGCCGTCGGCCGACGAGGCTTGCGCCGACGACGCGTCGCCTTATGCCACAATAAACGATCCCCACCGATCGGATATTGCCAACGTGACGCGACGCCTGCTGATCCTCTTCGCGCTCGTCGCTGGGCTCGTGGCGGCGTGCGGGCTCACGTACAGCATCGCGTGGCAAAGCGGCATCGACCATTTGCGGCGCAACGCCGCGGTGCGAGTCGACCGTACGACCAGCGCGCTGAAGAGCACGCTCGAACGCTATGAATCGCTGCCTTATCTGCTGGCGGAACATCCCATCGTGCAAGACGTGCTGGTCGATCCCAGTCCGGCGAATGTCGCGCGCGCCAATGTTTATCTCGAAGACCTGAACCGCCACGCGCGCGCCACGGTCACCTACATCATTCCGCTCGACGGCGTTTGCGTCGCGGCGAGCAACTGGCGCGGGCCGGGCACCTTTGTCGGCGCGGGCTATCAGTTCCGGCCGTATTTTCTCGATGCGGTCAAAGGCGGCGTGGGCCGCTTCTTCGGCATCGGCACGATTTCTCAGGCGCCTGGCTACTACATCTCGCAGCCGGTGCGGCGCGACGGCAAGATCGTCGGCGTGGCGGTCGTCAAACTCGATCTCGAATGGTTTCAGGGCGCGGATGCGTCCGAGCCGCTCGTCGTGACCGACGATCACGGCGTGGTTTTTCTCTCGTCGATGCCGGCGTGGAAATACCACACGATCCGGCCGCTGTCGGGACCGGTCGCCGATTCGATCTACCAGGCGCGTCAATACGCGCAGCAGCCGATTGCGCCGCTGCCGGTGTCGATCGAGCGGACCCTCGAAGGCAACGCGCAGATCGTGCGTATCGGCGGCGGCCGCTATGCGCCGCGCTATCTTGCGTCGCGGCGCGGCATGGGCGAGCCGGACTGGCATCTGATCACCATGTCGCCCGTCGACCCGGTCGACGCCGACGCGCGCAAGGCGACCATCGTCACCGCCTTCGGCTACGTGTCGCTGGTGTTGCTCGCGTTCTACTGGAGAATGCGCCGGGCTCGCGTGCGCGAGGTGATGCGCAGCCGCGCGCTGCTGCAAAAGGCCTATGCGGAACTGAACCGGCGGGTCGCCGAGCGCACCGCGGATCTCTCGCAGGCGAACGAACAGTTGCAGAAGGAAGTGGCCGAACGCACGCGCGCCGAGCAGGAGTTGCGCGCCGCGCACGATGAACTGATCCAGGCGAGCAAGCTCGCCGCGCTCGGTCAGATGGCCGCCGGCATCACGCACGAATTGAATCAGCCGCTCGCCGCGTTGCGCGGTTTTTCGGACAACACGCGTGTGCTGCTCGAACGCGGCGACCAGGCGTCGGCGCGAGAAAATCTCGAAGCTATCGCCGCGCTCACCGAGCGCATGGGCAAGATCACCAATCAGTTGAAACTGTTTGTCGGACGCGCGCGGCCACGCAGTGCGCGCGCGCCGATCTTACGGGCGCTGCGCAACGTCGTCGCGCTGTTGCAAAAGCGCTTGCAGGGCGTCGAGGTCGAATTCGCTCTGCTCGATGTGGAGAGCGGCACGCGCACGCCGCTGAGTCTCGCCGACGATCACCCCGAACTGATCGCGCACTGCGACGATCTGCGGCTCGAACAGGTGCTGATCAATCTGCTCGGCAACGCGCTCGATGCGACCGCCGACGTGCACCCGCCGCGCATGTCGATCGAGATCGAAGTCGCCGAGACGAATCTGTCGTTCGCCGTGAGCGATAACGGTCCCGGCATTGCCGACGACGTCCTGCCGCGTCTGTTCGAGCCGTTCTTCACCACCAAGGAAATGGGCCAGGGACTCGGGCTTGGACTCGCGATATCGTCGTCGATCGCGCGCGATTGCGGCGGCTCGCTGGTGGCGCGCAACGCGCCGCACGGCGGCGCATTATTCGTGTTGACGCTGCGCCGCGCGCGCGTGCAGACGAGCCATACATCGGACCCGCTGACCACGGGCTCCTGAATCACACGGAAAACGCCATGCTGAACCACGGCCTGCAAGTGCTGTATATCGAAGACGACGAACTGGTGCGGCGCGCCAGCGTGCAAAGTCTGCAACTGGCGGGCTTCGACGTGATCGGTCATGCCTCCGTGGAGTCCGCCGCGAAGATGATCAGCGCGGACTTCTCCGGCGTGATCGTCAGCGACATTCGCTTGCCGGGCGCAAGCGGCCTCGATCTGCTTGCGCAATGTCACGAGCGCGCGCCCGACGTGCCGGTGATTCTGGTGACGGGCCACGGCGATATTTCAATGGCCGTTCAGGCGATGCGTGATGGCGCGTACGACTTCATCGAAAAGCCCTTTGCGTCCGAACGTCTGATCGAAACGGTGCGGCGCGCATTGGAGCGTCGCAAGCTGGTGCTGGAGAACCTCGCACTGCGCCGTGAGTTGGCGGAACAGAATTCGGTGGCGCCGCGCATCATCGGCAGGAGTCCGGCCATCGAACAGGTGCGGCGGCTGATCGCCAATGTCGCGCCGACCGACGCCTCCGTGCTGATCAACGGCGACACCGGCGCGGGCAAGGAGTTGATCGCGCGCAGCCTGCATGAACTGTCGCCGCGGCGTGACAAGCCGTTTATCGCGGTGAACTGCGGCGCGCTGCCGGAGCCGATGTTCGAGTCGGAGATGTTCGGCTACGAGCCGGGCGCTTTCACCGGCGCTGCGAAACGCCGTGTCGGCAAGCTCGAACATGCATCTGGCGGCACGCTGTTTCTGGATGAAATCGAGAGCATGCCGCTCGCGCTGCAGGTCAAGTTGCTGCGCGTGCTGCAGGACGGCGTGCTGGAACGGCTCGGCTCGAATCAGCCGATTCGCGTGAATTGCCGCGTGGTCGCCGCCGCCAAGGGCGATATGGCCGAGCACATCGCGGACGGCTCGTTCCGGCGCGATCTGCTGTACCGGCTGAACGTGGTGACGATCGCGCTGCCGCCGTTGGGCGAGCGTCGCGAGGACATCGTGCCGCTCTTCGAGCACTTTCTGCTGGACGCGGCCGTGCGTTATCAGCGCCCCGCGCCGATCCTCACCGATCGTCAGCGCGCCGGTCTGATGCAGCGCGACTGGCCGGGCAACGTGCGGGAACTGCGCAATGCCGCCGACCGCTTCGTGCTCGGCATCGCGGACGATCCGGTCATGTCTTTCGGCGACGACGGTGTAGCCACGCAGCCCCTGAAGGAGCGCGTCGAACAATTCGAGCGGGCGGTGATCGCGGAGGCGTTGGCACAGACCGGCGGCGTGGTCGCGGTCGCGGCAGACAAGCTGCAGCTTGGCAAGGCGACGCTCTACGAGAAGATCAAACGGTATGGCCTCGCGGCCAAAGGGGAAGGGGAGCGGTGAGGATGTGAAAACGCCGGCGTCGAGATCGACGCCGGCGTTTTTGAATCAGTGGGAATCGGTCAGGCGCGCTGCGCGTTCAGGCCGCTTTGAGCGCCTTTTCCAGCAACTGGTCGAGTTCCGCGAATTGCGGTTCGCCGACATAGCGCTTGAGAATCTTGCCGTCCTTGTCGATGAGGAACGTGGTCGGCGTGAGCTGCACGTTGCCGAACTGCTTGGCGGCCGAGCCGTCGTCCATCGCCACCTTGAACGGCAACTGGCGAGTTTGCGTGTAGTTGGCCACGTACATCGGCGCGTCGTAGTTCATGGCCACGGCGACGAATTCGAGACCTTGACCCTTGAAGCGGTTGTAGGTCTGGACCATCTGCGGCATTTCCTTCATGCAGGTATCGCAGCTCGTCGCCCAGAAGTTGACGAGGTAGACCTTGCCTTTCAGGTCGGCGGTGGAGACTTTCTGGCCGGACAGTAACGTGAAGGTCGCATCAGGCACGCGCTGCTGGCCGGCAAACGCGAAATAACCGGCGATGGCGATTGCAACGGCCACGGCGGCAATGATCATGTAGCGAAGCGGACTCGCGCGCCGGGCGGCGGTGGACGGTGTGGAGCTCATGAACGGAACCTCGAGAGTCGCGCGGAACGCGCGGGACAGTGCGTCGGTTTGGGTTTTCGGCCCGGTGCCGAACAGCGTCGCTATTGTAGCCCCATTCCGGCGGCGCGGCAGGACGTCGGCTGGGAGCGGATAATAGGGTTTTACGCTCTCGTCAGTCCGATCTTCTGTCCCCATGTTCCGAACTGTTTTTCGCGGTAGTCGCGGTGGTCGCGTTAGTCGCTTTCTCGCTCGAATTTCGTCCTGTGTTACTTATGCCTCGCCGGCTCGTTTCCTAGGCCGCTCGCCGCGCCGGATCGAGACAGGCGAGCGGCCTGTCGGCGCCACGCATCGGCTGTCGGGCATGCGCGCCGTCTTGCGTGCGCTGGTCTGCACCGTGGCGTTAGGCGCCGCGTTGAGCGCCTGCTCGCCGACTTTCGACTGGCGCACCATCATGAATAACGACAACGGCTACACCGTCGACCTGCCGGCCAAACCGGACAGCGATCAGCGGGCCGTGCAGATCAACGGCACGCCGATGCAGATGGCGATGCAGACGGCCGAAGCCGGCGACGCCGTCTTCGCGGTCGGCACCGTGATGCTGCCGAACGACGACGAAGCCACCCAGCGCGCCGCGCTCGATTTCCTGCGCACCGGTCTCGCCCGCAACGTGGGCGCCGCGCCTGACGCGCGTGCCGTGCAGATCCCGCTCGCGGCCGGCGGCCAGGTGCTCGGCCTGGAAATGAAGCTGAGCGGCGAGGCCGGCTCGCAGCGCGAGGCGCGCACCGTCTATGCCCGGCTCGTGGCGCGCGGTCGGCATGTCTATCAGGCGGCGATCATTGCATCCAAGCCGCTGCAGCAGGAACAGGTCGACCAGTTTTTTTCGTCGTTCCAACTATATTAAGAGCGGTATTTTTGGCCGATTCGGCACGTGACGGCCGCAACGAACGCGCTGCGCGTAGTGAAAGTTCCTTCGCAGCATCGTGCGCTAATTCCCGGTTTACGTTGAAGTTTTCCCGTTACTCACAGTCCCTGTGGATAACTCTGTTGAGAACTCGGGCAAATTGGCCGGAGATGCCCATTCTGTGGGCACTCTGTCAGTTTCGGGCCGCTCGATGTCGCTAAAAAAGCTCAATAAAATCAATGCCTTTTGGATGCGGTCCACAGCGTACCTTTCAGATGTTTCAAAATCTGTCTGGAACGTGTGCATGTGCATAAGTCAAGTCTTGACAGCCTCTTTTTCGCCTCATAAGGAGCCAAAGGCCCGGCGATATTGGATCGCTTCGCCGATCTGCGCGGCGCTCGGCATGGGCGTGCCGGCAAGGTCGGCGATGGTGCGCGCCACCTTCAGAACCCGGTAGTATGCACGCGCCGACCAGCCGAAGCGCTCTCCGGCTTCGCGCAGCAATGCCTCGCCCGCTGAGTCGGGGCGGCAGACCTCATCCACTTCCCGTCCTCCCAGTTCACGGTTGGTTTTGCCCTGACGGCTCAATTGCCGCTCGCGGGCGCTGCTGACGCGCGCCGCAATGGCAGCGCTCGTCTCGCCGGCCGCCGTCGAACGGGCGGACAGTTCCGCTGGCGTGAGCGCTGGAATCTCGAGCTGGATGTCGATCCGGTCGAGCAACGGGCCGGAAAGCTTGCGCAAATAGCGCGCAGCGATCTCGGGTGTGCAGCGGCAGCGGCCGTTGGGATCGCCGCGCCAGCCGCACGGACACGGATTCATGGCGGCGATCAACTGGCAGGATGCCGGGAAATCCGCCTGCAACGCGGCGCGTGAAATCGTGATGCGGCCGGCTTCGAGCGGCTCGCGCAGCGTTTCGAGAACATGGCGATCAAATTCAGGGAGTTCGTCGAGAAAGAGCACCCCCAAATGCGCCAGCGTGATTTCACCGGGCTGCGGTGGGTTGCGCCCGCCGACCAGCGCCGCGGCGCTCGACGAATGATGCGGGGCGCGAAACGGCCGCCGACGCCATTGCGATGGCGAGAAACCGGCCCTGCTGGCCGACAGCAAGGCGGCGGAGGCGAGCGCTTCGTCGTCGGTCATGGGCGGCAGCAGGCTTGGGAGGCGGGCGGCGAGCATTGATTTGCCCGCGCCGGGCGGCCCGACCAGCAGGACGTGATGGCCGCCGGCCGCGGCAACTTCCAGCGCCCGGCGTGCGCCGCGTTGACCGATGACATCGCCCATATCGGGTACGACGGCGGCTGAGCTTTCGTCGAGCTCGGGCGCGGCGACTGGATAGAGCCTCGCGTCCGGCGCTCCCGCGAGATGAGCGCACAGCGAAGGCAGATCGGCGGCGCCGTAGACATCGACGCCGGGCACGAGCGCCGCTTCCGCCGCGCTCGCGGCGGGCAGATAGAGCTGAGGCGTGGAATGAGCGGACGTTTCGCCCGTGGCAAGCTCGCCTGCAATCCCGGCGGCTTGCGGCGTACCGCCGCCTTGAGCCACGGCGCTGCGTGCCGTTCCGCACGCCATGGCGAAAGCGCCGCGCATCGGCCTGAGCGCACCAGTCAACGACAGTTCGCCCGCGAATTCGCGATGCAGCAACGACTCAGCCGGAATCTGGCCGCTCGCCGCGAGAATGCCCAGCGCGATCGGCAGATCGAAGCGGCCGGACTCCTTCGGCAAATCGGCGGGCGCGAGGTTGACGGTGATGCGTCGGACGGGGAAGTCGAAATCGCAGTTCTGTAGCGCCGCGCGCACGCGCTCGCGGCTTTCGCGCACTTCCAGATCAGGCAGGCCGACGATCGAAAAAGAGGGTAATCCGTTCGCGAGGTGGACCTCGACGGTTACTTCGGGCGCGCGGCCAGAGGCCGGCGTGCGACTGCGCACCACGGCAAGCGACATGTTTTCTCCCGTCGGACGGCGCGCCGAGGGCGCGCGCAAGTCCCCTAAAACGCTGATGACGTCACGGCTCGCTTGCCTGTGATGTGCAGCATTACGCGGCGCCTACGCCGCGAGCAAAGCGTTACGACGTTTGAGTGACCGGCAGCTTCTGTTCGAGCTCGGCGACGCGGCGCTCCAGCTCTTCCAGACGAGCGCGCGTGCGCACCAGCACCTGGGTCTGGGTATCGAATTCCTCACGCGTGACCAGATCGAGCTTCGAGAAACCCTGCGACAGCATGGCTTTGACGTTGCGTTCGACATCCTTGGCCGGCGAGTTCTTGAACAGATCGCTCATACGAGCCTGAAAGTCGTTAAAAACATCGTTCGGTTGTTTCATGGTGTTCCCCTTGGTGCACAAAAAATGTGCATGTTTCATTGCGCCTGTGCTTTGCGACAGCAAATGGGCGGTGTTGGTGCATGGCCCGTTGTGTGCCGCCGCCGCATGAGCCCGTTTGGTGCGCGCCCGTGCGTTCAAGACCTTCGAACACTCTAGCAACGATCCATACGCCGCGCCAGCGCGCCCCCGCCAACGTTGGCCGTCCGGCCAGGGCGGCTTGCGCCCCTTGTGCGACGGCCACGGTGCGGAGTCTGACACAACATGGCATGCGAGTTGCTGTTACTGCCCCGCGCGCACTGCCGGCGCTGTTTACCGGCAGCGGGACGAGACCACGCGAACGTGTTACGGGAACGCACGAGAGTTACGCAACGAGAGTTAGGCAACACGGTTACGCAAACGGGTTACGCAACTAAGCGAGGGATTTCATGAAACTCATTACCGCAATCATCAAGCCGTTCAAGCTCGATGAGGCGCGCGAAGCCTTGTCGGCCATCGGCGTCTCGGGCATCACGGTGACGGAAGTCAAAGGTTTCGGTCGCCAGAAGGGCCACACGGAACTGTATCGCGGCGCTGAATACGTCGTCGATTTCCTGCCGAAGGTGAAGATCGAGGCCGCGGTCTCGGACGACATCGTCGACCAGGCGATCGAGGCGCTCGAGCGCGCCGCACGTACCGGCAAGATTGGCGACGGCAAGATCTTCGTCACGCCGATCGAACAAGTGGTTCGGATCCGCACCGGGGAGACCGGCGCGGACGCTCTGTAATACCAAAAGATAGCGACACAGATAGCGACAAGAGGAAACGAAAGATGCGCAAATTAATGATGTCCTTGCTGATGGCCGGTTCGCTGCTCGCGGGCGGTATCGGCGCCGCCTTCGCG
Organism: Paraburkholderia sp. FT54; assembly: GCF_031585635.1. Taxonomy (NCBI): domain Bacteria; kingdom Pseudomonadati; phylum Pseudomonadota; class Betaproteobacteria; order Burkholderiales; family Burkholderiaceae; genus Paraburkholderia; species Paraburkholderia sp. FT54. Next base: position 3,854,845 of record NZ_CP134195.1, on the reverse strand, counting down.
GACGACGCTTCCGCCCCCGCAGCCGCTTCGGCCGCGGCTCCCGATACGACGGCGAGCGCGCCGGCGCCAGACGCTTCGGCCGCACCCGCTGCCGCCGCGGCTTCGGCACCGGCCGCTGATGCGTCCGCCGCACCGGCTGCCAGCGCGGCCGCCGCCGCACCCGCAGCATCGGACGCTGCGCCGGCCGCCCCGACCGCGCCGTTCTCGGTCGATTCGTCGAAGATCAATTCGGGCGACACCGCCTGGATGCTGACCTCCACCGCGCTCGTGCTGTTCATGACGATCCCGGGTCTGGCGCTGTTCTACGGCGGCATGGTCCGCAAGAAGAGCGTGCTCGCGATCCTGATGCAGAGCTTCGCGATCACCTGCCTCGTGACGATCGTCTGGATCGTGGTGGGCTACAGCATTGCCTTCACACCGGGTGGTTCGTTCATCGGCGGTTTCTCGCGCGTCTTCATGGCGGGCATGACCTACATCAAGGGCGACAAGGCCACCACGCTGACCGTCAGCCATCTGGCCCCGACGATCCCGGAAACGGTCTACTGCGTCTATCAGATGACGTTCGCGATCATCACCCCGGCGCTGATCACGGGTGCGTTTGCCGACCGCATGAAGTTCTCGGCGATGCTGGTGTTCATGACGCTGTGGTCGATCATCGTCTACTCGCCGATCGCGCACATGGTCTGGGAACCGACCGGCTGGCTGGCTAGCGCGGGCATCCTCGACTTCGCGGGCGGCACGGTGGTGCACATCAATGCCGGTATCGCGGCGCTGGTCTGCGCGCTGGTGCTCGGCAAGCGTGTCGGCTACGGCAAGGAAGCGATGGCGCCGCACAACCTGACGCTCACGCTGATCGGTGGCGCCATGCTGTGGGTGGGCTGGTTCGGCTTCAACGCGGGTTCGGCAGTGGCGGCTGACGGCCGTGCCGGTTTCGCGATGTTCGCCACGCAAGTGGCCACCGCTGCAGCGGCACTCGCCTGGATGTTCGCTGAATGGGCCGCCAAGGGTAAGCCGTCGGTGCTCGGCATCGTGTCGGGCGCAGTGGCAGGTCTGGTGGCGATCACGCCGGCTTCGGGCTTCGTCGGTACGCTCGGCGCGCTGGTGATCGGTATCGTCGCAGGCGTGGTCTGCTTCTGGTCGGCAACGTGGCTCAAGCACAAGCTCGGTTACGACGACTCGCTCGACGCGTTCGGCGTGCACTGCATTGGCGGTATCGTGGGTGCGCTGCTGACCGGCGTGTTCGCGGTGAAGGACATCGGCGGTGCGGATGGCAGCGTGATCCTGCAAGCCAAGGGCGTGCTGACGACACTGGTCTACAGCGGCGTGGTGAGCTACATCCTGCTGAAGATCATCGACATGGTGATGGGCCTGCGTGTGACCGAAGAAGAGGAACGCGAAGGTCTGGACGTGACGCTGCACGGCGAACACGTCGAATAAGCAACGCACCGCGAGTCCGCGCTCCCGGGCTCGCCGGATCACGAATAAGCGCAGCGATTTTGGCCCGCCTTCATGGCGGGCTTTTTTCTTGCGGGCTATCTTGTAAACGGTAGTTTTCGCCGCCTATCATGACGATAGCGAGAATGCATTCGCATCCGCTTGCGAATGGAGAAACCGTCCCCAAATGGACAAAGCATTTGCTCTACAATCTTTTTTCTCCAGTCTGCGAGTGATCAATGGTTCCGCACCTAGTTACGGCGTTAAACGGCCCGCTGCTCGATCTTGAGCGGAAGATCCTCGACGCTACTCCCGCTATCGAACGCTGGTTCCGGCTCGAATGGCAGGAGCACACGCCGCCGTTCTACTGCTCCGTCGATTTGCGCAATGCCGGTTTCAAGCTCGCGCCGGTCGACACCAATCTGTTTCCTGGCGCATTCAACAATCTGCCGCAGGAGGTGTTGCCGCTCGCCGTGCAGGCCGCGATGGCCTCGATCGAGAAGATCTGCCCGGACGCGAAAAACCTGCTGGTGATTCCCGAACGCCACACGCGCAACGCGTTTTATCTCGAGAATGTCGCCCGTCTGGCCGCGATCATGCGCCAGGCTGGCTTGAACGTGCGTTTCGGCACGCTCGACGAAAACATCAACGGGCCGGTCACGATCGCGCTCTCCGACGGCCAGAAGCTCGTGCTCGAACCGCTCGAGCGCTCGCAGCGGCGCCTCGGTCTGAAGAATTTCGATCCGTGCTCGATTCTGCTGAATAACGATCTGTCGGGCGGTATCCCGCCCGTGCTCGAAAATCTGCACGAGCAGTATCTGCTGCCGCCGTTGCACGCGGGCTGGGCCGTTCGCCGCAAATCCACGCATTTTTCCTGCTATGACGACGTCGCGAAGAAGTTCGCGAAGATGGTCGAGATCGATCCGTGGATGATCAATCCGTACTTCGCGCACGTTGAAGGCGTCGACTTCCAGGAACGTACTGGCGAACAAGCGCTGACGGACGCGATCGATGGCGTGCTGAAGAAGATCGCCAAGAAGTATCGCGAGTACGGCATTTCCGAAAAACCGTATGTCGTCATCAAGTCGGATGCAGGCACCTATGGCATGGGTGTGATGACCGTGCACGACGCGTCGGAAGTCGCCGCACTCACCAAGCGCGAACGGGCGAAGATGGCTACGACCAAAGACGGCCTCGAAGTGCACGACGTGATCGTGCAGGAAGGCGTGTACACCTTCGAGCGCATCGGCGAAGAAGTGGCCGAGCCGGTCGTCTACATGATCGACCGCTATGTGGTGGGCGGCTTCTACCGCGTGCACGGCAGCCGCGAGCGCGATCAGAATCTGAACGCGCCGGGTATGCACTTCGTGCCGCTCGGCTTCGAGCATACCGCGCTGCCCGACGCGCACGCCAAGCCCGGCGCGGCGCCGCCGAACCGCTTCTATATGTACGGCGTGGTGGCGCGGCTCGGACTGCTGGCTGCATCGGTGGAACTGGAAAAGACCGATCCGGAAGCGATTCAGGTCTAAGCCACCTTGGGTGGTCGATGGCGGCATGCGTGCCGCCATCGCCATTTTCAACGACTATATTTACGATCAATGCCAAGCCCGTCAGGGCGCACCAGGACCTTCATGGACATTCTTTTCATCGCCGATCCGCTCACGCAATTCAAGATCTACAAAGACTCGACCTACGCGATGATGGCCGAAGCGGCGCGCCGCGGTCACGTGGTGTACACGTGCGAGCCGAAGCATCTGGCGTGGACGGGCGGCGACGTCGAGGCGAACGTGCAGCGCTTTGCGATTGTCGGCGACGTCACCGATCTGCATCGCGAAGTCTGGTACGACGCCGAACCGGCCGCGCCGCGCTCGCTCAAGAGCTTTAGCGCCGTGGTGATGCGCAAGGACCCGCCGTTCGACATGGAATATGTCACGTCGACATGGCTGCTCGAAATGGCCGAGCGCGGCGGCGCGCGCATCTTCAACAAACCGCAGGCGATTCGCGACCATTCGGAAAAGCTCGCGATCGGCGAGTTCGCGCAGTTCGTTGCGCCCACGCTGGTCACGCGCGACGCGACCCGTTTGCGTGCCTTTCATGAGGAACACGGCGACGTGATCCTCAAGCCGCTCGACGGCATGGGCGGCATGGGCGTGTTTCGCGTGAAGGCCGACGGCATGAACCTCGGTTCAATCATCGAAATGCTGAGCCACGACGGCGCGCGTTCGGTGATGGCGCAGAAATTCATCCCCGAGATCAAGGAGGGCGACAAGCGTATTTTGCTGATCGGCGGTGAGGCGGTGCCGTATTCGCTCGCGCGTATTCCTCAGGGCAATGAAGTGCGCGGCAATCTCGCGGCCGGCGGTCTCGGCGTGGCGCGTCCGTTGACCGAGCATGACCGCAAGATCGCCGACACGCTGGCGCCGGTGCTCGCCGCACGTGGTTTGCTGCTGGTCGGACTGGACGCGATTGGCGACTGGCTGACCGAAGTGAACGTGACGAGCCCGACGTGTTTCCGCGAGATCATGGATCAAACCGGCTTCGACGTCGCCGCCATGTTCATCGACGCGCTGGAGCGCGCCGCGGGCTGAAGCGCCGCCCGGTGCCGGCCCTTGAATGCCGCCCATGCCCCCCAAACTGTGTAGTAAATCCGCATCGCGCAGCACGCCGGATTTGGCGCGAAAATGAGCCTGATACAATGCCCGCTCCTCCGCGCGAGGCGCAGTCGCTGCACCCGACGGGTGTGACGCGCATGGTTTGCGGACTGTAAGCGAGCAGTGTTTTGCCGGCGCAGGCACGATGCCATGCGCGGCGGGCCGCTCGTCAAACGATGCGTTCCGGCCCTCATGGCCCACGGCCGGCAGAGGGCGCTGACGAACCGGGCATTGGCCCGGTCCACGGTTCGGGGCCGTTCTTTTGCAGTAAGGCTGACATGGCAGGCATTCTGATCATTGCGCACGCTCCGTTCGCCACCGCGTTGCGCGATTGTATTTCGCACATCTATGGTGGCTTGCCGGCTCGCATCGGCGTGATCGACGTATCGCCGGATTGCGATCCCGCGCAGCAGGTTGCGTTTGCGAACTCGGAAATCGAGCGTCTGAAGGAAGAAAACGGCGCGCTCGTCCTCACGGATATGTTCGGCGCCACGCCGGCGAATATCGCCGGACGGCTCGCGTCGCTGCCGAACGTGCGCGTGCTGTGCGGCGTCAACTTGCCGATGCTGGTGCGTGCGGTCTGTTATCGCGCCACGCCGCTCGACACGCTGGTCGACAAGGCACTCGCCGGTGCCACCAAGGGCGTGCATGCGATCGGACCGGCGACCCCGGCGCCTGTCGCGCCCACCGCGGAGTCCGGCGACTGTTTGCCGGCTCTGCCGCCCGATGCGGCGTGCGGTGGCGCGTGCTTGCCCGCCTTGCCGGTCGACGCCGACCTGACGCAGAAAGCCGACTCGGCGGGCTTGTAAGTCGATCGACCGGCTAGTCAGGGTGTCGAACGCATTGCAACCGATTAGCAGTTTCACTTTTCACAACAACACTTACCCGCGCTTCGGACCATCACATGCTGCAACAGGAAACGACTATTGTGAACAAGCTGGGGCTGCACGCGCGTGCGTCGGCCAAGTTGACCCAACTCGCGGGCAACTATCAGGCGGAAATCTGGATGAGCCGCAATGGCCGCCGTATCAACGCCAAGAGCATCATGGGTGTGATGATGCTGGCCGCGGGCATCGGCAGCACGGTGCTGATCGAAACGGAAGGCTCGGACGAAAAAGAAGCGATGGACGCATTGTTGAAACTAATTGCCGATAAATTCGGCGAAGGGCAGTGAGCCAGCGCGTCCAGGTTGCGATCAGCAAGAACGCCGCGGTTGTCCGCGGCGTTTTTTTTAGCGCGTGACAATGGGCAGACGAAACGCGCGCGAGGGCGCGCGCGTCGACATGTACATGCAGGAATCGCGTTGCCGGAAACGCGAAACGGGTGAGGGTGTATCACCACGTCTCCTTTACGGTGATTCGTGCTGCACTGCACACAGCTCTGGCGTACCTGCAAAGGGCGCGGAATTTATAATGGCGACGAGTGTCTGAGAGCATTGCAGCGGTTTGCCGCGGCATCACACAACTAGAGGAGGTGCGCGTGTCCTTCACGCTGCATGGAATTCCCGTGTCACGCGGTATCGCCATCGGGCGGGCTTATCTGATCGCCCCGGCTGCACTTGACGTAGACCACTATCTGATTGAACCCGCCCAGATCGAGAGCGAGATCGAACGCTTTCGCACGGCCCAACAGCACGTGCATTACGAGCTCGAAACGCTGCGTGCCGATCTCGCCGCGGACGCCCCCAGTGAAATGGGCGCGTTCATCAATGTTCATTCAATGATCCTGAACGATGCGATGCTCGTGCAGGAAACCTTCGACCTGATCCGCACGCGCCGCTACAACGTGGAATGGGCCCTGACCGAACAGCTCGAGCGCCTGTCGCGCCATTTCGACGATATCGAAGACGAGTACCTGCGCGAACGCAAAGCCGATATCGAACAGGTGGTGGAGCGCGTGCTGAAGGCGCTTGCCGGTGCGTCGGTGGCGCTGGGCGATAGCGTGCACGGCGCCTGCGACGAGATGATCGTGGTCGCGCACGACATCGCGCCGGCCGACATGATGCAGTTCAAGACGCAGACGTTTCAGGGGTTCGTCACGGACCTCGGCGGCCGCACGTCGCATACGGCGATCGTCGCGCGCAGCCTGGGCATTCCGGCGGCGGTCGGCGTGCAGCACGCGAGCGCGCTGATTCGCCAGGACGATCTGATTATCGTCGACGGCGATCATGGCATTGTGATCGTCGACCCCGCGCCGATCGTGCTGGAAGAGTACTCGTATCGGCAGAGCGAGAAAGCGCTTGAACAACGCAAGCTGCAGCGGCTGAAGTTTTCGCCCACGCAAACGCTGTGCGGCACCCGCATCGAGCTGTGCGCGAACATCGAGTTGCCGGACGACGCGCTCGCCGCGATCGACGCGGGTGCGACGGGCGTCGGCCTGTTCCGCACCGAGTTCCTGTTCATGAATCACAAGGAGCGCTTGCCGGAAGAGGAAGAGCAGTTCGGCGCATACCGTCGCGCGGTGGAGTTGATGAACGGCCTGCCGGTCACCATCCGCACGATCGACGTGGGCGCCGACAAGCCGCTCGATTCAATGAGCGGCGGCGACGGTTACGAAACCGCCGCGAACCCGGCCTTGGGGCTGAGAGCGATTCGCTGGAGCCTTTCCGAGCCGCAGATGTTCCTCACGCAGTTGCGCGCGATTTTGCGAGCGTCGGCGTTCGGCTCGGTGAAAATTCTGATTCCGATGCTTGCGCATGCGCAGGAAATCGACCAGACGCTCGATCTGATTCGCGAAGCCAAGCGTCAACTCGACGACGCCGGTATCGCTTACGATCCGAACGTGCAGGTCGGCGCGATGATCGAGATTCCGGCCGCCGCCATCGCTTTGCCGCTGTTCCTGAAGCGGCTCGATTTTCTGTCGATCGGCACCAACGATCTGATCCAGTACACGCTCGCCATCGATCGCGCGGACAACTCGGTGGCGCATCTGTACGACCCGCTGCATCCGGCGGTGCTGCATCTGATCGCGTTCACGCTGCGCGAAGCGAAGCGGGCGGGCGTGCCGGTCTCGGTGTGCGGTGAGATGGCGGGGGATCCGGCGTTGACGCGGCTGTTGCTCGGCATGGGCCTCACCGAGTTCTCGATGCATCCGAGCCAACTGCTGGTGGTCAAGCAGGAAGTGTTGCGCTCGCATCTGAAGACGCTGGAGAAGCCAGTGGCCGACGTGCTGGCTTCGTTCGAACCGGAGGAAGTGCAGGCTGCGCTCAAGCGCGTGATGCTGGCCTGAATCGTCGTTGGCTTCAGCAGATAAAGAGACGCCGCCCATTGGGCGGCGTCTCTTTTTCAGCGTGCGGTTGAGGAGGCTAGCGTCAGGCGCGGTGCGTTTGCCCGCAGACGGGGCAATCCGGCTGGCGGGCGATGCGCATCGTGGTCCACTCCATCCGCAGCGAATCGAGCATCATCAGGCGGCCGAGCAACGGCGTGCCGATCCCGCCGATCACCTTGAGCGCTTCGGCAGCCTGCATCGAACCGACAATGCCGACCGTCGGCGCGAACACGCCCATGGTCGAACACGCGACTTCCTCGAACGGCTGGTCTTCGGGAAACACGCAGGCATAGCAGGGCGATGCTTCGTCGCGGAAATCGAAGGTGCTGATCTGGCCGTCGAAGCGCAATGCCGCGCCCGACACCAGCGGTACGCCGTGCTTCACGCAGGCGCGGTTGATCGCATGGCGCGTGGCGAAGTTATCGGTGCAATCGAGCACGACGCTCGCTTGCGGCACGTGCGCGTCGAGCCACGCGTCGTCGACGCGCTCGGCCACCGCATTCACCGCGACCTCGGGATTGATCTGCGCGATCGCATCGCGCCCGGACTCCACCTTCTTGCGCCCGACCGATGCGGTCACATGCAGGATCTGCCGCTGCAGATTGGTCAGGTCGACCGTGTCGGCATCGACCAGCGTCAAACGGCCGACGCCGGCCGCCGCCAGATACATCGCGGCGGGCGAACCCAGGCCGCCCGCGCCGACGATGATCGCGTGCGCGTCGATAAAGCGCTGCTGCGCTTCGATACCGATTTCATCGACGAGAATGTGGCGGGAATAGCGAAGGAGTTGATCGTCGTTCATGGCGGGGCGCTTGAATATGTCGCGCGATGAAATGCAGGACCGATGGGCCTGCCGTGCGCGTATTCGATATTTTAATCGCGCCGGGAGCGGGGGTTCTTGCCGGTGTCGGGTATGACCGCGTGTCTTCGCAGCATGTTCCGCTGCGAAGACACGTCAGGTTTGCTGCTTAGTTGCTTTGCGAAGCAGGCGCCGGAGTCGGACCCGATGCACCAGGCACCGGTTGCGTCGGCTTCACCGCGACCGGCGCGGACGCCGACGTGGCCGGTTTGTTCTGCGCGAGACGGCGCTCGGTCAGCGACTTCGATTCCTGCACCGGCTTGCCTTCCAGCTTGTTCAGAGCCTGTTGCAGCATGAAGTCGTCGGTCGAACCGAATTCCACCGGCTTGCGCTCACGATCCTTCTGACGCTGTTCCGGCGTCTTCTTGTCGTTCTGCTCTTCAAGCTGGCGCAACTGGTCCATGCGTTCCTGTTCGCGCTGTTCCGCTTCCTTCTTCTCGTTCGGGTCTTGCGTGTTCGCAAGGTGATTCGAGTAGTCGACTTCGCGGGTCACCAGTGCGTCGTCCGGATCGCCTTCTGCGTATTGGTCGACCGCGATGTCGGGACGGATGCCCTTGTTCTGGATCGAACGGCCGCTCGGCGTGTAGTAGTACGCCGTGGTCAGACGCAGCGCGGTCTCCGCCGTCATGGGGCGCACGGTTTGCACCGAACCCTTGCCGAAGGTCGTCTTGCCGACGATCAACGCGCGATGCTGATCCTGCAGCGCGCCCGCGACGATTTCCGACGCCGACGCGGAGTACGCGTTGGTCAGCACGATCATCGGCACGGTCTTGAAGATCGGCGCTTCGTCCTTCAGCGGATCGCTGTCGAAGGATTGCAGGCGGTAGTTGTCGTAAGTGTCGCGATAGACCTGTTTCGAATCCGGAATCTGGCCGTTGGTGGACACCACAACCGAATTCGGCGGCAGGAACGCGCCGGCCACGCCGACCGCGCTTTGCAGCAGGCCGCCGCCGTTATTGCGCAGGTCGAGCACGAGGCCCTTCAGATTCGGCTGCTGACGCGCGATGTCTTGCAGTTTCGCGGCCAGATCAGGCGTGGTGCGTTCCTGGAAGCTGGTGATCCGCACATAGGCGTAGCCCGGCGCGAGGATCTTCATCTTGACCGACTGGACCTTGATGATCGCGCGCGTCACGGTGAGCGGGAACGTGCGGTCGTCGGTCTTGCGGAAGATGGTGAGCGTGACCTTGGTGCCCGGGTCGCCGCGCATCTGCTTGACCGCCTGGTCGAGCGTCATGCCGCGCACGGGCTTGTCGTTGATACGCGTGATCAGGTCGCCCGGACGGATGCCGGCGCGGAACGCGGGCGTATCTTCGATCGGCGAAATCACCTTGATCAGGCCGTCTTCCGACGAAATTTCGATGCCGAGACCGGCGAAGCGACCCTTGGTCTGCTCCTGCAGTTCCTCGTAATCGGTCTTGTCGAGATACGACGAGTGCGGGTCGAGGCTCGACACCATGCCCTTGATGGCGGCGGTGAGAAGCTTTTTATCGTCGACCGGTTCGACGTACTCGTGCTTGATTTGCCCGAAGACTTCGGCAAAGAGCCTGAGCTGGTCCAGCGGCAGCGGAGCCACAGCGTTCGACGCTGCGCTGGCGGGTTGCTGGGCTGAAGCCGAGAGTTGCAGGGTGGCAAATACGCCGGTAGCAAGGCCCGCGGCAATCAGGCCGATATTTTTCAGGTTCTTTCGCATAGAGTCTGTTGCGGTCGGAAGCGCGTGGCAGCGTCGATAGAGATGGGGACGGACAAGTATAACTGCACACCCGCCAAGTCAGGGCGCGGCGCAGGCAATCGTGATTCGACAGCACTCGCCGGGGCTGGTTCGTGGGATTGCGCGCACAACGGCGAAGTAATGTGCCGTAACCGATTGATGGTGGACAGCAAGGCGCGCTCGAATGAGGCGAGCCGCGCTGACCGGTAGGTCTTGCCGGTCCACGCGGCCCGTGGGCCGCCATTCACCGCATTCTGACGGCAGCATGGCGGCAAGATGGCAGATCAGCCCGCCTTGCCTTGCTTGGCAACGGCGGCTTGTGCCTTGGCGATCGCTTCCTGGTCGCCCAGATAGTAGTGCTTGATGGGCTTCAGGTTCTCGTCGAGCTCATAAACGAGCGGCACGCCGTTCGGAATATTCAGGCCGACGATGTCGTCGTCCGAAATATTGTCCAGGTATTTCACCAGGGCGCGGATCGAGTTGCCGTGCGCGGCGATCACAACCTTGCGGCCCGACTTGATGGCCGGCGCAATCGACTCGTTCCACAGGGGCAGAACGCGCGCGACCGTGTCTTTTAGACATTCGGTGAGCGGCAGCTGCTCGCGCGGCACCTTGGCGTAGCGCGGATCGTCGTAGGGCGCGCGCTCGTCCGTCGGTTCGAGCGCCGGCGGCGGCGTATCGTAGCTGCGGCGCCAGACCAGCACCTGCTCGTCGCCGAACTTGGCGGCCGTTTCCGCCTTGTTCAGACCCGACAGCGCGCCGTAGTGGCGTTCATTCAGACGCCACGAATGCACCACCGGCAGGTACATCAGATCCATCTTGTCCTGCACGTGCCACAAAGTGCGGATCGCGCGCTTGAGCACCGACGTGTAGGCGATGTCGAACGTGTAGCCCGATTCCTTCAGCAGCGCGCCCGCCTGTTGCGCCTCATTGTTGCCCTGTTCGGTGAGGTCGACGTCGACCCAGCCCGTGAAGCGGTTTTCCTTGTTCCACGTCGATTCGCCGTGGCGGATGAGAACGAGTTTGTACATGAGATTGCCGGTCGGTAGTGAGGAAGCCGTCAAGCGCTGCGGGGGTCCTCTGGAGGAGCGCCGCCATCGCGTCAGACGGTTATTTTATAATGCCTGGATTGCCCTTTTCGATTTCTCTCTTTTTCGGCGGATTTTCCGTGAAGTTTTTCACTGATTACACAAACCTTGTACTGATCGCGATCGTCCTCATCTCCGGTGGGTTGCTGCTGTGGCCGACGATCAGCCGGCGCGGCCGTGGCGGCCTGTCGGCCGCTGAAGCCACGCAACTGATCAACCGGCGCAATGCGGCGGTCATCGACCTGCGTCCGTCCGCCGACTACGCCAAAGGGCATTTGCCCGCGGCACGGCACCTTGAATTTGCAGAGTTGCAGGCGAAGGTCGCGCAACTCGTGAAGAACAAGAGCAACCCGGTGCTGCTGGTATGCCAGACCGGCCAGCAGTCGAACAAGGCAGCGCGTATCGTGCAGGATGCGGGATATGCGGAAGTCCACGTTCTCGAAGGCGGTGTCGACGCCTGGCAGAAAGCCGGTATGCCGGTTGTGAAACAAGGAGCAGCCAAGTGAACAAAGTGATCATGTACAGCACCCAGGTGTGCCCGTATTGCCAGATGGCCGAACGTCTTTTAAAGTCGCGCGGCGTCGAGCACGTTGAAAAGGTACTGATCGACAAAGACCCGGCCCGTCGTGAGGAAATGATGACCCGGACCGGTCGCCGCACGGTGCCGCAAGTGTTCATCGGCGAGACGCATGTGGGCGGGTACGATGACCTTTCCGCGCTCGATCGCGCGGGCGGTTTGATGCCGCTGCTCGAAGCAACCGCCTGAATTCGCGCGCCCACGGGCGCATGAAGGCGGGTGAACCATAAGCCGGCGCGGCCTCGCCCCATCAGGGCGGGCGGCGCGCCGCAACGATCTGGCGGCCCATGCTTGCATGGGCCGCCGCCATGCATACCTATCAGGGAATCACTTCATCATGTCCGACGAGAATAACCAGCCGTTCTTCAACATCCAGCGCATCTATTTGAAGGACATGTCGCTCGAGCAGCCGAATTCGCCTGGCATCTTCCTCGAACAGGAAATGCCGTCGGTCGAAGTCGAAGTCGACGTGAAGGCCGAGCGCCTCGCCGACACCGTGTTCGAAATCCTCGTCACGGGCACGGTCACGGCCAAGGTTTCGGACAAGGTGGCATTCCTGATCGAAGCCAAGCAAGCCGGCATTTTCGACATCCGCAACATTCCGGCTGAGCAGATCGACCCGTTGGTCGGCATTGCCTGCCCGACCATCCTGTTCCCGTACCTGCGCTCGAACATCGCCGACGCGATCACCCGCGCCGGTTTCCCGCCGATCCACCTCGCCGAGATCAACTTCCAGGCGCTGTACGAGCAACGCCTCGCGCAGATGGGCGGCCAGGACGGCGCGGCGCAGAACGGCGTCACGCACTAACGTGCCGCAGGCGGTGCCGGCTATGAAGGTTGCTGTCCTCGGCGCCGGCGCATGGGGCACAGCCCTCGCCGGCCATCTGGCCGTCAAGCACGACACGGTGTTGTGGGCGCGCGAGCCCGCGCTCATTGCCGAACTCTCCGCTTCACACGAAAACGCCCGCTATCTGGCGGGCGTTGCTTTGCCGCCGGCGCTTCGCTATGAAGCCGATCTGAACGCAGCGCTCGACCACGCGCTCGCCGACGACGCGTTATGCGTCGTGGCGACGCCCGTCGCCGGACTGCGCGGTCTGTTTCAGGCGATGCGCGACGCAGGCAAAGTGCCCACGCATGTCGTGTGGTTGTGCAAAGGTTTCGAAGCCGATTCGCAACTGATGCCGCATCAGGTGGTAGCAGCCGAATTGCCGGAGCATGGCAGCAATGGCGTGCTGTCCGGTCCGAGCTTCGCGCGCGAAGTCGGGCAGGGTTTGCCGGTCGCGCTGACCATCGCGAGCGCGTCGGCGGCATGTCGCGAGCGCACGGTCGCCGCGTTTCATCATGGCGCCATGCGCATCTATACCGGCGACGACGTCGTCGGCGTGGAGGTGGGCGGCGCGGTGAAAAACGTGCTGGCCATTGCAACGGGCATCGCCGACGGCCTCGGACTCGGTCTCAACGCGCGCGCGGCGCTGATCACGCGCGGCCTCGCTGAAATGTCGCGCCTAGGCGTGACGCTCGGCGGACGGGCGGAAACGTTCACCGGTTTGACCGGCTTGGGCGATCTGATCCTGACCGCGACCGGCGACCTGTCGCGCAATCGCACGGTCGGCGTGCAACTCGCAGCGGGCCGCACGCTCGACGATATTCTCGGCGCCCTCGGTCATGTGGCCGAAGGCGTGCGTTGCGCGCAAGCAGTCCTCGCGATTGCCCGCGCTCATTCAATCGAGATGCCGATCACGCAGGCGGTCTGTGCCGTGCTATTCGACGGCGTGGCTCCGCGCGACGCTGTCAGTGCCCTGTTGCGGCGCGACTCCAAAGCTGAATAAGCCTTGTCTTTCAGCCGTTTAGCGAGCAAAGCGCTGAACGGCTGCCCGCTCTCGCTGTCCACGTTTTTATCGACGCTTCGGATCAGCGAGGTTCCCATGTCCAGATTCAGTCGTTGCACGCTGGAAGCACGCGTGGTCGACATCACCAAGCTCGCTGTGGATGCGATCGTCAACGCCGCGAATACCTCGTTGTTGGGTGGAGGCGGCGTGGATGGCGCGATTCATCGCGCGGCCGGCAAGGATTTGCTGCGCGAGTGCCAAACGCTGGGTGGCTGCGCGACTGGCGACGCGAAGCTGACCGCCGGCTACCGTCTACCGGCTAAACATGTGATTCATGCCGTCGGCCCGGTCTGGCGGGGCGGAACGGATGGCGAGGCTGACTTGCTCGCTTCCTGCTATCGGCGCTCGCTGGAGGTGGCGCGCGAGGCGCAGTGCAAAAGCATTGCATTCCCCGCGATCAGTTGCGGCATCTACCATTTCCCCGCTGACGAGGCCGTGCGGATCGCGGTCGGCACGGTGCTCGACACGTTGCCGCGCACGCCGCAGATCCAACAGGTGGTGTTCGCCTGTTTCGACGACGCCATGTTCGCGCGCTACGAGGCCGAATTGGAACGCCGTCAGGCGCCACCCTCGAAGCCGGTCTGACGCCACGCTTCGAACACCACGACCGCGACGGTATTCGACAGATTGAGGCTGCGGTTGCCCGGACGCATCGGCAGACGCACGCGTTGCTCGTTGGCGAACTGGTCGAGCACCGGGTCGGGCAGGCCGCGCGTTTCGGCACCGAACACGAACCAGTCGCCGGATTGAAACACGTGCTCGTGAAATCGGCCCGAGCCGCGCGTGGTGAACGCGAACATGCGCGCCGGGTCCGGCGATTCCCTGGCGACGAACGCCGCCCAGTCGGCGTGCACGTTCATTTGCGCGTACTCGTGGTAGTCGAGGCCGGCGCGGCGCAACTTGGCGTCGTCGAGTGGAAAGCCGAGCGGCTCGATCAGATGCAAGCGGGCGCCGGTGTTGGCGCACAGCCGGATCACGTTGCCGGTGTTCGGCGGGATTTCCGGTTCTACGAGAACGACATTGAACATGGTGAGCTCAGGTGGAGACTAGTTTTTCGGTGTGCGCAGCGCGACGAAGTTGGTGACCCGCCGCGCGCCGGCAGCCTTGAGCGTGCGCGCCAGCGCTTCGAGCGTGGCGCCGGTCGTCATCACGTCGTCGACGATGCCGACGTGCAGGCCCTGCACCGGCCCGGCGACCTTGAAGGCGCGGCCTACGTTCAGGCGGCGGGCGTCGAGATCGAGCCGCGATTGCGGCGCGGTATGAATCACCCGATTCAGCAAGGTCGCGTCGCTGGGTACTTTCAGCGCGCGAGCCAGCGGTCTCGCGATCTGCCAGGCCTGGTTGTAGCCGCGCTCAGTGAGACGTTTGCTGGCAAGCGGCACGGGCGCGATCACATCGGGCCATTCAGCGAGGTCTTGCCGGGAGTCTTGTGCGAGACGTGCGAGCCGTTGCGCGAACTCGCGCGCCAGCATCAGCCGGGCGCGAAATTTCAGGCCGACCGCCAGAGTGTCGAGCGGAGCGCGGTAGTCGGCGAGCGCGAAGGTCGCGTCGAACGGCGGCGGCTCGCCGATGCAATCCGCGCAGCGATATTGCGTGTGCGCCGCCCATCGCGAACTGGATAAAGGCACGGCGCAGACGGTGCAGCGCAACCGGCTTTCGTTCCAGTAGGCTTCGTCGCAACCGACGCACAGTGTGGTATGCGACAAATTGCCGCACAACGCGCAGAGGTTCGGCAACGCGGCGCGCATCACGCGCGGCCAGGCTGAATGTAAGCCGCGCGCGAAACGCGCGAATTTGCCGCCGGAGAATGACGAAATGGGTCGGAATGGCACGGTGGAACCGCCCGTGAAGGCCTTTCACGCTGAATGGAAGGAAGCGAGCGAGTATACTTCCTGCTCCACGCCAGCACGACACTCATGTCCCCAACTTCCGCTCAAACAGGCCGTCCGGCCTATGATTCCCGGCGCCTCCGGCGGATCTTCGACCGTCGCGCGGCGACTTTCGACGACGTCGCGTTCCTGCCTCGCGAAATTGCGCAACGCATGCGCGAGCGCCTCGACTACATCAAGGTCACGCCGGCGAGCGTGCTCGACGCCGGTTGCGGCGCGGGCGAGGACATTCCCGCTTTGCGCGAGCGTTTTCCCGAAGCGCCGGTGTTCGGCTCCGATCTATCGCACGGCATGCTTACGCGGGCGCTGCAGCACGATGCCGGCGACACGAGCTGGCGGCGCTTTCTGCCGGCCTCGCTCGGCAAGGCGCTCGGCGCCCGTGGTCCGCGGTTCGCGCAAGCCGACTTTTCGGTGTTGCCGTTCGCGGCCGGCGCCTTCGAATTCATCTGGTCCAATCTGGCGCTCCATTGGCACTCGCGGCCCGACCTCGTGTTTCCCGAGTGGCAGCGTGTGCTCAAGGTCAACGGCCTGCTGATGTTCAGCACCCTCGGCCCCGACTCGCTCAAGGAATTGCGCGGCGCGTATGCCGAAGTCGAGGCCGCACATGGCGTCGCCTCGCGCAAGCACGTGATCGATTTCGTCGACATGCACGATCTGGGCGACATGCTGGTCGAAAGCGGCTTCGAGATACCCGTGATGGACCAGGAAGTTCTCACCATTACCTATCAGTCGCCGCAGTCGTTGCTCGCCGACGTGCGTCGCTGGGGTGCCTATCCGTTCGAGCGCGAAGCGTCGTCGAGCGCCGCCGCGCGTCGGCTGCACAAGGCTTTGCTGGCGGCGCTCGAAGCCCGCCGCCGCGCCGACGGCACGATTGCACTGACCTTCGAAGTGATCTACGGACACGCATGGAAAGCCGTGCCGCGCACCACGGCGGAAGGTCATGGCATCGTGCGAATCGAGGACATCGGACGAGGTTCGTCGAGGAGTCGTTGAGGAATCGACGAGGCGGTAAAGAGGACATCTGTTATGTCTGAAATTACCGCTTCAAAAGACCCGCAAAAGCTGTGTCGAAACGGCGCGGAGGCTTGTCGCGCCTGGCTTGTGGGCCAATTGAGGCTTGCTTGTGGATGCTATGGATCGCGCCTATAATGCGTCAGTTTGTCGCCCGGAGTTCCCACATTTGGGGCGGCAGGCCCGAGGCACAGGGGCAGCAAGACAAGATGACGCGGCGGTGACCGAGCGGCCGGCATAACGGTCGCAAGAAATGACCGCTGGCGGCGATTGGAGACGATCAGTGGGAGGCAGCGATGGAAGCATCAGATCTGCTGGCGGATTCAGAACCAGTTCTCAAAGACTGGACGATGAAACGCAACTGTTCGATATCGCCGCGGCAGTTCGTGTATTTCTATGTGTCGCTTGCGTTGTTCTCGTTGGCAATTGCTTTCATGCTGGTTCTGGTCGGCGCCTGGCTGGTGTTGCCGTTCACCGGCGTCGAGTTACTGGCGGTGGGCATCGCGTTTGCCATCTATGCGCGTCATGCTGTGGATTACGAGCGTATCCGGCTGTTTCAGAACCGGCTCGTCATCGAGCAGGTCAGCGCCGAGCAGCTCACGCAGGTCGAGTTCAATCCGCGCTGGGTGCGAATAGAGGCGGGCGCAACACCGCGTGACCAGATCAAACTGGTCTCGCGTGGGCAGACGATCATGATTGGGCAACATCTCGCGCAGTATCGGCGCGCGCAGTTCGCAGGCGAACTGCGTATGTGGCTCACGCGTTGTTAGACGCGTCGAGCAGCGCGGCGTTCACGGGGAGCGCGAGGCCACCTGCCAGCGGGGTCGAGGGTTTGAATGGAAAATTTGGGTAAGGAAGCTATGAAAACAATCAAGCGAGCCCTCATGGGCGTGCTGGCGATGAGCGGACTGCTTTTCGCCGGCGCGGCCCTGGCAGTGGGCGATGTTCCGGGCGGCCCTGCCGTCAACGAGATCAATCTCCAGCCGCCTGCGACCAAGATCGCTGAGGAGCTCTTCAGCCTCCACATGTTCATGCTGGTTCTTTGCCTGGTCATCTTCGTCGGCGTGTTCGGCGTGATGTTCTATTCGATCTTTGCTCACCGCAAATCGAAAGGCCACAAAGCTTCCAACTTCCACGAAAGCACCACCGTCGAAATCATCTGGACGATCGTGCCGTTCATCATCGTCGTGCTGATGGCGCTGCCCGCCACCAAGACGGTGGTCGCGATGAAAGACACCACCAACGCCGACGTCACCATCAAGGTCACCGGTTATCAGTGGAAATGGGGCTACGACTACGTGAAGGGCCCGGGCGAGGGCATCAACTTCCTGTCCACGCTGGCCACGCCGCGTGCGGAAACCGATGGCCGCCAGCCAATTTCCACCACGTATCTGCAGGAAGTCGACAATCCGCTGGTCGTCCCGGTCGACAAGAAAATCCGCATCATCACCACCGCGAATGACGTGGTCCACTCCTGGTACGTGCCGGCTTTCGGCGTGAAGCAGGACGCGATTCCGGGCTTCGTGCGCGACACGTGGTTCAAGGCTGACAAGACCGGCACGTTCCGCGGCTTCTGTACCGAGCTGTGCGGCAAGGAACACGCGTTCATGCCGGTGGTGGTCGAAGTGCTGTCCGCCGACGACTACGCGAAGTGGGTCGACACGCAGAAGAAGAAAATGGCCGCCGGCCAGGACGATCCGAACAAGACCTACACGATGGCCGAACTGATGGAGCGCGGCGGCAAGGTCTACGCGGCGAACTGCGCGGTCTGCCACCAGCCGACCGGCAAGGGCGCGGGCGCATTCCCGGCGCTCGACGGCAGCAAGATCGCCAACGGCGCGATCGCCGAGCACGTCAGCTTGGTGCTGAAGGGCAAGAACGCAATGCCGGCGTGGGCGCCTACGCTGAACGACGTCGAAATCGCTTCGGTGGTCACGTACGAACGCAACTCGTGGGGCAACCACACCGGCGACATTCTCCAGCCGAAGCAGGTCGCGGACGCCCGTAACGGCAAGCTGCCGGAAGGCGGTAACCACCTGGCCGACGCAGGCGCGGCGGCGAGCGGCGCAGGAGCGGCTTCGGGTGCGGCGGCTTCGGGTGCCTCTGGTGCTGAAGCGGCAGCGGCCGGTTCGGACAGCGCCGCGGCAACGCAAGCGGCGCTCCCGGCGAGCATCTACTTCGAGACCGGCAAGAGCACCTTGCCGGCCGACGCGAAAGCGGCGGTCGAGGCGGCCGCGGCCTATGCGAAGGCCCATCCGGACGCGAAATTCACGCTGTCGGGCTTCACCGACGCCACTGGCTCCGCCGACCTCAACGCGAAGCTCGCGAAGAGCCGTGCCGAAGCCGTGCGCGACGCGCTGAAAGCAGCCGGCATTGCCGAAGACCATATTATTTTAAAGAAGCCGGAAACGATCACGGGCGGCAGTGACGCGAAAGAAGCCCGGCGTGTTCAGATCAGCCCGGCTGCCTGACGTGTTCATGGTCAGCACCGCAGTATTCGCTTTAGGAGATTGTCATGTCTAGCATCGGACACGATGTAGTCGCAGGCCACGAACACGTGCACGGCGACCATGCCCACGAAACGCCGCATGGCTGGCGCCGTTGGCTGTTCGCAACCAATCACAAGGACATCGGTACGCTGTACCTGATCTTCTCGTTCACCATGTTCCTCTCCGGGGGCGTGATGGCGCTGATGATCCGTGCCGAGCTGTTCGAGCCGGGCCTGCAGATCATGCGTCCCGAGTTCTTCAACCAGTTGACCACCATGCACGGCCTGATCATGGTGTTCGGCGCGATCATGCCGGCGTTCGTCGGCTTCGCGAACTGGATGGTGCCGCTGCAGATCGGCGCATCGGACATGGCTTTTGCCCGCATGAACAACTTCAGCTTCTGGCTTCTGCCGGTGGCGGCTGTCCTGCTGGTCGGTTCGTTCTTCGCGCCGGGCGGTGCGACCGCCGCGGGCTGGACGCTCTATGCTCCGCTCTCCACGCAGATGGGCCCGGGCATGGACTTCGCGATTTTCGCGGTCCACTTGATGGGCGCTTCGTCGATCATGGGCGGCATCAACATCGTCGTGACGATCCTGAACATGCGCGCGCCCGGCCTCACGCTGATGAAAATGCCGATGTTCGTCTGGACGTGGCTGATCACCGCATACCTGCTGATCGCCGTGATGCCGGTTCTGGCAGGCGCGATCACCATGGTGCTGTTCGACCGCCACTTCGGCACGTCGTTCTTCAATGCGGCAGGCGGCGGCGACCCGGTCATGTACCAGCACATCTTCTGGTTCTTCGGGCACCCCGAGGTGTACATCATGATCTTGCCGGCGTTCGGGATCGTCTCGCAGGTGATTCCGGCGTTCTCGCGCAAGCCGCTGTTTGGCTATAGCTCGATGGTGTACGCAACCTCGTCGATCGCGATTCTGTCGTTCATGGTCTGGGCGCACCACATGTTCGCAACCGGCATGCCGGTGACGGGCCAGCTCTTCTTTATGTACGCCACCATGCTGATCGCCGTGCCCACTGGCGTGAAGGTGTTCAACTGGGTCGCAACGATGTGGCGCGGTTCGCTGAGCTTCGAAACGCCTATGTTGTTCGCGGTCGGCTTCCTGATCGTGTTCACGTTCGGTGGTCTGTCGGGTCTCATGCTGGCAATGGCGCCGCTCGACATCCAGTATCACGGTACTTATTTCGTGGTCGCGCACTTCCACTACGTGCTGGTGGCGGGCTCGCTCTTCGCGCTGTTCTCCGGCTGGTACTACTGGTCGCCGAAGTGGACCGGCTGGATGTACAACGAAACGCGCGGCAAGATCCATTTCTGGGCGTCGCTGTTCTTCTTCAACCTCGCATTCCTGCCGATGCACTTCGTGGGTCTCGCAGGTATGCCGCGTCGTTATGCTGACTACCCGGCGCAGTTCACGGACTGGAACCAGGTCATCTCGATCGGCGCGTTCGGCTTCGGTCTCGCGCAGGTCTACTTCCTGTTCGCGGTTGCACTGCCGGCTTACCGTGGCGGCGGCGAACTCGAAAAGGCTGGCGACAAGCCGTGGGACGGCGCAACGGGCCTCGAATGGACCGTGCCGAGCCCGGCTCCGTTCCACACGTTCGAAAACCCGCCGACCGTCGAGTAGTCGGTAGTCGCTGAGATTCACCGGCTCTGGCAGTGCAGCAGTTTGCTACCGGAGTCGGCGATCAAGAAAGCAGTGACGGCATTCGTAGTCACGAAAAGTATTCAGAAAGTCGAGCATGACGCGCAATCCTCAAGAAAGACGTACGCCCGAGCAGATTCGCGCGGGCAACCGGCGGATCGGTTTTGTGATGTTCGTGATCGCCGCGGTCTTTTTCGCGAGCGTCATCATTCATCAGAAGTGGTTCTCCTGACCAGGTGGTCCGAGTCTGTTTGCAGGTTTGTTGAGGATTGAGATGTCGACGCAACCGCCGGCTCAGGCCGACCGCTCTTTTAACCGTTCGATGCTGATCAAGCTGTTCATCGTCGCGTTGATGATGTTCGGTTTCGGTTTCGCGCTGGTGCCGATGTACCGCGCAATCTGCCAGATCACCGGCATCAACAACCTCGTGCAGCGTGATGCGACGGTGCGCGAGGCGAAGAATACGCAGGTCGACATGAGCCGCACGATTTCGATCGAATTCGATGCGAATGCGCGCGGCCCGCTGGGTTTCAAGCCGGAGCAGCGCAGCCTCGACGTGCATCCGGGCGAAGTGACGACGGTGATGTACGAGGTGAGCAACGAACAGGCGCGCACGATTCAGGCGCAAGCCATTCCGAGCTACGCACCGAAGCAGGCCACTGAGTACTTCAAGAAGATCGAGTGTTTTTGCTTTACGCAGCAAACTTTGACGGCGAATCAGACGAAGCGCATGCCGGTGGTGTTCGTGGTCGATCCGAAGTTGCCGAAGGACGTGAAAACGATCACGTTGTCGTACACGTTCTTCGAATTGAATACGCCGTCAGCGGCGACGGCCGGTAGCGCGGCGCCCACGGCCAACACGGCGACAGGCGCGCCAGCCACCGCCGCCAATCCCGCCTGATGGCTCGCGCCGCAAGCGAAGGAAGAAGAAACAAGATGAGCGACAACGGCGGCAGCCCGCGCAAGAGCAGTTTTGGTCAGTCGATGCGCGCGGTGTTCTGGTCGTTTTTCGGCGTGCGCAAGCGTCGCGATCTGGAGGCGGACGCCACGCAGCTGAACCCGCTGCACGTGATCGCGGCAGCCTTGATCTGCGCGGCAATTTTTATCGTGGTGCTGATTCTGATCGTGCGCGCCGTAGTAGGTTGAAGCAACAGCGGTACACGTGGAATCGGGCGAAGCAGTGCCCAGGAATTAGAGTGAAGCGGTGCGGTATCGACGCGCCGCCGAAGATACAGCCGGAGATTCCGGAACAACTGGACTGAAGTGGAGAATCAAGAATGAGCGGTCAAAACGAGAGCCCGTACTATTTCGTACCGCATCCGTCGCGGCATCCGATTAGCGCCGCTGTTGGGTTGCTGGTCATGCTCGGATCGCTTGCGGCCTGGATCAACGACCATGACTGGGCGCCGATAGGCGTCGTCGCCGGTTTGTTGTGGCTGCTCTTTACGCTGTGGCACTGGTTCGGCGACGCGATCGCCGAGTCGGAAGGCGGCATGTACGGCAAGAACGTCGACAAGTCGTACCGCTGGAGCATGAGCTGGTTCATCTTCTCCGAAGTGATGTTCTTCGGTGCATTCTTCGGCGCGCTGTTCTATGCGCGTGAAATCGCGCTGCATCAACTGGGCAGCCTCGATTACAAACTGATCTGGCCGGACTTCTCGGCGGTGTGGCCGAACAACGGTCCGGCAGCGCTGGTCTCGACCTTCAAGTCGATGCAACCGTGGCCGGTGCCGACCATCAACACGGCGCTGCTGCTCTCCTCGGGCGCGACGCTCACGGTCTCGCACCACGCGTTGCGTGAAGATCATCGCAAGAAGGCCATCATCTGGCTGGCCGCAACGCTCGTGCTCGGCGTCTGCTTCCTGTTCCTGCAAGGCTTCGAGTACTTCCACGCGTACAACGAACTGAATCTGACGCTGTCGTCGGGCGTGTACGGTTCGACGTTCTTCCTGCTGACCGGCTTCCACGGTTTCCACGTGTTCCTGGGCGGCACGATGCTGGCGGTGGTGTTGGTGCGTATGATCCGAGGTCACTTCACAGCAGAGCATCACTTCGCGTTCGAAGGCGCCGCCTGGTATTGGCACTTTGTGGACGTCGTGTGGCTCGGGCTGTACGTCGTCGTGTACTGGCTGTAACGCAATCCGGCCCGCGCCGACCGATAGCCTCGGAATGTGTGCAGGCCGTTCGCGCCAGATCCTGCGGGGGGCGGCACACGAGCAACAACGCAAGACAGCAGCAGTACGTAAGACTTACGCAGCGCCGCCCTCGACCCTGTCAGGGCGGCGTTTTGTTTGGCGGCGTGGAGATTTTTCCGCCGGGCTCAGCGCCCGTAAGGAATACCGGTCGACTGAATCCAGCCCATCCAGTGAGCGAACAGGATGAACAGGAACAGCGAGATCGACAGGCCCACCCGCGTGGCGAGCGACCAGACCATCCGCTTGGTTTTGCCCTTGTCATGCATCATGAAATACAGCGCCGACACCATGCTGGCGATGATCAGGACGAAGGCGATGGGAACGAGAATGTGCATGGAACCAGCTGAAACCAGGAAGCGCAGAGGCAAGACGTTTATTATCGCACCGCGGGCCTGCGTGTGCCGTGGGTTCCCCGTGACGCCGCCGGTGCCGCTGGAGCGTGCGCAATGAAGTTCCGCCTCGTTCCCGCGCTATTGATTCTGCTAGTGATCGTGGTGACGGTGCGGCTCGGATTCTGGCAGCGCGACCGCGCGCATCAGAAGGAGGCGCTCGAAGCGCAGATCACGCAGTTCGAGAACGCGCCCGCGCAGCCGGTGAGCGCCGCGCCGGTTCAATTGAAGGACATCGAGTTTCATCGCGTGAAGGCGCGCGGCAGTTTCGTCGCGGACAAGGTCGTCTATCTCGACAATCGTCCGTATAACGACCAGCCGGGCTTTTACGTCGTGATGCCTTTTAAACTGGCCGATGGCGGCTACGTGCTGGTCAATCGGGGCTGGTTGCCGCGCAACATGAACAATCGCGAGACCATCGCGCCGTACACCACGCCGCAAGGCGAAATCGAAATCGAAGGCATTGCGCGGGCCGACGCCTCGCGTGCTTTCGAGTTGGGGCAGGGCGGCTCGGCCGAGCATCAACTGATCCGACAGAATCTGGATGTCGCCGCGTACGCCGCGGAAACCGGCCTGCCGCTGCAATCGTTCGTGATTCAGCAGTTAAGCGACGACGGCGACAGACTGGTGCGCGATTGGCCCGCGCCCACTAGCGGAGTCGAGCGTAACTATGGCTATATGTTCCAGTGGTGGGGCATGGCGGCTGCGGCGCTGGTCTTCGGCCTGTATGCCGCGCGCCGCGCAGCGAAGAAAGAGCACGCGCCGGGCGTGTAACGCAGCACATGCGGTTTGTGGCCCGGGTTCGAGCCACAAGCTGCGCAATCATTGAAAGAGGTTCAGTAGTGTCGACGCAATCTCCCCGTTCGCCGCAAGCCGGCAAACCCGCAGCGCCCCGAGCCATGCCCGGCCAACCCAACGGCAAAGGTTCGTGGAAGCGCGGCCGCTGGATGCTGCTGCTAGTGGCGATCATCTGTGCCGCGCCGATCGCCGTGTCGTATTTCACGTACTACGTGATCCGGCCGACCGGCGGCACCACGAGCTACGGCACGTTGATCGAACCGCAGCGCCCGATTCCCGATTCCCTGGTCGTCACCGGCGAGGACGGCAAGCCCGTCAAGCTCGCCACGCTGCGCGGCCGCTGGTTGCTGATTTCGGTCGACAACAGCGCATGCGACAAAGCGTGCGTCACCAAGCTCTACTTCATGCGACAAATCCGCGCAGCTCAGGGTCCGGAACGGGAGCGCGTTGTGGAAGTGTGGCTGCGCACCGATGCCGGCAACGTCGCCGACGTAATACAAAAAGCGTATCCCGACACCAACATGATGATTGTTGATCCGGCGCAGGTGTCCGCATGGCTGCCCACGGATAATGGCTCCCAGGTCACCGACCACATCTACATGGTCGATCCGAACGGCAATCTGATGATGCGTTTCCCGAAAGATCCGAACCCCAGCAAGATCAAAGGCGACGTGACCAAGCTGCTCAAATGGTCGCGTATCGGCTGATGCCGCAACATAGGTAAGAGAGATGTTCGTACTGCAACTGGCCCTGATCGGCTTGTGTATCGCGTTGTTGCCGCTGTCCTACGTGTGGGTCAAGGCCGACGACAACAAATTCCGCAAACTGGTCTGGCTCACCACCTTCCTCACGCTCGATCTGGTGATGTTCGGCGGTTTCACGCGGCTCACCGATTCCGGGCTCGGCTGTCCGGACTGGCCGGGTTGCTATGGCACTTCGTCGCCGTTCATCGCGCATGCGGCGATCACGGCCGCGCATCAGGCAATGCCCACTGGCCCGGTCAGCATGACGAAGGCCTGGATCGAAATGATTCACCGTTACTTTGCGATGGCGATCGGCGTGCTGATCATCGCGCAGACCCTCATCGCGTGGACGGCGCGCATCAAGCGGCGTCCGTTGCATGTATCGCCGTGGTGGCCGACCTCGCTGTTGATGCTGATTCTGGTGCAAGGCGCGTTCGGCGCCTGGACGGTGACGATGAAGCTGCAACCGATCATCGTGACCACGCACCTGCTGCTCGGACTTGCGCTGCTGGGCACGCTCGGCTGGCTCGCCGCGCGGCAGACGCCGTTGCCCGCTTACGAACCCGAAGCCGCGCGCTGGCGCGCGGCGGCGATCGCGGGTCTGGTGCTGCTGATCGCGCAAATTGCGCTGGGCGGCTGGGTGAGCACGAATTACGCCGTACTCGCGTGCACGGATTTCCCGACCTGCAACGGCCAATGGGTCCCGCCGATGGACTTCGCCCACGGCTTCCATTTGTGGCGCGCGCTCGGCATGACCGGCGACGGCGAGATGATCACGCAGGATGCGCTGGTGGCGATTCACTGGACGCACCGCACGTTCGCGATCGTCGTGGTCGCTTATCTGGTGTGGTTCGCCCTCAAACTGCGCCGCTTCGAATCGCTGCGGCGCCCGGCAAACGGCGTGCTGCTGGTCGTGCTGATCCAGTTCATCACCGGGTTGTCGAACATCGTTCTGCAATGGCCGTTGCCCATTGCGGTCGCGCATAACGGCGGGGCCGCGATCCTGCTGCTTCTGCTCGTTATGTTAAACTTTCGGATCGCTTATAGCCGTCCCGGCCGCGCCGTGCTCCCTGCGCGCGATGCCGCGCCAGCGTGACTCCACATGGACAGCACAACACTCTCCCAAACGCCCGGTAGCCGGGTCTCCCAGTACATCGCCCTGACGAAGCCGCGCGTCACGCAACTCGCCGTGTTCTGCGCCGTCATCGGCATGTTCCTGTCGACGCCCGGCATGGTGCCCTGGACTCCGCTGATCGGCGGCACGGTCGGCATTTGGTTGCTGGCCGGCGCGGCGTTCGCCATCAATTGCCTCGTCGAACAGAAAATCGACGCCAAGATGCGGCGCACCTCGTGGCGGCCGTCCGCGCGCGGTGAAATCACCACCACGCAGATTCTGCTGTTTTCGGCCGTGCTCGGCGGCCTCGGCATGTGGACGCTTTATACGTTCGCCAATCCGCTCACCATGTGGCTCACGCTGGCCACGTTTGTCGGCTATGCCGTCATCTATACGCTGCTGCTCAAGCCCGCCACCCCGCAGAACATCGTGATCGGCGGCGCGTCGGGCGCCATGCCGCCGGCGCTCGGCTGGGCCGCGGTCACCGGCCACGTACCGGGCGACGCCTGGATTCTCGTGCTGATCATCTTCGTGTGGACGCCGCCGCATTTCTGGGCGCTCGCGCTGTATCGCCGCAAAGACTACGAAAACGCCGGCCTGCCAATGCTGCCGAACACGCACGGCGAGAAGTACACGCGTCTGCATATTCTGCTGTACACGGTGATCCTGTTCGCGGTCACCATGATGCCCTTCATCTCCGGCATGAGCGGCGTGGTGTACCTCGCGGCGGCCGTGCTGCTGGGTGCTGTGTTCCTCGCCTATGCGTGGAAGATCTATCGCGAGTATTCGGACGATCTGGCGCGCAAGACCTTCCGTTATTCGATCGTCTATCTCTCGCTGCTGTTCGCCGCGCTGCTGATCGACCACTATGCGCGCGTCCTGATCGGCGCGTAATACCATGTTCAATAACCGCTTCGCGCGCACAGCGCGTGCTGTTGTGATCGCTTGTGCGCTCGGTGGCGCCTTGCTGGTCGCAGGCTGCGGCAAGCAGCCGCCGGCGTTCCAGAATCTCGATATCACGGGCAATACCCAGTTCGGGAGCAACTTCTCGTTGCCCGACACGTCCGGCCACGTCCGCAGCATGGCGGACTATAAGGGCAAGGTGGTGGTGCTGTTCTTCGGCTACACGCATTGCCCGGACGTTTGTCCGACCACCATGGCCGAGCTCTCGCAAGCGTTGCAGCAACTCGGTCCGGAAGACGCGAAACGCGTGCAGGTGCTGTTCGTCACCGTCGATCCGGAGCGTGATACGCCGGTCTTGCTCGCGCAATACGTGCCGGCGTTCAACCCGACGTTCGTTGGCTTGCGTCCGGCCGACCAGGCGCAACTCACAAAGATCACGAAGGACTTCCGCGTCTACTACGCGAAGGTGCCGGGCAAGACGCCTGACAGTTACACGATGGATCACACGGCGGCGAGCTATGTGTTCGACACGGACGGCAAGCTGCGTCTGTTCGCGCGTGACGGCCAGGGCGCAACGCCGTGGGTGCATGACATCAAGCTGCTGCTGGACTGACACGCGCAGCCGTAAGGGCGCGTGTCGTATCACGCGTCCGGTTTCAAATTCCTCTGCGCTTCAAGACTCAAGCGGAACCGGCAAATTCAATCCGGGCGCTAGCCGCGTGGTCTTGAACTCCGTCACCTCGTAACGCGCAAGGTTCTGCTGCGCGAACGGGTCGCTGGCGAGAATCTCGTCCCGCTTATCGCGCTCGATGCGCACCGCCAGAATGATGCCGCCGCCCGCGCCGTCCGCGGCGCATAACCATATGCGATTGTGATATTTCCCATCTCGCCGGGACTATGAGACCATTTCAGGTCCAGTTGGCGGCGCATGACCACGAGCCATGTTTGCCGCTGGCTTCCACCCGAATCTGACACCGATCAGAAATCGATGAGCCATTCATCAAGTCATCGATCAAGCCGTCGATTAGAAACAAGCGAGAATCACATGCAGCGCAGAAACATCCTCAAAGCCCTCTCCGCAGTCGTCGCCGCTACGGCGATCTTCACCAGCTTCGGCGCGCACGCCGACGACAAAGTGATCAAGGTCGGCACCATCGGCGGTCCGGACGCGCAGATCTGGGAAGTCGTCACGAAAGTAGCGAAGCGCGAAGGCCTGAACGTCAAGGTCGTCGAATTCAACGACTACGTGCAGCCGAACGCCGCGCTCGACGCAGGCGATCTCGACGCGAACAGCTTCCAGCATCAGCCGTACCTCGATAGCCAGATCAAGCAGCGCGGCTATAAGATCGTCAATGCCGGCCTCACGTACATCTCCCCGCTCGGCATCTATTCGAAGAAGCTGAAGTCGCTGAAGGATCTGCCGCAAGGCGCGAAAGTCGCGGTGCCGAATGATCCGTCGAACGAAAACCGCGCGCTGCTGTTGCTGCAAACTCAAGGCGTGATCAAGCTGAAGGCCGGTGCGGGCACGAACGGCAATAACGCGACGCCGCTCGACGTCGCCGACAATCCGAAGAAGATCAAGCTGGTCGAACTCGACGCCGCGCAACTTCCGCGTTCGCTGTCGGACGTCGACGCCGCCGCGATCAACACGAATTTCGCGCTGGCCGCCGGCCTGCAGCCGACTAAAGATGCGATCGCGCTCGAAGACGTGCATAGCCCGTATGCGAACCTAGTCGCCGTGCGCACGCAGGACAAGGACAAGCCGTGGGTCAAGAAACTGGTTGCCGCTTACCAGTCGGAAGACGTGCGACAGTTCATCAAGACGCAGTTCAAGGGTTCGGTGGTGCCGTCGTTCTAAGCAACGACGTCTCTACAAGCTCAATTCCCATCGCTCGATCATCAGGTCCTTGCCAAAACGGCGCTCAGCCGCCGTGCCGGCGAGCCTGAACCCGGCGCGCTCGCACAGGCGCCGCGGTTGTTCGAGCGAGGCAGCCGTTGTCAGCGTGAGCTTCGTATAGCCCGCGCGCCTCGCAAAGCGCACGCATTCGCCAAGCAACTGCGTGCCGATGCCCAGACGCTGCACATCCGGCTCGACCCACAAAAGCCGCACGCCCGCCACCGTCGTCGAGACTCCGACGATGCAGACCGAGCCGACCACCATGCCTTCCTGATCGGCGACCCAGCACATCTCGCGCACCGGATCGTTGCGTTGCGTGTAATCGGCGACGACCCGCGCGAGCAATCCCTCGAACGATCGATCCCAGTCGTATTCCGCGGCGAACCATTGCGCCTGTCGATGCACGAGCCAGCCGCATTCACCTGGGCGCGGCTGGCGGAGCACGATGAGTTCGTGCTTCGGCTTGTCGCCGAGCAGCCGCTCGATGATCTTCATCGCGGCGATCAGCTGATCCTGGGAGAGGACCGTGAGGCCGGAAAGCAATGTCGACACTTCTTCGATCGCCGCGTTATCGAGCGGCGCGTACGCGGCGTGGCCGCGGTCCGTGAGCGCGATCAGCGACTGGCGCGCGTCTGTTCTGGACGGGCGGCGCGTGATCAGATCGCGTCGTTCGAAGCTGGTCAGGAGACGGCTGAGATAACCGCTGTCGAGACCGAGGGAACGCCCGAGCACCGATGCCGTTTGCGCACGTTCGCGGGAGAGCTCGTGCAGTACGCGCACCTCGGTCAGTGAGAACGCGCTCTTTGTCAAATGCTCGTGCAGCGCGCCAATGTGTCGGGTGTAGAAGCGGTTGAAATGGCGGACGGCCTGAGCACGCCGCAGCGCCTCGGAATCTGTCAAAGCTGCTCCCAGGGGATTTTTTATAGCTTGCTACCCAGCACTATATTGGAACGCGCCCCATTACAAAAGCCACGCCGGCAAAGGGCCGACTGGAACTGGTATCAAAAAGGTATCGATCACGGCCGGTTGTCAGCGTGTTGAAACCATGTTCGAGCCCACCAGCTGGCTTCCCGAAGCCCAGTACGGGTAAATCCTGGGCTCCGAAAACCCGTCTCCAACGCCTCTGTGTTCCCCTCAAAGCCTTATTCATCAAGGCTTTGCGCCAATTCATACCAGCATGGAACCAATCGATTGACTGGTATTATGTTGGTTATATAATGGGCTCTCATTTTTCGTAGGCCTACCTTTTTGCGAAGGCCGCCCGAGCCCATGGAAACTCGCTGGTCCGCACTGATGCCTGACGCCCGCAACGTCACGCCGCTCTATTTGCAGCTCGCGCGCAATCTTGCGACAGCGATCCACTGCGGCGTGTGGTCGGCTGGTGAGGCGCTGCCCTCGGAGCGCACGCTTTCGGACGCGATCGGCGTGTCGCGCATCACGGCGCGCAAGGCGATCGAGTTGCTGGTCGAGCAAGGTTTGATCCGGCGTGCGCGCGGCGCGGGCAGCTTCATCACGCCGCGCGTCGAAGACCCGCTTTCCCGGCTCACCGGTTTCACGAAGAAGATGCAGCAGCGCGGTTTCCGGCCGGATTCGGTGTGGCTCGAGCGCGATATCCGCGCCGCCAACCGTGACGAACTGGTGCACCTCGGGCTGTCGCCCGGTGCGGCCGTGACGAGTCTGCGGCGCCTGCGGCGCGCGGACGGCATCGTCATGGCGGTCGAGCATTCGGCGTTGCCGGCGGCGATCGTGCCCGATCCGCACGCCATCGGCGACTCGCTTTACAGCTATCTCGAACGCCGTGGCGCCGCTGTGGTGCGCGCCTTGCAGCACTTTCGCGCGGTCAACGCTTCGAGCGAGATCGCTTCGTTGATGGACATCGAACCGCGCTCGGCGCTGCTGGTCATTACCCGTATCGGCTACAGCGCCGACCAGCGCGCAATTGAGTTGACCGACACCTATTGCCGCGACGATTACTACGACTTCGTCGCTGAATTGCGCACCTGAGCGGCTCGGCTGAGCCCGTGCGCGCAGCCTGAAAAATCCAGGCGCCGCGCAGAAAAAGCGCCATTCAGTCATGCCCCGTATCACGCCTCACCAGAGAGACTCATGCTGACCGGAAACATACTCACCACCGATGGGTGGATTCACGGCACGCTCGAATACGAAAACGGCCGCATCACGGCGCTCACCGGCGAACGCGTCGATCCGTCGACCAACGACGCGCCGTACATCCTGCCGGGCTTCATCGATCTGCACGTGCATGGCGGCGGCGGCTCCGACGTGATGGAAGGCGGCAACGCGATCGAAACCATCACGCGCACGCATGCGCGTTACGGCACGACCAGCCTGCTCGCCACGACCATGACCGCGCCACGCGCTGAGCTGATGGCCGTCGTCGCGGAGCTGGGCAACAACGCGCGCATCCGCACGCCCGGCGGCGCGCGCGTGCTGGGTGTGCATCTGGAAGGGCCGTATATCAACCCCGGCAAGCTCGGCGCCCAACCGGACGCGGCGGTTTCCGCAGTGATGGACGAAGTGCTGAAGTATCTGTCCATCGCCCCGATCCGCGTGGTCACGCTCGCGCCGGAAATTGCCGGCCATATGGAGATCATCTCCGAGATGGCGGCGCGCGGCGTGCGCGTGCAACTGGGCCATTCCCTCGGCACCTACGACGACGCCGTCGCCGCGCTCAAGCACGGTGCCTGCGGCTTCACACACCTGTTCAACGCCATGTCGCCGCTGCACCATCGCAATCCCGGCCTGGTCGGCGCGGCGCTCGCCCACGCCGAGTTCGCCGAAATCATTCCCGATCTGCTGCACGTCCATCCGGGCGCGATCCGCGCTGCGTTGCGCGCGATCCCGCGTTTGTATGTGGTCACGGACAGCACCTCGGCCACCGGCATGCCCGACGGCGAATACCGCCTCGGCAGCCAGCACGTGACGAAGTGCCTCGGCGGCGTGCGTCTCGCCGACGGCACGCTCGCCGGCAGCACCCTGACCATGGATCAGGCGCTGCGCAATCTTGTGTCGATCGGCTTGCCGATCGCCGATGTATCGAACCGTTTGTCGCGCTACGCCGCCGACTACCTGGGCATCGAAGACCGCGGGCGCATCGCGCGCGGTGCATGGGCCGATGTGGTCGTGTTCGATCGTGAACTGGCGTTGAGCGCGACTTACGTCGAAGGAGAAGCAATTGTCGAATATGCTTAAAGAGGCGCTGGCGTCCGCTGAAACGGTCGCCGCGCAACTCACGGACACCAAGCGCGTCGAGGCGCTGGCGGCGAAGCTCGCGCAGCAGCCGCGCCATGTCGCGCTGACGGTCGCGCGCGGCAGCTCCGATCACGCGGCGAGTTACTTCGCAAGCCTGACGATGAGCCGCCTCGGCGTGCCGGTCGCGTCGCTGCCGATGTCGGTCGCCACGCTCCAGCAAGCGCCGCTGCAAGTGCGCGATCAGCTCGCGCTGGCGTTCTCGCAATCGGGCAAGAGCCCGGACCTCATCGGCACCATGGAAGCGCTGCGCAAAGCGGGCGCGTTAACCGTCGCCGCCGTGAACGTGCCGGGTTCGCCCTTGGCCGACGCGTGCGAATTCGAGTTGCCGCTCGTCGCCGGTCCGGAGATCAGCGTCGCGGCCACCAAGAGCTACATCGCAATGCTGTCGATCTCCGCGCAACTCGTCGCGCATTGGCAGAAAGACGCTGAACTGCTTGCCGCGTTGAAGACGCTACCCGAAGCGCTGCGTGCCGCGGGTGAACTCGACTGGTCGGCAGCCGTGGAGGAATTGCGCGGTATCGAGCGCATGATCGTCATCGGCCGCGGCCTGGGTCTTGCGATCGCGCAGGAAGCCGCGCTGAAACTGAAGGAAACCTCCGGCATTCAGGCCGAAGCGTTTTCGAGCGCGGAAGTGCGTCACGGTCCGATGGAATTGATCGACCGCGACTACCCGCTGCTGGTCTTCGCACCGCGCGGACCCGAGCAGGCCGGATTGCTGCAACTCGCGCGCGACATGAAGGCGCGCGGCGCCCGCGTTCTGCTCGCGGCGCCGGCCGACGTGCCGGAAGCCACGCTGCCGCTTGCCACCACCGCTCATGCGGCGCTCGATCCGATCGCCGCCATCCTGTCCTTTTACGTGATGGCCGCCGGCCTTGCCGCCGCGCGCGGGCGCAATCCCGATGCGCCGCGCCATCTCAACAAAGTCACCGAAACTCACTGACGAGAAATCAGATGCGACGTGTCGAGGAGTCCCGCTTGAAGAGCCATTCTGAAGGCCATATTGTTTTGCTCGCGCCCATGACCGGTCCGGTCGTGCCGCTCGCGAACGTGCCCGACCCTGTGTTTTCGGGCGGCATGTTCGGTGACGGCATCGGCATCGACCCGCTCGAGGGCCGGCTCGTCGCGCCGTGCGACGGTACTGTCACCCATCTCGCGCGCACCGGCCACGCCGTGACGCTGGCCACCGCCGAGGGCGCCGAGATTCTGCTGCATATCGGTATCGATACGGTCGAACTGAATGGCAAGGGCTTCGCGCCAATGGTCGCTCAAGGCGCTCACGTGCGCGCCGGCGACGTGCTGATCGAGTTCGATCAGGACCAGGTCGCGTTGAATGCGCCGAGCCTCGTGTCGGTGATCGCAATCGCCAATTCGGATGCGTTCGAGATCGTCGAACGCGTGCAAGGCGGTTTGCTGAAGGCGGGTAAAACACCGCTGCTGGTGCTGCGCGCGCGCGGCGGCGCGGCGGCCGAGGCCTCGCGCCAGGCCAGCGCGACGAACGTGGCGGAAGAAGCCCGTCAGCAAGTCACGCTGGTTCACGCAGGCGGTCTGCATGCGCGTCCGGCGGCGCGTGCGCGTGAAGCGGCACGCGGCTTCGATGCACGCGTCGAAGTGCGTTACGAAGGACGCAAGGCGGCGATCGAAAGCGTGGTCGGTTTGCTTGGCCTCGGTGCAGGCGAAGGCGCGACCATCGAGTTGCTCGGCGTCGGTCCGCAAGCAAAAGCTGCGATCGAAGCGATAGCGCATGAACTGACGCGTGAAGCACACGGCGAAGTCGAAGAAAAACCGGCGCGCCAAAGCTCGCCGGCGCCGCAAGCCGTCGCGCGTCCGGCAGGAGAGGCACTCGCGCCGAATACGCTCGCCGGCGTCTGCGCCGCGCCGGGCGTCGCGGTCGGCAAGCTGGTGCGCTGGGACGACGCGGACATCGATCCGCCCGAAAAGGCGAACGGCACGTCCGCGGCGGAAAGCCGTCTGCTCGACAAGGCGATTGCCACCGTCGATGCCGACCTCGGCACGACCGTGCGTGACGCGTCGCAACGCGGCGCGGTCGGCGAAGCGGGCATTTTCGCGGTGCATCGCGTGTTGCTGGAAGATCCCACACTGCTCGACGCCGCGCGGGATCTGATTAGCCTCGGCAAGAGCGCCGGGTTTGCGTGGCGCGAAGCAATCCGCGCACAGATCGCCATCCTGACCAATATCGAAGACATGTTGCTCGCCGAACGTGCCGCCGATCTACGCGACATCGAAAAACGCGTGCTGCGCGCGCTGGGTTACACGAACGCCACGGCGCGCACGTTGCCGGAAGAGGCTGTGCTGGCGGCGGAAGAGTTCACGCCGTCCGACCTGTCCACGCTGGATCGCTCGCGCGTCACGGCATTGGTGATGGCGCGTGGCGGCGCCACCTCGCACGCGGCGATTCTCGCGCGTCAGGCGGGCATTCCCGCGCTGGTGGCAGTCGGCGACGCGCTGCACGCGATCCCCGAAGGCACGCAAGTGGTGGTGAACGCCACGACTGGCCGCCTCGAGTTCGCACCGACCGAACTCGACGTCGAACGCGCGCGCCTGGAGCGCACGCGTTTGGCCGATGTGCGCGAAGCAAACCGCCGCACCTCGCAACAAGCGGCGGCCACGTCCGACGGCCGCGCGATCGAAGTGGCCGCGAACATCGCCACGCTCGACGACGCGAAAACCGCGGTTGAAAACGGCGCCGATTCCGTCGGCCTGTTGCGCACCGAACTGCTGTTCATTCACCGCGCGGCCGCGCCGACCACGGACGAACATCGTCAGAGCTACCAGGCAATCGCCGACGCATTGAGCGGCCGCACCGCGATCATTCGCACGCTGGATGTCGGCGCGGACAAGGAAGTCGACTATCTGACGCTGCCGCCCGAACCGAATCCCGCGCTCGGCTTGCGCGGCATCCGTCTCGCGCAAGTGCGCCCCGATCTGCTCGACGATCAGTTGCGCGGCCTGCTGGCGGTGCAGCCGCTCGGCGCCGTGCGCATTCTGCTGCCGATGGTGACCGACGTCGGCGAGTTGATCCGTATCCGCAAGCGCATCGACGAATTCGCGCGCGAGTCGGGCCGCACGGAACCGATTGAAGTCGGCGTGATGATCGAAGTGCCGTCGGCGGCGCTGCTGGCCGATCAACTGTCGCAACACGCGGATTTCCTCTCGATCGGCACCAACGATCTGACGCAATACACGCTCGCCATGGACCGTTGCCAGGCCGACCTCGCCGCCCAGGCGGACGGCTTGCACCCGGCTGTACTGCGTTTGATCGCGACCACCGTGCAAGGCGCGGACAAGCACGGCAAATGGGTCGGCGTATGTGGCGCGCTGGCGGGCGATCCGCTCGCCGTGCCGCTGCTCGTCGGCCTCGGCGTGACCGAGCTCTCGGTGGATCCCGTCTCCGTGCCGGGCATCAAGGCGCGGGTGCGCAACCTCGATTATCAGCTGTGCCGTCAACGCGCCCAGGATGCTCTGGCGCTCGAATCGGCGCAGGCGGTAAGAGCAGCAAGCCGCGAAACCTGGCCTTTGGACTGAACCCCACACGGTCCGCAGCCAGCTTCGCTCAACCACTACGACTAGCTACAAACTCAACAACGAGACAGGATTGGAGGTATCAATGGATGGGAATCCGTTTCTGAAGATTCAGCGCCTGGGACGCGCGCTGATGCTGCCGATTGCGGTGCTGCCGGTTGCCGGCCTGCTGCTTCGCCTCGGCCAACCCGATGTGTTCAACATCAAGATGATCGCCGACGCTGGCGGCGCGATCTTCGACAACCTGCCGCTGCTGTTCGCGATCGGCGTGGCGGTCGGTTTCGCGAAGGACAACAACGGCGTGGCGGGTCTGGCGGGCGCGATCGGTTATCTGGTCGAAGTCGCCGTGATGAAGGATATCAACGACAAGCTCAGCATGGGCGTGTTGTCCGGGATCGTGGCGGGTATCGTCGCGGGCTTGCTGTACAACCGGTACAAAGACATCAAGCTGCCCGACTACCTCGCCTTCTTCGGAGGGAAACGCTTCGTGCCGATTGTCACGGGGGTGGTCTGCCTCGTGCTCGGCATCGTGTTCGGCTACGTGTGGCAACCGGTGCAGGCCGTGATCGATACGGCCGGCCACTGGTTGACCACGGCCGGCGCGCTCGGCGCGTTCGTGTTCGGCGTGCTGAACCGCTTGCTGCTCGTCACGGGTTTGCATCACATCCTCAATTCGCTGACGTGGTTCGTGTTCGGCACGTTCACGCCGCCGGGCGGCGCTGCGGTGACGGGCGACCTGCATCGCTTCTTCGCGGGCGACCCGACTGCGGGCACCTTCATGACGGGCTTCTTCCCGGTCATGATGTTCGGCCTGCCGGCTGCGTGCCTGGCCATGTTCCATGAAGCGCCGAAGGAACGCCGCGCGGTGGTCGGCGGCCTGCTGTTCTCGATGGCGCTCACGTCGTTCCTGACGGGTGTGACCGAGCCGATCGAATTCAGCTTCATGTTCCTCGCACCGGTGCTGTACGTGATCCACGCGCTGTTGACGGGCCTCTCGCTCGCCATCTGTTCGGCGCTCGGCATTCACCTCGGCTTCACGTTCTCCGCGGGCGCAATCGACTACGTGTTGAACTACGGCCTGTCGACCAAGGGCTGGTGGGCGATCCCGCTCGGCCTCGTCTACATGGTGGTGTACTACGGCCTGTTCCGTTTCTTCATCCGCAAATTCAACATGGCAACGCCGGGCCGCGAACCCGCTACAGCCGACGAACAAGTCGACTCGTTCGCCGCGGGTGGTTTCGTTTCGCCGGTCGCCGGTGCGGCTGTGCCGCGTGCGCAGCGTTATATCGCGGCGCTGGGCGGCGCGTCGAATCTGTCGGTGGTGGATGCCTGCACGACGCGTCTGCGTTTGTCGGTGGTCGATTCGAATAAGGTCTCCGAAAACGAACTGAAGACGATCGGCGCGCGTGGCGTTCTCAAGCGCGGCTCGACCAATGTGCAGGTGATCATCGGACCGGAGGCGGACATCATCGCGGACGAAATCCGCACGGTGATCGCGCAAGGTGGCGGCGATGCGGTGAAGCCGGCGGCAGCCGCTTCGGCTGTGGCGGCTGCGCCGGCGCCGGTTGCGGCATCGGACGCTCAGGGCGGTCCGCTCGACCCGGATCCGCTGCGCTGGCTCGCCGTGTTCGGTGGCGCGGGCAACGTGGTGTCGCTGGATGCGGTGGCCGCAACGCGTTTGCGTATCGTCGTGCGCGATCCGTCGGCGGTCGATCGTCAGCGTCTGGCGACGCTCGATACGGCGTGGATTTCTGCTGACACGTTCCATATCGTCGTCGGCGACGCGGCGCAACGCTATGCTGAAAAGCTGGCAACGCGCACGGCGCCAAGCGGCGGCGCAACGCCTTTGCCGGCATGATGCTGTGCTGATGAAGGAGCGGCGCGCGGCGTCTCTTCAGATAACCCGGCAATAAAAAAGCGGCAGCTCGATTGATTCAAGTGAACTGCACCCCAAAAGTTGGACACCGATCCAACCTTTTGGGGT
The DNA here is from genome assembly GCF_031585635.1 of Paraburkholderia sp. FT54. Taxonomy (NCBI): domain Bacteria; kingdom Pseudomonadati; phylum Pseudomonadota; class Betaproteobacteria; order Burkholderiales; family Burkholderiaceae; genus Paraburkholderia; species Paraburkholderia sp. FT54. The sequence continues at coordinate 3,817,492 of NZ_CP134195.1, read as the reverse complement.
GTTTTTCATGACGAAGTACAGTGAGCAGTTAAAGCTGAAGCTGGTGAAGCAGTACGTGGCCGGTTCGGCTGGTGTCGAGGTACTTGCAAAGCGGTATGGAGTGAGTCGCTCGGTTTTACAGCTGTGGATTTCGGCCTACGAGCAACATGGACAGGACGGACTGCGCAAGAAATTCAGTCACTATGACGCGCAGTTCAGGATGTCGGTACTCATGCACATGTGGCAGAAGGATTTGCCATACCGGCAGGTGGCTGCGGTGTTCGACATCCGCAGTCCGGGCTGCATAGCGCAATGGGAACGCCGGTATCATGAAGGCGGTATCGACGCACTGGCGCCTCGTCCACGATGGCGCCGCAAAACCATGACCCAGCCAGTTCCTGAAAAGCCGACCGAAGACAGTGCGCCAGATAAGCGCACGCGTGAGCAGTTGCTCAAGGAAAACGAGTACCTGCGCGCGGAGGTGGCCTATCTAAAAAAGCTCGATGCCCTGCTTCAGGCAAAGAAGCAGGGCGTGCAGAAGAAAAAGCGCAAATAGTGCAGGAGCTCCGGCAGCACCACCCGATGCCCGCTTTGCTGAAGGCAGCGGGTCTGGCGCGCAGCACGTTCTATTACCAGTTGAGCGTGCCGGATGCCGGTGAGCGGCACAAGGACCTCAAAACCCGCATCAAGACTGTGTATGAACGCCACAAGGGCCGTTATGGCTACCGGCGCATCACGGCGGCGATCCGGCAGGCAGGCCCGAGCGTGAACCACAAGACGGTGCAACGTCTGATGGGAGAACTGAAACTGAAATCGCTGGTGCGCGCGAAGAAATACCGCTCATGGCGCGGCGAAGTCGGCCGTATTGCGCCGAACCTGTTAAACCGCGAGTTCAGCGCACAGCAGCCCAATCAGAAGTGGGTGACGGACGTGACGGAGTTCAACGTGCTGGGTCAGAAGCTGTATCTCTCGCCGATCATGGATCTGTATAACGGCGAGATCGTGGCTTATCAGATGAACACCCGACCGGTCTTCGATCTGGTCAGCAGCATGCTAAAAAAAGCGCTGGCAAAGCTTGGTCCCCAGGAGACCCCGCTGCTGCATTCAGACCAGGGCTGGCAGTACCAGATGCCTGCTTACCGGAGGCTGCTGGATCAACACGGCCTGACGCAGAGCATGTCGCGCAAGGCAAACTGCTACGACAATGCGGCAATGGAAAGCTTCTTTGGCACGCTCAAGGCGGAGTTCTTCCGGCTGAGCAGGTTTGAAAGTATCGACGAGTTGAAGGCTGGCATCAGACAATACATTCACTACTACAACCACAAACGCATCAAGCTCAAACTGAACGGGCTGAGTCCTGTGATGTACAGAACCCAGCCCGCTCAAACCTGAACTCAAACTGTCCAACTTTGCGGGGTCAGTTCACAAGCTGCCGCTTTTCCGTTTACCGGCGCGCCACCGGCACATGATGTCTTAGCGTGTTTTCTGCACGCCTGCTTCCGACGGCCGGCGTGACTCCAGCCACATCACGTTGATGATACCGAAGGCCAACGCCGCGCCGATTCCGAGAATCCAACTGAAATACCACATCGCAAACTCCTGTTGAGCGTATTGCCGGTCAATACATCGTATGGTGATTTTCTTGAAGCGCTGCGGCGGTCACCTTGCCGCGCATCACGCGATACACCCAGCTGGTGTAGATCAGGACGATCGGCAGAAACACGATCACGGCGATCAGCATGATCTGCAGCGTCATGCGGCTCGAAGTCGAATCCCATACGGTGAGGCTGCTGCGGCCGTCCAGCGAGGAGGGCATGATGAATGGGAACATCGAGAAGCCCGCCGTCAGGATCACGCCGATGATCATCAGCGAGGTCGACAGAAAGGCGCTCTTTTCGAAGCGTGAGCGCGCAAGCAACGTGGCCAGTACGCCGCCGACGAGACCCGCCACCGGCGCGCTCGCCATCCACGGATAGTTGGCGTAGTTGGTGAGCCACAGTCCGGGTGCGCCGATCACGTTCTTCATCAACGGATTGGCGACCGTGTCGAGCGGCGGGGCGTCGATCACCTGGTAGCCGCCGATCATCGTTGCGATCAGCGCGCCGGCAATCAGGAACAACACCACGGTCGCCAATGAGGCAATTCGCAGCGCCAGCGAAGCTCGCACGGCGACGATGTCGTCCGCTTTCATCTTGACGAAGGCTGCGCCGTGCGCGGCCAGCATCGAAACGCTGACGAGGCCGCACAACACCGCGAAGGGGTTGAGCAATTCGAAGAAGCCGCCGTGGTAAGTGACGCGCAGGTCGGTATCGAACGAGAACGGCACGCCTTGCAGCAGGTTGCCGAACGCGACGCCGAACACCAGTGCCGGCACGAAGCCGCCGACGAATAGCGCCCAGTCCCACGCCGTGCGCCAGCGCGGGTCTTCACGTTTGCCGCGATAGTCGAAGCCAACCGGCCGGAAGAACAGCGCGAACAGCACCAGCAGCATGGCGAAATAGAAGCCGGAGAACGACGCCGCGTACACCAGCGGCCACGCGGCGAACATCGCGCCGCCCGCCGTGATGAGCCAGACCTGATTTCCTTCCCACGTCGCGCCTACCGTGTTCACGACGATGCGACGCTCGGCGTCGGTTTTGCCGATGAACGGCAGCAGAATCGCCGCGCCCATGTCGAAGCCGTCAGTGAGCGCGAAGCCGATCAGCAGCACGCCGATCAGTGCCCACCAGATCAGTTTGAGGGTTGCGTAATCCATGATGATCTTTTCCCTTTGAAGCTCAGTGGCGGCGAATCATGCGGCCGTGTTGGTCGGCAGCGGCTGATTCAGCGGCTGTTGTTCGTGGTGATAGCGGCCCGTGTGCAGTGACGAGGGTCCGAGCCGCGCATACTTGAACATCAGCATGATTTCGATGATGAACAACACCGTGTAGAACACCACGAAGCCCGCGATACTCAGATACAGGTCACTCGGCGTCAGGCTCGAGGCCGACAGGTTGGTCGGCAGAATGCCCGCAATCGTCCACGGCTGACGGCCCACTTCAGCGACGATCCAGCCGAACTCGGCTGCGAGCCAGGGCAGCGGAATCGCCCACACGGCCCAGCGCAAAAACCAGCGGCGCTTCTCCAGCAACAGGGAGCGCTGCGCGCAGAACCAGAACGCCAGCACGAAGGTGGCGAGGAACAATATGCCGAGGCCCACCATCAAGCGGAATGAGAAGAACACAGGTGCTACAGGTGGGATCGTTTTCTTCGCGGCCTGGGCGATCTGATCCGGTGTGGCGTCGGTGACGTTCGCGGTGAACTGCTTGAGCATCAGGCCGTAGCCGAGATCCTGTTTGTGCGCGTCGAAGGCGGCTTTGGCTTCGTCGGTGATGTCGCCTTGTTTCAGCTTCTGCAGCGCGGCGTAGGCGAGCATGCCGTTCTTGATGCGCACTTCGTTGCGCGCCATCAGGTCCTTCAGGCCGACCACGGGTTCATCGAGCGAACGTGTGGCGATCAGGCCGAGCGCATACGGAATCTTGATGGCGTAATCGGTGCGCTCTTCCTTCTGATTCGGAATCCCGATGATCGTGAAAGGAGCCGGCGCGGGCGCGGTTTCCCATTCGGATTCGATCGCGGCCAGCTTGACCTGTTGGACTTCGCCGGTGCGGTAGCCGGATTCGTCGCCGAGCACGATCACGCACAACGTGGAGGCCAAACCGAAACCGGCGGCAATCGCGAACGAGCGCAACGCAAATTCAGTGTCGCGGCGCTTCAGCAGATACCACGACGACACGCCGAGCACGAACATCGACGCTGTCACGTAGCCGGCCGACACGGTATGCACGAACTTCACTTGCGCAACCGGATTGAACAGCACGGAGAAGATGCTGTCGAGCTCCATGCGCATGGTCTGGTAGTTGAAGGTGGCGCCGACCGGATTGTTCATCCAGCCATTGGCCACCAGAATCCACAGCGCCGACAGGTTCGAGCCGAGTGCGACGAGGAACGTGACGAACACGTGCTGGACCTTCGAGAGCCGGTTCCAGCCGAAGAAGAACAGGCCGACGAAGGTCGACTCCAGGAAGAATGCCATCAACCCTTCGACGGCGAGCGGCACGCCGAAAATGTCGCCGACATAGTGCGAGTAGTACGACCAGTTGGTGCCGAACTGGAATTCGAGCGTGAGACCGGTGGTGACGCCCATCGCAAAGTTGATGCCGAACAGCTTGCCCCAGAACTGGGTCATGTCCTTATAGATCTGCTTGCCGGTCATCACGTAGACCGATTCCATGATGACGAGGAGCCACGACAGGCCCAGCGTGAGTGGGACGAACAGGAAGTGGTAAAGCGCGGTGATGGCGAACTGGAGGCGCGACAGTTCTACGACTTCGCTAACGGGCATGTTGATCACCTTGGGACGGATGCGAGGCAGGCACGGACAGCAGCGCCTGCGCGACTTGCTCAGGCGGGAGCGACATGTGCTCCGCCTGTGGATGATTGAAAAACGTGTACTTGAGCGCCATCAGCAGTACGAATTTGATGGCGAGGACGATGGTGATATCGCGCGCCAGCGTCGGACCGCGCACCCAGCCATGGAACCGTTTGCGCAGGTTCGGGCGACGGGTGGTGTTGCGATTGAGGGCTATGGTCATGATCGGTAGAAGGCAACTTCACACCGGTGAAACCGGCTGGCGCCAGGCCGCTTCCGCGGTTTGGCGAGTGCATCCCGATTCTAGGAGTAGAACCTCGCGCGCAACTGATCGGCGCTGCGGCATTGGGTCGCGAGACTTGCCCCGTTCAACCAGTATTGCTATCTGGTTTGCGATACGTCAAGAAACGCATGTTGCGCGCTTATGTTCTTGCGTCAATGTGAGCGTGCGCGAAAAACGCCGTGGCGTGGGCGAAAAAAAGCCCCGCCGTCTTGCGAGGGCGGGGCTTGGCGGCTGGCTACCGCGCGCCGGGTGAACCGGCATGCTGACGATCTTCAAGCTTTACGCGTATTCGGTGAGTGCACCGCGCATCTTTTTCATTGCGCTCACCTCGATCTGGCGAATACGTTCCGCGGACACGCCGAATTCGTCGGCGAGTTCGTGCAGCGTCGAGCCGCCCGAACCGTCGTCTTCCACCTTCAGCCAGCGCGCCTCGATGATGCGGCGGCTGCGGGCGTCCAGTGCGTCCAGCGCGCTCGCGATACCGTCGCTTTGCAGCTTGTCGCGTTGACGCGAAGCCAGCACGGCGGTCGGTTCGCTATGCGAGTCGGCCAGATAGGCGATCGGTGCGTACGACTCTTCGCCGTCTTCGACCTGGCCTTCCAGCGCGATGTCGCCGCCCGAGAGGCGCGTTTCCATTTCGGAAACTTCTTCGCGCTTCACATTCAGCTCTTTGGCGAGACCTTCGATCTCGTCCGGCGTGAACGCGCCCAGCCCTTGCTTGTGGCTGCGCAGGTTGAAGAACAGCTTGCGCTGCGCCTTGGTCGTGGCGACTTTCACCATCCGCCAGTTGCGCAGAATGTATTCGTGGATCTCAGCCTTGATCCAATGCATGGCGTACGACACGAGGCGCACGTTCTGCTCCGGATCGAAGCGCTTCACGGCCTTCATCAGGCCGATATTGCCTTCCTGGATCAGGTCGGCGTGCGGCAGTCCATAGCCCAGATAGTTGCGCGCGATCGATACGACCAGCCGCAAGTGCGACAGGACGAGACGGCGCGCGGACTCAAGGTTGTCCTGCTCGCGAAATTCGGTGGCGAACTGGCGTTCTTCCGCCGGCGTCAGCATCGGAATCCGATTTACGGCCTGGATGTAGGCGTCGATATTGCCCAGTTGACCGGGCAGCAGCGAGGAATGCGAGAGCGCCAGTGCACCTGCCGAAGCGGCCTTAGCCGACGACGGGCTCAAAGTACTCGGAAGGGTCATTGCATGGCTCACGTAGGAAACTCCTTTGGAATCAGACAAAAGCTTATTCAGGTAACGACTCCAGCGTTGGATGTTAGCACTCTGATTTGTCGAGTGCTAATACTTAGAGGATGTAGGGGCATCCAAGTTCCGCAAATTCCTATTGAAATTCACAATTCAATAGCCATGGTACGCTGATCCTGCCATCCTCGCATGAGGTGTAGAACTTACCTAGCAAGCCGCCTTTCCAGCTATAAATAATCTGTTTTTGCCGATTTTGAAGTGACTAATTGCGGAAAGTCGGGATTTTCATGCAACTCACTAAATTGCGTTTGTCTTTACAATACGCAAAACAGTTATGGATTGTTCAACGTTCGACGGAACTCGGGTGTTAGATGGACAACAAAAAGAATGCTTTGCGTGGTCTGGCTCTAAAAATCACGGCCGGAGCCGTGCTGGTGGGGACATCTGGATGGGCTTCGGCGGACCAGTTCGGCGTGCAGGTGGCCGGTGCCTTGGGTGATCACCACGTCAAGAAACTGGATCTCGGATTCGTGTGGGATCCGGATCTGACCTGGTGGCAGATCGGTGACTGGCATTTCGCGCTGATCGGCGAGGCGCATGTGGCCTGGTGGCACACCAACGAAGGTAATGTGCACGACAACATTGGAGAGGTCGGCTTGACGCCGATCATCCGCTTCATCAAGGGATCGGGCTCGATCCGCCCCTATGCCGAAGTGGGCGCGGGCATCCGGCTGCTGTCCAGTCCACGGATTTCTTCGACCTTCACCCTGGGCACTGCGTTCCAGTTCGCCGACATGGCCGGCACGGGCATGCAGTTCGGCAGCCACCAGCAGTACCAGGCGGGCTATCGCTTCCAGCATGTTTCCAACGGCGGTATCAATGAGCCGAATCCTGGTATAAATTTCCACCAGCTATATCTGCAATATAACTTCTGACAACCGTGGCCACGTCTGGCTCACCGGTGCAAGGGGCTGAGCGATGGCGGCAAAGATAATCGAAGCGGTTCGTGAGCTTGAGCGAGAGCGTTTTCGTGCGATGGTCGACGGCGACGGGCAATCGCTCGACACGCTGCTCGCGGACAACGTGAGCTACGTTCACACGAACGGCAAGCGGGAAACGAAACGGCAGTTCATCGACGGGATTACCGCGGGGCGCCGCCGCTATCGGCAGATCGAGATCCAGTCGCAAGAGGTGCTGCCGGTCGGGCGTGAGACCTGCGTGGTGACCGGCCGGGCGCTGATCGAGATGGAAGCCAATAACGGGGCGCTGCTGTTTCCGATCGCCTACACGGCGATCCATACGCAGGAAGACGGACGGTGGCGCCTGATTGCCTGGCAGGCCACGCGTTGCGCAATCGAGTGAGCCTTTTGAGCTCACTCAGTCCGGGTCGGCCGCGCCTTTTGAGCGGGCTGCTCCAGCTGACGCAAGCGAGCGGGTAGCGCGCTTGCGGGTAGGTTTGTTGCGTCTATCACCTCGCCCTGATTCTTACGCAGCCACGCTCTCCTGATCCACGCCGCTCCTCTCGCGACGATCCGTTGCGCCAGTTTCGGCCACTTCCGGCTCATGCGCCGCGACGCCTTGTAGCTCCCTGTTCTTCGCCAGCATCACCGCATCGCCTGCATACGGATGCCGCGGATGCACCGGCAACTGATTACAGCGCTCTACGACGCGCCGGACTGCCCCGATATCCGCGAAATCGAGCCCCGTATCGACGCCTTGCGCGTCCAGATTCATCGCGAGTGCGACGAGATCGACGTTGCCGGTGCGCTCGCCGTTGCCGAACAGACAGCCCTCGACACGGTCCGCGCCAGCCAGCAGCGCCAGTTCCGCGGCGGCCACTGCCGTGCCGCGATCGTTATGCGGATGCACCGACAGCACGATGCTGTCGCGATAGCCGAGATTGCGGTCCATCCATTCGATCTGGTCGGCGAATACGTTCGGTGTCGCCGCCTCCACGCTCGCGGGCAGGTTGACGATCATCTTGTGATCGCGCGTGGGCCGCCACGTCTGCGCCACCGCATCGCACACCTCGCGTGAAAACGGCAGTTCGGCCGCATTGAAAGTTTCGGGCGAGTACTGGAAGGTCCAGTGCGTGCCGGGTCGCGCCTGCGCATGCTCCTTGATAATCTGCGTGCCTTCCACGGCCAGCGCTTTGATCCCGGCTTTCGACTGGTTGAAGACGATCTGCCGAAACGACGGGCAGATCGCGTTGTACAAATGCACGATGGCGCGCGGCGCGCCTTCCAGCGCTTCAAACGCGCGCGCGATCTGTTCAGCTCTTGACGGCATGAACACCTCGATGGTCACGTCGTTGGGAATGCGGTTTTCCTCGATCAGCTTGCGGACGAAATCGAAATCCGTTTGCGACGCCGACGGATAGCCGACCTCGATCTCCTTGAAACCGATCGCGACCAGCATCTCGAAGAATTCGAGCTTTTGCGCGGCGTTCATCGGCTCGATCAGCGCCTGATTGCCGTCGCGCAGATCGGTGCTCATCCAGACCGGCGCGTGGTTGATCGTGCGGCTCGGCCATTTGCGGCCGGTCAGACGCACGGTGGGAAAGGGGCGATATTTTTCAGCGGGATTCTGCAACATGGTGAGCCTCGTTCGTTGAGTCGTCTGCGAAAGGGTGTGGCGTCGAGCGGTTGGCGGACTGCCACGGGGTGCACGGTCCGCCAGCCGGTAGCTAGCGGCAACAACGAACGGGCGCGAATGAACGGCGTCATCGTGACGGCGAAAACGGACGTGGATAAGGCCCATGCGGCGTGCATTTGATCCTCGCGCTTCGTCCGCGCGGTAAACGGACGAATGCAAACGACTACAGGTTGTGAAGAACTACGCTTTGGGGATGAAACGGGAACAGCGGAACTGCTTGAGGGACCGCGCTTTGAGCAACTTGATGGACAACCTGAGCTGCCACCGCGCGGCGCTACGCCTGACTTACGCTAGGCGTAGCGATAGTGGCCGCGCGAGGCGGCCGGAGGTAATTCGGAGGGTGTTCGGAAGGGAACGCATGGGTCTAATGTATGACGGCGCGTTGCGGCGTGTCAACCCGCGCGGGTCGCAGCGGGCGACGGCAAGCGTGCCGCAGCGCTGACGCCGCGACCGTTACGCCGGCATTCTTGCGACGTCCGCGATCAGCTCGACCTGCCGTTCGATCGCGCTCGGCACAGGCGCTTCGCCGCGCAATACGGCGCTGATCCAGGCGGCTGTCGTCGGTGCGTCTTTAGCCTCTGGCAAGTCCACTTCCGGCGCATCGGGCGACGAGCGTTCATGCGGCACGCGCGTTTCGCAGACGCCGTCGTGCAGCCAGTCGACCTGCACCTGACGCCGTGTATCGGCCACCGCTTCGCCCTCGGTGCCGCGCGCAAGCAACGCGCCGCCGACGGCCGCGTCCGGATGTGTGTTGAACAGTTGCGTGAGGCTGTCGCGATACGGCGGGTGCGTGTAGTTCACGAGGCGCAAACCTGGGGGCGCGAACGGCTGCAGAATTTTCACCAGTGTGTGCGTCGAATTGCGCACGCCCATGCGCCGGCGCAGCGCGAGCAGGCGCGCGAGCTTCGGCGCGAGCACGTCGATCGGCGCAAACGCAAGACGGCGCTCGGCGAGACCGTCTTCGATATCGGCGTGCGATCGCGCGTGCGGAATCTGCAGATGCGTGAAGATCTCCGCGCTCGTCACGCGGCCCGGATCTTCGGTGACGCCGTGCACCAATACCGGCACGCCCTCGCGCGCCAGCAGCAGGGCGAGCAGCGGCACCAGATTCGGCTGCTTGCGCGCGCCGTTGTAGCTGGGTATCGACACGGGCCGGAACGCGCCGTGCGGCAGATGAACCGGCTCGAACGACGCATGGGCTCCCGCCAGCATCGCGGCGAGTTCGTCGGCGGTTTCGCCCTTCACGCGGTACGCGAGCAGCACCGCGCCGAGTTCGAGTTCGGCCACGCGGCCGTCGAGCATCGCGGTATAGAGCGCGCGCGTATCGTCGGCGGTCAGCGCGCGGGCGCCATTCGGGCCGCGGCCGATTTCCTTGATGAAGCGGGCGCAGGGGAAGGGATTGGCGGTGTCGGCGGAGTCGGTCATCGGGCGCAGTGGGACGTGTTGGCGCGCCGCCTCGAAGCGGTCGGGCACGGTATTCAAGGGACGCTATTGAGTGTGAGTATCGCATCTATGGCGATCCCGCGAGACACCGCCCCCGCGCCGCCGGCCGCGCCGGTCCGTGCGCGGTCCACGCTGAACTGGCGCGCGCGCCGCTTTGTCGCGCGTTACACTCGATGTTTTATTGTCGCGCTGGCGGCACACATCAAGGAACGGAGAACGGGATGAGTTACGTATTTGCACCCGCACCGGTGGTCGCGGTGCCGGTCGTGGGGTCCAACGAGCAGTTCGCGGTGCGTCGCATCTACTGTGTGGGCCGCAACTACGAGGCGCACGCGCGCGAGATGGGGCACGATCCCGACCGCGAGCCGCCGTTCTTCTTTACCAAGCCGGCCGATGCCGTGCTGTACGTCGCGCCCGGCGCCACCGGCGAGTTTCCGTATCCGTCGCAGTCGAAAAACGTCCATTTCGAAATGGAAATGGTGGCGGCGATCGGCAAGGGCGGCAAGAACATTCCAGCCGAAAGCGCGCTTGGCCACGTCTACGGGTATGCGCTCGGTCTCGACATGACGCGCCGCGATCTGCAGGCCGAAGCGAAGAAGCTGGGCCGTCCCTGGGATACCGCGAAGGGCTTCGATCACTCGGCGCCGCTCGGTCCTATTCATCCGGCGGCGACGGTCGGCCATGTCGACAAAGGCACGATCTGGTTGTCGGTGAACGGCGAGGAGAAGCAAAGCTCGGACGTGTCGCAGTTGATCTGGTCGGTGGCCGAGACGATCGCTTATCTGTCGACGCTGTTCGAACTGCAACCTGGCGATCTGATCTTCACCGGCACGCCGGAAGGCGTCGGCGCGGTGGTGCAGGGCGATCTGATGAAGGGTGGCGTGGACGGGCTCGGCGAGTTCAGCGTGCGCGTCGTCTGACGGCGGCCGGTTGGGGGAGACAGACAACATGAAGCTCTACAGCTATTTCCGTAGTTCGGCGTCCTATCGCGTGCGTATCGCGCTGAATTTGAAGAATCTGCCGTACGACTACGTGCCGGTGCACCTCGTGCGCGACGGCGGCGAGCAGTTGAAGCCCGAGTACCGCAAGGTGAATGCAGACGGGATCGTGCCGACCTTCGTCGACGGCAATGAGGTGATGCCGCAGTCGCTCGCGATCATCGAGTATCTGGAAGAAATGCATCCCGAGCCGCCGCTTTTGCCCAAGGCGCCGGTCGATCGCGCGTACGTGCGGGCGCTGGCGCTGCAGGTGGCGTGCGAGATTCATCCGCTGAACAATCTGCGTGTGCTGAAGTATCTGAAGCACACGTTGGGCGTCGACGACTATGCCAAGGACGCTTGGTACCGGCACTGGGTGGAAGCCGGTTTCGCGACGTTCGAAACGCATCTGGCGGCCGATTCGCGCACTGGCAAGCTGTGTTTCGGCGATACGCCGACCATTGCCGACACCTGTCTGATTCCACAGGTGTTCAACGCGCAGCGCTTCAAGGTCGACACAGCGAAGTTTCCGACCATTCAGCGCATCTACGATCACGCGATGCAACTCGACGCGTTTGCGCGCGCGGCGCCGGGCGCGCAGCCGGACGCAGAGTAATCTTTCCTGGTCCGGCTGGCGGGATGAACAAAGGGCACTCCGAGGCTATTCAGGGAAAAAACTCTACTATTACGATGTGACTGAGTTGCAGAAGGGCTTGCGAAATATTATATGCAACATTTTTATCTAATATCTCCATGGCTCCATTTCGAACGTAACTGGCTCTAGGGAACTACGAACTCGGGAGCTTCGCTCCCGATACCCCGCACTCGCCGTTGGGCAGCCGGGGCGGGTTAAACAGCAACCCACCCCGACAGCCACGAGCGTTAGCCGCTCCGGTCCGTCAAGAGCCTTTCGCGGCATAAACGGAATCCTTCCCACGCAAGCGTGGGCCCCTTCCATTTATTCCACGGTGCTCTTGACTGCCCTTCGCTCCAAGACTTTTGTGGGCGGCAATCCAGTATCCAGACCGCACTTCCTACACCGCATTCAAGACTTTCTTGATAGCGGTGGCAAACCCTGCTCTGAAGATGGCATGTCCATCCTTCGATACCCGACCTGTCTTCGCGTCGACCCTCCAGCCCATCTTGGCAAGCAACTCCTCAGAGAGGGCGTGGCGAAGCGCATCAACCTCCAACGGCAACAGCGTACTCAGCGCTGGTAGCACTTGAACGCCCGACTGAGATGTGGATTCCGACATTGCGGATTTTGGCCGGCGGTCGATTACGACTTGCGCTTGCGACTTAAGCAAAGTGTTCTCAGCTCTGAGTTTGCGATTCTCTGCAAGGAAGCTACCCACAAGAGCGCGCACCGAAGCGTCAGGTATCATCGCCAACACGTCGTCGGCCACACCTGGCTCTGGCCTGACAGCTGGTTTCCGGGTGGCGCCGTTGGCATGGTTAGCCCACGCCTTCAACAATGCCCGATAGTGTTCTCCGGTCGAATTGTGGATTGCTCCGGTGGACGGTCCTCCGCGTGCCGCCGAGAGTCGACCAATAGTCGCGACTGAGAAATCGAGGTTGCCCGCTTCATACTGCTCCTTGCACAAAGTATGGATAAGCTCCAGCGATTGTCGGGTGCGCTTGGTGGCATCCTGCTGCAAAGCAGCCAATACCTCTTCGGGGGATAGATTACTCGGCGACATTGGCATCTTCCTCTTCGGCGTCCTTTGGCGAGACATACGGCAAAGCGGGTCGGCCCTTTTCCGAATTTCCGAACCGTTGCGCTGCATCCCATTGCACGACGTGGCTGGAGGCCATCTCCTGTGCCAATTGCTCCATGTTCAGGTCGAGGCCAAGCTCTGCGAGCTTCCGTGCCCCTTCAATGAAGGGCAGTGCATCCTTGATGCTGCCCGCTTCAGCAATGAGCAATCTTGTGATGTGCTGAATCATGGAAGCGAATTCGTCGTCTGGGAGGCGGAAGAGAACGGGCGCCTTTCCGTTGCGCGCCAGCATCATGTCAAAGGCCTTGCCAGCCTGCAGGACAGCCTTGCTCACGTCGTGCTCTGGGTACACGGTAGAGCCCGCAACGGCTGTGAGTACTTGGCGCAACTTGCTGCATTCTTCGACGGCGACGCGCACATCCTTCAAACCGCCAACGGCAACCAACTGGACGCCATCATCTTGCGGCCCACTCTTGGCCAAGGCTGTACACCTGGCTATGAGTCGAAAGGTGGCGCTAGAGTCTTCCGCATATTTGTTGTTCTTCTCATACTCGCTTTGATGGACTTTGCGCAGCGTATTGAGCTTGTCATGCTCCATGAACAGCAGGCCATTTTCCTGACACTCGAATAGTTCATCCTCCAACGCGGCAATCTGGCCTTCGAGCTTCACGATGCGTTCACCGACATCGCCCATCTGTAACTGGATATTGTTCCAGTGATTGTTCAGCCCATCGAGAAAGGCCGGACCAGTGAAAAACCAGCGGCATCGCGGACAGTTCTTCTGGGGATAACCCGGCACCTCGCCGTACGTCACCTTCCCAGTATCCTCGTTGACATAAACGCCACCCGAATCGCACCCCCATCCCCCCTTCGGGCAAAAACCCTTGTCATCCTTCGTTAGGCTTGCCCCTCCGTTCTGCATCGCCAGCATCATCGCGGAAATCGCGGCCGGGTCTTGATACGCGCCGTGTGCTTCCAATTGCTGGTAGGTTTTGTCCTTCAACCAGCGCGCATAGTTTTCCTGCTCATCCACCATCAAGCGCTTGGTGGCCGCATCCATGGTCTCAGTGCAATAGGTAATTCCGGCTTTCGTGTAGTAGAGCGTCATCACCAGTCTTGCGTGGCCCGCGATGCATTTCGACAGAATCGCCATCGGCACACCACCTTCCAGCGCATACGCTGTAATGAGCGAGACGCGCAGCGAGTGCAGCGGATAATAGGTGGTTGCTTGCGTATCTTTCCTTACGAATATCAATGGCTTGTCAGCAAGGTCGCGAAGCTGCTCCGCCTCGCACTGGTGCTCTAAGGTTGCTAGTAACTTGTACCAAAGGGCGTCAAGAGTGTTTGTTACAGCAATAGGTTTTGCTTTGTCTGTGCCTTGGGCAGCGGCATCCCGAAACAAGAAGCAGGTGGCGCCCATGGCTTTCAGTTGCACGTCAGCCTTTGCGTGACCGAGATGCTTGCGCTCCAAATCCGTCCAAGCCATGGGAGCGGAAATTGGATTGTATTTTTCTTGCCAGTCTCTGAGTTTTTCGAGCCAATACAGCACCTCGTGGTGCTCCCAGGGAATCGAATAGCCCTTGCTCCACTCGTCCTTCCCCCTGTCGGCGGTCTTGTTGGTGTTGACAAACAATCCCGTCATCGGACGATGTTTGATGTCATCTGTCATTTGACGGAATACGCCTCGCCGACAAGGATTTCTGTCATTGCCTTTCGCCAACACGTTTTTGTTTTTGACCCATTCCCCTTTCACGTAGCGACGAGTGTCCGCCTCGCCGCTATCGAGCATCCGCACCTGGAAGGTTCGTAGGGGCAATTGCAGTTTCAAATAGAGCGCAACGGCTCTTACGGGGTTCCACATTTCATGCACTGATTCACCATAACCGTACGTGTTTCGCTCGTGCTGTGACGTCGTGCGACAGCGCCAGACGCAGTCTGGGTCGGTCTTGTCTATGCAGTTGGCTGGCACGACAAACCAACCACTCTTCTCTTCCGCTGATTGTGCCCAACTCCAATCAACGAAGCTCTTTGCTTGGGCAGGGCACAGCAGATGACGCAGACGCGTGATGAAATAGTGAGGCAGGACGGGTTTATTTGACTCGTTGTTATTCCCGTTTGTATGCTTGGCATCTACCGATTCAGGAAGTGGTGGAATCGGATTTCGGAAAGCCGGGGAAATGATAGCATTCCCGTTATCATCGTCCACCGAGAAATAGTTTCTCAAAACATAGTTGACAAAATCGGTAATTTTACCGTAGCGTTTTATTATTTCTTTTTTTGTTTTAAAGTGCGAGAAATAACTGTCGTACAGGCAGGGAGTCGAGTTATTCGCGCTGAGAAATTTTGCAGGGTCTCGGTCCAGAGCCTGTCCATGTACATAATCGACTAGAAATATCTTCATGGACTCCATTGCCGCAGCCTTTCCCTCTTTCATGGTAGCGAGCCATTCTGCCGCCAAGACTCTCCATTGCTCGAGCCTAGGGTCAATCGCTGTGGCGTAGAGACACTCCGTATCTATTGTCGCGCCGCGCACCATTTTTTTGACTCCCTCGTTTTTGGCTGCCATCGTCATTTGCTCTTTTTCGTTAGAAATACGGATTTTTCTCTTCGCGCCGACAATCCCAATGCATCAAGGTCTGGCACCATTGGAAGGGACTGTCCCGAGGACAGAGCTTCAGTCGCGCTTTCCAGTGCGGAAGTGACTTCCGCGATGGACGGCTCGGTGTACACGGCTTGGGATTCGATGGACTTGTGATGCAAGCCCCTTTGGGTGACGATGTCGTCAACGGCACCGCGCCTGGCGCGCTGACCATAGGCATGGCGATGGCCGTGCTCGGTCGTGCCGTTCATCTTCGCGGGCGTCAGACCGATGCGGCGGACCGCCCGGGCATGCGCATCCCTATACGCGTCTATCGTGTAGGGCTCTCCGTACTGAGGGCCTCGAAACGATACGAACAAGAATGGATGCTGGTCTGCTCCAATCCTTGCGCGCATGCGCTGATACATATAAAGCTTCCACGCTTGCATAAAGAGGCGGCCGCCAATACCAGACGGAAGCCAATGAACATGCATGAAGTTCTGTGTCGTATCGTCCAGCCTCGGATTCTTCCAGCCGGCCCTGCGGTTTCCTGTCTCTTTGTGGCGCGGGCGGTAGCCCGGATGCCGAGCCCGAAGGTAAGCCTCCCGATTAGGCATATACCGCCCATCAGGACCTTTAAAATCTCTTGGAGCGACCCCATCAATAGGGTGGTAGACGCGGACGCAAGCTTCGTCCGGCTTCAGCGGGTCGTTCGTAACGTCACCGACCCAGAGGTGAAATGGCTCCGAGATACGCAATCCGCCCCAATGCAAAAGTATCGCGATACAGATGCCACGCCAATCGTAACGCTCGACAATGTCAGGGCTGTCCTGCTTGCCGGGCACAGTAAATCCCACAAACAAGAGCTCCATGAATCGGCTATCCGGGAATGCCTTGGTTTCCCCGCTGTCGCCTGTCGGAGCTCTACGCTGGCGCGTATTGCGAGCTTGCTTGGCGGTTAAAGCGGCATCTGCGTAGCTATCGAGGTGTCCGAGAAACGAGCGTTGTGACTTGTTGATAAACGCCGCCCAGTTTAGCCGTTGCTCGAAGAGGGTAGCCTCGCGCCAAGGGTTGAGGGGCGTGGCACCATACTTTCTATGCATCCAGTCCGAGAACTCGCTCAGAGTGGTCAACAATTGTCTGGCAGTCTTCGTGCGCCTGGGGAACCAGTACAGATTGCTTGGGTCTCGACCGTCTTCGCCAATGGTGCCGGCATAGACGCGTTGAGTGAACATCTCGAACAAGTCTTCCGGTTTCTCGAAATGTGAGTGATTCACTGCCATATAGTCGAGAAGCATTTCCACGACCTGACACAGCTTGTTCATCCAAGCTAGGCTCTTGGCCTGATAGTTGGCAATCAGATAGTCCACCAGCGGCAGGAGTTCCTTGAGCTTGCCCCCTTCCTCAACCATAATCACCGGTATTTTGCTTTTGATACCGGTCTCATCGGTAATGACAGAGGCGGTGACGCGGACATGGCTCATGGCAGGGCCTCCGCAATGGCCAACTGGCGCGCTACAGTAGAGCCTAATGCGACTCGTCGACGATGTGCTCTCGGCAAGTTCTCGACAGCCCGTCTGGCGGCGGCTTCATCGCCAATTAGTATTACTTGCCGCTGAGCTCTCGTGATGGCTGTATAGATTAGAGTACGGTCGAGTAATCTATTTCCAGTGACAGACACAAGAATGCGTTCCCATTGCGACCCTTGTGCCTTGTGTACGGTGATGGCGTAGCCGAGTTCCAGGTCATCAAGCATGACTTCCAGTACTGGCCGGCGCTCTCCGTCATCCCACTCGACCCAAGCTAAGGCATAGCCTATCTCCTCTCCATCATCGCTCTGGAGGAGGCGAGGTTCGTCTTCAATCTGCACGAGTTTTCCGAGCGAGCCGTTCTGCAGGCCCCATTCCCAAAGGTTGCGGGTACAGAGCAATAGGTCGCCCTGATGGAAGCCAGTATGAACATGCGTTGCGTGTTCGATGCTCCACGTAAGGAGCGGCCTGGCATTTCCTGTAAGCCGCTGCTGACACAGGGCGTTAAGCCCCTTGGTTCCGTCACTACCATTGCGGCGCGACGACAGTATCTGGGTGTTGGCGGGGCTTTGCAGATAGAGCCTTAGAATTTCCGCCGCGAGCGTGCATCTCGAATGCTCAGAACTTCGTCCGCTGGGCGCCAACCATGGAACGAACGCGACGGGCGCTGATTCGACATCCCGCAAATCCGGCCAAGCACCGTCACGGATTGCGTATGCGGCAGCGGCAATCTCGCCGCCGTAACGCTTTACGACCTTGAGTTCAACATTGGGAATGCCCGGCGTTTCAACCAATGCATGAAGGACGAGTCCCGGGCCGACCGGCATCAACTGATGTGGGTCACCCACCAGCAACAAGCGAACATTACGGGGAAGCAGAGCACAGAGGCGACTCATGGAAATGATGTCGACCATTGAAGCTTCATCGACCACAACGACGCAGGGCGCGACCAGTTCGTCTTGCTTTGCGTTTCTGAGGAAACTGGCAATCGTAGAGGCAGGGCGACCTGTGGCCTCTTGCATGCGTTTGGCGGCACGGCCAGCCAACGCCATTTGATAGATACGAAGGCCGGCTCGGTCGTAGATTTCGTAGAGCGCCTTTAAAACGGTTGTCTTACCGACCCCCGCACCGCCGGTAATCAGCGCGAACGCATGTGCCGCAGCCTCTAGAGCGCCGGCGCGCTGTTCGTCGTTGAGACTGATGCTCTCACGTGCCTCGTAAGCAGCCAACAGTGTGAGAACCTCATCCTCAGACAACAACTGTGAACTATCTGTATGCTGGAGTCGGCCGGCGATTGCGAGCGCCACCTCGGTTTCCATGACAAAGGGCCCCATTGGTCGGACGCAACTGTCGGCCTCAATCACATAGCTGCCGTTCGTCAACCCTCGTGATAGCGCGTCCGATATTAGATTGCGCCAGGAGGACGTTCGATTTTGCTCGCCAAGGACAGAGGTCAAGCGTTCAACGAGATTGGGACGCGTGGCCATGGTATGGCCGTCGCCGAACAGGCGATAACAGCTTTCTTCGATGGCCCCTTGCAGGCGCCGAACATCATGTTCTTCAACGCCGAAATCATGGCGAGCGAGATTATCCACTTGCTGCCACGACGCGCAGAAACTCAAGAGGCGGTAGGGGTCCGCTTCAATCTTTTCCGCTGCCTGGGCCCCGAAGAAGGCAAGGACCTTACGGCCGGTCGCCTTATCGAAACCCTTGGCATGTAGCCACTGGAGCGTGCGCGTGTTGCCGTACAATGTCCACGAAGCCACAACTTGCCGCGCACTGTCTTCGGTCAGTACCTTGCCCAATGATGCGACATCGCCTCGGTCAAGAATGTCGTACAAGTCGTTGCCAAATGTCTCCCAGAGCTTGCGGGCCTTGACCAGGCCAATGCCTTGGAAGTCAGAGCTCTCGGCCATCAGCGTAATGATGTGCTCGCCTGACGGGAGCAGCAGTTCTGCCTCTCTGGGGGCGATTTGCCACTCGTTCAGATGGTAGCCGTTGACGGTAATGGCGTTATGCTTGGGCTCGCCGGCGACTCGCCACCACTGGCCCACCTGCACAAGCGTACCGTCTAGAACCCGGTTCGATGCTCGAACAACAAAGTAGGCTCGCGCATCCAACACATTGCCTTGTTCATCAATGGGCGCGCCAGTAAAAATGCAGCCGCCAGTTCCCTGCGGATTTTGGCTGCGAATGGTGGACACCCGCAGAGTCTGCTCGCTCATCGGGGCAGCCTCCCGGTTAGGGAAAGGGCCTCCTCAAGAACGGCATATCTTTCCAGTTGACGCTTGAGGTCGTCCTTCTCTGCGCGCAGGTTGGTGTTTTCTCGCCTGAGCTCGTCTTTCTCTGCACGCAGGCTGGCGTTCTCTAGCTCTAGCCGCTTTAGGCGCTCACTATCACGTGCGGCGCGTTGCTGGCCCATCTCGCGCATCGGCGGGGCAGCGCCGTCAATCGTCAGCTTTTCTTCGAGTGCCGGCAGAATGCCACGGTCTCGCAAGCCGTCTTCAACCGCCTTGAGTGTCGCCTTGATGCGTGGATTTTGGTCGAGGGCGGACTTGGCGAACCCGCATTCTTTGGCCATCTCCTTTCGCGACAGAACCCCGCGACTGACCATCTGCCGGAAATCGGCGTCTGTCTTGCTTGCCAGCCAAGTTTGGAAGAGTTGGAGATTCTGCTCTGCGATTTGTTTGCCGCTGGCCATCCTTTCCGCCCCGCATCGTTTTGTTAATAGTATTTATATTACCCCCAAGAACGTCAACTGATGTGTGGTAAAAAGCCCACTTGAGGAGTCCAAGTGGGCTTAGGCGCGATGAATTATTAGCAGAAAACTACCCCAGATAACCGTGGAGTGCCCTTTTTGCTGATGCAGCCACGATCAGCCGCAAACGCCGGGGGCGCTCAGCCGCCCAGCAGCGCGTCGGAAAACTCTTCCGCGCTGAACGGCTGCAAGTCTTCGACCTTTTCGCCGACGCCGATGAAGTACACCGGAATCGGACGCTGCCGCGCGATCGCCGCCAGAATACCGCCCTTCGCCGTGCCGTCGAGTTTGGTGACGATCAGGCCGGTGAGGCCGAGCGCGTCGTCGAAAGCCTTTACTTGCGCGAGCGCGTTCTGGCCGGTGTTGGCGTCGATCACCAGCAGCACCTCGTGCGGCGCGCCGTCTTGCGCCTTGCCGATCACGCGCTTCACCTTGCGCAGTTCTTCCATGAGATGCAATTGCGTCGGCAGACGGCCGGCCGTGTCCGCCATCATCACGTCGATCTTGCGCGCACGCGCGGCGCCGACGGCGTCGAAGATCACCGCCGCCGGATCGCCGCTTTCCTGCGATACCACGGTCACGTTGTTGCGCTGGCCCCAGATGGCGAGTTGCTCTCGGGCGGCGGCGCGGAACGTGTCGCCCGCGGCAAGCAGCACCGACTGGTCGAAACTCTGCAGATGCTTGGCGAGCTTACCGATGCTGGTAGTCTTGCCCGCGCCGTTGACGCCGGCGATCATCATCACGAGCGGCTGCGCGCGGCCGAGCATGAGCGATTTTTCCAGCGGCTTGAGCAGCTCGATCAGCAGCGTGCGCAGCGCCGTTTTGACCTGCTGCGGGTCGTAGAGGCGCTCGGCGCGCACTTTTTCGCGCAGCGCTTCGAGCAGGAATTCGGTGGCGTCGACGCCCGCGTCCGACATCAGCAGCGCGGTTTCGAGCTCTTCGTACAGGTCTTCGTCGATCTTCGTGCCGACGAAAATGCCGGTCAGGCTCGAACTCGTCTTCGACAGGCCGGTTTTCAGTCGCGTCAACCACGAACGCTTCGCGCCCGCGTCCGGCAGCGGTGGTGGGACGATTTCGACCGTTTCTTCGAGCGCGAATGCTTCCGGATCGGGTTCGGGCTCGAGCGCGGATGGGGTGGCCACGGGCGGCGTCTCGACGCGAACCGGCGCAGCGGCCGGGCGCGGGGCAGCCGGCGCGACGGGCGCAGGCGCCTGAACGGCCGCTTCGAGCGTAGAGCCTTCTGGCGCTGTTTGCGACTCTTCTGGCGCGTTATCGGACTCTTTCGAACCCTTGAATCGTTTGAAAAAGCTGAACATGATCTGGCATGGTGAGAGCGCGCGCCGATGCGCGCAGCCGGCACAAGGCCGGCGGGAGCGGCAGGCAGCGTTGCGATGCGGGATGCAAGGCGCTGGAAGCCGCACATTTTATCAGGCGCGCCGCCGACCGTCGTATCGGCCGAATGGCCAGGCTGGACGCCGGGCGTCGCTGTGGTAACGTTGGCGCTCCGGCCCGCATCCTTCGTCGTCGCGGGCGCTTTAACAACGTAATCGAAACTGCATGCCCCGTTCCGCACCTTCACGCGCCCACGGCGCTTCGTCCAAAGGCGGCAAGCCGCACGCCATCCGTATTATCGGCGGCGACTGGAAGCGCACGCCTTTGCCCGTGCTCGACCTCGACGGCCTGCGCCCCACGCCCGATCGCGTGCGCGAGACGCTGTTCAACTGGCTCGGGCAGAATCTGGACGGCCAGCGCTGCCTCGATCTGTTCGCCGGCAGCGGTGCGCTGGGTTTCGAGGCGGCATCGCGCGGCGCGGCGCGGGTGTTGATGGTGGAGCGCAATGCGCGGGCCGCCAGCCAGTTGCGCGCAAACCAGGAACGCCTGTCGGCGCGCACGATCGAAATCGCTGAAGCGGACGGTTTGCGCCTGGCCGCGAGTCTCGCACCCGGATCGTTTGACGTGGTGTTTCTCGACCCGCCGTTCGGCGACGATCTGCTCGGCAAAGCGCTGGCGCTGGCCGTGCCGCTCGTGAGCGCTGACGGATTTCTGTATGTGGAAGCGGGCGAGGCGCTCGAACTCGATGGGAATGAGACGCTCACCGGGTGGGAAATCGTGCGGCAAGGTAAAGCGGGTGCTGTCCACTTTCATTTGCTGCAGCGCGAAAATAAGGAATAATGCGCGTTCCAAAACAAGCGCCGGGCGGTTTGCCGTCACGTGCGCGGTCGGTGCCAAATGCGTCGCGTGGACGCTTTGACGTGCCCCATTGTCTGAAAGAGGAGAACTCTCATGGTAGTCGCCGTGTACCCGGGCACGTTCGACCCGCTGACGCGCGGTCACGAAGACCTCGTTCGGCGCGCGTCGAGCATCTTCGACACGCTGGTGGTCGGTGTTGCCGACAGCCGTAACAAGAAACCATTTTTCACGCTCGAAGAGCGCCTCGACATTGCTCACGAAGTGCTCGGGCACTACCCGAACGTTCAGGTGATGAGCTTCAAGGGGCTGCTGAAGGATTTCGTGCGCACCAATAACGCGCGGGTGATCGTGCGCGGTCTGCGCGCCGTGTCGGACTTCGAATATGAGTTCCAGATGGCCGGCATGAATCGCTATCTGTTGCCCGATGTCGAAACCATGTTCATGACGCCGTCCGATCAGTACCAGTTCATCTCGGGCACGATCGTGCGTGAAATCGCGCAACTCGGCGGCGACGTCAGCAAGTTTGTGTTCCCGTCGGTTGAAAAATGGCTGACGGAAAAGGTCGCCGCGATGGATCCGGCTAGCGGCGTGTCGGCGGGACAGCCGTAACCGGCGTAAACTGTCGGTTTGACGGATCAAAAAGCCAGCTGCGGCCGGCGTGAAGTGAGAGAAGTATGGCCTTGATGATTACCGACGAGTGCATCAATTGCGACGTGTGTGAGCCCGAGTGCCCGAACGACGCAATTTCGATGGGCCCGGAAATCTATGTGATCGACCCGAAGAAATGTACCGAGTGCGTCGGGCATTTCGACGAGCCACAGTGTATTCAGGTGTGCCCGGTCGAGTGTATTCCGCGCGACCCGGAGCATCTGGAGACGCCCGATGGGTTGATGGCGAAGTACCACGCGCTACAGGCCGCGAAGGCCCAGTAAGGTACGAAGAAGTCTAAAAGCGGCGAGGTCTTGGCCTCGCCGTTTTCTTTTCAGCCACGCTTTTGCGCTGTGCTATCCGACGTACGCGCTGAAGATGTCGCGCAACGCGTCCAGCAGAATGTCGCATTCGGCGTCGGTGCCGACGGAGATGCGCAGATGCTGGTCGATGCGTGGCGCCTTGAAATGGCGCACGAAAATCTCCTTTTCCCTTAGACGCAGCACGAGCGTTGCGGCGTCGTAGCCTTCGTGGCGGGCGAACAGCAGATTCGCCGCCGACGGCACCACCTCGAAGCCCAACGCCGTCAGCCCCGCGGCCAGCCGCTCGCGGCTTGCGATGACCTTGGCGCAGGTGTCGCGAAACCAGGCGTCGTCTTCGTATGCCGCCGCAGCCGCGACTTGCGCGAGGCGGTCCAACGGATACGAGTTGAAACTGTCCTTTACGCGGTTCAGCGCGCCGATCAACTCCGGATTGCCGAATGCGAAGCCGACGCGCATTCCGGCCAGCGAACGCGATTTCGACACAGTCTGAACGACCAGCAGATTCGGATAACGGTCGATCAGACGGATAGCCGATTCGGCGCCGAAATCCACGTAGGCCTCGTCGATCACCACCACGGAATCGGGGTTGCCGGCCACGAGGCGCTCGATATCGGCAAGCGGCAGCGGACGGCCGGTCGGCGCGTTGGGGTTCGGGAACAGGATGCCGCCATTCGGCGACGCGTAATCGTCGACGTTGATCGCAAAGCTCTCATCGAGCGGGACGGTCCGGTAGTCGACTTCGAAAAGCCGCGCGTACGTCGGATAGAAGCTGTACGTGATATCCGGGAACAGCAAAGGTTTGTCGTGCTTGAGCAAGGCCTGGAACGTGAGTGCGAGCACTTCGTCCGAGCCGTTACCTGCAAAAATCTGTTCCGCGCGGATGCCGTGGTACGCCGCGACTGTTTCGCGGAGCCTTTGCGCTGTCGGATCGGGATAGCGCCGCAGCGATTCGGCCGCATCGCCTAGTTCCTGCCGGATGGCCTCGAGCACGCGCGGGGACGGCGGATACGGATTCTCGTTGGTATTCAGCTTCACCGGATGTGCAACCACGGGCTGTTCGCCCGGCACATATGGCATCAGACGGTGGACGATGTCACTCCAATAGCGGCTCAAGCGATTCTCCTGTGTCGATCGGAGTTAGCGCTTTAGCGCTTACTCCGATCCCATGCAAGGCGGTCGATCGGAGTTAGCGCTTCAGCGCTTACTCCGGTCCCATGCAAGGCGGTCCCATGCAAGATAGTAGCTGTCGAAGACAGTACGGCAATACTGCTTCCAGCGGGGAATCTAGGAATTGCGATGCAGTTGCATCATCGCGCGTTCAAGCTCGCCCTTGATGATTTGCGGCATGACGGCGAGCGCGCGCTCGATCGATGCATCGATCACGTCCTGCTCTTCCCGACGCGGCGGTTTCAGCACGTAATTGGCGACGTCCGGCTTGGCGCCGGCGCGCGCGCTTTCGGGAATCAGATCCCGCGGATGACCGATGCCGATCCGCAGCCGCCAGTACTGTTGCGACGACAAATGCGCGGTGATGTCCTTGAGTCCATTGTGGCCGCCGCTGCCGCCGCCGAGCTTCAGCTTGACGCTGCCGGGCGGCATGTCGAGTTCGTCGTGCGCGACCAGAATTTCGTCGGGGAGAATCTTGAAGAACTGCGCAACCGCAACGACCGATTGGCCCGAGCGGTTCATATACGTCTGCGGTTCCAGAAGATGCACTTCCTCGCCGTGAAGCCGCGCCTTGGCATGGAAACCATGGAAACGCCGCTCGTCGCGCAGCGTCGTGCCAGCGTCGCGCGCCAGTTGATCGACCAGCCAGAAGCCGGCGTTATGGCGCGTCGCGGTGTATTCGGCGCCCGGATTGCCGAGGCCGACGATCAGCTTGATCATGATTGCGTAGGTCCGTCTGGCTCGACGCGCAAACGCGGCCGGGCCGAAAAAAAGCTGAAAAAAAACCCGCCGGGGCGAACCTCGGCGGGTCACATCGACCGTTTCATTGAAACGGATCGAGAGGATTTCTTGCTCTTTACCTGAGGCGCCCTTAAGCAGCCGGCGTTTCGCCTTCGCCCGCAGCAGTAGCGGCGTCGCCTTCAGCGATTGCACCAGCCGGGATCGTTGCAGCTGCGACCACCGGGTTTTCTGCTTCGACGTGAGCGACCAGCGACACACCTGCCGGCAGCTTGATGTCCTTTGCGTGAACCGAGTGACCCGCTTCGATCGTCGCCAGATCAACTTCGAGGAATTCCGGCAGTGCAGACGGCAGGCACTCGATTTCGATTTCGTTGATGACGTGCGAGATCACCGCGCTCGACAGCTTCACTGCCGGGTTCGATTCCTGGTTCATGAAGTGCAGCGGCACCTTGGTGTGCAGCTTCTTCTTCGCGTCGACGCGTTGGAAGTCCACGTGCAGCACGAGCTGACGGAACGGATGGTATTGCACGTCGCGCAGCAGAACCTGTTGCGACTTGCCGGCCACTTCCAGGTCGAGAATCGACGAGTGGAAAACTTCTTTCTTCAGCGCGTGCCACAGCGCGTTGTGGTCCAGTTCGACCAATTGCGTTTCAGCACCAGCGCCATATACGATGCCCGGGGTCTTGCCCGAGTTACGCAGGCGGCGGCTCGCACCCGTACCTTGCAAAGAACGCTCGAAAGCGACTACTTTCATTTTGAATCTCCAATGCACTGCCCGCGACCAGGCAGTAAAAATGGGGCCTCCAAGCCACATGGCTGAGGCCCCAGAGCTGCGGCACGAACCTTCGTTCGTTCATGCCGATTGTGCAAAAGCGCAGCATGCCGCATGACGCGGCGCGCTGTGCCTTCGCAAATACTTAACTTTCAGCGAACAGCGACATCACCGAATCGCCGCGGCGAATCCGCGAGAATGTTTCGGCAAGGAGGCCGGCGCTGGTCAACGAACGGATCTTCGCGCACGAGCGGGCTTCTTCGCCGAGAGGGATCGTGTCCGTCACTACGAGTGCGTCGAGTGCGGAAGCGGCGATACGCTCGCCAGCGCCGCCCGACAGAACAGGGTGCGTGGCGTAAGCGAACACCTGTTTCGCGCCGCGTTCCTTCAAAACTTGTGCTGCCTTACAGAGCGTGCCGGCGGTATCGACCATGTCGTCCATGATCACGCAGGTCCGGCCTTCGACTTCACCGATGATGTTCATCACTTCGGCAACGTTCGCCTTCGGGCGGCGTTTGTCGATGATTGCAAGATCGCAATTCAGTTGCTTTGCCAATGCCCGGGCGCGCACCACGCCGCCGACGTCCGGCGAAACGACCAGCAGGTTCTCGTAGTTCTGCTTGCGCAGATCGCCGAGCAGCACGGGCGTAGCGTAGATGTTGTCCACCGGAATGTCGAAGAAGCCTTGAATCTGGTCGGCGTGCAGATCCATCGTAATGATCCGCTCGACGCCGGCGATTTCCAGCATGTTCGCCACGATCTTCGCCGAGATGGCGACGCGCGCGGAACGCGGGCGGCGATCTTGACGGGCATAACCGAAGTAGGGGATGGCTGCGGTGATCCGGCCGGCGGATGCGCGCTTGAGCGCATCGACCATGATCATCAGTTCCATCAGATTGTCGTTCGCAGGTGCGCACGTGGACTGCAGGACGAAGACATCCTTGCCACGCACGTTTTCCTGAATCTCGACCTGGATTTCACCGTCCGAGAAACGGCTGACCATTGCTTTGCCGAGGGGAATACCGAGGATTTTGACGACTTCCTGTGCAAGCGCGGGATTTGCGTTGCCAGTAAAAACCATCAGGCCGTCATGGCTGCTCATCGTGCACCTACTTCAGGCTGGGGGGCGAGGGGAAATGCGAGAAATTTTGGCAGGGGAGAAAGGATTCGAACCTTTGCATGCCGGAATCAAAATCCGGTGCCTTAACCAGCTTGGCGACTCCCCTACACTAACTCTGAGCTCCGCCGAACGTGGAGTTTCGTTCGACGATGCAAAACTTATGACGCGAAAGTAAAGAGTGGATGCTGATCGAGACTTGCGGCCACTGCGCTGTTCCATTCGGCTGGCAGTTTGGCTTGCACCGCTTCTGCTTCAGCTTTACTACGGAACGCTGCAAAAACACTTGCACCTGATCCAGACATCCGCGCTGGCGCGATGTTTTCAAACCATCGCAACACTTGCGCTACTTCCGCGTACTTTCCGACGACAACCTGCTGCATGTCATTCCGGCCAAAACTTTCTGGCCATTCAGTGTTGCAGCTAAGTTCTGCAGGAAAGTCCGTAATTGTGAGGGGTTTTGAATCTCGTGTCAACGCTTTTTCAGAAAAAATCGCTGCAGTCGGAACATGAACCCTCGGCGTCACTACCAGGAAATGGCGCGGCGGCAATTGTACAACGTCTAATGCTTCTCCGACACCCTGGGCGAACGCATTTTTTCCAAAAACAAAAAATGGCACGTCAGCACCAAGTTTCAATGCAAGTGCCTGCAATTCGAGGCGCGGCAGGTTGAGCTTCCACAGACGGTTCAATGCTAGCAGTGTCGTCGCTGCATCCGAGCTGCCGCCGCCGAGGCCTGCGCCCATCGGCAGACGCTTGTCGATTTCGATATCGACGCCTTCAGGCGAGCCCGTATGCGTTTTGAGCAGCGTGGCGGCGCGTACGGTCAGGTCGTGTTCCGGTGGCACGTCGGCGATTTCGGTGCTGCGCGTGATGAGTCCGTCGTTACGTCGCGTGAAGTGCAGCGTGTCGCCCCAGTCGAGCAACTGGAAGACCGTTTGCAGCGTGTGATAGCCATCCGGCCGACGGCCGGTGATGTGCAGGAAGAGGTTGAGTTTCGCTGGCGCGAGGCAGTCGCGCAGCGAATCGGTCGTTTCAATCATGAGTCGAGGCTACATGCGCCAGATGGCGCCGAAGAAGCGGCAAGGTCGCGCGACGAGGCGCGGGTTACTGATCCAGCACGAGTTTGATGTCGAGCGGCGGCTCCGAGCGAGTCAGGTTGATGCGCTTCACGCCGGTGGCGGGCGCATCGGCATAGGCCAGATAGTCGATCGTCCAGCCGTCCTGCGTGATCTGCTTCAGTCGCGATGGTTGCTCCGGATCCTTCTCGGTTTTGGCGCGCGAGGTGGGCGCCGGCGACGGTTGCAGCCAATAGCGCAGGCCTTCGACCGGCAGCGCGAAGCCGAGCGCATTCTGCATCAGCGTGGAGACGTTATCCGCGGTGAGCGGCTGGCGATTCGGCAGTTCCAGCGTGGCCGAAGCGGGCGACGACGTCACCACCGCCAGCGTCTGGCCGAGCGGATTGCGCAATTGCAGAGTCACGGTGTCGCCGGTTTCCTGCCACGTGAAGTTGCCGTAGGCATTGCGCTGTTGGCCGTTCTGATCGTTGTACTGGACCGCGAAGCGGCCTTGGTAAGCACGGCTCGTCTGCGCGGTGACCGAGGTTGCGGCATTCGACGTGGACGGTCCCTGCGGTTTCACCGATGCACAACCGGCCAATGCGACGACCGCTGCCGCTGCGAACCCGAGCGCCGCGCCACGCGGCGCCCGGGGAAAGGAAATCAGACGGGAAAGACGCATCAAAGATCGTTCACCTGAAGACGTTGGAGCGTTTTGACAAGCGTGTCGTTGTCCGGTTCGAGCTTGCGCGCATCGCGGAACGCAGCGCGTGCCTGATCCTGATTGCCGGTTTTCCACAACACTTCGCCGAGGTGCGCGCCGATCTCGGCGTTCGGCTGCATGTCATATGCTTTGCGCAGCAGCTTGATGGCGTCCGACGTATCGCCCATCCGGTATTTGACCCAGCCGACGCTGTCCAGGATGAACGCGTCGTTCGGCGCCAATGAGGATGCCTTCTCGACCAGCTTGTCCGCTTCGGCGAGGCGCTGATTGCGATCTGCCAGCGAGTAGCCGAGCGCGTTATACGCTTGCGGATTGTCGGGCTGTGTCTGGATCAGCTTGCGCAACTGCGCTTCCATGACGTCGTAATGGCCGGTTTTTTCGGCGGACATCGCGTAGTCGTAGGTCAGATCGGGGTCGTCGGGGAACTGCGCCGTGGCTTGTTGCAGGCGTGTTTCCGCTTCCGGGTAGCGCTTCGCGTCGAACAGGATCGCCGCGTCGGTGCGTGCGATCAGCGCCTGGTCGCGCGGGTCGGGCGCCTGCAGGTTAGCCAGCAGCTTGCGCGCGTCGTCGGCCTTGCCCTGCTTGGCGAGCAATTGCGCGCGTGTGATCTGCGCCGGCACATATTGCTGGCTCGACGGCGAAATCCTGTTCAGCCAATCGCTCGCGGCCGCTTCGTTCTTCTGTTCGAGCGACAACTGCGCAAGGTAGATATAGGCCTGGCCCGGATCGGCGCCCGGCGTCTTTTCGGCCTGGCTCGCGTACTGGGTCAGGTAGGTTTGCGCATCGTTGAAATTCTTCTGCTGGATCTTGATCAGCGCGAGCGCCATGAGCGGCGTCAGTTCGTTCGCGTTGTTCTTGTGCATGATCTCGAACTGCTTCTGGGCGTCGTCCAGACGGTCGCTGGCGAGATACATCTGCGCGAGCGCGAGACGCGCGTCATGCGATTTCGGATTCTGCTGTACGTACTTTTCGAGCGAGGCGATGCCTTCCTTGCGCTCTTCCGGGCCCATTTGCGAGAGCATCAGCGCGGCCGGCAAATAGTCGGGCTTGAGCGTGAGCGCCTGTTCGAGCGACTTGCGCGCGCCCGGCGCGTCGTCGGACACGAGCTGCTGGCGTGCGATGGCCAGTTGTGCTTCGGGCCGGTTCAGGTCGTTCTTCAGCAGATCCTGCAGCACGTGCAGGCCGCCAATCCGGTTCGGGCCGCGCGAGAGCAGCAACTGCAGCGCCAGAATCGCGCTGCCGCGATTGTCGGCGGGCACCCGTGCGAGTTCGCGCGCGAGGATCGGTGCCGCATCATCAGGTTTGCCGGACAGCACGAGCAGCGACGCGTCGAGTTGCGCGGCGCGTTCCGAGTTCGGCGCATACTGCTGCCACAGTTGGGCGGCGGCCAAAGCGTCCGACGGGCTCTGCGCGGCCAGCGCGATCTCCGTGGCACGCTGCGCCATGCGTGGATCGTGCGTGTCGCGCGCGAGGGCGAGGTAGGTCTGATAGGCGGGCGCCGGCTGGTCGCGCTGCAGCGCAACTTCGGCGGCGAGCACCTGGAATACGATCTGGCTCGTCAGCGGTACGCCAGGCAGGGACTTCTGGTCTTCCGCCGAGGCCGGGCCGAGCGGGTCCGGCAGGGTGACCGAGGTGTCGTCCGAGTCCGGCGATGGATCCTGCGCGTGCGCGGGCACGGCAGCCAGCGCCCAGACTGCGAGCGCCGCCGCGCCGAGCATCCGGCGAGCGGACACGGCGTGCGGTACGCGGAATGCGCTAGCCGGGCGCTTCAAAAACAGCTTCACGAAGGACAAGTTCATGGAAATCCGTTCAATGTTTCGGACGATTGTAACGCGCTCGCTACAATACGCGCACAACCACTCACGCAAGTTGCAGACCAGTTAGACATGCCAGAGTTGCCAGAAGTTGAGGTTACCCGACGGGGGATCGAACCGTATGTGTCCGGGCGCAAGGTTGAGCGCGTGGACGTGCGTACGCCCGCATTGCGCTGGCCGATTCCGGTCGACCTTGCGAAAACCTTGCGCGGCCACGTGGTGCGCAGGGTCGAGCGGCGCGGCAAGTACCTGCTGTTCGAGATCGACGCTGGCTGGTTCATTGTGCATCTTGGCATGACTGGGACGTTGAGGGTGTTGCGGCATGTGCCGCATCCGCCAGCCGCGGCGAAACACGATCACATCGACTGGATTTTCGACGAGTTCATTTTGCGCTATCGCGATCCGCGCCGCTTCGGCGCCGTGCTGTGGCACCCGCGCGAAGCCGGCGACGTGCTCGAGCATCCCTTGCTCGCGAGCCTCGGCGTCGAACCGTTTTCACCCGCGTTCTCCGGCGCGTTGATGCACCGGCTCACGCGCGGGCGCAAAGTCTCGGTGAAGCAGGCACTGCTGGCCGGTGAAATCGTGGTCGGCGTGGGCAATATCTACGCGTCGGAGAGCCTGTTTCGTGCCGGCATCCGGCCGACTACCGCGGCGGGGCGCGTTTCGCTCGTGCGCTACGAGTTGCTGGCGGATGCCGTGCGAGTGACGCTCGCCGCCGCGATCGAGAAGGGCGGCAGCACGCTGCGCGATTTCGTCGGCAGCAACGGCGAGAGTGGTTACTTCCAGCTCGACTATTTCGTCTATGATCGCGCGGGGCTGCCATGCCGCGTGTGTGGAACGCCGATCAAACAGATCGTGCAGGGGCAGCGTTCAACGTATTTCTGTCCCACCTGCCAGCGCTAAATAGTCAATGCCTTCACGCTTAACTCCGCGTTCAACCTCGTCCGCCGCACCTCAAGCGGCTGCTGTTCCGGTCATGTCTGATTTTTCCACGCGTCTGATCGCGTGGCAGCGTCAGCATGGCCGGCATGATCTGCCGTGGCAGAACACGCGTGATCCGTATCGCATCTGGCTGTCGGAAATCATGTTGCAGCAGACCCAGGTGTCGACGGTGATTCCGTACTACGCGAAGTTCCTCGCGCGCTTCCCGACCGTCGCCGCGCTCGCCGCCGCGCCGTCTGACGACGTGATGGCATTGTGGGCCGGCCTTGGCTATTACACGCGTGCCCGCAATCTGCATCGCTGCGCGCAGGTCGTGGTCGAGCAGCACGGTGGCGCATTTCCGGCATCGGTCGAGGAACTAGCGGAGTTGCCGGGCATCGGTCGGTCGACGGCGGCGGCGATCGCGTCATTCGCGTTCGGCGCGCGCGCGACGATTCTCGACGGCAACGTGAAGCGCGTGCTGGCGCGCGTGTTCGGCGTCGAAGGTTTCCCGGGTGAAAAGAAAGTCGAAAACGCAATGTGGACGCTGGCGGAGTCGCTGCTTCCGTCGAACGCATCGGATGCCGAGGTCAGCGCGTACACGCAAGGCTTGATGGATCTCGGCGCGACCCTGTGCGTGCGCGGCAAGCCCGACTGCTCGCGCTGCCCGTTCGCCGCCGACTGCGTCGCCAATGTCACCGGACGTCAGCGCGTTCTGCCCACGGCGCGTCCGAAGAAGACCGTGCCGACACGCCGCACATGGATGCTGGTGCTGCGCGACGGCAACGCGGTGATGCTGGAAAAGCGCCCGCCGTCCGGTATCTGGGGCGGCCTATGGAGCCTGCCCGAAGCGGCCGACGAAGCCGCGCTCGCCGAGCGTGCGCGGGCCTTCGGCGGCGACGGTGCGGTCTCGCCGCTTGCGCCGCTCACGCATGTGTTCACGCATTTCAAACTGGATATCGAGCCGCGGCTCGCCGAGCTGGATCGTGGCGTGGGCACTCTCGCCGCGCTGGGCGACGCCGATACCGCGTGGGTCGCGCTCAGCGATCTCGATTCGTTCGGTGTGCCCGCGCCGGTGCGCAAGTTGCTGGACGGTTTGCAGGGCTCGCTGATCTGATCAATCCGGCGGCCGCGCGGCCGCCGTCAAAGCAGCTGATGCTGCTGCATGTAGTGATGAACCACGTCGATCCGCGCGCCGGCGTCCAGCAACTCCATCAGTTTCTGGCGAGCACGCAGCGCGATCGGCAGCACTTCGGCAAGACGGTTCGACACCCAGGACGGATCCTCGAGCCTGAACGGTTCCGCGAACGGCAAACTTTCCGGATCCCGCTCGCGGATCGTCGCGATGATGCGTTCGAGCACTTCCGCGCATGCGCCGAACTTGGCCAGCTGCTCGTTGCCTTCGAGCGGCATGTCCTCGCCGAGCGGTTCCGCCATGCCGACCAGCAAGCCACTCGATTCGACGCGATGCGACAGCAGGCGAAAACGCCGCGTGCCGCGTGCGCGAATCAGCAGCATGCCGAAGGCTTCGACGTCGCACTCGTCGATTTCAGCAAGACAGCCGATTGCTTCGGGCACCGAAGGCTCTTCTTCGCGTGCCACTTCCGCGCCGCTTTTCAGCAGGCACACGCCGAACGGCGTTTTCTCGCGCAAACAGTCGCGCGCCATGTCGAGGTAGCGTGCTTCGAAAATCTTCAGCGGCAGCAGTCCATCGGGAAACAGCACCGTATGCAGCGGAAACAGCGGCACATCGGCAAGCACAGTAGTAGAAGACATGGCGCAACGCTTCGAGTTGAGGCCGCGCGACGCGGCCGGTTAAGCCACTAACTTCGATGATTCGCCGGTTTCGACCGGCGCATCGCGGTGCCGCACAATGACATTCGCCGACGATGCGAGACGCGCGGCGAGCGTCTCCGCAATGAATACCGAACGGTGTTGGCCGCCCGTGCAACCGATCGCGACGGTCAGATAACTACGGTTGTCGTCGCGGAAATGCGGGAGCCACTTGGCCAGAAAGTTCTCGATGTCGTCGATCATTTCATGCACGACCGGCAGTGCATCGAGAAAGTCGATCACCGGTTTGTCGAGGCCCGTGAGCGGCCGCAATTCATGATCGTAGTACGGGTTCGGCAAGGTGCGGACGTCGAACACGAAATCCGCGTCGAGCGGCACACCGCGCTTGAAGCCGAACGACTCGAACATCAGCACGAGCCCCGAATCTTTCTGTTCGATGAAGCGCTTGACCCATGCGCGCAGCACGTTTGCGCGCAGATTGCTGGTGTCGATCTGATGGCCGAATTCGGCCAGCCCTGCCACCAGTTCACGTTCGCGTTCGATCGCTTCCGCAAGCGAGGTGAGCAGGCCGACGTCGGCGTCGTGCGAAGTGGAGCCGGACAGCGGATGGCGGCGGCGCGTTTCCGAGAAGCGCTGAATCAGCGACTGCGTGCTCGCGTTCAGGAACAGTACGCGCACGTCGTGGGCACGCGACAGGTCGCGGATCATGGCGGGCATTTCATCGAGCGAGGCGCTCGAACGCGCGTCGATCGCGACCGCGAGGCGATCTTGCCCGTCCTCGGCGAGATAGGAAGCCAGTTGCGGCAGGAAACGCGGCGGCAGGTTGTCGACGCAGTAATAGCCTGCGTCTTCAAGCGCGTTCAGGGCAACTGATTTGCCGGAGCCGGATATACCGGTGATCAGGATTATGCGCATGGAGTCGTCAAAACCGTACAGTTCATCATAGCATCTGGTCTCCGTGCGTGTACCCGCGGCCTGCCGGTGCCTGCGGGCACGGCACGCTCTTGCGGACTCAGATCAGTTTGCCTGGAAACTGGCTGTCGGGGTCCTGCATGGCCAGGCGCTGGCGATCCATGAAGTCGCGCAGGGTGTCGATACCGCGCAGTTGCAGGATCGTGTTGCGCACCGCGGCTTCCACCAGCACGGCGAGATTTCGGCCGGCAGCCACCTGAATCGTGACCTTGCTGATCGGCAGGCCGAGCACGTCGACGGTCTGGCTCTCAAGCGGCAGGCGTTGGAATTCGCCATCAGGACGGCGGACCAGTTGCACGATCAGCTTGAGCTTCATTTTTCGGCGCACCGCGGTTTCACCGAAAATGGTCTTGATATCGAGCAGGCCAAGGCCGCGCACTTCCAGCAGGTTTTGCAGCAACGGCGGACAACGCCCTTCGACGAAGTCGGGACCGAGGCGCACGAAATCCACCGCGTCGTCGGCAACCAGGCCGTGGCCGCGGCTGATCAGTTCCAGGCCGAGTTCGCTCTTGCCGAGGCCGGAGTCGCCGGTGAGCAGCACACCCATGCCGAGGATGTCGAGAAACACGCCATGCAGCGTGGCGCGCGGCGCCAGAATGCGCGACATGTACAGGCGCAGGCTGTCGATCACCGCAGCGGCGGACATCGGCGTGGTAAACAGCGGCGTTGACGAGCGCGTGCAGCGCAGGACCAGTTCGGGCGGCGCGGCGACGCCGCCCGCCACCACCAGAAACGGCGGCTCCAACGCGATCAGCTCGGCCATGTGGCGCGAGCGGTCTTCGTCGGTTTGGCGCTTGTAGTAGTCGATTTCGGCGTCGCCGAGCACCTGGATCCGGTTCGGGTGGATCAGGTTCAAGTGACCGACGAGGTCGGCGCTCGACGTGGCATTGGCGACCGATTCCGAAGAAAAGCCGCGCTCCCAGCCTTCATGCCCCGTCAGCCAGCTGAGCTTCAGCATGGCTGCGTTATCGTCGAAAATGCTTTGGGCGTTGATGCTGGACGTATCCATGAGTCAGTGACTCCAGTGTGGGCCGCTTGCCGGACAAAGCAACGGCCGCGCTAGCGCGGGCCGCTTACCTTGCCAGACGGTATCCGCGTGCGCGCGGATCACCGGCGTGCGGATAACCGCCGATGCATCAAGGTTGCCACTGAGTGAGCAGGCGATGCAATGATTCGCGGTCTTCTTCCGTATGCAGGCGCTCGCGGGCTTCGCGGTCGGACAGCAACTGCGCGATTTCCGAAAGGATTTCGAGGTGCTGTTGAGTGGCCTGTTCGGGCACGAGCAGGAAGATGAGCAGCGAGACCGGCTGACCGTCGGGCGATTCGAAGGGGATGGGTTCGGCAAGACGGACGAATGCGGCGAGCGGCTGCTTCAAGCCTTTGATCCGGCCATGCGGAATCGCCACGCCTTCACCGAGGCCAGTCGATCCGAGGCGCTCGCGCGCGAACAGATTGTCAGTGACCGTGCTACGGGCGATGCCGTTCTGGTTCTCGAAGATCAGGCCCGCTTGCTCGAACACACGTTTCTTGCTGGTGACCGATAGTCCGACGACGACGTTCTCGAGGGGAAGAAATTTGGCTAAACGATTCATGTTGACAGGCGAAAACGTGGCCTGGGTTCTCCTCGCTGGGGCGTTTGAGTGGCGTTCCATTCGTTTGATGCTTGCGGCGACGTGCGTTGGAGTCCGAAAGCGCAGGACTCCGGCCAGCCGACTTCCACGTGAGCTTACCTGACCCCGATGGTAACCGGAACATTATAGAACAGGGTAGCCACGGATGGTGCGGCGCGCCATCAATGCGTATTGAGTTCAATTGAAGCAGCGGCACTTGCCGCGACGGCGCGCGAGAAGCGGTGTCCGGAAACAAAAAACCGCCCGGTTCCGGGCGGTTTCGCTGGTAAGAGAAAACGAAGATCTAACGAAGAAAATCCTCTAATTTCCTCTATTGCGGCGGCACATCTAGTTGCGGCGCCGGTTGATACTTGATCGCTTCATGCGCATGGCCTTGCAGACGATCCTTATGGCGAATGACTTGCCGGTCAAGCTTGTCGATCATCAGATCGATCGCAGCGTACAGGTCGCTGTCACAGCTCTCGACAAAGATGTCCTTGCCCTTGAGATGCAGGTTGATTTCAACCTTTTGACGCTTTTCCTTTTCCTTGTGGTTGTCGACCGAGAGGACCACACTGCCGTCGATTACCTGATCGAAATGTCTTAGCACCCTATCCAGTTTGGTGATCACGTATTCGCGCAACGCAGGCGTTACTTCGAGGTGGTGTCCACTGATCTGCAGATTCATAGTGCTTCTCCAAGCTAATGGCCGCTTGGTCCGCACGATGACGAAGGTCCGGTCGATCTGTCGGCTTGCCTGAGTCGCCCCCCGGTGACTGACTTCTGGCAGGTCGCATCGGCCGGCCTGTCCGCCAACTGCGGAGCGGCCGGTAAATGCCCGCCGCGGAAGGCGACGGGCTACAGAGACTTGCGCAGGTTCACTGCCGGGATCTTGAGCGCTTCACGATACTTCGCAACGGTACGCCGTGCGACCACGAAGCCCTGTTCCGCCAGCAGTTCGGCTATGCGACTGTCTGAAAGAGGAGATTTCGGGTTTTCCGCTCCTATCAGTTGCTTGATGAGCGCGCGGATCGCCGTTGAAGACGCCGCGCCGCCCGTGTCAGTCGAAACGTGTGATCCGAAGAAGTACTTAAATTCAAGCGTCCCGAATGGGGTCAGCATGTATTTACCGGTTGTCACACGCGAGACAGTTGACTCGTGTAGGCCCAGCGTATCAGCAATTTCCCGCAAAACCAAGGGGCGCATGGCAATTTCGCCGTGCACAAAAAAGCTCTTTTGACGCTCGACAATCGCCTGCGCCACACGGAGGATGGTCTCGAAACGTTGCTGGATATTTTTGATCAGCCAGCGCGCTTCCTGCAGTTGCTGGCGCAACGAACCGCTGCCCGGATCGCCCCGGTTATTACGCAGAATATTCGCGTAAAGGTGGTTGATTCGCAGCTTGGGCACCACTTCCGGGTTCAGCTCGGCCTGCCAGCCCTGTGCCGTTTTGCGCACCATGATGTCCGGCACGACATAGTCTGCTTCGGCCTTGCCGTAGGCGGCGCCGGGAAACGGTTCGAGCGAGCGGATGAGCACATGCGCGTCGCGCAGGTCGTCGTCGTTGGCCTTCAGATGCTTGCGCAAGCGCGTGAAATCGCGCGCCGCCAGCAGTTCCAGATGGTGGGCGACGATGTCCAACGCGAGTGTGCGCGTGGGCGAGGCATCGAGCCGCAACAATTGCAGCTTGAGGCATTCCGACGCGGAGCGCGCGCCGACCCCGGCCGGGTCGAAACTATGCAGCAGCGCCAGCGCGGCATTCATTTCGTCGAGGTCGACCTCGAGTTCTTCGGGCAGATCGGCCAGTACTTCTTCGAGCGTGGCGGCCAGGTAGCCGTCGTCGTCGAGGGATTCGATCAGGAAGGTGATCAGCGCACGGTCGCGCTGGCCCGCCTGGGTGACGCGCAATTGCGCCATCAGGTGGTCGCGCAGCGAAGTGCTCGATTCGTGGATTTGCAGCGGCGGCAGATCGTCGTCGTCGGAGGCGTTGCCGGAGCGGCCGTAGTCGTCGAGATTCCATTGCGACGCGTCGCCGTTACTGTCGCCGGCCAGCCCGTTGTATTCGTCGACGCCCTGCGGCTCGCCGTTCTCGGCGCGCTCGCTGCTGCTGGACGATGACGACGTATTGCCGCCCATCTGGTCGGAGGGCGCGGAAGAGTTGGGCGCCTGGGCGATCAGGGAGCCGTCGGCCGCCACGCGCAACGGGCTCGCGATCCAGTCGTCCTCGTTTTCGAGGAGTGGATTCTGCGAGATCGCCATTGCGACTTCCTGCTGCAATTCGAGCGTAGACAACTGAAGCAGCCGGATGGACTGCTGCAGTTGCGGCGTCAGCGCAAGATGCTGCGATAGGCGGAGTTGGAGGCTGGCTTTCATGGCAAGTTGAGATTCATTGTAGAGAGTTTGCCACGACCGCGATACCTTGCGACATTCGCAATTACGCGTGCGCCTGTTTCAGGCGGCGACGGGCGCGAAACGGCCCAAGTAGAAAAATACGGATGTGCGGTTGCCGCATAGGGGCCGGCGGGTGCGCGCTCGCACTGCCGGTAATCCCTCATGCGCTTACATGCGGAAGTGCTCGCCCAGATAGACGCGCCGCACGCTTTCGTTTTCGATGATTTCGCTTGGCGCGCCGGCCGCCAGCACGCTGCCGTCGCTGATGATGTAGGCGTGATCGCAGATGCCGAGCGTCTCGCGCACGTTGTGGTCGGTGATCAGCACGCCGATATTGCGTTGCTTCAGAAATTTAACGATCTTCTGAATTTCCAGCACGGCGATCGGGTCGACGCCGGCGAACGGTTCGTCGAGCAGAATAAAGCTCGGATTGGTGGCCAATGCCCGGGCAATCTCAACCCGGCGTCGCTCGCCGCCCGACAACGACAGCGCCGGATTCTCACGCAAGTGAGCGATCTGCAGCTCGTCGAGCAAGGCTTCCGTGCGGTTCGTGATGGTGTCCTTGCTGAGCCGCTTGCCGTTGTCTTCGTGCTGCAATTCCAGCACCGCACGAATGTTTTCTTCGACGCTGAGCTTGCGGAACACCGAAGCTTCCTGCGGCAGATACGACAAACCGAGTGAAGCGCGCTTGTGGATCGGCAGCAGGCTGATCGACTTGCCGTCCAGATCGATCTCGCCCGCGTCGAGCGGCACAAGGCCGACGATCATATAAAACGAAGTGGTCTTGCCCGCGCCGTTCGGGCCGAGCAGACCGACCACTTCGCCGCTTTTCACGTCGAGCGACACGTCTTTGACGACCGTGCGCGAGCCATAACGCTTCTTCAGGTTGCGCACCACCAGTGAACTGCTGGTGCCGGCCGGCTTGCGGTTGGGAAGGGACGCTGAGGTGCTCACTGGTTCGGCGCTCCCTGAATCGTCGTCGACGGCGCGAGCGTGGCCGACGCGCCGCTCAGCGGCGCCGCGCCGCCGTTGCGCGGCGACAGCATGGCGCGCACCCGGCCGGTCGGATTGCCTGGGCCGGCAACGTCCTTGCCTGCCTTCGCGGTGTAGAAGTCGTTCTGACCGTCATACGTAACGACGCTGCCGTGCACCTGGTCCATCACCGTGGAGAGGCCCTGCAGGCGTTTCACCGTGGCGTTGGTGGTGAGCGTGGTCAGATCCTGCTTGCCGTCGTAGTCGATCCGAATGGCCGTGCCTTCGATGTACTCGTCGAGTCCTTCGCGTTTCTGGCGGAAATACGACAGGTTGCCGCCGCTCGACGTGCCGGTGGCGTACTGATAGCCCTGCGGGTCTTGCGTCACTTCGACACGGTCGGCCTTGATCACGATCGTGCCTTTGGTGGCGACCACATGGCCGGTGAAAATGTTGACCTGCTTGAGGTCGTCGTAAGTCATGTTGTCCGCTTCGATGTTCAGCGGCTTGTCCTTGTCGGCACGGTCCGCGTGCGCGAGCGGCGCGAAGCCGGCGAGCGGCAACGCGACGACCAGCACAGCGAGTCCGGCGCGGCACGCGGACAGGGTGCGCGTGCGGCCGGTATCAAAACGGGGGAACGATTCGTTCATGCAGTCACGCCTGGAATGGATTACCCGGGTTGCTTGGGCGAACTGCCGCCTGCTTCGGACGGGGCGATGTTGCCTTTCACGTTGCCGAACAGCTGCATCACCCGGGTGACGTTGTTGTAGTTCATGCCGCTGGCAGTCATCACCGACATGCCGCGCTGAAGTTTAACCGGCTTTTCAGTCTTGATCACATCGTCGTTGACCAGCACCCTAAAATGCTGCGAATCCGCTTGCATCTGCGGATCTCCGTAACCGGGCGCCCGCACGATGCGCGCGTTGTCGTACAGATCGACGATGGAGGCGTCGCCGTTCACCTTGCCGGTATCGCCGGTGGCGGTGACGATCGGCTTGCCCGGCTGGAATGCGCGCATGGCCGGTTTGACCAGGTCGCTCAGCTCGTCGTCTTCGTAATGGATCAGCGACTGGGCGGTGAGCCGGTATTGCGTGGAGCCCGACTGATCGAGTTCGGACACCGAGAAGTTGTCGGCGAAGTAGTCCGGCGTGTGTTCCTTGGGACGCACCACGCCTTCGTTCTGCCGGGGCAGGGTGGCTTGCAGCAGCCACCACGTGATACCGGCGAGCGCGGCCATCGCGACCAGCGGAATCAGTGAAGTCAGGCGAAACTGGTTCATCCGACGAGGCCCCGCTGTTCGCCGCTACAGGCGGCCGCGAGCAGCGCCTCGTACTTGTGCTGCGCGCGCAGCAGCGTATCGACAACTTCACGCGCCGCGCCGTGGCCGCCGCGCGCCTCGCTGACCCAGTGGGCCCGCGCGATCACCTCGGGATGCGAGTTGGCCGGCGCGGCCGCGAAGCCGACCTTCAGCATCACGGCGAGATCGACCCAGTCGTCGCCCATGTAGCCGCATTCTTCGGCCTTCATGCCGGTTTGCTGCAACAGGTCGGCGAACGCCTGAGGTTTGTCCTGCACGCCCTGATAGACGTGCGTGATGTTCATTTCCTTTGCCCGCGCAGCCACGATGCCCGACTTGCGCCCGGTGATGAGCGCGGTTTCGATGCCGGCCTGGCGCAGCAGCTTCATGCCGTGGCCGTCCATCGAGTTGAAGCCCTTCATCGTGTCGCCTTCCGCCGTGAACAGCAGACCGCCGTCGGTCAGCACGCCGTCCACGTCGAAAATCATCAGCTTGACGCGGCTTGCGCGTTCGGTCGCGGTGGGAGGAGCGATGGGAGGAGCGATGGCCATCAGATCACCTTCTTCGAGAACAGGTCGTGCATGTTGAGTGCGCCGATCAGCTTGCCTGCTTCGTCGACGACCAGCATCTGATTGATGCGGTGGCGCTCCATCAGTTCCACGGCTTCCACCGCGAGTTGATCCGGACCGATGGTGCGCGGGCCGGCGGTCATGACCGAGGCGATCGACAGTTCGCGGAAATCGCCGTCGCGTTCGAGCACGCGGCGCAAATCGCCGTCGGTGAAGATGCCGGCGACGCGCTCGTCCTGATCGACGATCGCGGTCATGCCCATGCGCTTGGCGGTCAATTGAAACAGCGCGTCGCGCACGGTGGCGTCGGGCGTGACCTTCGGCACCTGGTCGCCGGTGCGCATCACGTCGCGGACATAAGTGAGCAGACGCCGGCCGAGCGCGCCGCCCGGATGCGAGCGCGCGAAGTCGTCGCGGCCGAAGCCACGCGCGTCGAGCACCGCGACCGCGAGCGCGTCGCCGAGCGCGAGCGCGGCGGTGGTGCTGGCGGTGGGCGCGAGATTCATCGGGCAGGCTTCTTTCGACACGCCGGAATTCAGGTGCACGTCGGCCAGTTGTGCGAGACTCGAAGACGGACGGCCGGTCATGGCAATCAGCTTCGCGCCGAGCCGCTTGATGAGCGGCAGGATCGCCACGAGTTCTTCGGTTTCACCGGAATTGGAGAGCGCGAGGAACACGTCGTCGGCGGTCACCATGCCGAGGTCGCCATGACTGGCTTCCGCGGGATGCACGAAGAACGCCGGCGTGCCGGTGCTGGCGAGCGTGGCTGCGAGCTTGCGGGCCACGTGGCCGGATTTGCCGATGCCGGAAACGACCACGCGCCCACGGCAACCCAGGATGAAGTCGACCGCCCCGACGAAACCATCGTCGAGTTGATCGCGAAGCGCGCGCACGGCGTCCGCTTCGATGTCGAGCACGTCGCGAGCGAGCGCGAGTGCCCGGTCGCCATTGATTTTCGCTATCATTCGCGAAGTATAGCAAAGGCGCTTGTTCGCCGCGCCGGGCCTGCCGTGCCAAGCCGCTGACTCTATTGCTGCCTTTACCGGCCCCTCAACCTTGTCCCACGGCGCTTTGCGTGCGCGGTTCCGCTGACGAACGAGGACGCTTTGCCGATGCGTTTTTGCCGATGATTTCCCCCCTCGAAATGACGCTGTTCCTGCTGCTTGCATCGGTAGCGGGCGTGGTGATCTTTCGCTTTCTGAATCTTCCGCCGATGCTTGGCTATCTGACGGTGGGCATCGT
This sequence comes from Paraburkholderia sp. FT54, assembly GCF_031585635.1. Classification (NCBI taxonomy): domain Bacteria; kingdom Pseudomonadati; phylum Pseudomonadota; class Betaproteobacteria; order Burkholderiales; family Burkholderiaceae; genus Paraburkholderia; species Paraburkholderia sp. FT54. Next base: position 3,775,633 of record NZ_CP134195.1, on the reverse strand, counting down.
CGTCGGTCCGCATGCGTTCGGTCTGATTCCCGACTCGCAGGGCGCGCAGAACCTCGCCGAGTTCGGCGTGGTGTTCCTGATGTTTTCGATCGGGCTGGAGTTTTCGCTCGCCAAATTGCGGTCGATGCGCCGGCTCGTGTTCGGCCTCGGCCTGTTGCAGGTGATCGGCACGATCGTGGTGGCGGTCACGCTCGGCTTCCTGCTGGAGCGCTGGGTGCACATCAGGTGGCAAGCGAGCGTGGCGCTTGGCGGCGCGCTTGCCATGTCGTCGACGGCGATCGTCAGCAAGATGCTGGCGGAGCGGCTCGAGATCGAGACCGAGCACGGTCGCAATATCTTCGGCGTGCTGCTGTTTCAGGATCTGGCGGTGGTGCCGCTGCTCATCGTCATCGCGGCGCTGGGCGGCAACTCCGAAGATCTCGTCAGCGCGCTCGGCGTGGCGGCCATCAAGATCGTCGTGGCTCTGTCGCTGCTGTTGATCGTGGGCCAGCGTTTCATGACGCGCTGGTTCAACGTGGTGGCGCGCCGCCGTTCGCAGGAACTGTTCATTCTCAATCTGCTGCTGGTGACGCTGGGCTGCGCGTTCATCACGGACAAGTTCGGCTTGTCGCTCGCGCTCGGCGCGTTCATCGCCGGCATGTTGATCGCGGAGACGCCGTACCGGCATCAAGTGGAAGAGGACATCAAGCCGTTTCGCGACGTGCTGCTCGGGCTCTTCTTCATCACCACCGGCATGCTGCTCAATCCGCGCGTGATCTGGGAGCATCCGCTGATCGTGCTCGGCTTTCTGATCGGGCCGATTCTGCTGAAGGCGGTCATGGTGACGGGTCTCTCGCGGCTGTTCGGCGCGTCGCCGGGCGTCGCGATGCGCACCGGCATCGGCCTCGCGCAAGCGGGCGAGTTCGGCTTCGTGCTGCTGAACCTGATTCTCGACAAGCATCTCGTCGACGCCACCATGCTGCAGGCGATTCTCGCGGCCATGCTGCTGTCGATGCTGGCCGCGCCGTTCATGATCCAGAACGCGGACCGCATCGTGCTGCGGCTGTCGTCGACTGAATGGATGATGCAGTCGTTGCAGATGACGCGCATCGCCACGCAGAGCCTCAAGCAAAGCGGCCACGTGATCATTTGCGGCTACGGCCGGGCCGGGCAGAACCTGGCGCGCATGCTGGAGCACGAAGGTTTGTCGTACGTCGCGCTCGACCTGGATCCCGACCGTGTCGCGGCGGCTGCGGCGGCGGGCGAATCGGTCGTGTTCGGTGACGCCGGGCGGCGCGAGTCGTTGCTCGCCGCCGGTATCCATCGCGCGGCGGCGATTGCGATTACCTACGCGAACACGCCGTCGGCATTGCGCGTGCTGCACAACATTCACGAACTGGAACCCACGTTGCCGGTGATCGTTCGTACCGTCGACGATTCCGATCTGGAAAAGCTGCTGGCCGCGGGCGCGACCGAAGTGATTCCGGAAATCGTCGAAGGCAGTCTGATGCTCGCCTCGCACACGCTCGTGGTGATGGGCGTGCCGATGCGGCGCGTGGTGCGCCGGGTCGAGGAAATGCGCGACGAACGCTACGCGCTGCTGCGCGGCTATTTCCACGGCGCCGACGACGTGGAGGACGACGACGGCCACGAACAGGTGCGGCTACAATCGGTGCCGGTCGACGAAAACGCGGACGCGGTGGGCCGTACCCTCGCGGAACTCGGTCTGTTCGATGTAGGCGTCGAAGTGACGGCGATTCGCCGGCACGGCATTCGCGGCGTCGAGCCGGACCCGTCCACCAAGCTGCGCGCGAGCGACATCGTGGTGCTGCGCGGTCTGCCCGAACAGTTGGCGGAGGCCGAGGAACGGCTTTCGAAGCACCGTCGCGCGGGCGCCGCCGCGGCCTGACGCCTGCGCCCGGCAAGGCGCACACGTGCCGGGCCGCCGCTGGTTTAGTTTTTCATCGGACCTGTCGAGGTCCATCCGGAGACATCATGTCCAACGCGCTCGCGAGCGCGCCGCTCGATGCGGCCGATTACATCAAAAGCCACATTCGCACGGTACCCGACTGGCCGCAGCCGGGCGTGCAGTTTCGCGATATCACGCCGCTCCTGCAGGAGCCGAAGTCGTTGCGCGTGCTGATCGATCTGTTCGTGCAGCGTTATATCGACGCCAGGCTCGACTACATTGCCGGGCTGGACGCGCGCGGTTTCATCATCGGGCCGATTCTCGCGTATGAGCTGAACCTCGGTTTCATTCCGATCCGCAAGGCGGGCAAGCTGCCCTACAAGCGGGTCGCGCAATCGTATGAGCTCGAATACGGCACCGCGACCGTCGAGATTCATGAGGACGCCTGCAAGCCGGGCGACCGCGTCGTGATCATCGACGATCTGATCGCCACCGGCGGCACGATGATGGCCGGCAAGATTCTGCTCGAGCGCCTCGGCGCGGTCGTGGTGGAAGGCGCGGCGATCATCGATCTGCCCGAACTCGGCGGCTCGAAGCTGTTGCGCGACGGCGGCCTCGCGCTCTATACGGTGACTGGATTCGACGGTCATTGAGCGCTCGCGGCAAAGCTGCCGCGAAGCCGCACGCGCGCTGTGAACTTCTTCTTCTCGCCCACAAGAAAGTAAGAACGATGCCCAACTTCCTGCTGTTTCTCGCCACCTCTATCGCCATCACCGTGGCGCCCGGCCCGGACAATCTGCAAGTGCTCGCGCGCGGTATCTCGCAGGGCCGTGCGGCGGGACTCGTCGCGGCGCTCGGCTTTGCGGCCGGCATCACGTTTCACACGACGCTGGCCGCGCTCGGCGTGGCCGCATTGTTGCGCTCGTCGCCGGTGGCGTTTGAAGTCATCAAACTCGCCGGCGCCGCGTATCTGATCTGGATCGGCATCAAGGCGCTGCGCAGCCAGGGTCTCGCGACCGCGCACGAACGCGCGCCGCAACCGCTGATGGCGGTGTTTCGCCAAAGCGTGCTCGGCAATCTGCTGAATCCGAAGGTGACGTTGTTCTTCGTCGTGTTCCTGCCGCAGTTCGTGCAGCCGCACGGCACGCAGAGCGTAACGCTGCAGATGCTCGAACTCGGCGTGCTGTTCATGTTGCAGACGGTGGTGGTGTTCTCACTGTTCGGCGTGTGCGCGGGGATGATCGGCGGTTGGCTGAAGCGCCGTCCGCGCGTGGGCGTGTGGCTGGATCGTCTGGCTGGCGCAACGTTCATTGCAATCGGGATTCGTGTCGCGTTGCGCGATTGAGTTGGTGATCAACACGGTGCCCGACGTGCATCGGCAGCAACCGCAAACAGTTAGTTTGGAGCTTTGGATGACTTTGCCTTGCATCACCGCCGCACGCCGCTTCGACGTGCATGCGTATGTGCCGTTCTGGATCGACGCCGAACAGGTGGGCTGGATCCGCGCGAGCGATGTGCCGCTGCTCGCGCGCTGGCCCGATGTGTTCGACCTCGACAGCGCCCGAGTCACGCTGGCGCACACGTTCAATACCGTCGATTTACGCAGCGCCGCGCTCGGTTCCGTGATCGGCGCGCTCGCCGCCGAAGGGCGCATTCCGGGCTGGCGCAACGAGACCTATGCGATCCGCAATGCGTTCGATGCGCCGCCGCTCGCATATATCGAACGCGCCGCATCGCGCTTCTTCGGTACGATGACCTACGCGGTGCATCTGAACGGCGTCGTAGAATACGCGGATGGCGCATTGTCGAAGGGCGCACCGCAGTTGTGGATCGCGCGCCGCAGCGACACCAAGGCGACCGACCCGGGCATGCTCGACAATGTCGTGGCGGGCGGGATCGGCTGGGGCTTCGGCGTCGCGGAAACGATCATCAAGGAGTGCTGGGAAGAAGCCGGCATTCCCGAGGAGATTGCCGCCCACGCCGTGGCGGGCCGCACCGCGCATGTGCTGCAATCGCTGCCGGAAGGCACGCAGGCCGAACAGATCTTCATCTACGACCTCGCGCTGCCGGCCGATTTCGCGCCGCGCAATCAGGACGGCGAAGTGGGTGAACACCGGCTCGCGCGCATCGACGAAGCGGCGCGCTGGATCGAGGAGGGCGCCATGACCGTCGATGCAAGCCTGGCCACACTGGATTGCCTGCTGCGCCGCCGCTGGATCGATGAAGACGCATGCGCCGGCATCGAGGCCTTGTTCATGCCGCCGGTATTCGCCTGAGCGCCGCATCGGTGCACGCGCAACGACCATGCCGAAACACGCTGCACCGAACCAGACACACCGAACAAACCACGCATTGAAGAAGGGAGTCACCCAGGTCATGTCGACCGATCACAGCTTTATCCTTAAACTGTCGTGCGCCGACCGGCCCGGCATCGTTCACGCCGTGTCGGGCTTTCTATTCGAGCGTGGCAGCAATATTCTCGACTCCGCGCAGTTCGGCGACAGCCGCACCGGCGAGTTCTTCATGCGCGTGCATTTTCAGCAGGTGGGCGGCGATCCGGGTCTGGAGGTGCTGCGCACGTCGTTCACGACGCTCGCTGAACAGTTCGGCATGCGCTGGGAATTGCACGATGCGTCGGTGAAGCCGCGCGTGGTGATCATGGTGTCGAAGATCGGCCATTGCCTGAACGATCTGCTGTTCCGCTATCGCACCGGCCAGTTGGGTATCGAGATTCCGGCGATCATCTCGAACCACAAGGAGTTCTATCAGCTCGCCGCCAGCTATGACATTCCGTTCCATCACTTTCCGCTGCTGGGCGCCACGCCCGACGCGAAGGCCGCGCAGGAAGCGCGCGTGCTCGAAGTGATCGACGAGCATCAAGCCGACCTGGTGGTGCTCGCGCGCTACATGCAGATTCTGTCGCCGAAGCTGTGCGAGGCGCTAGCTGGCCGCGCGATCAACATTCATCACTCGTTCCTGCCGAGCTTCAAGGGCGCGAAGCCGTATTACCAGGCATTCGATCGTGGCGTGAAGCTGATCGGCGCGACCGCTCATTACGTGACGACGGATCTCGACGAAGGTCCGATCATCGAGCAGGAAGTAGAGCGGGTCGACCACAGCATGACGCCGGAGCAACTCACGGCGATCGGCCGCGACGTCGAATGCGTGACGCTGGCGCGTGCGGTGAAGTGGCACGTGGAGCATCGCGTCGTGTTGAACGGCAGCAAGACGGTGGTGTTTCGTTAAGCTAAAAGCCGTTGGTAGCGGGCCAGCGATAGAAGGCGGCGTGCGGATGATTCCGGCGCCGCCTTCTCTTTTGCCTGAAACTAGGAGCGCGCTGCGGACCTGCCCGCGTCACGCGCGAGGTTCGCGTTTTGCGCCGAACGGCGGCGTGCGTTCAGCTTCTTCAGCCAGATCAGCAGTCCCGTTGCGCTCAACATGGCGACCGCGATTCCGACAGCGCTGATCAGAATCCGTCCGCCAAGACCGAGGATGCGTCCCGAGTGCAGTGGGAATTGCACCTGCACGAAGATGTCGCCCGCCGTGCCCTTGCCGGGAATCTGCGCGCCGAGCTGCTTGCCGGTGGCCGCGTCCCAATACATCCACGGATTGCCGAGGCCGAAATCGCCGTGATCGTTGCCGGTCGCGTAGAAGCCGACGCCGTATGCGTGCAGGAATTCCGCATAGTAGATACCGCCCGGCGCGACGCTGAGGTTGCGCGCCTTGCCGGCCTGCTCGGCCAGTTGCACGATGCGCTCGCGGCTTAATACCGTATCGCCCGGTTGCGGAGCGCGCAGGATTTCAGGGTTGTTGACCGGATCCGGCGTGAGCGTCGAGAACAGCGACACGATTGGGCGCACCACCGGCGCAGAAAGATTCATCGACACCGAAGTCAACGCGACGATCATCAGCAATTCCCAGATCCACACGCCGCCTGAGCGGTGCAAATCGAAAGTGAACGCATAGCCGCCGCGCCCGAGTCGGAACGCGAACGACTTGCGCCACGCCTTGCCGCTCGGAAACGATAGCCACAGCGCGATCACGCTGTCGAACAACCAGACGATGCCGACGATCCCCATCAACCATGTGCCGATGTCGACGCCGCCCGTAAACGGTAGTTGCAGCGTGTAGTGGAGCTTGTAGATGAACGGGATCAGATTGAGCCGCGCGAGCGAGACGACGCCCCATTCGCGGCGGCCCTGAATCTCGCCGGTGGCGGGGTCGACGGCGATCTGATTGAAATCGAGCGGGTAGGGTTTCTGCGTGGCCGGGTTGGCCCGAGGCAGCACCATCATTTGCAGCGTATGGCCTGGCTCGGCCGCCAGCGGCAGATACGTCACCTGGAGACGTGGATCGGCGGCTTCCACGCGGCGCGCCAGTTCCAGGCCCGACAACGCCGGGCCGGCGGTGTGGGCTTTAAAGAACGACGGGTTCAGCGCCGCATCGAGCTCGTGGTCCCACGCGATGATCGCTCCGGTCAGGCCGGCGACGAACAGAAACAGCGCCGTGGCGACGCCGAACCAACGGTGCAGGCGGACAAGCTGCCGCCTCATGGACGCGCCGGTGGAACGAAGCGGTAATTCGAACGAGGTGTCACAACACAGGTTTGGTGTAAATGGGAATTGTTCGCATCTTAAGGAATCATGCCACGCGCTGCAAGTTTGTCGTAAGCGTGGCGTCGCGAAGCAACAGCTTCCTGTCTGCGAGCGCTCCACAGAGTCCCGTCTGGCAAGGTTTCCGGCCGGGGTAAATGTGGTGTGCGCGGCAAAATGTCGCATGCAAAAAGTGTTGTTCGTGAACGGTACGATCCAGTTGACGCAGCGCTGGTCGGTACTCGGCGGCGTGCGTGATACGAATTACGAGCAGCACGGCTACTTAACTTGGGAGCATCAATACGCGGACTATGTGACGCCGGGCGATCCGCGCACGTTGTCATTGAACGCGCGCATCGATTTTTGAGCATGAAAAAAGCGGCACCGAAAGTGCCGCTTCTGCTTATTCACCGATCCACATTCCAGACCGCTCGCCGCAGCCTCAAACCAGCCGCAAGTAAATCAACTCCCGCTTGATGTACGCATAGAAAATCGGCGCCGCGACCACGCCGGGAAGACCGAACGCGGCTTCCATGATGAGCATGGCGATCAGCAATTCCCAGGCGCGCGCCTCGATTTGTCCGCCGACGATGCGCGCATTCAGGAAGTACTCGAGCTTGTGAATCAGGATCAGGAACACGAGCGACATGATCGCCGCCGGAAAGCTCACCGAGAGCGCCACCGCGACGATGATCGTGTTCGAGATCAGATTGCCGATCACCGGCAGCAAGCCGACGATGAACGTGACCAGCACCAGCGTCTTCGACAACGGCAGCGTGTCGTGGAAGATCGGCAGGATCACCAGCAGGAAGATGCCTGTGAAGACCGCGTTGATCGCGGAAATCTTCACCTGGGCGAACACGATGCGGCGGAACGCGTCGGCGAAACGGGTCACGCGCGTGATGAACGCCGTGGACAAGGGCAGCCGCTGCATATGCTTTTGCGCGCCGACCGCGATGATCGCGCCGATGATCATGCCGATCAGGATATGCGTGAAAGCACGCGCTGCGGTCTTGCCGCTTTGCTGCAGCATGTTGGCGTGCGTCTGCATCAGCTCCGCCGCCTTGGTCTTCATCTGTTCGGTATCGACCGGCAGATAGTTGGCAACGAATTGCGGAATCCGCCCGCGCGCCTGGTCGATCAGCTGCATAGCCTGGTCGAGCAGCTTCTGCACGCTCGGCACGTCGTTCTCGAAATGCTCGATGATGCCGAGGGTGAGCCCCGTCAGCGCCCCCACGATCACCGTAGCCAGGAACACCACCGCGAGCCAACGCGCCCGCTTGCTCGACATGTGGCGCTCGATGCGCGGCGCGATAGTGTGAACCAGTTGGAACACCAGCAGCCCGGCGAGCAACGCGCCGAGCAGCCGAAGCTCGATGACCGCCCACATGCCGAACAGCATCACGATGTAACTGCCAATTTCGACTGCCGATAGGTTCGGCAGGCTCATGTCGCTCGTCAGCCTGACCGGGCGTGGGCGTAGGTCCTGCACCTGCCCGTCGTCGCGCGCCTGATTCCGCTTGGCCATGGCTTATTCCGTCTCCAACCCGAGTTGTGCAGCGTTACTTTTTACTGGCCGCGCGTTTTAGCAGAGGCGCCAGGTATTTACCCGTAAAACTTGCCTTCGACTTCGCCACCTGCTCGGGCGTGCCTTGAGCAATGATCTGTCCGCCGCCGGCTCCGCCTTCCGGACCGAGATCGATGACCCAGTCCGCAGTCTTAATTACATCGAGATTATGCTCGATGATCACGACGGTATTACCCTGGTCGCGTAATCGATGAATCACTTCGAGCAACAGCGCGATGTCATGAAAGTGCAATCCGGTGGTCGGCTCGTCAAGGATGTATAGCGTGCGACCCGTGTCACGCTTGCTCAGTTCCAAAGATAGTTTGACGCGCTGTGCCTCGCCGCCCGACAAGGTCGTGGCCGACTGGCCCAGCCGGATATAGCCCAGGCCTACGTCCAGCAAGGTTTTCAGCTTGCGCGCGACGACCGGCACCGGCTTGAAGAACTCATAGGCGTTCTCCACCGTCATGTCGAGCACTTCGCTGATGTTCTTGCCTTTGTACTGCACGTCCAGCGTTTCGCGGTTGTAGCGCTTGCCGTGACAGACGTCGCACGGCACGTACACGTCCGGCAAGAAGTGCATCTCGACCTTCAGCACGCCGTCGCCCTGGCAGGATTCGCAGCGGCCGCCCTTCACGTTGAAAGAGAAGCGGCCGGCTTCGTAGCCGCGTTCCTTCGCCGCCGGGACGCCCGCGAACAGTTCGCGGATCGGCGTGAAGAGGCCCGTGTAGGTGGCCGGATTCGAGCGCGGCGTGCGGCCGATCGGCGACTGGTCGACGTTGATGACCTTGTCGAAGTGCTCGAGGCCCTCGATCGATTCGTACGGCGCCGGCTCCGTGGCCGAGCCGTACAGGTGATGCGCGACCGCATGGTACAGCGTGTCGTTGATGAGCGTGGACTTGCCCGAACCGGACACGCCGGTCACGCAGGTGAGCAAGCCGACCGGCAGATCCAGCGACACATGCCGCAGATTGTTGCCATACGCTTCGACGATCCGCAGTCGCCGCTCGTCGGGCTCCTTGCGTTCGTCCGGGAACTCGATGTTGCGTGCACCGGACATGTACTGCCCGGTCATCGACGCCGCGTTCGCCTGCACCTGCTTGGGCGTGCCCTCGGCGATCACCATGCCGCCGTGTTCGCCCGCGCCCGGACCCATGTCGACCACGTAGTCGGCCATGCGGATCATGTCTTCGTCGTGCTCGACCACGATCACCGAATTGCCGAGGTCGCGCAGATGCTTGAGCGTGGCGATGAGCCGGTCGTTGTCGCGCTGATGCAAGCCGATGGACGGCTCGTCCAGCACGTACATCACGCCGGTCAGCCCCGAGCCGATTTGCGACGCGAGGCGAATCCGCTGCGCCTCGCCGCCGGACAGCGTTTCCGCGCTGCGCTCCAGCGACAGGTAATCCAGCCCGACATTATTCAGGAACATCAGCCGCGCCACGATTTCCTTGACCACCTTGTCGGCGATCTCGCGCTTGGAGCCTTCCAGGCGCAGCGTCTGGAAATAGCCGAGCGCGTCGCGCAGCGGCCAGCCGCTGATTTCGAAGATGCCGCGTGCGTCGCCGTCCGCGCCGATCCGCACGAAGCGCGCTTCGCGCCGCAGACGCGTGCCGGCACAAGCCGGGCAGGGCTGGTTGTTCTGATACTTGGCGAGTTCCTCGCGCACCGCGACGGAATCCGTCTCGCGATAACGCCGCTCCAGATTCGGGATGATCCCTTCGAATACATGCTCGCGCACCGAAGTGCGGCCCCGTTCGTTGATGTACGAGAACGGGATCTCCTGCTTGCCCGAACCGAACAGCAGAATCTTGCGGACCTTCTCCGGCAACTCTTCGACTGCGGTGTCGACGTCGAACTCATAGAACGCCGCGAGACTCTGCAGCATCTGGAAGTAGAACTGATTGCGCCGGTCCCAGCCCTTCACCGCGCCGGCCGCGAGCGACAGCGACGGATGCGCGACCACGCGTTTCGGATCGAAGAAGGTGATCTGGCCGAGGCCGTCGCACTCCGGGCACGCGCCCATCGGATTGTTGAACGAGAAGAGACGCGGCTCCAGTTCCTGCAGCGAATACGAGCAGATCGGGCAGGCGAACTTCGAACTGAACAGATGCTCCTTGTCCGTGTCCATTTCGAGCGCGATCGCGCGACCGTCGGCGAGACGCAGCGCCGTTTCGAACGACTCGGCGAGACGCTGCTTCATGTCGGGCCGCACTTTCAGGCGGTCCACGACCACGTCGATGGTGTGCTTGTCGTTCTTCTTAAGCTTCGGCAGCGAATCGACTTCATAGATCTTCGCGACGCCTTCATTGGCGGTGCCCCCGCCAGAGCGCACGCGGAAACGGATAAAGCCTTGCGCCTGCATTTCCTCGAACAGTTCGACGTGCTCGCCTTTGCGGTTCGCCACGACGGGCGCGAGGATCATGAGTTTCGTTTCTTCCGGCAACGCGAGCGCGGCGTCGACCATCTGCGAGACGCTTTGCGCTTCCAGCGGAATTTCGTGGTCCGGACAGTAAGGCGTGCCGACCCGCGCGAACAATAGCCGCAGGTAGTCGTGAATCTCGGTGACGGTGCCGACCGTGGAACGCGGATTATGCGAGGTCGCCTTCTGTTCGATCGAGATTGCCGGCGACAGCCCTTCGATCAGATCGACGTCCGGCTTCTCCATCAATTGCAGGAACTGGCGTGCGTAGGCGGAAAGACTTTCGACGTAACGCCGTTGTCCTTCCGCATAGAGCGTGTCGAACGCCAGCGACGATTTGCCCGAGCCTGAAAGGCCCGTAATGACGACGAGCTTGTGACGGGGTAAGTCGAGGTTGACGTTCTTCAGGTTGTGGGTGCGAGCCCCACGAATACGGATTTGTTCCACGGATTTATTCCATGAACTGGCGGAAAGAGGAAGAGGCTAAACCTGCTACTATAACGACTTTTCAAGACCGCTGTTACGGCTTCCTGACAGCCTGAAGAGGCGTCGAGGCGTGCTGTAAGGCAGCGGTCAGCGCCGCGGGGAAGAGGTCCAACTGGGGCCGTTTTCCGCCAGTACAAGGCAACCGCAAGGCAACGCGGGGCGCGAGCGGGAATGCAGCAAGGCCGTCGGCTCGTGCGCCGCGCCGTCTGCCGACCCGACGTCTTGCGGCAAGCCGCGCGGTCGTGGCCGCTTCGCCGCTGTGCCCGCCCGCGGTGTGCCACCCAGCTCAATCAAAGAACGCTCCCGATGTCCAATCCGTCCGCTACTTCCACACGCATGAGCGCGCCTGAACTGCGCGCGACCGTGTCGCTTGCCGCCATCTTCGCGTTGCGCATGCTTGGTCTCTTCATGATCATGCCGGTGTTCTCGATCTACGCGAAGACCATCCCGGGTGGCGAGAACGTGCTGCTGGTGGGTATCGCGCTCGGCGCGTACGGCGTGACCCAGTCCATGCTGTACATCTTCTACGGCTGGGTTTCCGACAAGATCGGCCGCAAACCGGTCATTGCGACCGGTCTCCTGATCTTCGCGCTCGGCAGCTTCGTGGCGGCGGGCGCGCACGACATGACGTGGATCATCGTCGGGCGGGTGATTCAGGGCATGGGCGCGGTGTCGTCGGCGGTGATCGCGTTTATCGCCGACCTGACCTCCGAGGAACATCGCACCAAAGCCATGGCGATGGTGGGCGGCAGTATCGGTGTGTCATTCGCGGTGGCGATTGTCGGTGCGCCGATCGTGTTCCAGTGGGTCGGCATGAGCGGGCTATTTACGCTCGTCGGCATCTTCTCGATTCTGGCGATCGGCGTGGTGCTGTGGATCGTGCCCAATGCGCCGAAGCCGGTACATGTACGCGCGCCATTCGCCGAAGTGCTGCACAACGTTGAACTGCTGCGTTTGAACTTCGGCGTGCTCGTGCTGCACGCCACGCAGACCGCGTTGTTCCTCGTCGTGCCGCGCATTCTCGAAGCCGGCGGCTTGCCGGTCGCGTCGCACTGGAAGGTGTATTTGCCGGTCATGGGCCTTTCGTTCGTGATGATGGTGCCGGCGATCATCGCCGCCGAGAAGCGCGGCAAAATGAAGATCGTGCTGCTGTCCGCGATTGGTCTTATCCTGATCGGACAGTTGTTATTGGGCGTCGCTCCGCATACGATTCTGAGTGTGGCGGCGATCCTTTTTGTGTACTTTTTGGGCTTCAATATCCTTGAGGCTTCGCAGCCTTCGCTGGTGTCGAAACTGGCGCCGGGAACCCGCAAGGGCGCGGCCGCGGGCGTGTACAACACCACGCAGTCGATCGGTCTTGCGCTGGGCGGCGTGGTCGGTGGTTGGCTGCTGAAAGTGGACGGTCAGAGCGCTGTGTTTTTTACCTGTTCGGGGCTCGTCTTGTGCTGGCTTATAATCGCCGCAAAGATGAAACAGCCGCCGCGCAAAGCGTAATACGGCGCATCCCGAACTCACCCAGCACTCACCCGGCGGCGGGCAGAGGCGCAGTTCCGGTCTCGGGCCTGCCGGGCCTGAAACGCGAACATGTATTGCCGCGCCGCCCGTAACGGAATCAACAGGAGAAACTCATGGCATCCGTGAACAAGGTCATTCTCGTCGGCAATCTCGGAGCCGATCCGGAAGTCCGTTATCTTCCGAGCGGCGACGCGGTGGCGAACATCCGCCTTGCAACGACGGATCGGTATAAGGACAAGGCGTCCGGCGAAATGAAGGAAGCGACCGAATGGCACCGCGTCTCGTTCTTCGGCCGCCTCGCGGAAATCGTCTCCGAATATCTGAAGAAGGGCTCGTCGGTGTACCTGGAAGGGCGCATCCGTACCCGTAAGTGGCAGGCGCAAGACGGCACCGACCGTTACTCGACGGAAATCGTCGCGGAACAGATGCAAATGCTGGGCGGCCGCGGCGGCTCGATGGGCGGCGGTGGCGACGAAGGCGGCTACAGCCGTGGTGAGCCGTCGGAGCGTAGCGGCGGCGGTGGTGGCGGCCGCGCGGTGTCGGGCGGCGGTGCGCGTGGCGGCAGCGGTGCTGGCGGTGGCGGCGCAAGCCGTCCGAGCGCGCCGGCCGGCGGCGGGTTTGATGAGATGGATGACGATATTCCTTTCTGAATCGTCCGCACCTGCATTGAATCGATGCAAAGAACCCCGCTCAACCAGCGGGGTTTTTTATTAGCGCGTCGCTCAGACAAGTAGCGCGAGCGTTTCATCTCACTCGCTGACGACTTGCCAGGGATAAACCTGGTCCCGAGTCCTGGCGTGCCTTAGCGGCGCATTTGCCGCCAATCACCCACCTTCCCAGGAATGTCGCCTTGACATTCACCCATCCGACGACAATACTTCAATCACACTTTGTACGGACAAAGTAACAAAGACAGACAAGTTACCTCGTAACAGGAGACAGGCATGGAGTCCGACGTCGCAGTCAAGAACCGCATTCGCGCCAGCTACGGCCGCTACCTCGAAGATTTTCAGGTGGGCGATATCTACGAACACCGGCCTGGGCGCACTATTACCGAAGCCGACAACATCCACTTCTCGCTGCTGACGATGAATTTCCATCCGATGCATTGCGACGCCGCCTACGCGGCCCAAAGCGAGTTCGGCCGCCTGCTCGTGAATAGCGGTCTGACGGTTGCCGTGGTGCTGGGCCTGTCGGTCAACGACGTCAGCGGCAAGGCGATTGCCAACCTCGGCTGGAAAGAGATTCGTCTGACCGGTCCCGTGTTTTGCGGCGACACGATCTATGCGGAATCCGAAGTGCTCGAAAAGCGCGAGTCGAAGTCGCGTCCGGGGCAGGGGATCGTCACCGTGCAGACCCGCGCATTCAAGCAGGACGGCACGCCGATCATGGACTTCGTGCGCAGTGCGCTAGTGCCGGCACGCGGACACGGCGTCGGCGATTGAGCGGCGCGTTGCCCGCGCGTTGCCCGGTGTGAACCGCCGAACGTTCGGCTCGAACGTCCGCACAATCTGCGAACGAACAACCAGCAGCAAAACAGCGCACACCTGCCAGCAAGAGCAGCCAACGCGCAGATTCCGGCGGCGTCCCAATCAGGCGTCGCGATGCGGCGAGCGCATGTGCAAACATCGCGCAGCCGCATGCACACCAAGGAGACAAAGGTGGCTATCGGTATCGTCAATTCGGGCGCGCGACTCGATCGCCTGCCCATCGCGTCCTTTCACTGGAAGGTTCTAGGGCTCATCAGCGCGGGCGCCTTTCTCGACGCCTTCGACATCTATCTCGCCGCCGGTGCGCTCGGGGCGATGGTGAAAACGGGCTTCTCGGATCTGAAGCTGAACGCGCTGTTCATCTCGGTGACGTTTCTCGGCATGCTGATCGGCGCGGGCTTTGCCGGCTACCTCGGCGACCGCTTCGGCCGCCGCTCGTCGTATCAGACCAACCTGCTGATCTTCGGCCTCGCATCGATTGCCGCGTGCTTCGCGCCGAACATGATGTGGCTGATCGTGCTGCGGCTGATCATGGGCGTCGGCCTCGGCGCCGAACTGGTGGTCGCGGCGGGCACCTTGTGCGAATTCATCCCGCCCGCGTCGCGCGGACGCTGGACCGCCTTGCTCGCGCTCATCATCAATTCCGGCTTGCTGGTGTCGACGGCGGTGGGCTACGTCGTGATTCCGCATCTGGGCTGGCGCTATATGTTCGCGATTGCCGGCGTCGGCGCGATCATTGTGTGGGTGCTGCGGCACCGGATGCCGGAGTCGCCGCGCTGGCTCGAATCGGTCGGACGCAGCGAAGAAGCCGAGGCCACCGTGTCCGCCATCGAACACGAGGTTCAGCGTCAGAAAGGTCCGTTGCCGCCGGTCCAACGCACGGAAAGTCTCGAAGTGCCGAAGGCGCCGTTCTCCGCATTGTTCTCACACGCCATGCTCGGCCGCACACTGGTCGCGATTCTCACGGCGGTCGCCGTGAATATTTCGGTGTATGGGTTTGTGGCATGGCTGCCGACCTTCTTCGTCAAGGAAGGTCTGACCATCGTGCAGTCGCTCGGCTTCACAACATTGATGGCGTTCGGCGCGCCGGGCGGCGCACTGGTCGGCTTCTTCTGCGCGGACCGCATCGGCCGGGCGCGTGGTCTCGTGATCTTTGCGATCGCCACGATCGTGGTGGGCTTCATCTATCCGAACATGCATGCGGGCTGGGCGATCAGCAGCGTCGGCTTCGTGCTGATCACCTGCATCTACACGGTTACCACGCTCGGTTTGTTCGCCTACATTCCCGAACTCTTTCCGACTGAACTGCGCCTGCGTGGCACCGGCACGGCGGGTGTCTGCGGCCGCGCCGCTTCGATGACCACGCCGTATCTCGCGGTGCTGCTCTACAACTCGTTCGGCGTGTCCGGCGTGCTGGCCATGGTGAGCGGCGTCCTCGCGCTGCTGGTGTTCGGCATTCTGCTGCTGCGCGTGGAAACCAATCAGCACGCACTCGAGCGGATTTCGCCGAGCCTCGACACCAGCTCCGATTCGCTACCCGCTACCCAGCAAGGTTAAATTCCATGACTTCACTCGATACTTCCGTCGCGTTGTCCGATCAGTACGCGCGCTTCGGCCTGGGCCTGCAATTGCGCAACGTACCGCGCGCCGTGCAAACCCGCGCGAAGCATCTGATTCTCGACGCTGTCGGCATTGCGTTCGCGTCGCGTGGTTATCCGTATGCGGATGTGTCGCTCGCGGCCTTCTCCGAGCTCGGCAGCGGCGCTTCACCGGTAATCGGCTACGGCCGGCGACTCGCCTTGCGCGACTCCGCGATGATGAACGGCGTGCTGATTCACGGACTCGACTTCGACGACACGCATTCACGCGGCGTGATTCACTCGACCACTAGCGCATTGCCCTGCGTGCTCGCGCTCGCCGACCGCGACGGCGCGAGCGGCGCGGACTTGCTGGCCGCATACATCGTTGCCATGGAAGTGTCGACGCGCGTGGCGTCGGCGGCGAAGGGCGGATTCCACGACGCCGGGTTTCATCCGACCGGCCTGGTCGGCGCGTTCGGCTGCGCGGTCGCCGCATCGCGTTTGCTGCAACTCGACGAAGCCCGCATGGCGCACGCGCAAGGCATCGTTCTGTCGATGGCGGCCGGCAGCCTCGAATTCCTCGAAGACGGCGCGTGGACCAAGCGCGCCCATCCCGGTTTCGCGGCGGCCTCGGCCATCACCGCCGCGACGCTCGCGAAGCACGGCTTCACCGGCCCGCGTTTGGCCTACGAAGGACGCTTCGGTCTCTACGCCAGCCACCTCGGCAAGCCGCTCGACCCGGCGGACCGTGAACTCGCCACCGAAGGCCTCGGCAGCACCTGGCAAATCGACGAAGTGGCAATCAAACCGCTGCCCGCATGTCACTTCACGCATGCGGTCGCCGACGCGGCGATCGCGCTAAATCGCGAGCATCGCTTTTCGGCAGGCTCGCTCGACTCGATTCGACGCGTGGTCGCCAAGGTGCCGCGCGGCACGGTCGAGATCGTGTGCGAACCGGTCGACGCGAAGCGCAAACCGGTGACCGCCTACGACGCGCAATTCAGCGTGCCGTATATCGTCGCGACGGCGTTGCTCAAGGGCCGCTTCACGCTCGACGAACTCGAACCGGCCGCGCTCGCCGATCCCGCGGTGCTGGCGCTCGCCGCACGGGTCGATTACGAAATCGACCCCGACACGACGTTCCCGCGCCACTACACCGGCGAAGTCGTGGTGGAACGCAGCGACGGCTCGCGCGTCGCGCATCGCGAGGCGATCAATCGCGGCTGCGCGGACCGGCCCGTCAGCAACGAGGACATTGTCACCAAGTTTTACGCGAACGCACAGCGCAGCGTTTCCCACAGTGCTGCCGAACAGATCGCCCAGGCCGTATTGCAACTCGACGAACGGCCGGCCCGCGCGCTCGCCGACACGCTTGCCGGACACACCGCATCCTAAGGACGTCATCATGACTGCAACAGAACTCGATACGCTGGAAAACGATCAACTGATTCTCGACATGCTGGACCGCTTTCTCGAAACCGAGGTGCGTCCTTACGTCCACAAGTTCGATCACGACGATATCTACCCGGCGGAGATCGTCGAGAAGATGAAGGAGATGGGGCTGTTCGGCTGCATCATCGATCCCGAGTATGGCGGGCTGGGTCTGTCGACGCGGACCTATGCGCAGATCATCGCGCGCATCTCGCGGGTGTGGATGTCGGTGAGCGGCATCATCAATTCGCATCTGATTCTCGCGATGCTGGTGCAACGCAACGGCACGCCCGAGCAGAAAAGCAAGTACCTGCCGAAGTTCGCCACCGGCGAGTGGCGCGGCGGCATCGGTCTCACCGAGCCCGATTGCGGCACCGATCTGCAGGCCATTCGCACGACCGCCAAACGCGTCGGCGACGAGTACATCGTGAACGGCAACAAGACGTGGATCACCAACAGCAAGCACGGCAACACGCTGGCGCTGCTGGTGAAGACGGATACGACGGCGCAGCCGCGTCATCGAGGGATGAGTTTGTTGCTGGTGCAGAAAGGGCCGGGATTCGAGGTTAGCCGTCAGCTCGAAAAGCTCGGCTACAAAGGTATCGATACCTGTGAGTTGTCGTTCAACGACTATCACGTGTCTACCGATGCATTGATCGGCGGCGTGGAGGGAAAGGGCCTGCAGCAGATACTCGGCGGCCTCGAACTCGGCCGTATCAATGTCGCGGCGCGCGGCGTCGGCGTCGCGCAAGCCGCGCTCGATGAGTCCGTGAGCTATTCGCAGCAGCGCAAGACCTTCGGCAAGCCGATCTGCGAGCATCAGGCAATCCAGTTGAAGCTCGGCGAGATGGCGACGCGCGTCGAAGCGGGCCGCCTGCTGGTCGACGCGGCCGCGAAGAAGTACGACCGCGGCGAGCGCTGCGATATGGAAGCGGGCATGGCGAAATACTTCGCGACGGAAGCCGCGTTGGAAAACAGCATCGAGGCCATGCGCATTCACGGCGCGTACGGTTATTCGAAGGAATACAACGTCGAGCGCCTCTATCGCGACGCGCCACTGCTCACGATCGGTGAAGGCACCAACGAGATGCAACGCATCATCATCGCCAAGCAACTGATCGAAAGGAGTCCGGTATGAGCCTGCCCCTTTCCGGCGTGCGCGTGCTCGCCATCGAACAATATGGCGCCGGGCCTTTCGCCACTCAACATCTCGCGGACCTCGGCGCGGAGATCATCAAGATCGAGCATCCGGGCAATGGCGGCGACGTCGGCCGCGCGGTCGGCCCGTATTTCTTCGGCGAGGGCGATAGCCATTTCTTCGAAGCCTTCAATCGCAACAAGTGCAGTCTGACGCTCGACCTGAAGAAGCCCGAAGCACGCGCGGTGTTGCTGGACCTCGTTGCGAAGAGCGACGCGGTGTTCAACAATCTGCGCGGCGATCTGCCGGCGAAACTCGGGGTGACCTACGAGCAGCTCCGCGAGGCAAATCCCAAGATCGTGTGCGCGCATCTGTCCGCGTACGGGCGTAGCGGCAGCCGCGCCGCGTGGCCGGGCTACGACTATCTGATGCAGGCCGAGGCGGGCTATCTGTCCGTGACCGGCGAGCCTGATAGCCCGCCGGCGCGTTTCGGCTTGTCGATCATCGACCTGATGACTGGCACCACCGCGGCGATGGCGTTGCTCGCCGGCCTCGTCGATGCAAAGACCTCCGGCAAAGGGCGCGATATCGACGTGAGTCTCTTCGACGTCGCGCTGCATAACCTCGCCTATGTCGCGACGTGGTATCTGAACGGCGGCGTGGTGACGGGACGCGAGAACCGCTCGTCGCATCCGTCGCTCACGCCGAGCCAGTTGTACAAGACACAGGACGGCTGGATCTTCCTGATGTGCAACAAGGAGAAATTCTGGGGCGTGCTCGCCGAAGTGATCGGCAAACCGTCGTGGGTGACCGATCCGCGCTTTTGCAACTTCCAGGCGCGCCTTGCGAATCGCGAGCTGGTGCAGACTGAACTCGACGCAGTGCTCTCGACTGCGACCACCGCGCAATGGCTCGAACGCTTCGGCGGCCGCGTGCCGGCCGCGCCGGTGTTCGACGTCAAGCAGGCGCTGGAGAATCCTTTCGTCGCCGAACGTGAATGCGTGGTGGATGCCGAGCACCCGCGCTTCGGCAAGGTGCGTGGCGTGGCCGCGCCGGTGCGGGTCGACGAGCCGCTGCCGACGCGCGCCGCGCCGGATCTCGGGCAGGACACGCAGCGTCTGCTCGACGAATTGGGCTACAGCGCGGA
This sequence comes from Paraburkholderia sp. FT54, assembly GCF_031585635.1. Taxonomy (NCBI): domain Bacteria; kingdom Pseudomonadati; phylum Pseudomonadota; class Betaproteobacteria; order Burkholderiales; family Burkholderiaceae; genus Paraburkholderia; species Paraburkholderia sp. FT54. The sequence continues at coordinate 3,756,377 of NZ_CP134195.1, read as the reverse complement.
AAGGATCGCTTTGCTGAGGGAGGCGGGTGTGGTGCAATAAGGCCGGGCGGGCAACCGTCCGCTCTTCCACTTCTTTGCACATCCAGATGGCCACGACAGTCCTTGGGCAACAGCCGCGCTACATGCAACTGGCACAGACGCTCCTGAACGAGATTCAGGGCGGGCAGTTTCCCATTGGCACGTTGCTGCCGACCGAGTTCGAGCTGTGCGAGCAGTTCGGCGCGAGCCGTTTCACGGTGCGGCAGGCGATCAAGCAACTCGAGCAGCGCGGTCTGGTGGACCGGCGGCCCGGCATCGGTACACGAGTGAAGGCCACGCAGAGCGAAACCGCATACCGTCAGGTGATGGAGCGCCTAAGCGACCTGCACCGTTATACGACCGACACGGAGTTGGAGATCGCGTCGACGCAGACCGTCGAGATCGACGACGCCGACCTGCTCGAACGGCTCGGCGCAAAGCCAGGCGAAACCTGGCTACTGGCCGAGGGCATTCGCCGTTCGCCGGACAGTGTCGAGCCGATCTGCCACACCGAGGTGTATATCCACCCGGCGTTCCGCTCGTTGGCAGGCCTGAGCGGCCGGACCCACGTGCCGATCTACACGCTGATCGAAAAACAGTTCGGCGAGCAGATCACCGAAGTGCAGCAGGAAATTCGCGCGATCGCGCTGCCGGCGAGACTGGCGCAACGTTTGAACGCGAAGCCGCGCTCGCCGGCGCTGTGGTTGTGCCGCCGCTATCTGAACCGGCGCGCGCAGGTGGTCGAACTGACGATCAGCGTGCATCCGGCGGATCGCTACAGTTATTCCGAAACGTTTCAACGCGACTGGCACGCGAACTAGCAGCATCGCGCCGCGTGCCGTCAGGAGAACAACATGGACGCACGCAGTTATCTGTTCGTACCGGGCGACCGCCCCGAGCGCTTCACAAAGGCGCTCGACAGCGGCGCCGACGCGGTGGTAATCGATCTCGAAGACGCGGTCGTGCCGGCGGCCAAGCAAGCCGCGCGCGAAAACCTGCAACGCTGGCTGGCGACGGCGGACCCCGCGCGGCTGATCGTTCGCGTCAATGCGGTGGGCACGCCGTGGCATCTCGACGACCTGGACATGGTGGGCGCGTCCGGCGTTTCTACGATGATGCTGCCGAAGTCGGACAGCGCGCGGCAACTCGCCGACGTCGCCGCGCGGCTGCCGTCCCGCATACGGATCGTAGCGCTGATCGAAACCGTCGCGGGCGTGGTGGCGATGCGGGACATTGCCGGCGCGCCGTCGGTCATGCGGCTCGCGTTCGGCACGGTGGACTTTTGCGGCGATGCCGGCATCGAAGGGCTCGGCGCGGAACTGGACTATGTGCGCTCGCAGATGGTGATCGAATCGCGCTACGCGGGCCTGCCCGCGCCGATCGACGGGGTGACGTTGGAGCTTGATGACCTCACGCGCCTGACCGGGCATGTGGCCAACGCGCGGCGCTTCGGCTTCGGCGGCAAGCTGTGCATTCACCCGAGACAGGTGGATCCGGTCAACAGCGGCTTCGCACCCAGCGAGGACGAGCGCCGCTGGGCGTCACGCGTTCTGACGGCTTCTCGCGAGCATCCGGAAGGCGCGTTCGCGGTGGACGGCAAACTGGTCGATCGGCCCGTCATCGAGCGGGCGAGGAGGATTGCGGAGTTCGACGCGCTCATTCCTTGACGCTGTGTGTGATCCTCACCGTCTCAAATGGTCCAGCGCATCTCTCATGGGCGCACTGGAGATGACAATCGGCCCCGTAAACGGCGTATCCAGATCGACGATCACATAGATCGCGGAAGCAATCGACACCGCGCCCAGCGAAATCGTGACCAACGCCAGCGCGTTGCGCGGCGCGATCAAGCCGAAACTCAGAAAGATCACGCCCAGCCAGAAGGTCAGTGTCTTGAAGAAAGGCTGGGAAATCGAGCTGTGCGCTTCCTCGATGATCTTCCACCGCGCGTCCACGACGCGCCGGTACTGCTTCAAGCCGTCATCGAGCGCGCGTTCTTGTAACGGATCGTGCGCCCGCAGTGTCCGCAACTCCCGGCCGACGGCGGTCAGCATGTCGCCGAGCCGCACGTTCTCCAGTTTCTGCGAGTTGTCCTGCGTGCCGATGTCTTTCGGATATTCGCCGGTGGGTGCCGTTTCGCCAGGCCACGTCGATGCGATCGCAGCTGCGGTGTACTGACGCAGCAGATGCCGGGCCGGCTCGGTATCCGTGCCGTATTCGCGCAGGGTGGTGTCGAACTCGATCAGATCGGCCGCGTAGGCGCGCAAATCGTTCGAGACCGTATCGAAGCCTGATTTCGCGGACGCCGTCATCAAGCCGAGTACCAACGCGGCGAACGTCACCAGCATGCCGATCACCAGCTGGATCAACTGCACGGTCTCATGCGCCTTGTGCTCTTCTGGCAGCAGCGGACGAACCCACACGCCGACTCCGGTCGCGGCGAGCAGGAGAACGAAAACCACCAGTGCCGAGCCTACTTCCGACATAGCAACGCTCCGTCAACACACCCGCGTCACTTTCCATCAATCGCCATCCGCCGAGAACCCGGGTAGTCCCGCAACGCGCGGTGCGAATCGCCGTTCATATGCGCCCATATGTTGATCTATCGCAAGCCCATGCGCCATCAACCATAAAGTTTTTCGTTATTACGCCGTAGTCCTTATATGAGGCGTTCGCTTAAATTTACACAAGAGTTGCGGACCTGGCCGAACCGGCTTGGGCGCAGCACCTGGCCGAGGCTTTTACTGAGTATGCGGTCAGGCAGCCCAACGGAGACAAGCCCAATGTTGAAAAATCTGTCGATTCGCACCTGCCTTACCCTGATGATCGTCTTGTTCGGCGTCGTGCTGCTGTTCGGCGCCGCCGCCGGCTTGCTGTCGCTGCGTTCGAGCAACGCCTCGCTGCAGCAGATGTACACCGTCGATACGCCGGCTGTCGCCGACCTCGAGGGCAGCGCCGGACAGTTGCTGCGCCTGCGCCTCGCACTGGCCACCTATGCATCGCTCGTCGACCTGAACGATCAGGATGGCGCGAACGCGGTGCTCAAGCGTTTTGATCAGTACCAGAAAGCTTCCAATGAACGTCTTGCCCACTATGTGAGCCGCGCGAGTCCGGATGCAGACGAGCAGCGTCTCATCAAGGACATGCAGGACAAGCGCGATACCTTCCTTCACGAAGGCGTCGAGCCTACTCTCGCCGTGCTCAAGGCGGGCGACAAGACGGCATTCCAGCAATTGCAGGCGCATAAGCTGCCGTCGCTCTACAGCGCGTACGAAAAGGCGATGCTCGCGCTCGAAAAGTTGCAACTCGATCACGGCGCGCAACGCTATCAGGACGCGCAGGATCTGTTCTTCGCGATCTGCATCGCGGTGGCGATCGGCATGGTCGCGTCGCTGCTGGCCGCGTGGATAGGCCGCGCCGTGATGGTGCGCGCGATCGTCCGTCCGGTCGACGCCACCATCGCCCAGTTTCAGCGCATCGCCAACGGCGACCTGACCGGCCAGATCGTCGTGGCCAGCAATAACGAAATGGGCCGTCTCGCGGCCGCGTTGAGCAAAATGCAGGAATCGCTGATCGCGACGGTGAACACGGTGCGTCAAGGCACGGAATCCATCGACACCGGCGTGAGCGAGATCGCCGCGGGCAACACCGACCTGTCGCAGCGTACCGAGGAACAGGCCGCGTCGCTCGAAGAAACGGCGGCGAGCATCGAACAGCTCACCTCGACGGTCAAGCAGACGGCGGACAACGCGAAGCAAGCCAGCTCGCTCGCGCAGGGCGCATCCACGCTGGCCGCGCAAGGCGGCGATCTCACCGGGCAGGTGGTGGGCACGATGCATGGCATCGTCGACGACTCGCGCAGGATCGCCGACATTGTCGGCGTGATCGAAGGGATTGCGTTTCAGACCAACATCCTGGCGTTGAACGCAGCAGTCGAAGCCGCGCGCGCAGGCGAACAGGGACGCGGCTTCGCGGTGGTGGCGAGCGAGGTGCGCTCGCTCGCGCAGCGCAGCGCGGCGGCGGCCAAGGAGATCAAGGGTTTGATCGACGAATCGACGGCGCGCGTGCAGGCCGGCTCGCAACTGGTGCAACGCTCGGGCACGACGATGACCGAGATCGTCGACGCGATTGCGCGCGTGAGTTCGATCATGGGTGAAATCGCGGCGGCCGCGACCGAACAGAGCACTGGCATCGATCAGGTCAATCTCGCGGTCGCGCAGATGGACGAGGTGACGCAGCAAAATGCCGCGCTGGTGGAGCAGGCCGCGGCGGCGGCAAGTTCGCTGGAAGATCAGGCACGGCGGCTGACGTCCGCTGTGTCGGTGTTTCAGACCGGGAGCGGTACGGCGTCGTCTTCGTCTTCGTCTTCGTTTGCCGGGCGGCGCGGCGGCTCGGCCGGAACGCCGAAGACTGCCGATGCAGGCGAGCTTGCGACAGCTTAGCGTCAGCGGTTTTTTTGCGCTGCGGCGTGTTGAGGCTTCGAGACAAGCCGCACTGAGGATGGCAGATGTAAGCGAGTTTGCGACGGCTTAACGTCGGCGGTGGTTTCGCGCGACGGCGTGCCGAGTCTTCGCGACAAACCGAATCGCGCGGACAAAGCGGCTGTTATTGCATGGCCGCGTAGTATTTGGCCACACTGTCGATCTCGGCGGGCGTCATTTGTCGCGCCACATTGCGCATCTGTTCATTGATGTCGTTGTGCCGCGCGCCGGAAGCAAAGGCGCGCATCTGCGCCGCGAGATAGATCGACGATTGCCCGCCGAGCCACGGCGCCGCGCCCTTGCGATCGAGCTGTCCGTGACATGCGGCGCAAGGCGCGATATTGCGCTGCGGATCGCCCTGCATGGCAAGCTTCACCGCATTCGCATCCGGTCCCACGCCGATGGGCGCAACCTCTGCCGCGGGCGCTCTCGGCAGCGACGCGTAGTAAGCCGCCAGATCGTGCAGATCCTGATCGCTGCGCGCGGCGATGATCGGTTGCATGATCGCGTTCTGGCGCACGCCGTTCTGGTAGTCGCGCAACTCTTTGTAGACCACGTCGGCATATTGTCCAGCCAACGCCGGCGCGGTCACCTGCACCGTGCCGAGCACGCCATGACACATCGAGCAATTTTGCGTCGCGATCGTCGCGCCGCGGCCGATCGAATTCGCGTCGCCCCGCACGCGCCGCAACGGCGGCAAGACCACCACGTCGCTCGGCGCCGGGCCAGCGAGATTGGCGCCGCCATACCAGCTCGACGGCGCGCCCGCGGCGCTGCAGATGGTCGCCCATAAGCCGCGTCCGGCGAACGCGCTGTTCGCCGACGGCAGCCAGATGAAACCGATCAGTATCGATACGACGGCAATCGCAATGGTGCCGCCCACGCTCACCGTGAACCATGGGTTGCGCAAGCTGAAGACGCGTTCCTGATTCATCGCTGCGCTCCGACGACGACTGCCGGCACGGAGGTCTGCGGCAATCTGAGCAACTGCACGATCGGCACACTGTAGTTGACGACCGTGAGTCCGATCATCAACGCGACCCACAACCCGAAGCTGTTGAGCGCGGCCGGCACGCGCTCCACCGGCTGCGCCGCGCTCGCAAAGCGGAAGCCTTGCTGCTGAACCACCGGGCCGAATTGCGACTTCGCGAGGATGTAGATGAACAGCACGCCGGACACCACGAGAATCAATCCGCCTACCGCCGACATGCCGACCCAGAACGCCTGCGACTGCATGCCCGGCGTGTTGTAGTCGTAGTAGGCCATGCGGCGCGGCGCACCGAGCAGGCCGACGTAGTGCCACGGCAGCGTCACGACCATCATGCCGATGAACCACAGCCACAGTTGCGTGCGCACCAGCTTCACCGAAGCGATCGCGCGGCCGGTCAGCTGCGGCCACAGTTCATAGGCGATCGCGAAGTACATGATGACGATCGCGCCGCCGAAGATCAGATGGAAGTGCCCGGTCACCCACTGCGTGTTGTGCACGGTCGAGTTCAACTGGTAGCTCATGTTGATCAAGCCACCTGCGCCGCCGAGACCGAGCATCACGAACGAGAACGCGATCACGAGCATCATCGGGTTCTGCCAGGGCAGCGCGGTGAGCCAGCCGAACGCGCCCTTGCCGCCGCGCAGTCTGCCCGCGATTTCGACGGACGCGCAAATGGTGAACACCGTCAGCAGCGTCGGCACCGACACCATGCCGGTGAACACCGCATGCAGGAACTTGAAGCCGGAGCCGACCTGCGGATCGGCGAACAGATGGTGAATGCCGATCGGCATCGCGAAGACGAGGAACAGGATGAACGACACGCGCGCCATCGAATCGCTGTAGAGCCGTCCGCCGATCGCGCGCGGCACCAGCGTGTAGTAGGCGATATACGCGGGAATCAGCCAGAAGTAGACGATCGCGTGCAGCGTCCACGAGAACAGGATGCGCGAGAGGCCGGCGTCGATCGTATTGGTGAGGCCGATCGCGACCGGCAGAATCTGAAACAGGATCTCCAGCGCCGCGCCGACGGCGGTCCATGCCCACAGATACGCGCCCGCCACGTTGGCGAACATCGCGAGCGGCACCGGCTTGCCGGGATTGGCGCGCTTCCAGATTCGCAGGTTCACATGCATCAGCGCGACCCAGATCCACGAGCCGACCACCACCAGCACCACGCCGAGGTAATAAAACGGACTACCGATCATGGGCGGATAGAAGGTGTAGAGCACGGAGGCCTGGCCGAGCGCCACCGGCACCATTGCCATCACCGCGCCGACCGCCAGCATGATGAACGCGGCCCATGCCCATCTGAGGCCCACGAGGCGCTGCGCGAGCGCCAGTTCGACGATCGCGTAGCCGAAGCCCATCGATACCAGCGTGGGCAGTACGTAGGCCATGACCGTGCCATGCGCGGTCACCGAGCGATAGTAGAGCTCGGGGTCGCCGACCCACGGCACGAGCGGGCTGCGCACCAGCATCTGCCAGGCGCCGAGCAGCAGCGCGATCAGAAACGCAATGAAGGCGAGCCAGAAATGCGCGAGAACGAGTCGCTTAGCGTGAAACACAGCTCAGCCTCCGTGATTGTCGGGCCTGCTCGAAGAAGGTGGCTTTGTCGATGACTTTCACGTGCGCCCACATGGTCTGGTGGCCGAAGCCGCAGAACTCGTGGCACGGCATGGTGTGATCGGCGGGCCCGTCGAAGCGCGTGTTCAGCGTGGCGACGTAGCCGGGCACGACCATCGTGTTGATGTTGGTGTCGGTGACGAGCAGGCCGTGCACGACATCGGCGCTGGTGGTGCGGATCGTGATCGGCGTGTCGGCGGGCACCAGCAGACATTGCGGCGTGAACGAGTATTGCTGCGCGATGAAGCGCACGACCACCGAGCCGTCCGGCTCGACCGCGCTGCCGAGATTGTCTTCGACGAATTCGCCCGACAGTTGCAGTCGCGACGGATCGATCGTTTCGACGCGCGAGGGCGGCATCATCGCCCAATGCAACCCCGAGAACACAATGACGGCCAGCATCAGCACGATCAGCGCGACGGCGAAGATGGCCCAACGGCGCTCGGCCCGTAGGGCGACCGCGTGGCCGCCGCCCGGTTGATGATTGGAATCGGTCGACATGATCAGTGAACGACGCCGCGCGGCAGAAACACGACGAAGTAGAAGCCGAACCAGATCGCCATGACGATCAGCGTGGCCACGCCGGCTACGGCGATCGCGCCATGCGGGCCGGCCGCGACGACGCGTTCCACTTCGTCATCCGTAGGCGGGACAGCGCTGCGGGTATCGTTCGCTTCCATCTACAGGTTCTCCAGTGCGGCGCTTCAGTGCAGCGGCGCCTTGCGCAACTCGTTGACCTCGCGGGACGTCACGGGCTGGCCGTGATTGCCCCACGCGGTGCGGATATACGTGACCACCGCAGCGGCGTCGGTGTCGTTCAGTTCCTGGCCGAAAGGCGGCATGCCGTACGGTTCCGGATTGCGCCTCGTGCCCGGCGGGAATCCGCCGTTGAGCACGATGCGAATCGGGTTGACCGCGGAATCCATTTCGATCGACTGGTTGCCGGCGAGCGGCGGGTAATGCTGTAACTGTCCTTCGCCTTTCGCGCCGTGGCAGAGCGCGCACTTGTCGGCGTAGATTTTTTCGCCAAGCGCGAACACGTTGGTGCTGGTCGGCGCCGACGGCCCGGACTTGCGGCCGCTGTTGTCCGGCAAGGTCTTCAGATAAACGGCCATCGCCTTGACGTCTTCTTCCGTCATGTACTGAAGGCTGTGGTACGTGACTTCAGCCATTGGGCCGTACACGGCGCCGCGGTCGGAAATGCCCGCTTGCAGCAGATCGACGATGTCCTTGATGCCCCAGTCGCCGAGGCCGCCGTCCTTGTCCGAGGTCAGCGAGGGTGCGTACCAGTTCTGCACCGGAATCAGGCCGCCCGCAAACTGTTCGCTCTGCGACGAACCGCCGAGCATGTTGATCTTGGTGTGGCACATCGTGCAGTGCCCGAGCCCTTCGACCAGATACGCCCCGCGGTTCCATTCGACCGATTTGGTCGGATCGGGCTGGAACTCGCCTTCGCGGAAATACAGCGTGCGCCAGCCGTACAGCAGCTTGCGCTGGTTGAACGGGAAGCGCAGCGTGTGCTTGTGGTTCGGCTCGCGGACCGGCGCTACGGTCTTCAGATAGGCGAAGATCGCATCCGAGTCTTCGCGTGTGACCTTGGTGTATTGCGCGATCGGCATCGCGGGATAGATCAGCGTGCCGTCCGGCGTGCGGCCGGTGCGCATCATCTTGAAGAACGCGTCCTGACTCCATGTGCCGATGCCGTACTGCGCGTCCGGTGTGATGTTCGGCGAATACAGCGTGCCGAACGGCGTTTCCATGGCGAGGCCGCCGGCGAACAGTTTGCCGCGCGGCGCCGTATGGCAGGCGACGCAGTCGCCGGCCCGCGCCAGATACTCGCCACGTTTGACGATGTCGGGGCGCGTGTCGGCGGCGCCGCCCGGCGCGGATGCTGCGGCGGTTTCGGCGGCGCGTGCCTCGGCGATCAGCGGCGTATGCGATGCGCGCAGGAGCGCGATTTCGCCGGCCACGATCAGGCCGCCAACCAGCAGGCGCGATGCGAGCGACGCCGGCGCGCGACCGCCCTTCATCATGGCAAGCAAAGCGGCGCGCCACGCGCGCAAGGAGCCCGAAGAGCGAGATGTCGGCTTCATTGCGGTTGACTCCCGCAGGCGAGAGGCAGCCGCTGCGCGGACGCCGGTGCGGGCCGTGGATCGGCCGGACGCGGCTGGCGCGCGAGCCAGCTCGACACCGCGGTGATGTCCTTGTCGGTCAGCTTGACCGCGATCGAATGCATGCAGTCCGGCGCGAGCGCGTGCCGCGTGCCCGAGCGCCAGGTGCCCATCTGCCCGGCGATGTAGCTCGCGTGCAGACCGAGCAAGCCGGGAATGCCCGGCTGCGTGCCGGTCATGCGCGCGCCATGGCACGCAATGCAGGCCGGTATCTTCCGTGTCGGGTCGCCCTGCGTGACGAGGCGCTGCCCGGTCGCGAGCACCGCAGGCGCGACGTTGCTTTGATCGGCGTTGGGGTAGGGCGGTTGCAGATCGGCGAAATACTGGCTGATCTTGCGCAGATAGTCATCGGGCAGGAAGGCGAGCAGATAGCCCATCGGCGGATAAGTGCGGCCGCCGTCACGGAACGCGGTCAGCTGATTGAAAAGATAGTCGGCCGGTTTGCCGGCAATGCGCGGAAAGTAGTCGTTGTTCAGGCCTTGGCCCTGCACGCCATGACATGAGGTGCAGGCGCGCACGCGCTCGTCCATGGCCGAGGGCATGGCGCTGGACGCGTCGGTGGCGGCGAGCGCCACGCCGCTCCATATGACGTAAAGCCCAAACAGAATCGACGATCCGATAGTTCTACGATGCACGCCAGGCCTCGCTGGGGAACGTTCTTTTATCTCGATTATGTCTCGCGCCTGCGCTTGTGAATTCGCTTAAGAATCCGACGGGCGACGCATGGCGACTCTGCCAGGTTTTCTTGTATAACGACCGCAAAAACAGCAAATCGAAACGGACTATTCTGGATGGCGAGCGGTGATTTGATACGGCGATGCAATTGCTTTGTTAAACAATGATCGGCCTGAATGCGCCAGTGGGCGGCGGCTTTCGGGCTGCGAGAAAATGCTTGAAACGTTCAGCAGCGTGTCCGAGATTGCAGGAATCTGGTCGACGCGTCAATAACAAACGAAAGCTCATTCGACGGGACACCTGACCATGATAGGCGTCGATTAGGGGGCTTTCAACATTTCCATTGCGAATCGTCTCGTGCACAGACGTTATCGCGCCAATGTGATCCTTTGATGATGAACCACGGGCTTTGGCGAGATGACGTGAGCCCGTCATTCGTGACTCAGCGGAAGAGCCCCATCAAGGCCGTGCGAGCGTTGCTGACAAGTTCGGTTTCGCCGATTCGCCCTGGCAACAGATGAAACTCCACGGCGGGCAACGCGGGCAAACCCACGCTTGCCGGACAGGCCACGACACCGCCGCCAATCGACGATTCGTTCAGGCAGGAAATGCCGAGCCCGGCCTTCAGCGCAAGTTGCAATCCGGCGACCCCGGAAGCGGAGTGCGACACCACATACGGCACCTTGTGCTCGTCCAGCAGCTTCACGACGAAACGCTGCAACTGACAGCTCGACGGCAGCAACACGAGCGGGTAAGGCGTGGCCGGCCGCGGACCTGAGTCGGCCGCGCTCACCCACAGCAGTTTTTCGCGCCGCACAACCGTGCTTTGCGCTCCGGTGCGCCGGCTGGCGGCGCGCGTGTTGTCCGTGACGAGCCGCAACGAGAGACCGATGTCGAATGAAGCATCGTCGCCGGCATTGCTGTCGATCACCGCGCTCGGCAGCACGGTGACATGCAGCTTCAGGCGCGGGTGCTGTTCCGAGAATGTTTTGAGAATGCGCGCGATGTCGTGCGGACGGTAGTAGTCCGTGATGGCGATGCGCAACTCGCCGTCGAGCGAGCGGCCTTGCAGGTCTTCGAACGCAGCTTCGCTCATTGCGATGATGCGGCGCGCGTGATCGAGCAGGCGGCTGCCGGCGGGCGTGGTGCTCACGCCCTGCTTGCTGCGCACGAAGAGCGGCTGGCCGGCGCGCTCCTCGAGTTTCTTCAACTGCTCGCTGACCGACGACTGCGAAAGGAACACGCGCTCCGCGCCCGCCGAGACGCTGCCCGATTCGGCGACGGCGACGAAGGTACGCAATTGCGTCAGCTCAAATCCGCGTTGGCTCATGATTCGGTATATCCGATGGAAGTTATCTGAAATTCCGGCTTTTCCGATGGAAGCCTCAGCCGTAGGATACCCCCAGATTCTTTGCGGAGGGTGCCATGGGAAGCGAATCAATGACTGGTTTAGGGTTATCGGGCAGTCGAACGGCAAGCCATCGATGGAAGGTGCTGGGAATCGGGTTCGCGGCGAACGCGAGCTTTTCGGCGGCGTTCTCGGGGATCCCGACGACCGCGGTTTTCTTGCGTTCGGGCTATCACCTGGGCAATGACGGGCTGGGCCTCGTGCTCGGCATGCTTGGCCTCGGCATTGCGGTCAGCGAATTGCCATGGGGTTTGCTGACCGACCGCTGGGGCGACCGGCGCGTGCTGCTACTTGGACTGCTTTCGACCGCGGCTGCGCTGGCCGGACTGGCGCTGTTCGTCGTGCCCTCTGGTGCGCATGTGCCGAGCGTGACGGCGCTCGCGCTCGGCCTGTTGCTGGTCGGACTGCTCGGCGGCAGCGTCAATGGTTCGAGCGGCCGCGCGGTGATGGCCTGGTTTCGCGAGGGTGAGCGCGGGCTGGCCATGAGTATCCGCCAGACCGCGGTGCCCGCGGGCGGCGGTCTTGGTGCATTGTTGCTGCCGGTGCTCGCGTCGCGCTTCGGCTTTGCGAGCGCCTATACCGTGCTGGCGCTCGCCTGCGCGATCACTGCGGCGTTCGCCTGGCGTTGGCTGCACGAGCCTTCCCACACCGACGCGGACGACGCGCCTGAAGTGCGCGGCGCGACTGCGGCGACCGGCGTCCCCACCAGGGTCTCGCCGTTGCGCGACATCGGCATCTGGCGCGTGGCGCTCGGCGCCGGCGCGCTGTGCGTGCCGCAACTCGCCGTCGTCACGTTCGGGACGGTGTTTCTTCACGATTTCAGCCGCGCCGGCGTGCTGGCGATCAGCGTGACGATGGCCGCGGTGCAAACGGGCGCCGCGATCGCGCGGGTCTGGAGCGGCGGTTGGACCGACCGGCGTGGCAATCGCCGGGCTTACATGCGCGCCTGTAGCCTGCTGACGGCGGTGCTGTTCGCGGCGCTCGCGCTGCTGACGGGTTTTGCCGGCATGCATCACGCGGCGATGATCGCGGGATTCGCGCTGATGGTCGTGCTGGGCGGCGTGAGCGCGTCCGCATGGCACGGCGTGGCTTTCACGGAACTCGCCACGTTGGCAGGGACGAGCCGCGCGGGCACCGCGCTGGCGATCGGCAACACCTGTGTGTTTCTCACGCTGTTCCTGACGCCGCTGGCGATTCCGCCGCTGCTCTCGGCAGGTTCGTGGCCGATGGTGTGGGCCGTGGCCAGCGTGTGCGCATTGATCGCGTTGCCGGTGTTTCCGCGCGCGAAGCGTGAAGGCAAGGTGAACGCGGCGCGCGCTTGCGACGCAGCCTGATGAATCGCGGCGCCTTTTGATCGTACTGCGGGACGCCCCGGTTTCTGTCGTAGTGGGCGACGCGGTGAGGCGCAACTTCTGCGGCTGGTGGTCGAGACGACGGGTTTTGGCCGACTATGCGCCGCTTGAGGCAGCAAAAAATATTCGTTTTGCGTATTTATGTTTTCTTTCTCTGATAGATCCGCAATGGATTATTAATTTCTCTTCAGGATTCGGACCTCTCCGATTTTCGTGGGATTGTGGGGATGATTTTATGGCCGCCTTGGTACGCCGTGTGTCGCCGAGGGGCCGTTAAAGCATACGTCGAGCGTTTCAGATTTTTCTGCGTATGTGCATTTACTCCTACAACAAATGAGAGAAAATCCTGGTGAATCTTCGAATCATCCTGGCGGATGATCATCCGTTCGTTCTGCTTGGCATCCGCGCCGCGCTGGGAACACATGCCGGCGTCACCATCGTCGATGAGGCGACGAATCCCATTTCGCTGCTCGAACGCCTGCGAAGCACGCCCTGCGATGTGCTCGTCACCGATCTCGCGATGCCGGATCATTCAGGCGCCGCGGGCGACGGCCTCAATCTGGTTCGATTGATCCGCAGCGGCTGGCCGCAATTGCGCATCGTGGTGATGACAACTCTGACAAACGTCGAGATTCTTCGCGCCCTCGCGTCGGATGGCGCCGTGAGCATGGTCGGCAAGGCGGAGTCGATGGACGAACTCTGGCAGGCGATCGTGGCGGCCCGACACGGTGAGGCGTACCTCGGCCGTTCCATCGTCGAAGTGCTAGCTGATCCGCCATACCCTGACTGCGAACGACCGCCGGCGCCTCGGCTATCGGGCATGCAGGCCGAGGTCGTGAGGCTGCTGGTGGATGGGCGTTCGATCTCGGAGATTGCAGCGGCGCTCGGCTGTCATCGCCGCACGGTCGCGCGGAAAAAACGCGAGGCGATGGCCAAGCTCGGCGTGACCAACGATCCTGGTCTTTTCTCCTACGTGCGTGCCTATGGAATTCTTAATTTTAAATCGTATATTTAAGCATTTTAATTTTTGAATTTGCTGAAGTTGTTTCGGAGCGATCTTATTTATATTTCCGAAAGAATGTTTAATGATCGTGAAAGGAGCTGGTTCGACGAAAGAGGACGGCAGTAAATCAAGGCACGGAGGAGAAATAGAAGATGCGCGACACCGCAGAGGTCAGCACCCGCATTCGAGCCATCATCGCGGACGATCATCCACTGGTGCTGCTGGCGATCGAAAACCTGATGAGCGGCTATCCAAATATGGAAATCGTCGGCCGTGCTGCCGACGCCACCGAACTCTTCACAGAAGTCGACCGCGGTTCATGCGATCTGGTGCTCATGGATCTCTACATGCCGGGCGGTTCGATTGGCAGCGGCCTGGAAGTCGTCAGGCAGTTCAAGATGCGCTACCCCGACATTGCGCTCGTCGTGCTCACCATGGAAAGCGAGGCGACCGAACTTCAAAAGGTGATTTCGCTCGGCGTCGAAGTACTGGTGAGCAAGCGCGACCGGCTCGACCTGATTCATGTGGCCGTCATCACGGCGCTGGCACGCGAGCGCTATGTCGGGCCGGCGGTGCGCGCATTGATCGCCGACGCGACGGCGACCCAGCGACTGGACTATGTCCGGAAGATCCTCTCACGCCGCGAACTCGAGGTTTTCACCCAGTATGCGTCGGGATACGGCGTGACCGAGATCGCGGCGCGTTTGGAGCGCAGCGTCAAAACGATCAGCGCGCAGAAGTGCACAGCCATGCGCAAGCTCGCCCTGCAAAGCGATGCGGAGCTGTTTCGTTTCGCCGTCGAATACGGTGTGATTGCTGAGGAGCGCGCGCCTAAGCGCTGATGAGCCGGCAACGTGTTGCGCCGTCGCGCGACGAACAGAAAATGTATTGGCATCGCCTGGGGAAGCACGCCGTGTGCAGGGTATGTCAAGCGATATGACAATAGAGAATGAGACAGAAGATCCGCGTCATCGTCGCAGACGATCACGACTGTGTTCGTATCGGCGTCAAGCGAGTGTTGCAATCCGCGCCGCACATCGAATGTGTCGGCGAAGCGGCCGACACCCACGGACTGGCGGAATTACTCGACGCCTGCGCGTGCGACGTCGTCGTTTCGGATATCAACATGCCGGGCATTGACGGTGCCTGCAACGCGGTGTCTTTTTTGCGCCGCCTGTTGCGCGGACGATCGCATCCCAGCGTCATCGTCCTCACCATGATTTGCCATGCGCACATGCTCTCCGGCCTTTTGCATATCGGCGTAGGCGGAATCGTCGATAAGCGCGAGACCGTCACAGCTTTGATCGACGCGATCGAGGCAGCTTTTGCCGGCCGCGTCTATCTGTCGCAGCACGCGCGCGTCGCGATGGAAACGGCGGACACGCCGCCGCAGCTTCGCGCCGGCATGCTCAGCGCGCGTGAGTGGGAAGTCTTCCAACTCTATGTGCAAGGTCTCGCCGTCCATGAGATCGCGGCGCGTTTGCAGCGCAGCGGCAAGACCATCAGTACGCAGAAACGTAGTGCGATGCGCAAGCTCGGGCTGGAAACTGAAGCCGACCTCATCGACTACGCGCGTCAGATCGGCTTGGCCTGACAGACGGTCGGCATATTGCATTGTTACGTCGGTAAATGATTTTGGAGAACTAGGAATTTAGGAGTCTTCTGATTGGTTGCGCGACGTTGACGTCTCATAGTTCTGAATTCACTTCGGCTTTATTACGTACTCTCCTCATGAAAGCAGTCATTTCGTCGAGCTGAGCGATGCCCGGGCCGAGAGAATACAGGCGGATTTCTCATGACAATCATGCGATGCCATCTGCCTGGCGGACAGAACCAGGAGGCGGCATGGTTGCGTTAGGCAAGCGGTTGTTGGTCGAGGGTGTCGGAACGGCATGGCTGGTCTTCGTCGGCTGCGGCAGCATTGTGTTGAACGTCGGTGCGATCCAGCAGGCAGGCGGCGCGCTGGAAGTGGCGTTGGCGTTCGGTCTCGCGCTCGTCACGGCCACCTACTGCTTTGGTGGCGTATCCGGCGGCCATTTCAATCCTGCTGTCACCGTGGGGTTCGCAGTCGCGCAACGCTTTCCGGTCAGGGATTTGCTCCCCTATATTGCCTCGCAAATCCTCGGCGCGATCGTTGCCGCGGCGCTACTGCTCTACGTGGCGGGCGGCCGTCCCGGGTTCGATCTGGCCGCGAGCGAGTTCGCGGCAAATGGCTTCGGCGACCATTCTCCTGCCGACTATCAGATGCACTCGGCGCTGGCCATCGAGTTCGTGCTGTCTTTCGGTTTTGTCATGGCAAGCCTGTTGATCGCCCGCCGGCACGACATGGCGCCGATCGCGCCATGGGTGGTCGGCGCCTGCCTGGTACTCGTCTATCTGGTGTCGATTCCGGTTACCAACGGCTCGGTCAATCCCGCCCGCTCCACTGCGCAGGCGCTGTTTGTCGGAGATTGGGCGCTGGACCAGCTCTGGCTGTTCTGGGCTGCGCCCCTGTCGGGCGGCGTCATGGCCGGCGCTCTGTTTTCGCTTCTGCACGGCAAGACTGACCTTGGTGCCGCTACGCTCGCCGATGGGCGCGGCGAAGTTGCCTGAGTGGCGCCCGCTGCCATCATCGTGTCTGCCGGCAATTTCACGCCCGGCGTCGCAATGAAGCGTGCGCTTGCACGCGTCTCGCTATGTCTGTTCGCATGGTTCTTACTTGTCGCCGCACAAACTCCGGCGGTTACGCAGTCGTTCGACAATCGCTCGAACACTCAGCTAGTTGCCACTTTTCCCGCGAAGCTGACCGTCGGCGTTCTCGGTAACAGTTGGCTGCCGCTCGATGATCTGCAAGACGGTCAGCTCTCCGGTATGAGCGTCGATTATCTGCGCGCGCTCGTCGGGCCGAACGTCGTCATCGAAGCCAAGGCGTTCCCGGACGCGCCGCAACTGCTTGCCGCCGCGTGCGCCGGAAAAGTCGATCTGTTGATGAGCGTTGCCCGCACGCCCGAGCGCGAGCGGTGCCTGAGTTTTACCGCGCCTTATTTCCGTTCTTCCACGTCGGCCGTGGTGCGGCGGGACGGCGACAGTTATGGCAGTCCCGCCCAACTCGCCGGAGCGCGAATCGCGGTCGAGAAAGGCTTCGCGCTCGAACGCACGATACGCGAGCGCTTCCCGCGCGCGCAAATCTACACGTTCCCCACGACGCACGCCGCACTTGCCGCAGTGGTCCAGGGCGGCGCCGATGTCTACCTCGGCTTCACTCCGGCTGTTCAATATGCATTGACCACTGGCGAGTTCCGTAGCCTGCGAGTGGCCTTCGAGGAAAACAGCAAAACCGCGAGTTTGCGCTTCGCGGTGCCCCGGGACCGGGCCGCATTGCGGGATCAGCTAGACCGGGCGCTCGCGTCGTTGAATCCGGCGGACGACGCGGCGATTCGCGTGCGCTGGCTATCCGGCAACTTTGACGCGAAGTCCGTGGCCGGCGTCCCTCGTCTCCAACTGACGCAGCAGGAGCAGGCCTGGCTGCGCTCGCTGCCGCCGTTGCAAGTTGGCTTCGACAACGGCTGGCCTCCCTTCAGTTACGTCGACAGTTCCGGCCGGCCGGCGGGCATTGCCGCCGATTATCTGAACTACCTGAGCCGCACGCTCGGCGTCGTATTCAATCGCGCTCACACGGCCGACTGGCCCGCCACAATCGAAGCTTTTCAGCGCGGCGAGCTGGCGATTCTCGCCACCGCTTCCAGCCATGATTCCCGCCTGGCGAACGCGCGGCACACCAGCGCGTACGAAAGCTATCCTCTCGTAATCGTCGGCCGCGAAGCCGAACCGGCGGCTCGCTCGCTGAACGATTTCGCGTCACGCCGCATCGTCGTTTCGTCGCATGTTGCCGGTTCGGTCCCGATCGCATTCCAGCGGATTCCGGCGGACCACGTCGTGGTCGCGCCCAGTCTGGACGATGCACTCAAGATGGTTGAGTCCGGCGAGGCCGACGTTCTGGTGGGCAATGTGGCCGCGGTCGACATCCTGCTCAAGCAACGGTACGACGGTGTCCTTAAGATCCTCGGCACGATTGGCGACTCCGACGCGCTCGGCTTTGCTGTACGCCCGGACCTGAGCCCGCTCGCCGGGCTGATCGACCGCGCGTTGCTGGCTATGCCGCCCGCGGAAAAGCAGCGCATCCGGCAAAAGTGGGTCACCGGCAACGCGCCGGCGTCCGGCCTATGGAGCGTGACCGCGGTGCGTCTGCTGCCGGTGCTGATCGGTATCGGCGTGGCGCTGCTGATCACCTTGCGCGCGTATGTGCTGCTGCAACGGGAAGTCAGGCTGCGCAAGAAGACCGAGCGTGAACTCGAGTTGCAACTGAACTTCCAGGAAACCATGATGAAGATGGTGCCCTATCCGCTCGTCGCCAAAGACCTCGATGGCCGCTATATCGCGGTCAACGAAGCATATGAACAAGCGTGCGGATTGAGGCGCGAGGCGGTCATCGGACGAACCACCATGGAAGTTCAGACTTGGGGCGAAGCCAACAGTCGCATGTTGGACGACATCACACGCGAAATGCTGAACGGCGGCGAGGCTGCGCAGGTGGAGATGCAGTTCGAGCGCGGTCAGGGCAACGTGCGGCACGGACTTTTCTGGACCCGTATCTGCCGCGGTGGTGACGGTCAACCGGCTTGCGTGCTCGGGACAGTGGTCGATATCACTGACATCAGGCGCGCCGAAATGCGTGCGCGCGAAACCGAACGGCGCCTCTTCGACGTCACGCGCTCCCTGCCGGCGGTGGTATTTCAACTGCGTCGCACTGCGGACGGCGCGTATTCGTTTCCGTATATCGGCGGTGACACGCGACATCTGCTGGGCGTGAGGGACGGTTCGCAGAGCAGCAGCGATTACGTCGATTTCCAGCGCGTGTGCGAGGAGGATAGAGCGTTCGTGCTGGCTGAACTCGAGCGCTCGGCGCACTGCGAAACGCCGGTGAACATGGAGTTCCGTTTCGCCGGCGACCAGGAAATCAAGTGGGCGCGCGCCGAATTGGTGCCGCGTCGCGAGTCGGACGGTAGCGTGGTCTGGAGCGGCTACTGGGTGGACGCCAGCGTGGAGCACGCGCGCTCCGACGAGCTTGCACGGGCGCGCGACCTGGCCGAAGCAGCCTCGCGCGCCAAAGATGACTTTTTTGCCATGATGAGCCATGAAATCCGCACGCCAATGAACGGCGTGCTCGGTCTCGTGGAAGTGCTGGAGCGCACGCCACTCAATGCGGATCAAGGCGAAATGCTGGGGATGATCCACGAGTCGGCGGGCGCGCTGTTGCAAATTCTCGACGATTTGCTCGACTATTCGAAAATCGAAGCGGGGCGGCTGACCATCGAGGCTGAATCCATCGATATACGTGAACTGGTGGACAACGCGGTTGGTCTGTTGGCTGGCCGGGCCCATGAAAAGGGACTGAAAGTCCGCGTGGATATCGCGTCGGAGGTCGCCGCCACGCTGCGGGGCGATAGCGTCCGATTGCGGCAGATTCTCTTCAACCTGCTCGGCAATGCCATCAAATTTACGCCGCTGGGCGAGGTCGACGTGTGCCTGTCGGTCTTCGCCCAGAGCGACGGCGTTCAGACGCTCGAAATGGTGGTCGAGGACACCGGCATCGGCATCGCGCCGGAGGAGCAGGCCAAGCTGTTCGAGCCGTTCGTGCAGGCGGAATCGTCCACCACGCGCCGCTTCGGCGGCACCGGGCTAGGCTTGACGATCTGCCGCAAGCTGGTCGATCTCATGAACGGTTCGCTCACATTGCACAGTGAACCGGGTAGCGGCACGCGCATGACCGTGCGGCTCGCCATGCCCGTCGAGACTCAGCGCTATTCCGTCGACGGCTTGCGTGGCAAGCGCGGAGTCGTGGCAACCGGCGACGCGCGTATCGCTCAGGCCCTGATGCACTTCGGCGAGGCGCTTGGGCTCGTATTGCACCGCGTTTCGACCGATGCGCCGGAGCTGTGCGATCGTGCAGCACTGGCAGAGGTGGATTTGCTGTTCGTGAATGAAGATGTGCCCTTGCCCGCAGGCGTCAGTCCGCGCACGCGCGTCATCTGTCTCACCGAGAAGCCGAAGCCGACCGGCTACCGCATTCTCGACGACAACGTGCGCGTCAGTATCAATCCCATTTCGTGGCGCGGCCTCGGTGCCGCATGCGCCGCCGCGATGACGGGGCTGCCGTCGGTGGCGCCGCGATCGGCGGGCATGCCGCGTTCGCCCGAGGGCGGCGCGCCGCCTCCGGACCGCGAGCGGGCCATCGCCAGTGGCCGGCTGATCCTCGTCGCAGAAGATCACCCGGTCAATCAGGAGTTGATCCGGCACCAGCTCGCGTTGCTCGGTTTCGCGTGCGACGTGGCGAGCGACGGTGCCGAAGCGCTGGCCGCGCTGGAGCATACGAGCTACGGATGTCTGATCACGGATTGCCACATGCCGAACGTGTCCGGTTACGAACTCACGCGGCGCATCCGTGAAAGCGAGCAGGGCGGCGCTTATCGCCTGCCCATTCTGGGTATCACGGCGAACACCGCGCCCGAAGACCTGAATCTGTGCCGCGACGCGGGCATGGACGACAGCCTGGTGAAACCGACCCGGCTCGCTACGCTGCGAGATTATCTGAGCCGTTGGTTCGGCACCGACAGCGCGTGGCAAGCGGGGCCTTCAGAGGCGATCAGTACGCCGATAGTCGCCGTGCGGGATGTTCAAAACGGCGCCGAGCCGTTCGTCCCGGTTGACTTGGGGCATATGACACAACTGTGGGGTAGCGAATCCACAGTCAAGGCCTTGCTCGACTCGTTTGTATCGTCCGTGCGTGAAGACGTGCAATCCTTGGCGCCGCTGCTCGAGCGCGTCGAGGCTGAGCGTATGGGCGTGGAAGGCGTGCGCGAGTGGCTGCATCGCGTGGCGGGGGCGGCGAGCGTTCTGCAATATCCGCCGCTGCTCAAGGCACTGGAAGAGTATCGCCGCGAAATCACGGTTAAGCCACCGGAGCGTGTGCGCGACGAGGGATTGGTTTTAATCGACAAATGCAATGCCATGCTCGACGGGATCGAACAGCAGGCCGCATTGCTCGTATAGAAAACAGCGCTCGCAGATGCAATCGCATCAGAGCGACTGGGCCCGTATGGACGGGAGCGCGACAATCAGACGAAAAAAAACGCGGCCGAAGCCGCGTTAAAGGTTTGGAGACATCCCTCGATGAAGGAGTCACTTCTCGCAAGCAGAAGCTTAACCGGGATATCGCAGTTCATTCATTACATATTCCGCAATTGACTGTTTGAGGAAATCGATTAAAACGTCGGCGAGGCGCTTTCGGAGCGATATCGCAAACACGTTTGTGCGTCGGCAAGACCCGTGGATCGCTATGGACAACTACAAAGTCGCCGCGCGTTTCATCACCTGACTTCGAGCGCAGTATGCGAAAGTGATTGAGTAAAAAGCGCGCGACGGCCACGCGCCATCCGGCAAAAACAGATTCGGCGGATTTGCACTAGTATGTGGTGGCTCCGCGCGCGGCCGAGTGTCGGTACGGCGGTGCATCAAGTCCGGAGAAGACCATGATTGCGCTTCGAAAACTGAATTTTGCCGTGGTGTTGTGGGCGTTGGCGTCGGGCGTCGCCTTCGCGGATACGGTGGCGCTGAAGGCGGATCTCGAGCCTTCGAGCGAAGTGCCGCCTCGCGTGAGCCACGGGCACGGCATGTTGAACGCCACGTTCGACACGTCGACGAAATCCCTGCAATGGACAGTCACCTATGAAGGCTTGAGCGGTCCGGCAACCGCCGCGCACTTCCACGGACCCGCGCCGGTGGGCCAGAACGCCAAAATTCAGGTGCCGATCGACAAGGGAGCGCTCGCCGCCCCGATCAAGGGATCGGCTGCGCTGACCGAACAACAGGTGACGGATCTGATGGCAGGGCAGTGGTACTTCAACGTCCATACCGCACAGAACCCGATGGGTGAAATTCGCGGGCAGGTTTTGCCGGCGAACTAGGCAAGCAGCAAGCCTTGTCCGGTGGAGAACGGGCCGTTTTTGAGATTAGAACCCGCCATCCACCGGCGCAGCAGCGAACGCACGTAACATGACAGGACACAATCGGAGGGGCGTGTCCCATGAGTTGGCAAAATGCACTCGCGTGCTGGTATCTGCGCAGGCAGTTTCGACCGGAGACTCTCAAGCCGCGCATCGACGTCGAGAAAGCCCGCGCGTTGACCGCCAAGCGCGTCTGGTCGCCGCGGGTGCCGGGCGGCTGGCGCCTGCGTGAGCTGTACGGCGCGGACGATACGTCCTTGCGCGGCGAGTGGATCGAGCGCGCCGACGGTGCGCCGGCCACACGCGCCGGACCGGCCGTGCT
The DNA here is from genome assembly GCF_031585635.1 of Paraburkholderia sp. FT54. Classification (NCBI taxonomy): domain Bacteria; kingdom Pseudomonadati; phylum Pseudomonadota; class Betaproteobacteria; order Burkholderiales; family Burkholderiaceae; genus Paraburkholderia; species Paraburkholderia sp. FT54. Next base: position 3,734,294 of record NZ_CP134195.1, on the reverse strand, counting down.
GTATTGCCACGGTGGCGGCTACTACTTCTGTTCACCACGTACGCATCGCTCGATCGCGTTCGGTCTGGCGACGCGCGCCGATGCGCCGGTTTTTTCCCTCGACTACCGTCTCGCGCCCGAGCATCGCTTTCCGGCGGCGCTCGACGACGCGACCGCGGCGTACCGTCGGTTGATTGCCGGCGGCATCGCACCGGAGTCGCTTGTGATCGCGGGCGATTCAGCGGGCGGCGGCCTCGCGCTCGCCGCGCTGGTGGCGTTGCGCGACGCGGGCGATCCCATGCCGGCAGGCGGCCTGCTGTTCTCGCCGTGGACCGATCTGGCCGCGACCGGCGCCAGCATCCGCACCAACGACGCTCTCGATCCCATGTTCAGCGGCTCCGCGATCGCGCGGGCGGGAAAGGTGTATCTCGGCGACACGCCGGCCACGCATCCCTACGCCTCGCCGGTCTATGCCGACCTGCACGGCTTGCCGCCGCTCTTCATCATGGCTGGCAGCACCGAGGTGTTGCTCGACGACTCGCGGCGCGTGGCCGACAACGCGCGCGCGGCGGGCGTCGACTGCGAGCTGGAAGTGTGGAAGAAGATGCCGCACGTCTGGCCGATCTTCGCGCCGTTCATCCCCGAAGGAAACCGTGCGCTCGACCGCGCCGCCGCCTTCGTGCGGCGCGTGACGAGCCGCGCCGCTCAGCCGTCGAGCGCGATATCGATTGTCTGATAGGCGGCTTCCACCGAAGCCTCGCCGTACTGCCGTTCCAGTCGGCGCACGGTGAAGTGGCCGTGCGCGACCTGCTGGAAGTGGTCGATGAAAACCGTATTGACCATCGCACCGAGCACCGCGCCGATCGCCGGAATCGACTTGGCGGCGATCTGTTCGCTCACCTGCACCGAGAAGCGCGCGGCGATCGTGTTGAGCAGGCGCAGCAAGGCCGCGGAGCCGTGCGCGGTGAAGCCTTTCGTGGCGATTTCGGACGACGCTTTCGACACCGCCTGCGCGAGCGCGCCGCGCATGATGAAGTAGCCGAAGTCGGCGTCGTCGTCGGCTTTCGACGTGCCGCCCATGCCGAGCACCGTCAGACATTGCAGTTGCGTGTCGATCGACGTCAGATCCTCACCCTCGCTGCGCGCGATATCGCAGATCGAGCGGAACATCAGCGTGGTCGTAATGGGCAGTTCGACGGGCAACGCGAACAATCCAAATGCGCCGCCGGCCGCGCCGGTGGTTGCTACGGCGAACTTGTGCAGCAGATTACTCGGCTTGTCGGGCACGACGAGCGGCGTGGCGCCGTCCTGCCGGCCCAGCGTGCGCAGCGCGATCGCGAGGCACTTGCGCAAGGCGAGTTCGGTCGCGTCGGTGACTTTTTCATTGGCGAACGCCGGCATGCGCGAAAGCAGTTTCTCCAGCGGCGCGCCGACGATGCTCGCCAGCTTCATCGCCAGAGCGGGGCTCTCCAGTTCATGTTTCGCGCGCCGCAGCGCCTTCAGGTCGTCGTCCGATAACGATTGTTTTGCGAGCGAACTCGGCTCCATGTGCCTCCCTGGCGTCATGTCATGTCCATCTTCAGTCGATTGCCGGTGCGGCCAACTGCAACGGCTTGTCCCGCTTAGAGCGACGCAGCGTGGTATGATTCCCGATCGTTTGACACGTCAACTGTTGCTCTAACAAAAATGGCTGTCCATACCGCGGCCCACCACTCGAGTGGGCAAGTTTTACCGTTCCGTGAATCGCTGCTGGCGATGCTCGGCATCTCCTTCGTCACAATGCTGGTCGCGCTCGACCAGACCGTGGTCGGCACCGCGCTGCCCACTATCGTCGCTGAACTCAAGGGTTTCGAGCTTTACGCGTGGGTCGCCACGTCGTATTTGCTTACCTCTGTGATTACCGTGCCGATTTTTGGCCGGCTCGGCGATTACTACGGGCGCAAGCCGTTCGTGATCGCATCGATCGTCGTGTTCACGGGCGCCTCGGTGCTGTGCGGCGCGGCCAACAACATGTTGTTCCTCGTGCTTGCGCGCGGCCTGCAGGGCATCGGCGGCGGAATGCTGGTCGGCACCGCTTTCGCCTGCATTCCTGATCTGTTTCCCGACTCGGTCGTGCGTTTGCGCTGGCAAGTGCTGATGAGCTCGGCGTTCGGTATTGCGAACGCAGTGGGGCCGTCGCTCGGCGGTTTCCTCACGCAGTACTACGGCTGGCGCTCGGTTTTCTATGTGAATCTGCCGGTCGGTCTGCTGTCGCTGTTCTTTGTCTGGCGCTTCCTGCCGCATCTGCGGCATGTCGAACACGAAGGCAAGATGCGCCTCGACTGGCCCGGTGCCGCGCTGATCGCAGTGGCGCTCGGCTCGCTGCAACTGTTCGTCGAGATACTCCCAAAGCATGGCCTGACCTTGAGCGCGCTCGCGTTGCTCGCGCTGAGCGTCGCGTCGGCTTACGCGCTGTGGCAATGGGAAAAGCGCTGCCCGACGGCGATCCTGCCCGTCGACATGTTCCGCAATCGCAGTCTCGCCGCGCTCTTCACGCTCGCTGTGTTGGGCGGCTTCTCGATGTTCTCGCTGCTGTTCTACGCGCCGCTGCTGTTCCAGGGCGGCTTCGGCATGTCGCCGAAAGAGGCGGGGCTCGTCATCACGCCGCTGGTCGTGTTCATCACGATCGGCAGTATTGCCAATGGGCGCATCGTCTCGCGCGTGCGCAATCCGAATCTAATGCTGTATATCGGCTTTACACTGCTCGCGCTGGCGTGCCTCGGCGTGGTCGTTGCGACGCGCGCCATGCCGCAGTGGCTGCTGATGTCGTTCATGATCGTAGGCGGATTGGGGCTTGGTTTCGTGATGCCGAACCTGACGATCTTCGCGCAGCAAACGGCCGGCCGCGAACACCTCGGTATCGCCACGGCGCTGCTGCAGTCGCTGCGGATGATCGGCGGTATGATCGGCACGGCGCTGACCGGCACGCTGGTGAGCCACATGTATGCGAGCGGCGTGCGCAGCGTGTTGGACAACGACCACGCGTCGCAATGGTTCGCGGATCTCGGCGACCCGCAAATCCTCATCAACCGCGACGCGCAGGCCACCGTGCTCGGCCAGTTGACGCACGCGGGCCATAACGGCGCGATGCTGCTCGAAAGCGCACGCGAAGCGCTCGTGTCGGCGATTCATCTGGGTCTCGCGATGGCGGCGATCATCGCCGCGGTGTCGGTCTGGCAAAGCCGCCGCGTGCCGCCGGTCAAACTCCAGCGCAAGCTCGAACCCGTGATTCACGCGGACTGATTTTTAGACTTACCGTTTTACAGACAGATCATGGAAGAACAGGACCGCGTCGCCGTCATGCAGCAATTCGGCCGCACTTATCGAGCATTCATGTCGGCATTCGAGGCGCACGTCGGCCACCCGTTGCCGCGCTGGCGCATTCTGCTCGCGCTGCACGAGCAGGCGGGCGAGTCGTCGCAGAAGCGGTTGGTGGAGCGCTTGCGCGTCGATCCGGGCGCGCTGACACGGCAGCTGAAAACGCTGGAAGGTTTGGGCTGGATTGCGCGCAGCATGGATACGCGCGATAACCGCGTGACCAATGTGCGCCTGACCGAAGCGGGGCAATCGGCGACCGAAGCCAGTTTGCCGCGCCGCAATGCATTTCTGCGCGACACGATAGCGGTGCTGCCGGACGAGGCGCTGAGCGCGCTGTCGGGTGCGTTGAAGATGCTCGAGGTCAGGATCGGGGAAGTGGCGGCGACGGCCAACTCGGCGGGAGCAGGCGACGCTGCCGCTCAGACGCCAGCGAGAGCGGGTAGTGAAGCGCCGCGTCAGCCTTGATTTGCTGGACGGACGCGGTTGAACCTATTCAGCTCCGCTGAGCCGCCCGAAAAATCATCCACACCAAGCGTCCGCAACACCACGAAAGGCGCGCCCCGTTGCCCGAGAACGCGCCCTTCGCAAGACCTCAGAAGAACGTTTCAATCACTTCCGTGACGCGATACGCCGGATCGACCACCAACACCTGACGCCACTTGTCGAACGTCAGACACGGATGCGAGATGTCGAACGCGATCATGTCACCCACTTTCAGGTCGGCGCCCGCGGGAATCCGCAGATACGCGTGCTGATCCATCAAGCCGAAAATTTCCCAACCTTCGCCCGCCGCGATATCGCGTGGGGCTTCGTTGCCCGGACGATAGTGGCGCGCCGGTTCCGGCATGCCCGCGTCGAACGCGGAATCGCGTTTACCGAGACCGATGATCGCGCGATCCGGCTCGGGAATCGACTGCACATACGCCCACAGTTGCAGCGCGGGAAGCAGCCCTTCACCCATTTTCTTCGCAACCGGATTGCGCGCGAAAATTTCCGTCTGCGCTTTGCGATAGATGCCGACGTCGTGCGTCAGATAGCAGCCGGGACGCAGCACGACCTCGACTTTGCCGCTCTCCGATGCCTTCGCGAATTCTTCCGCGACCACGTCGTACCAGGCCGAACCCGCGCCTGACAGCACCGCCGGCGTGCGCGCAAACCGGCCTTGCTCGACGAGTTCTCGTGTGACCGCGACCGCGCTTTGCAGGAATTCGCGCACTTCGTGCTCTTCCTTGAGCACCCCTTCATACAACTCGACGCCGGCGAGCTTCAGCGTGTCCGGATAGCGTGCAATCTCCTCGAGCACCGCATTGCGCTGCGCCGCGTCGCGCACTCCCGTGCGGCCACCCGGCACGCCGAGCTCAAGCAGCACTTGCAACTGCTTGTTCACCGACTTGAAAAACTCGCCCAACTGCTCGACGCCGTCGACCGAATCGACGAGACAGAAGAATTCGAAATCCGGATCGCTCAGCAACTCGGCGACCATCATCATGTTATGACGGCCGACCAGCTGGTTGGCCATCAGCACGCGCGACACGCCGCCGTGATAAGCCGCGCGCACCTGATGCGCGGTGGCGAGCGTGATGCCCCACGCACCGGTTTCGAGCTGACGGCGAAACAGTTGCGGCGCCATGGTGGTCTTGCCGTGCGGCGCGAGTTTGACGCCGTACTCCGCGACGAATGCCTGCATCCACTTCAGGTTGTGCTCCACCCGGTCCGCGTACAGCACGGCGGCCGGCAGGCTCACGTCTTCGTTCAGCAGGTTCCATTCGAGGCGGGCGGCATCCTTGAGTTGGATGCTGGTGCCCGGAACCATGCCCAAGCCCTTGCTATGAGGATCAATCGCGGCGCCCTGATAGTTTGTAACTTTCATGTTTCCCTGCTCCATCGTCCAGTTAAATTGAATCGAAGTTGACTTTACCATGTTACCGAAAGTACGATGGATGAAGAAATGTTATTTAGTACCACGGTTTGCAGGAAGCGCGTTGTCAGCCCTTTGCTCAGCCCTCGCGCCGTCTCCCCACAGTCTGCAATGAACTTAACCGCCGAACCGCTGGCTTTCGACATCGTCGCGCGCATTGCCGAATGCGCGCCGGAGCTGCGCTCGGCTGAACGCAAGGTCGCCGCGCTGATTCTCGACGATCTGACGGGCGCCTCGCGCGCCAGCATCGGCGCGCTCGCGCAGCAGGCGGAAGTGAGCGTCGCGACCGTGACGCGCTTTGCCAAGGCGGTGGGCTGCCGTGACGTGCGCGAGCTGAAACTGCGGCTCGCGCAGGCCGCCGCCGTCGGTCAACGCTTCCTGCAGGCCGGTGGTCCAAGCGACACACCCGAACCGATCGCGACTCGCGTATTCGACGAATTGCAGACCGCGCTCGCGCACAACCATCAATTGCTGCGCCAGGCGCCGCTCGGCGACGCGGCGGCTGCCTTGCGCGCCGCGCGCATGATCTACGTGTTCGGCATGGGCGGCGGCTCGACCGCGCTCGCCGACGAGATGCGCTTCCGGCTCGTGCGCCTCGGCCGGCCTGTCGCGACCTATCAGGACGGCTTGCTGCAACGCATGGTGGCCAGCACGGTGTCGCGCGAATGCGTGGTGATCGCGCTGTCCACCACCGGGCGCGTGCCCGAGATGGTCGAGAACTGCAAGATCGCGCGCAGCTACGGCGCGACCGTGATCGCGCTGACCGCGCCGGCTTCGCCGCTCGCGCGGCTGGCCGATTGGGTGATCCCGATCGTGGCTTTCGAAACTGATTTCATTTACAAGCCGTCGTCGTCGCGCTACGCGATGATGATGGCGCTCGATGTGCTCGTCACCGAACTCGCCGTCAGTCAGGGTGACGAGAGCCGCGAATTGCTGCGCCGCATGAAGCACGCACTCGACACGCACCGCGGTGGCGGCGATCGACAACCGTTAGGAGACTGATCCATGCATTCGCATCCCGAAGCCGCCGATACGCTGATCGTCGGCGCGCAACTGTATGACGGCACGGGCGCGCCGCCTGTCGAACGCGACGTCGCGGTTCGCGACGGCCGCATCGTCGCGATCGGCAATCTGTCGAACTGGCTTGCCGAAGAAGTGATCGAGGCCGAGGGCCGCGCGCTGGCGCCGGGCTTCATCGACGTTCACACGCACGACGACACGCACGTGATCCGCTCGCCGCAAATGCTGCCGAAGATCACGCAAGGCGTGACGACGGTGATCGTCGGCAATTGCGGCATCAGCGCGTCGCCGGTTGCGCTGAAGGGCGATCCGCCCGATCCGATGAACCTGCTCGGCGAGCGCGACGCGTTCCAGTATCCGACTTTCGCCGCATATGTCGAAGCGGTCAACGCGGCGCGGCCGGCGGTGAATGTCGGCGCGCTGATCGGGCATACGGCGCTGCGCAGCAACCAGATGGACCGGCTCGACCGCGCGGCAACGCCACAGGAAATCGACGGCATGCGCGCTCAACTCGAAGAAGCGTTGGCCAACGGTGCGCTGGGTCTGAGTTCTGGCCTCGCATATGGCTCGGCGTTCTCGGCGCCGACCGAAGAAGTGATGGCCTTGGCCGAACCGCTCGCCGCGGCTGGCGCGTTGTACACCACGCACATGCGCACCGAATTCGACGCGATTCTCGATGCGATGGACGAAGCCTATCGCGTGGGCCGTCACGCCCATGTGCCGGTGGTGATTTCGCATCTGAAGTGCGCGGGTCCGTCGAACTGGGGACGCAGTGAGGAAGTGCTGAACTCGCTGGAAGGCGCGCGCCGCCTGCAGCCGATCGGTTGCGATTGCTATCCATACAACCGCAGTTCGTCGACGCTCGATCTAAAGCAGGTGACGGGCGACATCGACATCACGATTACGTGGTCGGAGCCGCATCCGGAGATGGCGGGCAAGCTCGTGAAAGAGATCGCGGCGGAGTGGGGCGTCACGCAGCAGGAAGCGGGCAAGCGCCTGCAACCGGCGGGCGCGGTGTATCACAACATGTCCGAAGACGACGTGCGGCGCATTCTCTCGCATCCCGCGACGATGGTCGGCTCGGACGGCTTGCCGAACGATCCGCTGCCGCATCCGCGCTTGTGGGGCGCGTTTCCGCGCGTGCTCGGCCACTACGCGCGCGACGCGGGTTTGCTGCCGCTCGAAGAGGCGGTGCGCAAGATGACCAGCCTGTCAGCGCGGCGCTTCGGTCTGACGCAGCGCGGTGAGGTGCACATCGGCTATCACGCCGACCTGGTGCTGTTCGACCCGGCCAAGGTGCGCGACGCGGCGACGTTCGAGAACCCGCAGCAGGCCGCCGACGGTATCGACGCGGTGTGGGTGAACGGCGTGCTGACGTATCGCAATGGCGAAGTGACGGGCGAGCGCGCCGGACACTTCGTGGCGCGCGGCGCGGCGTCGAAGGGTGACGCGCACGGCGCGTTCTGATTGTTTGTTCGATCGACTGATTAATTGACTGATTGATTGCGGCGCGCGCGGCGATTCTGCTGAGCGCGTGCCGGACTTTTTAAGGAGCGTGATGATGAAGCGATATGGTGTTGAAGGCGGGAAGGGAACGGGCGGTCAGCATATGCCGTTTGCGCGCGCAGTCGAAGCGGACGGCTGGCTGTTCGTGTCCGGACAGACGCCGATGGAAAACGGCGAGGTGATCAATGGCGGCATCGTCGAGCAATCTCACAAGGCGATTCAGAACGTATTCGCGATTCTGAAGGAAGCCGGCTATGGTGCGGAGCATGTGGTCCGCTGCGGCGTGTGGCTGGATGATCCGCGCGACTTCGCGTCGTTCAACAAGGTGTTCCGCGAGTATTTCGGCGAGAACCCGCCGGCGCGGGCGTGTGTCGTTTCTTCGATGGTGATTGATTGCCGGGTTGAAGTGGATTGCGTGGCTTATAAGAAGCCCGCTGCCTGACCCGGGAGATTGAACTGGTTTCGTTCGCCGCGGATTCGCATCAACTCGCCGCGGCGAACAACCGGCTCTTTACTGCCGCGCCAACCGCATATTATCCGGCATCGGCAAGTTGTAATTTGTGCGGAACGGGTTGATATCCAACCCGCCGCGCCGCGTGTAGCGCGCATACACCGCGAGCTTGACCGGCTTGCACGCCTTCAGCACGTCGATAAAAATCCGCTCGACACACTGCTCGTGAAAACCGGTGTGATTCCGGTACGAGATGATGTAGCGCAGCAAGCCTGCGTGATCGATCTGCGGGCCCACGTAATGAATCTGCACGCTGCCCCAATCGGGCTGACCCGTCACCGGGCAATTCGATTTCAGCAAGTTGGAGAACAGCGTTTCTTCGACCGGGGCTTCATCGAGCGCCGCTTTCAGCAAGGACGCGTCCGGCTGATAAATGTCGGTATCGAGATCCAGCCGATCCAGCGACAAACCCTCGAATTCTTCCATCTGCAATTTGCCGAACTCATACGGCGCGGCCAGATGAACGGACACGCTCGCGCCGCACGACGCGGCCACATCGCGCTTGATCGTGTCGTGCACCGCGTCCATCGACTCGAACGCGGTCTGCGCGAATGAGCCGAGATAAAGCTTGAACGACTTCGACTCGACGATATTCGGCGAGTCCGCCGGCACGAAGAAAGTCGCCACCGCGATCTGCGGCTTGCCGCGCGCATTCAGCCACGACAACTCATACGCATTCCAGATGTCCGTGCCGAAGAACGGCAACTGCGCGCCGATGCCGATCGCCTCGCGCGCATTCTTGCGCGCAATCGGAAACAGCAACGAGGCGTCATATTGTTCGGTGTAAGCGGAGGGCTTACCCAGCGGTGATTGTTCGGGTGTCATGATGCGTTCACGATGCCACTTAGCACGTGCCCCGTCGCCGTCACGACGCGGGCCGATTCGCAGTGGCCAATTTGGTCGTCGAAGAAAAAGTCCGGCTCGAACTCGCGCAGAAATGCGCTCTTGTCGAGGCCGCCGAGGAACATCGCTTCGTCGATTTCGATGTTCCATGCCATCAGGGTGCGGATCGCGCGCTCATGCGCGGGTGCCGAGCGCGCCGTCACCAATGCCGTACGGATATGCATGGGCGCGGCTTCGTCCGCGAGTTTTTGCAACCGGTGCAACGCTTCGAGCAGCGGCTTCAAGGGACCATCCGCGAGCGGCAGATCCTTGTTGTGAATTTCATGGCCGACAAAGGCGCGCAAGCCGTCTTTCTGGAACACGCGCTCGGCTTCGTCGGAAAACAGCACGGCGTCGCCGTCGAAGGCGATGCGGATTTCGTCCGGATACTTGCTCGCCATTTTCGCCGATTCGGGCAGCACGCGCGCGGCGGGAAATCCGGCGGCCAGCGCATCGCGCACGTCCTGCTGATTGGCGGACAGAAACAGCGACGCGTTCAACGGCTTCAGATAGCCGAACGGCGCACGCCCGCGCGTGAACACGCCGCGCTCGATGGCGAGCCCATGTTCCCGGCACGAATGGAACGCGCGTAGTCCGCTGATCGGATCGCTGCGCGACAGAATCACCACTTCGACGCGATGGCCGCCGGCGTTCAAGGCCAGCAGCTTGCGGATGAGCGGAAACGCCACGCCCGGTTTGGCGGGCACGGTCAGGCGGTCGCGCTGCAACGCTTGATAGGCTTGCAGGTCGCCTTCCTCGTAGACGCGGTTCTCTTCCTCGAAGTCGAACAGCGCGCGCGACGAGATTGCCACCACCAGTTTGTCGACAAGCGTAAGAGCCATCTGCGTGTTCAGTCCTAAAGGTCAGGCGAGGAATAAGCGATACACCGGGTTCTGCGTCTCTTCCCAGTTTGGATAGCCGAGCGTGGCGAGAAAACGGTCGAACACCTCGTTCTCGCTTTCGGGCACCTGGATGCCGACCAGAATCGAACTATAGTCCGCGCCCTGGTTGCGATAGTGGAACAGGCTGATATTCCAGTTCGGCGCCATCGACGAAAGGAATTTCATCAGCGCGCCCGGCCGCTCCGGAAACTCGAAACGGAACAGACGTTCGTCGTGCGCCAGAGGCGAGCGCCCGCCGACCATATAGCGGATGTGCTGCTTGGAGAGTTCGTCGAATGTCAGATCGACCGTGGCGAAGCCGTGCGCTTCGAACGCGCCCGCGATCTGCGCCGACTCGCTGCGATTCCTGATCTGCACGCCCACGAAGATATGGGCGGAGTTCGCATCGGCAATGCGGTAGTTGAATTCGGTGACGCTGCGTGTGCCCACCAGTTCGCAAAAGCGCCGGAAACTGCCGCGCTCTTCGGGGATCGTCACGGCGAACACCGCTTCGCGCGCTTCGCCGACTTCGGCGCGCTCGGCGACGAAACGCATGCGGTCGAAGTTCATGTTCGCGCCCGACGTGATCGCGATCAGCGTCTGGTTCTCGATGCCTTCGCGCTCCGCATACTGTTTCGCGCCCGCCACCGCGAGCGAGCCGGCGGGTTCCAGCACGCTGCGCGTGTCCTGGAACACGTCCTTGATCGCGGCGCATAGCGCGTCGGTATTCACGAGCAGCACGTCGTCGAGATATTCGCTGCACAGGCGGAAGGTTTCTTCGCCCACCAGCTTTACCGCCGTGCCGTCCGAGAAGAGACCCACTTCGTTCAGCGTGACCCGCTCGCCGGCTTTCAGCGACGCGGCCATCGCGCACGAATCATCGGTCTGCACGCCGATCACCTTGATCTCCGGGCGCACGGATTTCACATACGCGGCCACGCCTGCCGCGAGTCCACCGCCGCCGATCGGCACGAAGATCGCGTGAATCGGGCCCTGATGCTGGCTGAGAATCTCCATCGCCACCGTGCCCTGGCCGGCGATTACATAGGGATCGTCGAACGGATGCACGAAGGTCAGGCCGCGCTCTTCCTGGAGCTTCACCGCGTGTGCATACGCGTCGCTATACGACTCGCCGAACTGCACCACTTCGACGGTCGGCCCGCCGTGCGCGCGCACCGCATCGACCTTCACCTGCGGCGTGGTGACCGGCACCACGATGATCGCCTTCACACCCATGCGCGCCGCGGACAAAGCCACGCCCTGCGCGTGATTGCCCGCCGACGCCGTAATCACCCCACGTTCCAGCGCTTCAGGAGGAATATGCGCCATCTTGTTGTACGCGCCGCGCACCTTGAACGAGAACACCGGCTGGTTGTCCTCGCGCTTCAGGTAGACCGGGTTGCGCAGACGCGCCGACAGATTCGGCGCGCGTTCGAGTTCGGTCTCGCGGGCCACGTCGTAGACGCGCGCGGTCAGGGTTTTCTTCAGGTAGTCGTGGGAGGCCATGCGGGTGGCGCGGAGCGCTTGGTGAGACGGGAAAGGGTCAATGATAGCGCGTACGGTGTACGCTCAGGCCGTCGGCTGATGCACTGCAGCCGCGCCGTATGGCACCGCCCGACCGTTCGGTTGGTCAATCAGGCATGTGGGCGCCGCCTTACGATTCGTCATGAAAGTGCCCAAATTCCCGCCGCTGTTCCGATTTCAGCCGTCAACGCGTGGTGGGATCATGCGGTAGAATTCCATTTTGGAATAAGGATCGGAAGATGCACTGGCAGCCTCGGATCGCCCACTTGATGCCCGTCCCGCGTGAGTCTTGCCCCGCGGCGGAGCGTCTCGTCCGCCACGCACGATCGTGTAGCTATATCTGAGCGCCGCGAAGCGACCGGTGTGGGTTTGGCCGTCGGTCGAGCTTCGCTCCCCTAGAAGATTTCCAGCATTGCGCCCCACGCGCACCGTCAGCCGACGCCTCATCCACGAGCGCGCCGGGTTGACCTACCGAGTCGTCCGAACATGAACGCACCTCAAGTTTTCGATCCGCACGGGGCCCCCGCCGCGGTGGCCGCCGATCCCGAAGCGCGTCTGCGCGAAATTCCCTATAACTACACGTCGTTTTCCGATCGCGAAATCGTCATCCGCCTGCTCGGCGACGAGGCTTGGAGCGTGCTTGCCGAATTGCGCGCGGAACGCCGTACCGGCCGCTCGGCACGGATGCTGTACGAAGTGCTAGGCGACATCTGGGTGGTGCGCCGCAATCCGTACCTGCAGGACGACCTGCTCGACAACCCGAAGCGCCGCGCGATGCTGATCGAAGCATTGCATCACCGTTTGAGCGAGATCGAGAAGCGCCGCCGCGCCGATCTGACCGAACACGGCGATGAAGCGGGCGTGGACCGCGCCGCTCGTGTCGAAACGCTGGTTCAGGCCGCGCGCCGCGCCGTCGACGAATTCGCGAGCGAATTCCAGAAGACATACGATCTGCGCAAGCGTGCGACCAAGGTGCTGGGCAAGGTCACGGAAAAAGACAACATCAAGTTCGACGGTCTGTCGCGCGTCTCGCACGTGACCGACGCAACCGACTGGCGCGTCGAGTACCCGTTCGTCGTGCTCACGCCGGATACCGAAGCCGAAATCGCCGGCATGATCAAGGCGTGTTTCGAACTCGGTCTGACCGTGATTCCGCGCGGAGGCGGCACGGGCTATACGGGCGGCGCGGTGCCGCTCACGCCGTTCTCGGCCGTCATCAACACTGAAAAGCTCGAACAGCTCGGCGCGGTCGAAATGACCGAACTGCCGGGCGTCGACCGCAAAGTCGCGACGATTTTTTCCGGCGCGGGCGTAGTCACGCGCCGCGTGACCGAAGCGGCCGAGCAGGCCGGCTTCGTGTTCGCCGTCGATCCGACCTCGCTGGATGCGTCCTGCGTGGGCGGCAACGTCGCGATGAATGCAGGCGGCAAGAAGGCAGTGTTGTGGGGCACGGCGCTCGACAATCTCGCCTGGTGGCGCATGGTCGACCCGGAAGGGAACTGGCTCGAAGTCACGCGCCTCGAGCACAACATGGGCAAGATTCACGACATCGAAGTCGCGCGTTTCGAGCTCAAATGGTTCGACGGCAACTACGCGCCGGGCGAAAAGCTGCTGCGCACGGAAGCGCTCGACATCAAGGGCCGCGTGTTCCGTAAGGAAGGCCTCGGCAAGGACGTCACGGATAAATTCCTCGCCGGTCTGCCGGGCGTGCAGAAAGAAGGCTGCGACGGACTGATTACGTCCGCGCGCTGGGTGCTGCACAAGATGCCGGCGCACACGCGCACCGTCTGCCTCGAATTCTTCGGCCAGGCGCGCGACGCGATTCCGAGCATCGTCGAAATCAAGGATTACCTGTTCGAGACGTCGAAGCAGGGCGGCGCGATTCTCGCCGGCCTCGAGCATCTGGACGAGCGCTATCTGCGCGCGGTCGGCTACGCGACCAAGAGCAAGCGCAACGCGTTTCCGAAGATGGTGCTGATCGGCGACATCGTTGGCGACGACGCGGACGCGGTCGCGCAAGCCACCTCGGAAGTCGTGCGCATGGCCAACGGCAAGAGCGGCGAAGGCTTCGTCGCGGTGAACGCCGAGGCGCGCAAGCGCTTCTGGCTGGACCGCAGCCGCACGGCGGCGATCGCGAAACACACCAACGCCTTCAAGATCAACGAAGACGTGGTGATCCCGCTCGACCGCATGGGCGAGTACACGGATGGCATCGAGCGCATCAACATCGAGCTGTCGATTAAAAACAAGCTGCAACTGGTCGACGCGCTCGAAGCGTTCTTCAAGGCCGGCAAGCTGCCGCTCGGCAAAAGCGACGACGCCAACGAAATTCCGAGCGCCGAGCTGCTCGAAGATCGCGTGCAGCAGGCGCTCGATCTGCTCAAGCGTGTGCGCACGCGCTGGGAATTCCTGCGCGACAAGCTCGATCTGTCCTTGCGTGAAGCGCAGCACTATCTGGTCGGTCTGGGCTACGAAGCGCTGGCGGAGAAGTTCGCCGACCGCGCGGACGCGCAGCCCGACGCGACCGTGTTCCATGTCACGCAGGACCGTACGATCCGCGTGTCGTGGAAGCAGGAGATCCGCGCGGAGTTGCGGCAGATCTTCAACGGCGGCGAGTTCAAGCCGATCCTCGACGAAGCCCAGGCGATCCACAAGCAGGTCCTGCGCGGCCGCGTGTTCGTCGCGCTGCACATGCACGCGGGCGACGGCAATGTCCACACGAACCTGCCGGTCAACTCCGACAACTACGAGATGCTGCAGGACGCTCACACGGCGGTCGCGCGCATCATGAAGCTGGCGCGTTCGCTGGACGGCGTGATTTCCGGCGAGCACGGCATCGGCATCACCAAGCTCGAATTCCTGACCGAAGACGAGATCAGCGAATTCCGCCAGTACAAGCAGCGCGTCGATCCGCATGGCCGCTTCAACGCGGGCAAGCTGCTCGAAGGCGCCGACCTGCGCAACGCTTACACGCCGTCTTTCGGCCTGATGGGTTATGAATCGCTGATCATGCAGCAGTCCGACATCGGCGCGATTTCCGAGTCGATCAAGGACTGCTTGCGCTGCGGCAAGTGCAAGCCGGTCTGCGCGACCCACGTGCCGCGCGCGAACCTGCTGTACAGCCCACGCAACAAGATCCTCGCCACCTCGCTGCTGGTCGAGGCGTTCCTGTACGAAGAGCAGACTCGCCGCGGCGTGTCGATCAAGCACTGGGACGAGTTCAACGACGTCGCGGATCACTGCACCGTCTGTCACAAATGCGTGACACCGTGCCCGGTGAAGATCGACTTCGGCGACGTCACCATGAACATGCGCAACCTGCTGCGCAAGATGGGCAAGAAGAAGTTCAACGCGGGCAACGCGGCCGGCATGTTCTTCCTCAACGCGACCAACCCGCAGACCATCAACCTCGCGCGCACCGCGATGATGGGGATCGGCTACAAGGCCCAGCGCCTCGGCAACGAAGTGCTGAAGAAGTTCGCGAAGAAGCAGACGGCGCACCCGCCGGCAACGGTCGGCAAGCCGCCGGTCACGCAGCAGGTGATCCACTTCATGAACAAGAAGATGCCGGGCAACTTGCCGAAGAAGACCGCGCGCGCGTTGCTCGACATCGAGGACAACAAGATCGTCCCGATCATCCGCAATCCGAAGACGACCACCGCCGACACGGAAGCGGTCTTCTACTTCCCGGGCTGCGGCTCGGAGCGGTTGTTCTCGCAGGTCGGTCTCGCCACCCAGGCCATGCTGTGGGAAGCGGGCGTACAGACCGTACTGCCGCCGGGCTATCTGTGCTGCGGCTATCCGCAACGCGGTTCGGG
This sequence comes from Paraburkholderia sp. FT54, assembly GCF_031585635.1. Lineage (NCBI taxonomy): Bacteria > Pseudomonadati > Pseudomonadota > Betaproteobacteria > Burkholderiales > Burkholderiaceae > Paraburkholderia > Paraburkholderia sp. FT54. Next base: position 3,718,898 of record NZ_CP134195.1, on the reverse strand, counting down.
CCAGTACGACAAGGCCGAGCAGATCGTCACGGACAACCGCGTGCTGTTCCACCGCGTCGCCAATACGCTGAACTACCTCGATATCAAGACGGTGGTGGTGTCGTGCGGCACGTGCTACGACCAGCTCGCCGGTTATGAATTCGAGAAGATCTTCCCGGGCTGCCGGATCATCGACATCCATGAGTTTCTGCTGGAGAAAGGCATGAAGCTCGACGGCGTGAACGGCGTGCGCTACATGTACCACGACCCGTGCCACACGCCGATCAAGACGATGGACCCGGTTAAGCTTGTCAATCAGTTGATGGGCTCGGAGAAGGATGGCTACAAGATCGAGAAGAACGATCGCTGCTGTGGCGAATCCGGCACGCTTGCGGTGACGCGTCCTGACATTTCGACACAGGTCCGCTTCCGCAAGGAAGAAGAGATCCGCAAGGGCGCGGCGAAGCTGCGCGGCATTCCGCTCGTCGCCGAAGCGGGCGCGAACGGGATCAATCCGGCCAATGCCTCGGCTGGCTCGGCGGGTGCGCCGAACGGCTCCGTGCTCAAGGCCGGCGACGGCCCGCAGCCGGTGGGCGCCACCGACGTGAAGATCCTCACGAGCTGCCCGTCCTGCCTGCAAGGTCTGTCGCGCTACAACGAAGATGCGGGCATCGAGGCGGACTACATCGTCGTCGAGATGGCACGTCACGTGCTCGGTGAAGACTGGATGGTCGACTACGTGCAGCGTGCGAACAATGGCGGAATCGAGCGCGTGCTGGTTTAATGGCACGACTGACGATTTTTGCCTGAGGACGACGATGGAATGCGTTTTTTGCCGTGAAGATGGCGGCGATGTGCTGTGGCACGACGACACCTTGCGTGTCGTCCTCGCCGATGAACACGATTACCCGGGCTTCTGCCGGGTCATCTGGAACAAGCATGTGGCCGAGTTTTCCGACCTCGACGGAAACGACCGCGATCGCGTGATGAAGGCCGTGTACGCGGTCGAGCGCGCGATCCGGCGCATCCTGCAACCGGTCAAAGTGAACCTGGCGAGCCTCGGCAACCAGGTGCCGCACGTGCACTGGCACGTGATTCCGCGTTTTTCGAACGACGCTCATTTTCCGTTGCCCATCTGGGCGCCGCGCCAGCGCACGGTGTCCGAAGCCATGCTGTCGTCGCGCCGCGCGCAAGCCACCTTGCTGCGCGAAGCGGTGCGGCAGGAAATCGAACAGGCGCTGGGTTGAGCGCCTTCACACCTGTCGCGTCGCGTGAGCCGTGCGAGGAAGCAGGGAAACTTGAGACGGCGTTTTCTATGAGGTCAATATGAGTGGTCTGACTCCCGATACTCCGGTGCCGACCGGTGTGGTCGTGCATTCCAAATCGCGTGTGCTCGAATTGCAGTACGCAAACGGCGAATCGTATCGCCTGCCGTTCGAACTGCTGCGCGTGTATTCGCCGTCGGCGGAAGTGATGGGCCACGGGCCCGGCCAGGAAACGTTGCAGACCGGCAAGCGCGAAGTAACGATCACGCTGATCGAGGGCGTCGGCAACTATGCGTTGCAGCCGACTTTCTCGGATGGACACGCCACCGGCATCTATTCGTGGGACCTGCTGTACGACATGGCCGTGCGCCAGGATGAACTCTGGCGCGACTATCTCGCCAAACTTCAGGCGGCCGGCGTCGACCGCGATACGCCAATGGTTCAAGCCGGCGCTGCGCACGGACATTGTCACTGATACGATTCGCCCCGAACGCCGCACTGATGCGGCGCAACATTTCAGAATACGCGAAAGGACGAGCGCGATGAGCAAAACCCACTTCGGCTTTCAATCGGTCGACGAACAGGAAAAGGCGCAGAAGGTGGCGGGCGTGTTCCACTCGGTTGCCGCCAACTACGACTTGATGAACGACCTGATGTCGGGCGGGTTGCACCGGGCGTGGAAGATGTTCACGATCGCCCAGGCCAACGTGCGGCCGGGTTACAAGGTGCTCGACATCGCGGGCGGCACGGGCGATCTGTCGAAGGCGTTCGCGAAGCAGGCAGGCGAGAGCGGCGAAGTGTGGCATACCGACATCAATGAATCGATGCTGCGCGTGGGCCGCGACCGGCTGCTGGACAAAGGTGTGATCACCCCGGCGCTGCTCTGCGACGCCGAGAAAATCCCTTTTCCGGACAACTACTTCGACGTGGTGACGGTGGCGTTCGGCCTGCGCAACATGACGCACAAGGATATCGCGCTGGCGGAAATGCGGCGGGTGCTGAAGCCGGCAGGGCGTCTCCTCGTGCTGGAATTTTCGAAGGTGTGGGATCCGCTCAAGAAGGTCTACGACGTCTATTCTTTTAAGGTGTTGCCGTGGTTGGGTGAACGCTTCGCGAAAGATGCCGAGAGCTACCAATACCTCGCGGAATCGATCCGGATGCATCCGGACCAGGAAACTTTAAAAACAATGATGGAACAAGCGGGCCTGGACGGCGTCAAATATTACAATTTGTCAGCTGGCGTGGTAGCTTTACATGTGGGGACCAAATACTAGGGTTCCTAACCCATCGATTTTTAAAGGAAAGTACCAAAATGTCCGATTCAGGTGTGTTATCTCCCCGTAAGATTGGGCGGTCGCTGGTGAGAAGAATCGGACTGATCGCGATGGTCGGTCTGATCATGGCCGGCTCCCTCGCTTCGCTCGATGCGGAAGCTCGCCGCATGGGCGGTGGCCGTAGCATCGGCCGTCAGTCGAATAGCGTGACGCAGCAATCTGCGCCGTCGCAACCTTCCCAAGGCAATCAGGCCATGCAGCAGCGCGCGCAGCCGGCACCGGCGCCTGCGCCGACTCCCGCCGCGCAGCCTAACCGTTCGCGCTGGCTGGGGCCGATCGCCGGTCTGGCAGCCGGTCTCGGCATCGCCGCGTTGCTGTCGCACTTTGGCCTCGGCGGCGCGTTCGCCGGCGCCATGGCCAATATCATCGTGATTGCGATCATCGCGATGATCGGCATCTGGCTGATCCGCCGCTTCATGGGCCGCAAGCGCGACCCGGCGCAGCCGGCGTACGCGGGCAGTTCACCGTCGCTCAACTCGGGCGGCACGGGCTATTCGCAGGAACCGCGTTATAGCGCACCGCCCACCGGCTCGTATCTCGAACCGCAAGGCAACCCGCTGAACACGCCCACCATCAACGCCGCGCCTGTGGTGCCGGCCGGCTTCGACTCGGAAGCGTTCCTGCGCAATGCCAAGGTCTACTTCGTGCGTCTGCAAGCCGCATGGGACGTCGGCAATATGGACGACATCCGCGAGTTCACCACGCCGGAAATGTTCGCTGAGGTGAGGGTCGACCTCTCTTCGCGCGGCGCGGAAACGAATCAGACGGACGTGGTGCAACTGAACGCCGAACTGCTCGGCGTGGAAGAGCGCGCGAACGAATACTTCGCCAGCGTCCGCTTCTCGGGCCTGATTCGCGAAGCACCGGGCGCGGCGGCGGAGCCGTTCGTCGAAGTCTGGAACCTGTCCAAGGCGAATCGCCCCGGCGAAGGCTGGCTGCTGGCCGGCATCCAGCAGGTGGCGCAGCACTGAGACAACAGCGCGACAGGGCCACGTCAGGGCTGCGCGTCCTGACCTGGCAACGCGCGTTGGCCGTTCGGCATAGCAGGCCGCGAAGCGAACGGACGTTACAATAGGAACCCGCGCGGGCACCTCGCTCGCGCGGGTTTTTTCTTGCCACTTTCAATGACCCTCGCCGCCAAGCCCTTCGCTGCTGCTGTCAATCATCTGCTCGCCCGCGAATCGTGGGCTCGTGAGCGACTCGCCCCCTATGCGGGCAAGACCGCCAGACTGTCCTGCCCGCCGGTCGTGCTGATGCTGCTGGTGCAACCGGACGGCTATCTGAGTACCGTCGCCGCCACCGAGGCGCAACAGTTCGACGTGACCATCTCGGTGCCGTCCGACGCGTTGCCGGCCTTCGTCCAAGGCGGCCAGGCGGCGGTGATGAAGCACGTGAAGATCGAAGGTGACGCCGAGTTCGCCACCGTGATCGCCAGGCTTGCCGAACATCTGCGCTGGGAGCCGGAAGAAGACCTGGCCAAACTCATCGGCGACGGTCCGGCGTGGCGGGTGGCGTCGGTCGTGCGCTCGGTCGGCGAACATGTGCAACGCACCGGTCGCAATCTGCTCGACACCGCTGCCGAGTATCTGCTCGACGAGAATCCGCAACTGGTGCGTCGCGCCGCACTGGAGGACTTCAACGTCGAACTGGCCCGCGCGCGCGACGCACTGGCGCGCGTGGAAAAACGCATCGAGCGTCTTGCACAGAAGGTCGAAGCCCGCGGCGCCAATGCGCCGGGCGGCGCCGCCACGTCGCGCGGCACGCGCTAGTCACCGGGCACAACTATGCGTTTTCTGCGTTTCCTCAAGATTTTTTTCACAGTCATCCGCTTTGGTCTCGATGAGATGATGCTCAGCCGGGTCAACGACCGGCGTGTGCGTCTGCTGCTGCGTATCACCACCATCGGCCGCAAGTTCGACGCGCCGCCGGGCGTGCGTTTGCGTCTGGCGCTGGAAAGTCTCGGGCCGATCTTCGTCAAATTCGGACAGGTGTTGTCCACGCGGCGCGACCTGTTGCCGGTGGATATCGCCAATGAACTGGCGAAGCTCCAGGATCAGGTGCCGCCGTTCGATTCCGCGGTGGCGATCGGGCTGGTCGAGAAGTCGCTTGGCGCGCCGGTCGACGTGCTGTTCGACGACTTCGAGCGGGTGCCGGTGGCGAGCGCCTCGATCGCGCAGGTGCACTTCGCCACGGTCAAGGCGGGGCAACACGCCGGCAAGGCCGTCGCCGTGAAGGTGCTGCGCCCGAACATGCTGCCGGTGATCGACTCCGACCTCGCTTTGCTGCGTGACATCGCTGTGTGGGCCGAGCGCCTGTGGGCCGACGGCAAGCGTCTGAAGCCGCGCGAGGTGGTCGCCGAATTCGACAAATACCTGCACGACGAACTCGACCTGATGCGCGAGGCGGCCAACGGCAGCCAGCTGCGGCGCAACTTCGCCGGGCTCGACCTGCTGCTCGTGCCGGAGATGTACTGGGAGTTTTGCACGCCCACGGTACTGGTCATGGAGCGCATGGTTGGCGTGCCGATCAGCCAGGTGGAGACGCTGCGCGCGGCCGGCGTGGACATTCCGAAGCTGGCACGCGAAGGCGTCGAGATTTTCTTCACACAGGTGTTCCGCGACGGCTTTTTTCACGCCGACATGCACCCAGGCAACATCCAGGTGAGTCTCGATCCGGCGCACTTCGGCCGCTATATCGCGCTCGATTTCGGCATCATCGGCGCGCTGTCGGACTTCGATAAGAACTACCTCGCGCAGAACTTCCTCGCGTTCTTCAAGCGCGACTACCATCGCGTCGCCACGCTGCATCTGGAGTCGGGCTGGGTGCCGCCGACTACCCGCGTCGAAGAACTCGAGAGCGCGATCCGCGCGGTCTGCGAGCCGTACTTCGACCGCGCGCTGAAGGATATTTCGCTCGGCCAGGTCCTGATGCGCCTGTTCTCGACTTCGCGGCGCTTCAACGTCGAGATCCAGCCGCAACTGGTGCTGCTGCAAAAAACCATGCTGAACGTGGAAGGCCTCGGCCGTTCCCTCGACCCGGAACTCGACCTGTGGAAGACGGCCAAGCCCTACCTCGAACGCTGGATGAACGAACAGATCGGCCTGCGCGGCTGGTACGAGCGTCTGAAGATCGAGGCGCCGCAGTGGAGCAAGACGCTGCCACAGTTGCCGCGCCTGATTCATCACGTGCTGGCTGAGCGCCACGACAACAAGCGCGGCGCGAATGACGACATGATTCGCCAGATTCTGCTCGAGCAGAAACGCACCAACCGGTTGTTGCAAAGCTTGCTGCTGTTCGGCGTAGCGGTCGGTGTGGGTGCGGTGCTGGCGCGGGCGTTTCTGGCGCTCGCTTACGGCGGCTGATGGCGACCACTGCGAGGCATCTGATGAGCGACCCGACCCAACCCTCCGTGCCCGAATTCGAGAGCCGCGACCCTAACTCGCCAGAGTTCTGGGACGAGCGTTTCGAGCGCCGCTTCATGCCGTGGGATCAGGCGGGTGTGCCGTCCGCGTTTCAGTCGTTTGCGGCGCGCCATGCCGGCGCCGCCGTGTTGATTCCAGGTTGCGGCAGCGCGTACGAAGCGGTCTGGCTGGCTGGGCAGGGCAATCCGGTCCGGGCGATCGACTTTTCGCCGGCCGCCGTCGCGGCGGCGCATGAGCAGTTGGGCACAGAGCATGCGCATCTGGTCGAGCAGGCGGATTTCTTCACGTATGAACCGCCTTTCACGCCCGACTGGATCTACGAGCGCGCGTTCCTCTGCGCGCTGCCGCTCGCGCGCCGCACGGACTATGCACGAAGGATGGCCGATCTGTTGCCCGGCGGCGCGCTGCTCGCGGGCTTCTTTTTCATCGGCGCGACGCCGAAAGGGCCGCCGTTCGGTATCGAGCGCGCGGAACTCGACGCGCTGCTCAGCCCGTACTTCGAACTGATCGAAGACGAAGCCGTGCACGATTCGATTGCCGTCTTCGCGGGACGTGAGCGCTGGCTAACCTGGCGCCGCCGCGTCTGACAGTGCGGCTGCGGCGCTCCACGGCGGCGCGGGCCGTACTTGATTCGAGCGCGGCCGCCCCCACTTAACCGAACGGCGGCTGCGTCGTGCGCTCGTCCCCGAAATCCGGGGAAGGGGTATGGTTTGCGGCTATAATTCAAGGCTTTGCAAGCGTTTACTAGATTTCAGTAGGGAAAAAGATCATGCCGATCTACGCTTATCGTTGCGAATCATGCGACTTCGGGAAGGACGTGCTCCAGAAGATCAGCGACCCCCAGTTGACGCAATGTCCCGAGTGCGGGAAAGACACGTTTCGCAAGCAGGTCACAGCTGCCGGCTTCCAGTTGAAGGGTTCCGGCTGGTACGTGACCGATTTTCGCGGCGGCAATGGCGGCACGAGCGCGCCTGCCAAGCCTGACGCCAACGGCGCCTCGAATGGCGCCTCCGGCGAGAACGCGGGCGCCAATAATGGCGCCGCGCAATCCGACGCGGCTTCGGCCAGCAGCACGGCCGCAGCCGGTTCATCGAGCGCGGCCGCGAAGCCGTCCGCGCCTGCTGCCGCACCGGCCGCTTCGGCGAGTTCGAGCGGTTCCGGCAGCGCCTAGTGGGACTGCCGCCCTCAGGGGCGGCGCACACGCCGCGCCTTGGGCTTCGGCCCGCGCGGCTTTCTGGCGGTACACATGACGACGAAAAAAACGACGCTCAAATCGGTGTTCCTGACTGGCCTGCTGGTGCTGGTGCCTCTGGCCATCACACTGTGGGTGCTCGGCCTGATCATCGGCACGATGGACCAGACGCTGCTGCTGCTGCCGCGCGCGTGGCAGCCGGAGCGCCTGTTCGGCTTTCGCCTGCCCGGCCTCGGCGCAGTGCTCACGCTCGCCTTCATCTTTGTTGTTGGACTGTTGACGCAGAACTTCATTGGGCAGAAGCTCGTGAAGTGGTGGGAAGTCGTGGTCGCTCACATTCCGGTGGTCGGCCCGATTTACACCAGCGTCAAGCAGGTGTCCGATACCCTGCTGTCGAGCAGCGGCAACGCGTTTCGCAAAGCGCTTCTGATCGAATACCCGCGCCGCGGCTCCTATACGATTGCGTTTCTGACCGGCATTCCGGGCGGCGACGTCATCAACCACCTGAAAGAAGATCACGTCAGCGTGTATGTGCCGACTACGCCGAATCCAACGTCCGGCTTCTTCCTGATGGTGCCCAAGAGCGAAGTGATCGAACTCGACATGACGGTCGACGCTGCGCTCAAGTACATCGTCTCGATGGGCGTCGTGGCGCCGTCCGCGCCGCCGGCGCCGGTGCGCCGCACGACAGTCGAGCCTCCGCTGTAATGCCGGCGCGCTGGTTTTCACGCAGTGTTTCACTGCGGCGCGCCGTTCAACCAATGCAAAACGAAAGACAAACATCATGTCGATGAGATCTGAATACTGCGGTCTGGTGACCGAAGAACTGCTGGGCCAATCCGTCTCGCTGTGCGGCTGGGTGAGCCGCCGCCGCGACCATGGCGGCGTCATCTTCATCGACCTGCGCGATCGCGAAGGCCTCGTCCAGGTCGTCTGCGACCCGGACCGCGCGGAGATGTTCAAGGCTGCCGAAGGCGTGCGCAACGAGTTCTGCCTGCAGATCAAGGGCGTGGTTCGCGGCCGTCCGGAAGGCACCACGAACGCCGCGCTCAAGAGCGGCAAGATCGAAGTGCTGTGCCACGAGCTGATCGTGCTGAACGCGTCGATCACGCCGCCGTTCCAGCTCGACGACGACAACCTGTCGGAAACCACGCGTCTCACGCACCGCGTGCTGGACCTGCGCCGTCCGCAGATGCAGCACAACCTGCGCCTGCGTTACCGCGTCGCGATCGAGGCGCGCAAGTACCTCGACTCGCTGGGATTCATCGACATTGAAACGCCGATGCTGACCAAGAGCACGCCGGAAGGCGCGCGCGACTACCTCGTACCGTCGCGTACGAACCCGGGTCAGTTCTTCGCGCTGCCGCAATCGCCGCAGCTGTTCAAGCAGCTGCTGATGGTGGCGAACTTCGATCGCTACTACCAGATCGTCAAGTGCTTCCGCGACGAAGACCTGCGCGCCGACCGTCAGCCGGAATTCACGCAGATCGACTGCGAAACCTCGTTCCTGTCGGAACAGGAAATCCGCGATCTGTTCGAAGCGATGATCCGTCACGTGTTCAAGGAAACGATCGGCGTCACGCTGGACGAGAAATTCCCGGTCATGCTGTATTCGGAAGCCATGCGCCGCTTCGGTTCGGATAAGCCGGATCTGCGCGTCAAGCTCGAATTCACGGACCTCACGGACGCGGTCCGCGACGTCGACTTCAAGGTGTTCAGCACGCCGGCCAACACGAAAGACGGCCGCGTCGCGGCGATTCGCGTGCCGAAGGGCGGCGAACTCTCGCGTGGCGATATCGACAGCTACACGGAATTCGTGCGTATCTACGGCGCGAAGGGCCTCGCCTGGATCAAGGTCAACGAAGTCGCGAAGGGCCGTGACGGTCTGCAAAGCCCGATCGTCAAGAACCTGCACGACGAAGCGGTCAAGGCGATCATCGAGCGCACCGGCGCGCAAGACGGCGACATCATCTTCTTCGCGGCGGATCGCGCGAAGGTGGTGAACGACAGCCTCGGCGCACTGCGTCTGAAGATCGGTCATTCGGAATTCGGCAAGGCCAACGGTCTCGTCGAGACCGGCTGGAAGCCGCTGTGGGTGGTCGACTTCCCGATGTTCGAATACGACGAGGAAGACAACCGCTACGTCGCCGCGCATCACCCGTTCACGAGCCCGAAAGACGAGCACCTCGAGTATCTGGAGACGGATCCGGCGCGCTGTCTCGCCAAGGCCTACGACATGGTGCTGAACGGCTGGGAAATCGGCGGCGGCTCGGTGCGTATTCACCGTGAAGAAGTGCAGAGCAAGGTGTTCCGCGCGCTGAAGATCAACGCGGAAGAAGCGCAGGCCAAGTTCGGCTTCCTGCTCGACGCGCTGCAATACGGCGCGCCGCCGCACGGCGGTATCGCGTTCGGTCTGGACCGCATCGTCACGATGATGGCCGGCGCCGATTCGATCCGCGATGTGATCGCGTTCCCGAAGACGCAGCGCGCGCAGTGTCTGCTCACGCAGGCGCCGAGCGAAGTGGACGAGCGGCAGTTGCGCGAGTTGCACATCCGTCTGCGTCAGCCGGAACCGAAGGTGTAATGGGACTGAAGCCAGTCAGTGCTGCCTGAAAAACGACAGCAGGAGCAACCGGAAAAGGCGCGTCATGCGCCTTTTTCGTTTTTTGCGTTACAGTCGATGCAAAGCTTTCGAGCGCCCATTGGACCCATCTCCGACATGTACCGCGCAAGCGTTGCGCCCAGTTTTCACGCCATGCCGAAACCGCCGAAGATTCCGCAATCCGTACTCGTCATCATCCATACGCCCGCGCTCGACGTGCTGCTGATCGAGCGCGCCGATCACGCGGGTTTCTGGCAGTCGGTCACGGGCTCCAAGGATAAGCTCGATGAACCGCTCCTCGAGACGGCGGCGCGTGAAGTCGCCGAAGAGACTGGCATCGTGGTGGGCGGCACGCAAGTGCCGCACAGCGCGTTGTTCGACTGGCAATATTCGATCGAATACGAGATCTACCCGGAGTTTCGCTATCGTTATGCCGAAGGCGTGATCCACAACACCGAGCACTGGTTCAGCCTTCAGGTGCCCGAGCAACTCGAGGTCACGCTGGCGCCGCGCGAACACACGGCGTTTCTGTGGCTGCCGTATGACGAAGCAGCGTCGCGCTGCTTTTCGTCGTCGAATGCCGATGCGATCTTGCAGTTGCCTAAACGGCTCAGTGGGCGTGCTGTCGTTGGGCATCCCACGGAGCGTGGCCGGTGAGCGTCGGCGGCGCGCGCCGCTTTGCCCGACTGCGGCAATCGCTGCTCGGCCGCCGCTACTGGCAGCGTTACCGCTTCACCAGCGGGAACGACGTCAAGCTGCTGCGTTCCGGCGATGAGTTCTTCAGCGCGCTGATCGCGCGTATCGATGCGGCGCAGAGCGACGTGGTGCTCGAAACGTATATCTTTTGCCATGACAACGCCGGGAAAGCGGTCAGCGCCGCGCTGTCGCGCGCGGCTGCGCGCGGCGTGAAGGTGCGCGCGATCACCGACGGCATCGGTACCGAGCGTTTGCCGATGTTCAACGAGTGGCCTGCCGCCGGCATCGACCATCGCATCTACAACCCGCATCTGTTCGGCCGCTTCGGCTTTTCGCGCACGCATCGCAAACTGGCGGTGATCGACGATCAGTTCGCGTACTGCGGCGGAATCAATATCGTCGACGACTACGAGAACAACGGCGAGAAACTGCCGTACCGGCGCTGGGATTTCGCGGTCGAATTGCACGGGCCCGTGGTCGCCGATATCCGCCAGGCGTTCGAGGTGCAGTGGCGCCGGATTCGCCTCGGGCATCGGCCGATCGAGTCTTTGGAGCCCGATCTCGGGCCGAACACCACGGCCTCGCTCGGCAGTCTGCGGCGCAGGCGCCGGCGTCGTAACGAGGAATTGTGGGCGGGCGGCCAGCCCTGCGTGGCGTTCGTCGCGCGCGACAACCTGATCAACCGGCGCGCCATTGAGAAGGCGTATCTGGCCGCAATCGGCCAGGCGCGCAACGAAGTGCTGCTCGCCAATCCGTACTTCATGCCGGGGCGCAAACTGCGGCGCGCGCTGGTGTTTGCGGCGCGACGCGGCGTTGTGGTGAAGCTCATTATCGGGCGCAAGGAGTTCAAGGCGCTCGATTACGCGGTGCCGTTTCTGTATCGCGCGCTGCTCAAGGCCGGCGTGCAGATCGCCGAGTACGAGAAAACGCTGCTGCACGGCAAGGTCGCGGTGGTGGACTCGAACTGGGCGACGGTCGGCTCGTCGAACCTCGACGCGCTGAGCCTGATGCTCAACAACGAAGCCAATGTGGTGCTGGTGAACGACCCGTCGATCGACGCGCTGCGCGAAGCGATGCTCGTCGCGTTCAAGGACTCGCGCCGTATCGACGAAGCGCGCTACGACGCCCGGCCGGCCGGTGAGCGCGCGCTCAACTGGCTCGCCTACACGACCTACCGGGCCGTGATGAAGCTGCTGACGGTGGGTGGATACGACTGAACTGAGCCGCGGTAACGCATTTGCGAGCAACGCCTGCCCGGCGCGGCTCAAGCGCAATGCTTGAGCCGCTTTGCTCTGCATCGACGTACGGCAGACCGCGTTTCGGATTGTTCCTAGAGACTGCCTACACCTCGGCAAAGATAATCTGCGCTCGTTATAAATCGAGCGGTCCGGCGCATTGCACGCGCCACTCAAACCGTCTCCTTCCTCAAGCCTCGCTGCCGTTTCGACTGCGCGCTCACGGCAACCGGATCGGCTGCGTAATGGATACCCACCCATTCGCCAACCATGTCCGATTCCCCTTCCTCCCAAGCTGCCGATCATTCAAGTCTTCACGACGAGGCCGTGCAGGCCTATCAGGCTGGTCGCCATGACGTGGTGCGTGCACTCGCCGATCGAATCCTCACCGAGGACGCCGAGCATGTCGGCGCCATCCACTTGCGAGGCCTGCTCGCGCTAGCGTCCGGCCACGCGCAAGACGCGCTGCTCTGGCTCGAACGCGCGATCGAGATTCGGCCGGAGCCGATTCTGTTCAACACGCTTTACGCCATTCGCCTCAAGCTGGGAGACTTCGCCGGCGCCGTGCAGAGTATTCGGCAGGGACTGGCACTTCAGCCCGATTTTGTCGCGTTCCATTACAACCTCGCATTGACTCTGCAGCATCTTGGCAACCTCGAGGGCGCGGCGGTCAGCTATCGGCGAACGCTCGAACTCGAACCGGACCACTCGGCGGCGCACAACAATCTGGGCCGCGTCTACGCGGACCTCGGCGCATTGGAAGAAGCCGAGCATCATTACCGGCGCGCCATCGAACTGGCGCCCGCCAACCTCGTCGCGCGCAACAACCTGGCCATGGCGCTGCTGGCGACTGGCCGTTACGAAGAAGCGTGGCCGTATTTCGAGGACCGCTGGTTCGGCTTCAAGCTCGCCGACGGCACACCGATGCGTGTTCCTTTGGAAGTGCCGCTGCCGCGCTGGATGGGTGAAAGCGCTCCCAACGGTCACGTTACGCAAACAGCGCGCGCGCCGCAGGGGCGTCTGCTGGTCCTTCATGAGCAAGGGCTTGGTGACAGCTTGCAGTTCGTGCGCTATTTGCCAATGGCGCTGAAGCACTTTCGTCAGGTCGGGTATCTGTGTCCGCCACCCTTGCGCCGCCTTTACGCGCAATCGCTATGCTCACGCTGGCCGGGCCTCGTGTTGCTCGACGCGGTCCCGGCCGATCTGTCCAGCTGGGACCAATATGTGCCGCTGATGTCCATGCCGTCGGCGTTCGCGACGCGAGTGGCCACAGTGCCAGCCGCGCTTCCTTACCTTCATGCCGATAGCGGGCTCGCCGCCGCCTGGCGCGCGCGACTCGACGCACTGCCCGATCCCCGTTTGCCGCGCGTCGGCGTGGTCTGGGCCGGTGGTCATTCCGGCTTTCACCTGGACGCTTTGCGCAGCCTGGCAGCCGTGCAATTCGCGCCGCTGCTGGCGCTGCCCCACGTGCGCTGGATCAGTCTGCAAAAAGCCGACGATCCAGCCAAGCTTCCCGACACTGCCACCCGTTCGCTCCTCACGGACTGGACGGACGAAATCACAGACTTCGCCGATACCGCGGCGTTGATCGAGAACCTGGACCTCGTAATTTCCGTCGATACCTCGGTAGCGCATCTTGCCGCGGCGATGGGCAAGCCGGTCTGGCTGCTCAACCGCTTCGCGGGGTGCTGGCGCTGGCTGTATGGCCGGGACGACAGCCCGTGGTATCCCGGATTGCGTCTTTTCACCCAGACGCGGCGCGGAGATTGGAACGACGTGCTGGTGCGGGTTGCCACCGCGCTTACGCAAACTTTCCCGATGCACGACAACGCTTCGTGACGCGGTCTTTTTTCTTCCTACGCACGCCCATCCAAGAGGCCTGAGCGGGCCGGCGCCAAGGCGGCAACGCCATGCCAGGCCTGCGTCTGACGAAACGACCGACGTCGTTCCATCCGGCAGCCCACACCGCCGCGGGCGTCCTCCAATACCCGCGATACGCCAAACGCTTCTGCATTTGCGCCGACTTGCTGCATCATGTCGGCCGGCTGCGTCAATCAGAAGAAAGCGCGCACTTGGGCAGGCAACCCCGTCTCAAGGCAAACGCCTCTAAAAAATCTCATTCCTCTGATTGACGGATGCCGCAGAATTGAAACCAGGTTAGAAACCGGTTTCTAATAAAGTCCTTGTTTCGCGGACGGCGCCACTCAATAATAGTACGGCCGTTCGATTTTCTTTCGGTCACATTAGAACGGTAAAAAGCTATGCGAAAAGGCGAACAGACGCGAGTCGCAATTCTCGATGCAGCACTTGATCTGGCAAGCCGCGACGGACTGGAAGGTCTGACGATTGGGCTGCTGGCTGAGCGCATGCAGATGAGCAAAAGCGGGGTGTTCGCGCATTTCGGGTCGCGCGAGGATTTGCAGGTCGAAGTCGTGCGCGAGTATCACCGTCGTTTCGAAGACGAGGTGTTTTTCCCGAGCTTGCGCGAGCCTCGTGGATTGCCGCGCTTGCGCGCGATGATTTCCCGCTGGATCGAGAAACGCATTCAGGAAGTCACCACCGGCTGCATCTACATCAGCGGCGCCGTCGAATACGACGACCGCGCGGATAACCCGGTGCGTGAGCAACTGGTGTCGAGTGTGACGGTCTGGCGCGCGGCGCTCACGCGCGCGATTTCGCAGGCAATGGAAGAAGGGCATCTGCGTGCCGACACTGATCCGCAACTGATGCTGTTCGAACTGTACAGCTTCACGCTCGGCCTGCATCACGACGCGCGCTTCCTGCACTTGCCGGATGCGGTGCGTCTCACGTGGGCCGCGCTGGAAAAATTGATTGTTTCGTATCAAAGCGAAAGCCGTTAGCCGCGTCACCGCCAATCAAGCGGATTCATCGGCGCAGAAAGTTCCGATCCACGGACTCAGCTAACGGCCTGGCTTCTTGTCAAACTTGGGAGAGAGTCATGGGACAGTACGCCGCGCCGCTGCGCGACATGCAATTCGTGTTGCACGAACTGCTTAACGTCGAAGCCGAAATCAGGCAGATGCCGAAGCACGCGGATCTCGACGCCGACACGATCAATGCGGTGCTCGAGGAAGCCGGCAAGTTCTGCTCCGAAGTACTGTTCCCGCTCAACCACAGCGGCGATCAGGAAGGCTGCACGTACGCCGGCGACGGCGTCGTGACCACGCCGAAGGGCTTCAAGGAAGCCTACAAACAATATGTGGAAGCCGGCTGGCCCGCACTGGGCTGCGATCCGGAATACGGCGGCCAGGGCCTGCCCGCGTTCGTCAACAACGCGCTGTATGAAATGCTGAACTCGGCGAATCAGGCGTGGACCATGTATCCAGGCCTCTCGCACGGCGCGTACGAATGTCTGCACGCGCACGGCACGCCGGAATTGCAGCAGCGCTATCTGCCGAAGCTGGTGGCGGGCGTCTGGACCGGCACGATGTGTCTGACCGAGCCGCACTGCGGCACCGACCTCGGCATTCTGCGCACCAAGGCTGAGCCGAACAGCGACGGCTCGTACGCGATCAGCGGCACGAAGATTTTCATCTCCAGCGGCGAACACGATCTCGCGGAGAACATCGTTCACCTGGTACTCGCGCGTCTGCCGGATGCGCCCAAGGGTACCAAGGGCATTTCGCTTTTCATCGTGCCGAAGTTCGTGCCGAACGAAGCGGGCGAACCGGGCGAGCGCAATGGCGTGAAGTGCGGCTCCATCGAACACAAGATGGGTATTCACGGCAATGCGACATGTGTGATCAATCTCGACAACGCCCGTGGCTGGCTGGTCGGCGAGCCGAACAAGGGCTTGAACGCGATGTTCGTGATGATGAACGCCGCGCGTCTCGGCGTCGGCATGCAGAGCCTGGGCTTGACTGAAATCGGCTACCAGAACTCGCTGACGTACGCGAAAGAGCGTCTGCAGATGCGTTCGCTGAGCGGTCCGAAGGCGCCGGAAAAGGCGGCCGATCCAATCATCGTGCATCCGGACGTGCGCCGCATGCTGCTCACGCAGAAGGCCTACGCCGAAGCCGCGCGCGCTTTCTCGTACTGGTCGGCGCTGCACATCGACAAGGAACTGTCGCACGCTGACGAATCGGTGCGCAAGGAAGCCGCCGACCTCGTCGCGCTGCTCACGCCGATCCTGAAGGCGTTCCTGTCGGACAACGCGTTCGAGAGCACCAACCACGCCATGCAGATCTACGGCGGCCACGGCTTCATCGCCGAGTGGGGCATGGAGCAGTACGTGCGCGACGCGCGTATCAACATGATCTACGAAGGGACCAACGCGATTCAGGCGCTTGATCTGCTCGGCCGCAAGATCCTCGGCGACATGGGCGCGAAGATGAAGAAGTTCGGCAAGCTGGTGTCCGATTTCGTCGAAGCCGAAGGCGTGAAGCCGGAAATGCAGGAGTTCATCAACCCGCTCGCCGACATCGGCGAAAAGGTGCAGAAGCTGACGATGGAAATCGGCATGAAGGCCATGCAGAATCCGGACGAAGTCGGCGCTGCCGCCGTGCCGTATCTGCGCACCGTCGGCCACCTCGTGTTTTCGTACTTCTGGGCGCGCATGGCACGCGTCGCGCTCGATAAGGAAGCCTCGGGCGATCCGTTCTACAAGGCGAAGCTCGCCACAGCTCGCTTCTACTTCGCCAAGCTGCTGCCGGAAACGGCAATGACGATCCGTCAGGCACGCGCCGGTTCGAAGTCCATGATGGACCTCGAAGAAGCGCTGTTCTAAGCCTTACGCAAACCCATCGAGGCAGGCGCCGCGCATGTCGAACGCGCGGCGCCGCCCGTCAGCCACACATCGCGAAGCGTCCCATGAAGCTTCGCGACATCGCACAACTCCCCGGAGGAACGACGTGAGCAATCTGATCATTCGCAAGGTAGCCGTGCTCGGCGCCGGCGTGATGGGCGCGCAGATCGCCGCGCACCTGATCAACGCCAAGGTGCCCGTGCTGCTGTTCGATCTGCCTGCAAAAGAAGGCCCGAAGAACGCGATCGCGCTGAAAGCGATCGAGAACCTGAAGAAGCTGTCGCCCGCGCCGTTCGGCGTGAAGGACGACGCGCAATACATCCAGCCCGCGAACTACGACGACGACATCGAAAAACTCGCCGAATGCGACCTCGTGATCGAAGCGATTGCCGAACGCATGGACTGGAAGCACGACCTGTACAAGAAGGTCGCGCCGCACCTCGCGCCGAACGCGATTTTCGCGACCAACACGTCGGGTCTGTCGATCACCGCACTGTCGGAAGGTTTCTCGGATGAACTGAAGGCGCGCTTTTGCGGCGTGCACTTCTTCAATCCGCCGCGCTACATGCACCTGGTCGAACTGATCCCGACCGCGACCACGCGCCCGGAAATCCTCGATCAACTCGAGTCGTTCCTGACCAGCGTGGTCGGCAAGGGCGTCGTGCGCGCGAAAGACACGCCGAACTTCATCGCCAATCGCGTCGGGGTTTTCTCGATCCTCGCCGTCGTGACCGAGGCTGCGAAATTCGGCCTGCGTTTCGACGAAGTGGACGACCTGACCGGCGCGCGTCTGGGCCGTGCGAAGTCGGCCACGTTCCGCACCGCCGACGTGGTCGGTCTGGACACGATGGCGCACGTCATCAAGACGATGCAGGACACGCTGAAGGACGACCCGTTCTTCCCGGTCTACGAAACACCGGCCGTGCTGGCCGAACTCGTCAAGAAGGGCGCGCTGGGTCAGAAGACCGGCGGCGGCTTCTACAAGAAGGAAGGCAAGGCGATCAAGGTGCTCGACCCGAAGACGGGCGAGTACGTCGACGGCGGCGCGAAGGCGGACGAACTGGTCGGCCGTATTCTGAAGCGCCCGCCGGCGGAGCGTCTGAAGCTGCTGCGCGAAACGCAGCATCCGCAGGCGCAGTTCCTGTGGGCGATCTTCCGCGACGTGTATCACTACATCGGCGTGCATCTGGAATCGATCGCGGATAACGCGCGCGACGTCGATCTGGCGATCCGTTGGGGCTTCGGCTGGAACGAAGGTCCGTTCGAAGGCTGGCAGACGGCCGGCTGGAAACAGGTCGCCGAATGGGTGCAGGAAGATATCGCGACGGGCAAGGCGCTCTCGAACGTGCCGTTGCCGTCCTGGGTGCTCGAAGGTCCGGTGGCCGAGCAGGGCGGCGTACATACGAACGAAGGTTCCTGGTCGCCGGCTTCGAAAACGTTCGTGCCGCGCTCGTCGCTGTCGGTCTACGACAAGCAGGTGTTCCGCGCGCCGCTGGCAGGCGAAACCAAGGCTGATCCGAAAACCTACGGCAAGACGCTGTTCGAAACCGACGCCGTGCGCGCATGGGTCGACGATCGCGCAGGCGAGAACGACGTGCTGATCGTGTCGTTCAAGAGCAAGATGAATACGATCGGACCGTCGGTCATCGACGGTCTGACGCAGGCGATCGAACTGGCCGAGAAGGACTACAAGGGTCTGGTGGTGTGGCAACCGACGTCGCTGAAGCTCGGCACGCCGGGCGGCCCGTTCTCCGCGGGCGCCAACCTCGAAGAAGCAATGCCGGCGTTCATGATGGGCGGCGCGAAGGGCATCGAGCCGTTTGTGAAGAAATTCCAGCAAGGCATGCTGCGTGTGAAGTACGCGAGCGTGCCGGTCATCTCGGCCGTGTCGGGCATCGCGCTCGGCGGCGGCTGCGAGTTGGCGCTGCATAGCGCGAAACGGGTCGCGCACATCGAAAGCTATTTCGGTCTGGTGGAAGTCGGCGTGGGTCTCGTGCCGGCGGGCGGCGGCCTGAAGGAAGCGGCATTGCGAGCGGCGGAAGCCGCGACGCAAGTGGGCGCGACCAACGACCTGCTGAAGTTCGTGCAGAAGTCGTTCGAAAACGCGGCGATGGCAAAGGTTTCGGCCTCCGCGCTCGACGCCCGCGCGATGGGCTACCTGAAACCGTCCGACACGATCGTCTTCAACGTGTTCGAACTGCTCGACGTCGCGAAGAAGGAAGCGCGCGCGTTGTCGGCGGCGGGTTATCGTCCGCCGCTGCGCGTGACGCAAGTGCCGGTGGCCGGCCGTTCGGCGATCTCGACCATCAAGGCGTCGCTCGTCAACATGCGCGATGGCCGTTTCATCAGCGAGCACGATTTCCTGATCGCGAGCCGTATCGCGGAAGCGGTGTGCGGCGGTGACGTGGAAGCGGGCAGTCTGGTCGATGAGGAATGGCTGCTGCAACTCGAGCGTCGTGCGTTCGTCGATCTGCTCGGCACGCAAAAGACGCAGGAACGGATCATGGGCATGCTGCAAACCGGCAAGCCGGTGCGCAACTGAGTGCAATGAATTGCATGGGATCAGAGTAAAGCGCTAAAGCGCCAACTCTGATCGACCGCACTACGTGCATGGGACCGGAGTAAGCACTGAAGCGCTAACTTCGGTCGACAATGGAGCTTGAAATGGCAAAGCAATTGCAAGACGCATACATCGTCGCCGCGAGCCGTACGCCGATCGGCAAGGCGCCGCGCGGGATGTTCAAGAACACGCGCCCGGACGAACTGCTGGTGCACGCGATCAGGTCGGCCGTGGCGCAAGTGCCCGGCCTCGACACCAAGGTGATCGAAGACGCGATCATCGGCTGCGCGATTCCGGAAGCGGAACAAGGGTTGAACGTCGCGCGCATGGGCGCGCTGCTGGCCGGCCTGCCGAATAGTGTCGGCGGCGTGACGGTGAACCGCTTCTGCGCATCGGGCCTGACCGCGCTGGCGATGGCGGCCGACCGCATCCGCGTCGGCGAATCGGAAGCGATGATCGCCGGCGGCTGCGAATCGATGAGCATGGTGCCGATGATGGGCAACAAGCCGTCCATGTCGCCGCATATCTTCGATCGCAATGAAGACATCGGCATTGCCTACGGCATGGGCCTGACGGCGGAGAAGGTGGCCGAGCGCTGGAAGATCAGCCGCGAAGCGCAAGACGCGTTCTCGTTCGAATCGCACCGCCGTGCCATCGCCGCGCAGCAAGCCGGCGAATTCAACGACGAAATCGCCGCCTACACGATCACCGAACGCTTCCCCGATCTCGCGACCGGCGAAGTGCGCGTGAAGACCCGTGAAGTCTCGCTCGACGAAGGCCCGCGCGCGGAAACGTCGCTCGAAGGTCTGGCCAAGCTGCGCGCGGTGTTCGCCAACAAGGGTTCGGTGACGGCGGGCAACAGCTCGCAGACATCGGACGGCGCGGGCGCGTTGATCGTCGTGTCGGAAAAGACGCTCAAGGAATTCAATCTGACGCCGCTCGCGCGTTTCGTCAGCTTCGCCGTGCGCGGCGTGCCGCCGGAAATCATGGGCATCGGTCCGAAGGAGGCGATTCCGGCCGCGCTGAAGGCCGCCGGCCTGAAGATCGACGACCTGGACTGGATCGAGCTGAATGAAGCATTTGCCGCGCAATCGCTGGCGGTGATTCAGGACCTCGGTCTCGACCCGGCGAAGATCAACCCGCTCGGCGGTGCGATCGCCCTTGGCCACCCGCTGGGCGCGACGGGCGCGATTCGTGCGTCGACCGTGGTGCATGGCTTGCGCCGCCGTAACTACAAGTACGGCATGGTGACGATGTGCGTCGGGACGGGTATGGGCGCGGCGGGCATTATCGAGCGTCTGTGAGCATGGTCACCCCGAGGTTCGCTGCGGTCCTCGCGCGTAAGCGTTGAGGACCGCGGAACGGTTCGCAGGCCATCCGGCTTGCGAACCGTTTTTACATTCTCAGCAGGAGTACGAGGAGATGACGATGGATATTCTGGTCGAGCGCGCCGACGGCGTGCTGACGATTGCCTTCAACCGGCCCGACAAGAAAAACGCGATCACGGCCGCGATGTACCAGACGATGGCCGACGCGCTGGTCGAAGCGCAAGGCGACGCAGCCGTGCGCGCCATTCTGATTCGCGGCAGCGCGGGCATTTTCAGCGCCGGCAACGATCTCGAAGATTTCATGAAAACGCCGCCGATGGGCGAACACGCGCCGGTGTTCCAGTTCCTGCGCGCGATCAGTTCGGCGGAAAAGCCGGTGGTGGCGTCGGTGGCGGGCCCGGCGGTCGGCATCGGCACGACGCTGCTGCTGCATTGCGACCTGGTCTACGCGGCCGACACCGCGAGCTTCTCGCTGCCGTTCACGCAACTCGGCTTGTGTCCGGAAGCGGCGTCCAGCCTGCTGTTGCAGCGAGTGGGCGGCTACCAGGCGGCGGCGGAGAAACTGCTGCTCGGCGAAGCGTTCGATGCCGCCGAGGCGCAGCGCATGGGCTTCGTGAATCGCCTGCTGCCCGCTGCGGAAGTCGATGCATTCGCCGCTTCGCAAGTCGCGAAGCTGGCCGCGTTGCCCGCCTCGTCGCTGCGCGTGACGAAGAGTTTGATGAAGCGCGCGAGCCACCTGGAGCTGCAAACGCAGATGTCCGAAGAAGCCGTGCACTTCGGCAAGATGCTGCTCGCGCCGGAAGCACGCGAGGCGTTCAAGGCGTTCTTCGAAAAGCGCAAGCCGGACTTCCGGCAATTCGATTAACGGCGTGCGGGGTGCGTCCGGCGTGCGAGCGTTCGGGCGTTGAAGGGATATCGCCCGCTCGCAACTTCAGCTTTTTTGCGCGTTAGGGCGTTCGCGCGCCTGAACGTTCAGGCGCGTCGGCCGCTCAAGGCTGCGCCGGCTGCAACGTATCGTAGTCGACGTAGCTTTTCTCGCGGCAGAAGCTCACCAGCCGCACGCCCGCCTTGCGGGCAATCGCAATCGCCAGCGACGACGGCGCCGAGATCGTGGCGAGCATCGGCACGTCGACGCGCGCGGCCTTGCGCACCAGCTCGTAGCTGGCGCGGCTCGACAGAAACACGAAACCTTCTTTGGTATCCACGCGATCGAGCACCAGCTGGCCGATCAGCTTGTCGAGCGCGTTGTGGCGGCCGACGTCTTCGAACGCGCAACGGATTGCGCCCGCCGCGTCGCACCACGCGGCCGCGTGCAGCCCGCCGGTCAGCCGCGTCAATGCCTGGTGCTCGGGCAATTCGCGGGCGGCGCGCGCGATCGCATCCGGCGCGAGCCGTTGCAGAAAGCCGGTGTCCGGCACACGCTCCGGCTTCAGATCCAGCAGATCGATGCTTTCGATCCCGCAGACCCCGCACCCGGTGCGCCCGGCAAGCGCGCGGCGCTTCTCCTTCAGCGCGACGAACGCCTGCTGCACCACCTGTAGCTGCACTTCGGCATGTGGCAATTCACCGTCGTCATGCAGCTCGACCTCGATGTCCTGAATGTCGCTGCCACGCGCCACGATCCCTTCCGAAATCGCGAATCCGACCGCGAACGCCTCCAGATCGCGCGGCGTGCACATCATCACCGCGTGCGAAATGCCGTTGAAGACGAGTGCGACCGGCCATTCCTGACCGACGTGGTCGATCACGGTTTCGACCGCTGCGCCGCGATGCCGGCGCACTTGGCGCTCCACCGCGCCCGGCTGTCCGGCTGTTTCCAGTTCGTTCAAGTGAGTTCACTCCTTTGCCATGCTGCGCGCGCGTGAGCGGCTGGCGGGCCGGTACGTTGCCCCCGGCCATGCCGCCGTCGCGCGAATAAGGTTCTAAAATACCCCAAGCTGGGCTTGCGTGTTGCCCGCCATTCACGAGGGACACTGTCATGGGACTCAACGAAGCGCCGCTTCTGTTCAACTTCGAGGTCGAGTCTTCGGAGAATTTCACCTACATCCCGATGTCGGTGCGCTTCAATCTCGACCGCTTCGGGCTGCGTATCACGCTCGATCAGTGGCAAATGCTGCCGCTCGAAGACCGCAAGCTGCTGGCGCGTTTCCCGGTCGAGGACGACGCGGAGATCGAACCGAATTTCGATCATGCGCTGTTCGAAATGCTGCGCACCCACGCAAACATCGAGCCGGAATGGTTCACGCCCGAGGAAGCGCCGGCCTGGCGCCGCACGGACAGCGTGCCGGATGGCATCGCGCATCAGGCGCAACTGGCCGGCCTCGCCGCGCCGGGCGTCGCGCAGTGGGCCGAGCTGGCGCCGTTCAAGCGCTACGTGCTCGCCAAGCTGTCGCGCAAGCCGGAGGCCAATCACGACTTCGTCCCGGCCATGAAGGAGTTCGGTACGGCCGGCTAGGTACGGCCGGCCAGTTTTTTTCATTCGCTACCCTCAATCTGTTCCGAACCCTGCCGTTATCCATGGGTTGGCGCGTAAAGAGACTCGTATCGATGCGGCCCGATGCATCGAAAGCGACCGCGCGCTCCCGCCCGCAGAACGATTGACGTTCGGAACCCATGACTCCTTTTTTATCGAAGCGGCTGCTGATCAACCTGGCGGTCGTTGCCGCGGCGGTCGGCGCGAACGCGTTCGTCGCCTATACGCAGATTTGCGGCCAACGTGACGCCGACGCGCGCATGCTGCGTTCGACGAGCGTGCGCCAGAACCTCGACGCCTACCGTGCGGCGCTCGACGGCGGCCTTGCCGCGCTCGGCCGCTTCGAGGCATCGGGCGAGTCGGCGCCGGCCAGTGCGGGCACCGACATGGCCACGACGCTCGCGCGCCTGGAGCGCGACCTGCGCAACGAACTGGCCGGCGAACCCGCCATGCTCGATGCGCTCGCGAAGTTGAGCTCGGACAGCCACGCGTTGCAACACGACATCGACGGCGCGCTGCTCAGGAGCGCCAATGCCGGGCCGGACGCGTCGCGCGAGTGGGCGGCCTCGACTTACACCCATCTCGGGCTCGGCCTGGATCGCCTCGAAGACGGTCTCGCGGCACTGCGCGGTGCGGAGAGCCGCGCCTTGCAGGCGTCGCTCGCGGCGTCGGCGAGCGAAACGCAGCGGGCCATGTTCCTGCTGATCGTCACCATGCTGGGCGGCAGCGTGCTGCTGATCTTCACGTTCGGCGCCCGCGAAAACAGCGCGCGCGAGAAGTTGCGCAGCGTGCGCGCGCTCGGCCGCAACGACGAACGCTTTCGCGGCCTGTTTGACGAGCATCCGGTGCCGATGTACATCTTCGATCGCGAGACGCTGCGTTTTCTCGCCGTCAACGCGGCCGCGATCCAGCAATACGGCTACACCGAAAGCGAATTTCTCGGCATGACGGTTCGCGCGATCCGGCCGAACGGCGAAATCTCGCGTCTCGAATCGCATATGCAGCGCAGCGACGCGGGCCAGCACGGCCGTACCATGGCGGGCATCTGGCATCACCGGCGCAAGGACGGCTCGACGATCAGCGCCGACATTTCGTATCACGCGCTGAACTTCATGGGCCGCGCGGCGTTCTTCGTGCTCGCCGACGATGTCACCGAGCAGATCAACGCCGAAGCCGAGGCACAGCGGTCCAACCAGATGCTCGAAGCGGTGATCGACAATATTCCGCAGCGCATTTTCTGGAAGGACATGGAGTCGCGCTATCTCGGCTGCAACATGGCGTTCGCGCGCGATGCCGGGCTCGCGTATCCGGAGCAGGTGGTGGGCAAGAGCGACGCCGACATGCCGTGGCGCGACTTCTCCACGTTGCTGAACGATCACGACAAGGAAGTGGTGAGCACCGGCGTGCCGAAGATGAACTTCGAAGTCGACCTCGTGATCGACGGCGTGCATCGCACCACGGTCACGAGCAAGCTGCCGTTCACCGACGGCGACGGCCGCGTGATCGGCGTGCTCGGTTCCTACACGGACATCACCGAGCGCAAGCGCGCCGACCTTGCCTTGCGCCTGCAAAGCCGCGCGCTCGACGCCAGCGTCAACGCGATTCTGATCACCGCACCGTCGCCAAACGGCAATCTGATCGAATATGTGAACCCGGCGTTCATGCGCATTACCGGCTACGATCCCGCCGAGGTGATCGGCCACGATTGCCGCGTACTGCAGCGTGACGACCGCGAACAGGAAGGCGTCGCGCTGATCCGCCAGGCGCTCACGACGAATCGCGAAGTCAGCGCCGTGGTGCGCAACTATCGCAAGGACGGCGCGCTGTTCTGGAATCAGCTTTTCATTGCGCCGGTGCCGGATCAGGACGGCGTGATCACGCACCACATCGGCGTGATCAACGACGTGACCGATCTGATGCGCTATCAGGAACAGCTCGAGTATCAGGCCAATTACGATAGCCTCACGCGCCTGCCGAACCGCAATCTGCTGCGCGACCGTCTGCAGCATGCGCTGATCATCGCGCAACGGCATCACAAGGGCGTCGCGGTCGTGTTCATCGATCTCGACGGCTTCAAGAACGTCAACGACAGCCTCGGCCACAGCGTCGGCGACCGGCTGCTCAGCGTAGTCGCCGAGCGCCTCGCGCGCTGCACGCGCACGAGCGATACGGTGGCGCGGCACGGCGGCGACGAGTTCGTGATCGTGATGACCGACACCGTCGACGAACAGTCGCTGATCGCGTGGATGGAGCGCGTGCGCGCGTCGATTTCCGAGCCCGTCTGGCTCGACGGCACCGAGCTGTACGTGGGCTGCAGCATGGGCGCGAGCCTGTTTCCGCAAGACGGCGAGGATGCCGAGACGCTGATGAAGAAGGCCGACCTCGCCATGTACCGCGCGAAAGACATGGGCCGCAACACGTTCCAGTTCTATCAGCCGGAGATGAACGCGAGCGCGGGCGCGCGCCTGAATCTCGAACGGCGTCTGCGCCGCGCGTTGCGCGACAACGAATTCCTGCTGCACTACCAGCCGCAGGTGGATATCGTGAGCGGCCAGATCGTCGGCACCGAGGCGCTGGTGCGCTGGCGCGACCCGGAAGTCGGACTGGTGCTGCCGTCGTCGTTCATTCCGGTCGCGGAGGAAAGCGGGCTGATCGGGCCGCTCTCGGAGTGGGTGCTGCGCGAGGCGTGCCGCCAGAACAAGGCCTGGCAGGACGAAGGTTTGCCGCCGGCGCGGGTCTCGGTGAATCTGTCGGCGCGGGTGTTCCAGCAGCGTGACATCGCCAAGCTGGTCATGCAGGTGCTGGCCGAGACCGGTCTCGAGCCGCAATACCTCGAACTCGAACTGACCGAAAGCACGATCATGCGCAACGCGGAAGAAGCGGTGTCGATGCTCAACGAACTGCACGCGCTCGGCATCGGCCTCGCCATCGACGACTTCGGCACCGGCTATTCGAGTCTCAGCTATCTGAAGCGCTTCCCGGTGGACCGCCTGAAGATCGATCGCTCGTTCGTCTCCGATATCGGCGTGTCGGGCGATGACGAGACGATCACCTCGGCGATCATCGCGCTCGCGCATTCGTTGAAGTTGCAGGTGATCGCCGAGGGCGTGGAGACGTCCGCGCAGCTCGACTTCCTGAAAGAGCGCGCGTGCGACGAGATGCAGGGGTTCTACTTCGCGAAGCCGTTGTCGACGGACGCGATTTCGGAACTGCTGCAGGGAGGTGTGGGGCGCGAGCTGGCGACGGTTTGAGCGCTCACGCTCAATCCAGCACCGGCAGCGCGCGCGGGCGCCGGTCGCTATCGGTGGCGACGTAGGTCAGCGTGGCTTCGGTGACCTTCACGAGATCTTCGGTCAGGCTCATACGCTGCGCGTAGACCTCGACCGCTACAGTGACCGAGGTATTGCCCGTCTTGACGATGTCCGCGTAAAAGCTCAGCAGGTCGCCGACGAACACCGGCTGCTTGAACACGAACGAGTTGACCGCGATGGTCGCGACCCGCCCGTTGGCGCGGCGGCTTGCCGGAATCGAGCCGGCAATGTCCACTTGCGCCATGATCCAGCCGCCGAACACGTCACCGTGGACGTTCGCATCCGAGGGCTGCGGCACCACGCGCAGCGCACAGTGCTTTTGCGGGAGTTGGAGAATATCGGTCATCGGGACACCCTTGAGAAACGTGTTGGCTCGGTCGGCTCGACCGGCAGGCGGGGCATTTCACGACAACGGTACGGCACGCACCGCACGGCCAACGTGCCACCCACGGCGGGCCAACCCATGAAAAGCGGCGCCAGCCGGCTTCTGCGACAGTAAAAGTCGGAATTGTACGGGAAAGCATCCAGGCAGGGCGCGTAACGGAAGTAGTGCGCGCGGTTGGTTGGCAACCAGTATGTGTGCCGCTGATGACCGGTGATGCGCCGGGAGTCGGTGGCGCGGCGTTCCGTTTCGATGCTCTCGCACGAAGTGGCGTTACGAAGTGCTTGAGTAACACCTTCCGTAAAAAGATCGGCGCACGATGGCGGTTCCTGGGCTACCTCGTTCCACATATACAAGGCATTGCCGCCGATTGCGGTTTGGAGCCATAAAAACGAGGTCTGCGCATGTCCCGAAAAATGATGACGCGAGATTATCGATGAGAATCAATAGCGATCCTGTAACGCCCGATTGGCAAGAGCCGGAAGCGAATAATACGGCGCGCGCCGGCGAAGTACAAAGCCCCCGCTCCGGGTCTCGCACGAAGCGTCGTATACCTGACGATCATCGCTCGGACGCTCCGCCGCCTGGGAACCCGCCGCCAAGGAACGGCCCGGATGAAGTGCAATATGTAGGGGGCACTCGCGTCAGAACCGATTACACCTTGGAAAGCGTGTTGGAAACGTTAAAAGATGCGCTTAGACACCCTATTGGCGCTTTTGCCGCGAGTGTCAGTGACGTGCACCACGTCTTGGTCCACGGTAGGAATATCACCAATCAGGAGAAGAAAGAAATTGCAGAAGATACTGCTCAGATCGATTCCGTGCTGGTGGCGATTCGAGGGGTGGCGCCGGCCGGCAGCGCGATGAATTTGGCAACTGTTTCCGCCGACGCGTTGGGAACCATGTCGAAAGACAAGCCTTTGAACCTGGATCAGGTGCACGACCTGGTATTCAGTATTAACGATTTGCCATCCCAAAGAAGCATCGAAATACCCGTTACGCGGAAGCAAGGCACCGTAGCGAATCCGCCACCGAGAAGGCCGGTTTTCGTTCCTCCAAAGCGACTGCCTGATGGCCGCCTCGGCTACCCGTTGAGTCCGACAACGCCCCCTAAATTGCCGGGCGAGACGGCCGGCCCCAGCGGAATCGACCGTGGGGCGCGGCCCAAAGCGATCGGTCGCCCCGGCAGGCCACGTTCCGGCAGCGAGCCACGACCTCGTGCCAGCTCAAAAGAGCGGCGCCCAACGTCCGTCAAATCGAAAATCCAGGGAGCGTTTTATACCGATGCTTACCGTGTCAGGAAAGGCGATATTGCGCCGCTCGAGGGCAAAGGCGCCATTTATCTCAAGACCACGAGTGAGATCAACAGCCCATTCAGTTTTTATCGTTACGACAAGGACATGAAAATGTCTGAGCCGGCTAAATTGCCGAATATCACTTCTACTGAGGCACAGGAAGTTCTGAAAACGGGAAATGGGCGGGACGTCACTTCTTTTTCTCCGAACTCGGGCAGTTACTTCGGTCAATGGGGACGCGGCAAGACCAAGCTGAGTGACAAGACCAACGTGATCGAACTGGAGAACGGCAAGGAAGGGGTGGGTGCTGTTGCAATTTCCTTTGCGGATATACCGCCCAAAGGATCAGTGCTGGTAACAACAGGGAGTCTCAGCGGGTGTACGGTGATGTTCGCTGCGGATAACCAGAAGTTTTATGCTTACCATGCCGGGACGTCCGCTCCGGCGGGAAACTGGAAAACCGCTCGGGAGGGCGTGAGCAGTCTGCGCGAGGCGCACGAACATTTAAAGGCAGATGCGCGAAGAAAAGGACTGGACCAACCGAGTAATAACGATCTGGTCGACATCGGGGGTGATTATCCGTTTTCCGTGATCATCTATAACGGAAAATTTGACAAGGGCCGTCCGCAGGACGATACGCGTATTAATCGGCCGGAATGGGAACGGTCGGAAGGAATGCACGTCAACAATTATTTTGAGACCGATAAGAAAATAGCGTCGACGGCAACGGGTATTGCG
The DNA here is from genome assembly GCF_031585635.1 of Paraburkholderia sp. FT54. NCBI lineage: Bacteria > Pseudomonadati > Pseudomonadota > Betaproteobacteria > Burkholderiales > Burkholderiaceae > Paraburkholderia > Paraburkholderia sp. FT54. Next base: position 3,690,322 of record NZ_CP134195.1, on the reverse strand, counting down.
CTGGTTCGAAAAGATGCACAAGGACGCGTCTCAGTCAGCGTACTTTATGATAAAGGTGCGCTCAAAAGAGCTGCATCGAAAGGGCGCGTAGGCGATCCTCTCCTGTACGACTATAAATCCATGCAGACCGAAAAATATAAGTTCAGGCCGCAAAGCAGTTGACGGGACTCCGCAAGCGGTTGGCGGGGAAGTATTCCTGCCGCGGCTGAAGCCGATCCTCGTGGAAACCATCCCGCAGCGGATACCGTGGGACCGATCGGCGAAAGCCGGCGGGCTGCGAATACGTTAGACTCATCCGGATGACAAGGCGCTTAAGTCGTCCACAGTGAAGGCGGGCGCCGCAGACTTCGTGGGAGTGAGTTGGACCCGTGTGTGACGGGGTTCGGTCACTTCCACACTCTCTCCAGCCGACCTCCATGCGCCGCACGCCCTCGTCCGAACCCTCGCCGATCTCCACCCAGCCGCGCAACGACTGGCAGACGATCCTGTCGCTGCTGCCGTATCTCGCCACGTATAAATGGCGGGTCGGCTTCGCGCTGAGCTGCCTGATCGGTGCGAAGATCGCGAACCTTGGTGTGCCGATCGTGATGAAGCGGATCGTCGATGGCCTCGCCTCGGTGCAGCATCTCACCGCGCTCGGCCGCGCGCACGATTCGCCCGGCATCGTGTTGCTGGGCGGTGTCGGCCTGCTGGTAGTCGCGTATGCGGTGGTGCGGCTGTCCACGTCGCTGTTCACCGAATTGCGCGAGATCCTGTTTTCCAAAGTGACCGAAAGCGCCGTGCGGCAACTGGCGCTGAAAGTGTTCCGCCATTTGCATGCGCTGTCGTTGCGCTTTCATCTCGAACGGCAGACGGGCGGCATGTCGCGCGATATCGAGCGCGGCACACGCGGCATCACGCAACTGATCTCGTATTCGCTGTACAGCATTCTGCCGACGCTCGTCGAAGTCGGGCTCGTGCTCGGCTTTTTCGTCGTCAAATACGAGGCGTATTACGCGGTGGTCACGTTCATTGCGCTCGCCGTGTACATCGTCTTCACGGTGAAGGTCACGGAGTGGCGCACGCATTTTCGCCGCACCATGAACGATCTCGACTCGAAGGCGAATTCACGCGCGATCGATTCGCTGCTGAACTACGAGACGGTCAAATACTTCGGCAATGAAGAGTGGGAAGCGAGCCGCTACGACGAAAACCTCAAGCGCTATCGCACGGCGGCGATCAAATCGCAGCGCTCGCTGTCGGCGCTGAACTTCGGCCAGCAGGCGATCATCGGCACGGGGCTCGTGTTCATTCTGTGGCGCGCCACGCAAGGCGTGATGGCCGGACGCCTCACGCTCGGCGATCTGGTGCTGATCAACACCTTCATGTTGCAGCTTTATATTCCGCTGAATTTTCTCGGCGTCGTGTATCGCGAGTTGAAGCAAAGCCTCACCGATATGGACCGCATGTTCACGCTGCTCGGCGCGGCGCGGGAAGTGCCCGACCTCGACGGCGCGCCCGCGTTGCGCGTGAGCGGCGCGCAGGTGCGTTTCGAGCGGGTGAACTTCGCCTACGAACCGGCGCGCCAGATTCTGCACGACGTGAGCTTCACGATTCCGGCCGGCACCACGACGGCTGTGGTCGGCCATAGTGGCTCGGGCAAATCGACCCTCGCACGGCTGATGTTCCGCTTCTACGATCTGGACCGCGCGACGGGCGGTGCAATCACCATCGACGGTCAGGATATTCGCGACGTCACGCAGGATTCGCTGCGGGCCTCGATCGGCATCGTGCCGCAGGATACGGTGCTGTTCAACGATTCGATCTACTACAACATCGCTTACGGCCGGCCTTCGGCGACACGCGAAGAAGTGATTGCGGCGGCGCGCGCGGCGCATATTCACGAGTTCATCGAAGGATTGCCGAAGGGCTACGAGACACCGGTGGGTGAGCGTGGCCTCAAACTGTCCGGTGGCGAAAAGCAACGCGTGGCGATTGCGCGGACCATCCTCAAGAATCCGCCGATCCTGTTGTTCGACGAAGCGACCTCCGCGCTCGATTCGCGTTCCGAGCGAGCCATTCAGCACGAACTCGATCAGATCGCCCGCGAGCGCACCACGCTGATCATCGCACACCGGCTTTCGACGGTGGTGCACGCGCAGCAGATCATCGTGATGGACAAAGGGCGGATCGTCGAACGCGGCACGCATGCGGAACTGTTGCGCGCGAACGGTTTGTTCGCGCAGATGTGGGCGTTGCAGCAGCAGCGCGCGGCCGAAGCGCCGGAGTCAGCGGAAGCCGTGGGCGCGGGAGAGGGTGGTGGATAAAACTTGTGCGGCGATTTTTGCGTTGTTGCCTGCAATGCGGCGCGGCGCGAAAACTTGAACGCCAAACGCCAAACGCCAAACGCCAAACGCCAAACGCCAAACGCCAAACGCCAAACGCCAAACGCCTGGCACCGAACTCCGAACGCCTAGCGCTTGCCGTCTGACACGCGCAAACGCTGATCCAGTTCGCCCAACTGCGCCGGCGTGCCGACGTTCTCCCACAAGCCCTCGTACAACTCGCCGCTCGCGAGACCGCGTGCAATCGTATCGCGATAGTACGGCGTGAGCGCGCGCCGCGTGCCGCTCGGCAGGTTACGAAACATGCGCGTGTCGTAGAGACCGATATTGCCGAACGTGAAGCGCGGCTGCGCATCGAGCGACAACGCGCCGTCGTCCCTTAACGCAAAGTCGCCGTTTGGATGAAACGCCGGGTTCGGCACCATCACCAGATGCATGCCCGGCTCGGGCAAGGCTTGCAACTTTTCGGCGCGCGCGTTCAACGTGGCGTAATCGAAATCCGCGTACACGTCGCCGCTGACCGCGACGAACACTTCGCTCGCGCCGTCATCCTCGAGCAGCGGCAACGCCTGCACGATGCCGCCCGCCGTCTCCAGCGCCTCGCGCTCGGCCGAGTAGCGCAACTGGACTTGCCAGCGCGAGCCGTCGCCAAGGGTGGCTTCGATCTGTTCACCGAGCCACGCGTAGTTGATCACAATGGTTCGAAAGCCCGCCTGCGCGAGCCGTTCAATCTGCCAGACGATCAGCGGCTTGCCGCCCACGTCGAGCAAAGGCTTGGGGCACGTATCGGTTAACGGACGCATGCGCTCGCCGCGGCCCGCGGCGAAAATCATCGCTTTCTTCAGGGACATCGTCATCGGTCAGAAGGTGTAGCCGACTTCGTTCGCGCGGCCTTCGAGATCGTCGAGGAGCTTCGCGAACGGACGCAGCGGTGCATAGCGTTCAGCAACCTTGCGCGCGTAGCCGATGAAACGCGGCAGATCCTTCATGTAGTGTGGTTTGCCGTCGCGGTAGTTGATCCGGCAGAAGAGACCGAGCACCTTGATGTGCCGTTGCAGACCCATCCATTCGATCTGGCGGTAGAACTCGCCGAAATCGGGATCGACCGGCAGGCCGGCTTTTTTCGCCCGCTCCCAGTAGTACACGAAGCAATCCAGCTCGAACTCCTCGTCCCAACTCAGGAACGCGTCACGCAACAGCGAGGCGACGTCGTAGGTGATCGGGCCGTACACCGCGTCCTGGAAGTCCAGCACGCCGGGGTTCACTGGATTCGGCGCGGCGGCGATCATCAGATTGCGCGGCATGAAGTCCCGCAGCATGAACACCTGCGGCTGCGCGCGGGCGCTCGCGACCAGCAGCGCGAACGTGCGATCCAGCACGTTACGGACTTTTTCGTCCACCCCGTGGCCCAGATGCCGGCCGAGGAACCACTCCGGCATCAACTCCATCTCGCGGCGCAGGAAGGCTTCGTCGAACGGCGGCAGCACATCTTCGCGGGAGGTGAGTTGCCAGCGGATCAGCGCGTCGAGCGCGTCGCGCATCAGCGTGCGGGCGCGGCGCGGGTCGTCCGCGTGTTGCGCTTCGGTCAGCGCGCCGAGGTACGAAGCCGTGCCCAGATCGGTGACGAGCATGAAGCCGGCCTCGAAATCGACCTCCAGCACACGCGGCACGTTTACCCCGGCGGCCGCGAGCAACTGCGCGACCTGGACGAATTCGCGGCACTTTTCGGGCGGCGGTGCATCGACGGCGATCAGCGTGCCGCTGCTTTCGCCTTCCGCCGCCTTACCGGCGAGGCGGAAATAGCGGCGAAAACTGGCGTCGGACGAAGCCGGGACAAGGGTGTCGAGCTCGAGCGCATGGCGCGCCGCGTGGCCTTTCAGCCAGGCTTTGAGCAGGTCGAGACGGGTATCGGTGGAGTCTTGGATTGGGGGCAGCGTCATGAAAACCGGCGGCAAATTCAGAGGGGCAACGTCTTGCCATATAATACCCCACGACTTTTTTGACGCGGCTCACGCCAGCTTTCGCGTATTCCGCTTTACCGCCCGCCTCATCGTTCGACAGATTGTAAATATTGATGTGCAGCCGACTGTCACGGTCGGGGTGTGCAGGCGGTGGACCGTGACTGCAGATGCTGACGGACGAGCCGATTCGCCAAACGATACATGCCGCCTAGACAGCTTTCCCAAACGACTCCCTCTTGTGCCGTTGTGCCGCGCAAAAGGCGGCTCGTCGCGGCGTTGATCGCCGTTCCGGGCCTGATGCCCGCGCTTGCGCACGCCCAGCTGGTGGGGGAAGCCGCGCAGCCGCAACCTATCGACGCTCCGTGGGGCATGCAGCTTGCGCCGCAGCTGGAAGAACATCCGCTGAAGGCGGGTCAGAAGCCGGCCACGTTCGTGCTCGGCGACACGACCACCGGCACCACCGACCAGGACATGGCCGCCAAGGGCTCGGCCGAGGTGCGCCGCAATACGGTCGTGATCAAGGCCGATGCGCTGCATTACGACCAGGATACGGACATGGCCGACGCGTACGGCCAGGTCCACGTGGACAACAACGGCAGCTCGTTCGTCGGACCGGAAGCGCACATGCGCGTGGATTCGAGCGAAGGCTTCATGACGGCGCCGAAGTACCACTTCAACATGACGGGCGGTTCGGGCAGCGCGGAGCGCGTCGACCTGCTCGACAACGAGCGCTCGGTCTTCACGAAGGGCACCTACACGGCTTGCGCGTGCGCGGACGATCCGGCCTGGTACATCAGGGGCAGCGAGTTCGATTTCGACACCGGCGCGGACGAAGGCGTCGCCCACAACGGCGTGCTGTTCTTCCAGGGCGTGCCGGTGTTCGCCTCGCCCTGGTTGTCGTTCCCGCTCTCGGGCCAGCGGCGCAGCGGGATTCTGCCGCCCACGTTCTCGCTGAGTTCGACGAACGGTTTCGAACTGTCGGTGCCGTATTACTTCAACATCGCGCCGAATCGCGATCTGACGGTTACGCCGCGTCTGATCTCCAAGCGCGGCGTGCAGTTGCAGTCCACGTTCCGTTATCTGTCGCCCACGTATTCCGGTTCGATCACCGGCGAGTTCCTGCCGGACGACCATCTGACCAAGACCAACCGCTACGCGCTGTACATCCAGCACAACCAGAACTTCGGCAACGGGTTCGGCGGCTACATCTACTACAACAAGGTCTCGGACAACACGTATCCGGAAGACCTGTCGTCGTCGGTCAGTCAGTTCATGAACGGCACCCAGCTCCTGTATCAACAGGAAGCCGGGTTGACCTATAACAACGGCCCGTGGTCGGTGCTCGCGCGTGAACAGCACTGGCAGACGCTCACGCCGTCCATTGCGCCTTACGGCCGCGAGCCGCAGTTGAACGTGAAGTACGCGAAGTACAACGTCGGCGGCTTCGACTACGGCGCGGAAGCGGACTACACGAATTTCCGCATCACCACCGCGGACATGACCGAAGGTCAGCGGGTGATGTTCAACCCGTACCTCTCGTATTCGGTGGTCGGGCCGGGTTACTTCGTCACGCCAAAGGTGCAGTGGCACTTTGCGTCGTACAACCTGCGCAATATCGGCGACGACGTGCCGGTCGGCACGCCGAAGAACTTCACCGAATCGATCCCGACGTTCACGTTCGACACGGGCCTGATCTTCGACCGCTCGGTGCGCATCTTCGGCGAGGATTACATCCAGACGCTGGAGCCGCGCCTGTACTACGTGTACACGCCGTTCCGCAATCAGGAATCCGCGCCGCTGTTCGACACCGCCGATTCCGACTTCGGGCTGGCGGAGATCTTCACGCCGAACACTTTCGTCGGTAACGACCGGATCGCCGACGCGAACCGTCTGACGGCCGCTCTCACCACGCGCTTCATCAACGCGGCGACGGGCGACGAGCGGGCGCGATTCGTGATCGCGCAGCAGTACTACTTCCAGGACCAGCGCGTCACATTGCAGCCTACGCAGACCAGCGCGCAGGTCACGCATTCGGACCTGATCGCGGGGGCTTCGGTCAAGCTCGGCGCTGGTTTCGCTTCGGAAACGGCGTTCCAATATAATGCCGACAACAACCAGTTGACGAAGACGAGCGTCGGCTTCGGGTTCAGTCCGGCCACCGGCAAGGTGATCAACGTCGCGTACCGCTACACCCGCGCGAACACCACGCTGGACAACCAGCCGATCAATCAGGTGTTGATTTCGGGCCAATGGCCGCTCACGCACCGGGTATACGGTGTGGGCCGTTTCAACTACGACCTGGGCGGCCATCGGATCGTCGACGGTCTGGTCGGCCTGCAGTACGACGCTGACTGCTGGACGCTCGGCGCCGGGATCCAGCGCTACGCGAACGGTCTGAACACCTCGGGGCAGAATCAGTCGAGCACGCGGTTCCTCGCGCAGTTGACGTTCAAGGGCTTGTCGAGCGTCGACAACGGCTTGATGAGCGCATTCCGCGCCAGCGTGGCGGGCTACACGCCGTTGCCGCCGCCGCCGCCGCCGGAATCCCGTTTCATCAACTACGAATGACGCTCGCCCGATCATTCATAAAGTGCGAAAAAGACGGGCCAGGCGCGCCCGACATCATTGGAGTATCTGTGGCAATCATGAAAAAGCTTCGCTTGGCAACGCTTGCGGCCGGTCTGGCCGCCGCGGCGTCTTTCCTGTCGATTGCGCCGGTGCAGGCGCAGGCGCTGGGCGGCAGTAGCGGCCAGACGGTCGACACCATTGCCGCAGTGGTCAACAACGGTGTCATTACGCGGCGCGAACTCGACGATCGCATGGGCCTGATCACCCGCCGCCTGAACCAGCAGAACGCGCCGGTCCCGCCGATGGACCAGCTGCGCCAGCAGGTGCTCAACCAGATGGTGCTGGAACGCATCCAGTTGCAGAAGGCAAAAGAAGACAACATCAACATCGACGACGCCACCGTGCAGAAAACGCTCGAACGGCTTGCTGCGGCGAACAACCTGACGCTCGACGTGTACCGCTCGCGCATCGAGGCGCAAGGCGTGCCCTGGAGCACGTTCACCAGCGACGCGCGTACCGAGCTGACGCTTTCGCGTCTGCGCGAGAAGGAAGTGGACAGCAAGGTCACCGTGTCGGACGCGGAAGTCGCGAACTACATCGCCAGTCAGCGCGGCCCGAACGCCGGCCTGACGAGCGACCTGCATCTGCAGCACATTTTCATCAAGGCGCCGCTGAACGCGTCGGAGACGGATATCGAAGCGGCGCAGCAGAAGGCGCAGGCGCTGCTCGCCGAAGCCAAGGGCGGCGCCAATTTCGAAAAGCTGGCGAAGGCCAATTCGCAGGCGCCGGATGCATCGAAAGGCGGCGATACGGGTTTCGCTTCACCGGCCAAGCTGCCGCCTGAATTCGTCAAGGCCGCTTCGACGATGCGTCCCGGCGAAGTCAATCCGGATCTGATCCGCACCAGCGACGGCTTTGAAATCGTGCGTCTGGTCGATCGCCGCGCGGGTCAGGGCACCAGCTCGGATGCGCCGAAGCTCGTGCAAACGCACGTGCGTCACATTCTGCTGCGCGTCGGCGACGGCATGTCGGAACCGCAGGCGCGTCAGAAGCTGCTCGAAATCAAGAACGAGATTGCCGCGGGCGGCGACTTCGCGAAATTCGCGCACACGTATTCGCAAGACGGTTCGTCGTCGCAAGGCGGCGACCTCGGCTGGATCAGCCCGGGCGAGACCGTGCCGGAATTCGAGCGCGCCATGAACGGCCTGCAGGACGGCCAGATCAGCGACCCGGTCCGCAGCGAATACGGCTACCACCTGATTCAGGTCTTGGGCCGCCGCGAATCGGAAGGTTCGGTCTCGCAGCAGATGGATCTGGCGCGCCAGGCCATCGGTCAACGCAAGGCGGAACAGGCTTACGCGGACTGGTTGCGCGAACTGCGCGATACTGCATACGTGGAAGTGAAGCCTACACTGTCGAGCACGCAATAACCGTCATGACAAGCGCCACCCAGTCCGCCCGCCCACCGTTGCAGATCGCGATCACGACCGGCGAGCCTGCCGGCGTCGGCCCCGAATTGACGGCGCAGGCACTGGCCGGCGCGGCGGCGCATTGGCCCCACGCGCAGTTCATCGTGCTGGGGGACGCGGATCTGCTCGCGGCACGCGCGCAGGCCGTGGGTGTCGACTGGAGCGCACTGGTGGCGGACGGCAAGCGCGTGCGCCTGCAACACCGGCCGCTCGGGGCGCCGGCTGTCGCGGGCAAGCTCAACGCGGCCAACGGCCGCTACGTGCTCGATCTGCTCGACATCGCGATCGACGGCGCGGTGGCCGGCACGTTCGACGCGATCGTCACCGCGCCGCTGCAAAAGAGCACCATCAACGACGCCGGCGTGCCGTTCACCGGCCACACCGAATATCTGGCCGAGCGTACGCACACGCCGCAGGTGGTGATGATGCTGGCCGGCACCGGCAAGCGGCCGTTGCGCGTCGCACTGGCGACCACGCATCTGCCGCTCAAAGATGTCTCCGCCGCGCTTTCCATCGAAGGCATTCTCGAGACGCTGCGCATCATCGATCACGATTTGCGGCACCACTTCGGATTGCCGGCGCCGCGCATCCTCGTGACGGGGCTGAACCCGCACGCGGGCGAAAACGGTTATCTGGGCCGCGAGGAAATCGAGGTCATCACGCCGGCGCTGAAGCTCGCCGACGCTCAAGGCATCGACGCGCGCGGTCCGTATCCGGCCGACACGCTGTTCCAGCCGCGCTATCTGGATGAGGCCGATTGCGTGCTGGCCATGTTCCACGACCAGGGCCTGCCAGTTTTGAAATACGCCACGTTCGGTGAAGGCATCAACGTCACGCTCGGTTTGCCGATCATCCGCACCTCGGTCGATCACGGCACCGCCCTCGATCTGGCCGGCACGGGCCGTGCCGACGCGGGCAGCCTGATCGCCGCGATCGACACGGCGGTGTCGATGGCGCAACACCGCCGCGCGGGCTGATTCGGCGCCGCCGCGCGGCTGGCTGCTTTTTGCATATACGCCGCCGCTAGTGGCGGATGCCGCCTGGCGAGCGCCGCCGAAAAGCGCGCGCCGCTCGGCAAGTTCCTTTTCTTAAGCCGTTCTCTTTCTTAGCGTTTCTTCGATGTCCACCAGCAGACAGCAACAGGGCCGGCACCAAGGCCATATCGCGCGCAAGCGTTTCGGGCAGAATTTTCTGGTCGACATGGGCGTGATCGATTCGATCGTCGATGTCATCCGGCCGCAACGCGGCGAGCGCATGGTCGAGATCGGGCCGGGCCTCGGCGCGCTCACCGAGCCGCTGATCGAGCGTCTGGCGACGCCGGAAGCGCCCTTGCACGCCGTCGAACTGGATCGCGATCTGATCGGCCGTCTGAAGACGAAATTCGGCGGCCTGCTCGAACTGCATGCGGGCGACGCGCTCGCGTTCGACTTCGGCTCGCTGGCCGCGCCTGGCGAGAAAGCGTCGCTGCGCATTGTCGGCAATCTGCCGTACAACATTTCGAGCCCGCTGCTGTTTCATCTGACGTCGTTCGCGCATCGCGTGATCGATCAGCACTTCATGTTGCAGAACGAAGTGGTCGAGCGGATGGTGGCGGAGCCGGGCACCAAGGCGTTCAGCCGTCTCTCGGTGATGCTGCAATACCGCTATGTGATCGACAAGCAACTCGACGTGCCGCCCGAAGCGTTCAACCCGCCGCCGAAAGTCGATTCGGCGATCGTGCGGATGATCCCGTACGAGCTGCATGAGTTGGCGCCGGTGGACGAGCGCGTGCTCGGCGAAGTGGTGACGGCCGCGTTCTCGCAGCGTCGCAAGATGTTGCGCAACACGCTTGCTGCGTATCGCGATTCGGTGGATTTCGAGGCGCTCGGTTTCGATCTGCAACGCCGCGCCGAAGACGTGCCGGTGGCCGAATACGTGCGCGTGGCGCAGATCGTGGCGGCCAAAGCCTAAGTCCTGAGCCTTGAACCTTGAGCGCTGACGCTCCCAGGCTCTAGATTGCCACCCGCTTTGCCGGTGCGTTGACTAGCGCGATGCCGGTCAACACGAGGACCGCGGCCATCAGAAAGCGCACGCTGAATGACTCGCCGAGCAGCAGTACACCGAAGGTCACGCCGAACAGCGGCGTGAGGAACGAGAACACCGACAGGCGCGACGCGATATAGCGCGTCAGCAACCAGAACCACACCAGATAGCTGACGAACGCGACGACCACCGCCTGATACGCAAGGCTCGCCACCGCCAGCGGCGTGACGGTTGCCACGTGCGCCTGGCCGAGTCCGAGCGCAAGCGCGAGCAGCACCACCGCCGACACCATCAGTTGATAGAACAGCGTCTTGCTGGCGCTCGATTGAGCGAGGCGCGTGGCGCGCACCACCACGGTGGTCGCGGCCCACGCAATGCCGGCCAGCACGCCGAGCGCGTCGCCGGCGGCACCCGTTAGCAACGAGCCGCGCGCGGCGTGGCCATGCAGGAAGCCGTCCGCGAAGGCGAGGGTCATGCCCGCGAACGCCACGACGATGCCGAACCACTGGATCCGCCGCATGCGCTCGCCGTCGACGAACCAGTGCAGGCCGAGCGCCGTGAAGCACGGCGCAGTGTAAAGAAAGACCGCCATGCGCGATGCGCTGGTCAGCGTCAGGCCGAGAAAAATACACACGAACTCGCCCGCGAACAGTACGCCCGCAAGCAGGCCGGCACCCAGGGTGCCGTCGTCGCGAAAGAGCGGCGTGCCGCGTGAGCGCGCCCAGCCCCATACCAGCAACGCCGCGATCGCCGAACGCAGCCCAGCCTGAAAGACCGGCGGCAGCGCCGTGTTGGTGCTCTTGATCGCGACTTGCTGGAGACCCCAGATCGCGCACAGTCCGATCATCAACAGGATGGCGAAGCTATCCGGGGCGCGGCGTGCGGGCAGGGCAGTGGTGTTCATGGGGTCAGTGGCGGCGAGAAGAGCTCGTACGATATCAAACCTGCCCGAGCCGCCAGCCGATGACCCCACCGCCTACGCGTGCTTCTTACGGCCTGCAAGCAAGGCGGCAGGCTTTTTGCCGACTAACAACACGTGCCACAGACTAATTTCGCATGGGTGCCGTTTCGCGCTAAGGTTCAGCCACTAACGTTTTGTCAGGACATTCAACGCAGACGAACCCTACCCGCGCGACGCGGAGCCTGTACGAGGAGAAGATATGAAAAACGTAAGCAGGTGGGCAGCGGCCGCGGTGCCCGCGGCATTGGCGTCGTTGGGCGGGCAAATGGCGCATGCGCAATCCAGCGTGACGCTGTACGGCGTAGTCGACGAAAGCGTACGCTATCTGACTCACGTCAACCAGGCCGGCGACTCGTCGATCGGACTCGGCACCGGCGGCATGACGCAAAGCCGCTGGGGGCTGAAGGGCGTCGAAGATCTGGGCGGCGGCTGGTCTACCTTCTTCAAACTCGAAAACCGCATCTACATCAACACCGGCCAAAGCGATCCCACGCTGCCGTTTTTCAATGAAGCGCAAGTCGGCGTGCGTTCGGATTCTTACGGCCAGATCATTCTCGGCCGTCAGTACAACGTTGTGATCGAGGGCGTCACGGTGGCCGGTTACGGCAGCAATTACTGGATCCCCTACGACTTCAGCTTTCAACCTGAAATCACCATGACGGGCGGCATCTGGACCAGCAACCAGGTGCAATATCAGGCGAGATATAGCGGCTTCACGTTTGCGGCCGGTTACGCATTCGGCGGCAACGCGGGCAATGCCTACGGCAGCCAGATCGGCGCAGCCGCGGCTTACAAACCGGAAGGCGGTCCGTTCAGCGTCGGTGGCGCGTACGAAGAGTCGAAAGATTCTGTTAACGGCGCGGCCGCGAAGACATGGACTTTCGGCGGCTCGTACACATGGAATCTGACGCGCTTTTCCGCCGGCTACATCGTCAATCAGAACGATGCGGGTTTTTCGAACTTCGCCAACGGGCCGTTCACCGCGTCTGCGCTGGCGGCGCTCAAGTACACGGACTTTGCGCGGCGCCGCATGATCATGGGCGGCATCACGCAACAGGTCAGCAACAAGTGGCATTTTGCCGCGAACGTCTGGCGTACGTTGCAGGACGGCAAGACCGCCGCGCAGGACGGCTCGGCCTGGCAGTACCAGCTCGTGGCCGACTACAACCTGTCCAGACGCACGGACGTCTATCTGGAAGGGGATTATTCGCTGTACCGCGGCGGCCTGATCGGCGCGCAGTTGCAGGGCGTCAACAGCGTCGGACTCGCGCAGAAAGGCTCGCAGATCGGCTTGATGGCAGGCGTGCGACATCAGTTCTGAGTACTGATTCACCGGTGGCACGCTCTGCAGCGTCGCGCGATTCCGGGTACATTGACGGTCTCGTTACCACGCAACAGGGAGTGCACAATGCGCCTGCTTCACACCATGCTCCGGGTCGGCGACCTGGACCGTTCGATTGCCTTCTACACTGAACTGCTCGGCATGAAACTGCTGCGCCGCGACGATTATCCGGACGGCAAATTCACGCTGGCATTCGTCGGATACGAAGACGAACGCAACGGCACCGTTCTCGAACTCACCCAGAACTGGGACACGCCCTCGTACGACCTCGGCACCGGCTTTGGCCACCTCGCCGTGGAAGTAGACGATGCCTACGCCGCATGTGACAAGATCAAGGCACAAGGCGGTACGGTTGTGCGCGAAGCCGGCCCGATGAAACACGGCACGACCGTGATCGCCTTCGTCACGGACCCGGACGGCTACAAGATCGAGTTCATCCAGAAGAAGAAATAAGGCTGGCGGCAGGGCAAGGCCAGATGATGAATAACATCAATCCCTACTTCAAGGAACTCGACGAGATTCACGTCGAAATCGAAGCCCTGTTCGACGGTTCCGCGGACGAAGGCGCGTTGCAAAGAATCATGGCGCGCTTTGCTCCGCAGTTCACGCTGGTCATGACGTCGGGCGTTGCACTGGATCACGCCGGCGTGCGCGAGATTTTCTCAAAGCTGCACGGCGCGCGCCCAGGCTCGCACATCGCGATCCGCGACAAGGAGATCGTCGCGGAGTATCCGTCAGGGGCGGTGGTGAAATATCGCGAGTATCAGCGCGACCACGCCGGCAACGCGAACGTGCGGCGCTCCACGGCGGTGATGGATCTCGACGCGCACGGCAAGGTGACCTGGCGTCATCTGCAGGAGACGTTCTGCTCGGAATGAGCGGCAGTGTGCGACAAACCGGCGCTTCAGATTGAAATTGAAGCGCCGGTTTCAAGGCACGAGCAACGCCTTAGAGCGTCGGCAGCAATTCCGGCGGATGCGACTTCAACGTCTGGCGCGCTTCGCGGAATTCCGGAAAAATCGATTCGACTGTTTGCCAGAAGCGCGGGCTGTGATTCATTTCACGCAGATGTGCGAGTTCGTGCGCGACGACGTAATCGATGATGGAAAGCGGGAAGTGAATCAGCCGCCAGTTCAGGCGAATCTTGCCATCACTCGAACAACTGCCCCAACGCGTCGCCGCTGACGAGAGCGCATACGCGCGATAGTTCACGCCCAGTTTCTCAGCGTAAATCGCGAGGCGCTCGCCGAACAGACGCTTCGCTTCTCCCTGCAGCCAGCCTTGCACGCGATCCTTGATCTGCTGCGGATCCGCTTGCAATGGCAGTGGCACTTGCAGCGCCGCATCTTCCGCGCTGAACGCGAGCGTGCCTTGCGGCGCGCCGAGTTTCACGCGCACGGGCTGACCGAGATACGGCACTTCGGCGCCGTCTTTCCAATCGACCTTCGGCAACGCGCGCTGTTCGACACGCGTTTGCCACTCGATCAACTTCGTGAAAATCCAGCGCTGCTTTTCAGTGATCGCGGTTTCGATATCAGCGAGCGTGACCCAGCGCGGTGCGGTGATCGTCAGACCGGTGCTGTCGATCGCGAAGCCTATCGAGCGGCGCGCCGAACGCTTGAGCACGTAATGGAGCGTCCGCGAGCCGATCGCGAGGCTGCGCAGTTTGCTGCCATCCGGCGCGAGCGGCACGGCCGGTTGCTGCCCGCCAGGCGAACTCTGCAAAGCGCCAGGTGTTGGTGCGGACGGTGAAGGAGACGACGACGTCGACCCCGGCTCGGCGAAGAGCGGGAGATCGAGTTGCCGGTTATCGAGCGCCACAGCGGGCTGCGGCGTAGGAGACTTCTGCATCGGATTCGGCTTCGCGCAAATACGCCTTCGAGGGCGTGGGCGCGTCAGATTGGTGCGGCGGCGGAACTGCTTTCCGCCGCGCGGTACGCGGTAGGATCGATGCGACGCATTTCAGCTTCGATCCACTGTTCGACGCGCGTGTTCACTTCATCGGGCGTGAGCCCCGTCGTCTCGATCGGCTTGCCGATCGACACTGTGACTATACCCGCATATTTGAGAAACGAGTTGCGAGGCCACACACGTCCCGCGTTGTGCGCGATCGGCACGACCGGTGCGCCGGTGGCCGTCGCGAACCGCGCACCGCCGGTTTTGTACTTGCCTTGCTTGCCGGTCGGCGTGCGCGTGCCTTCCGGAAACATGATGACCCAGGCGCCTTCCGCCATGCGCGCCTTGCCTTGCTTGATGACCGATTCGAACGCGTACTTGCCTTCCTTGCGATCGATATGAACCATCTTCAGCATGCCGAGCGCCCAGCCGAAAAACGGCACGTACAGCAGCTCGCGCTTGAACACGTAGCACAGCGGCCGCGGCATCAGCGCCGGAAACGCCAGCGTTTCCCATGCAGATTGATGCTTGGAGAGCAGCACGGCGGGACCGTTGGGCAGGTTCTCGAAACCTTCGATGTTGTAGCGGATACCGTTGAGCCAACGCACCGTATGCAGCGTCGCGCGGCACCAGCCGGCGGCCATCCAGTAGCGGTTGTCGGCGCGCATGAACGGGAACGCGATGAAGCATGCGGTTGCGTACGGCACCGTGAACAGAACGAAGTAGATCAGCAGAAGCAAAGAACGGATGAAGCGCATCGGCGTGGTCAGTGAGGGATGGGGACGCGCGTGGCGCGCGTCACTCTTGAGCGTCGGCGAGGAAGTCGAGCGCGAAAGCGCGCAGGTCGTCGTGCACGATCGTGCCTTCGGGCAAGCCGCCGGCCTCGAGCGTTTTGCGGCCCTTGCCGGTCAGCACCAGATGAGTCGGATGACCGAGCGACGCGCCCGCTTGCAGATCGCGCATGGCGTCGCCGACTACCGGCGTATCTTCCGGGTCGACCTCGAAGCGCTCGGCGATCATCTTCAGCATGCCGGGCTTCGGCTTGCGACATTCGCAATGATCTTCCGCCGTGTGCGGGCAGAAGAACACCGCGTCGATGCGTCCGCCGACCGCCGCCGCCATGCGGTGCATTTTCAGATGCATCGCGTTGAGCGCGGTCATATCGAACAGGCCGCGGCCGATGCCCGACTGGTTGGTGGCGATCGCCACGCGATAGCCGGCCTGATTCAGACGCGCGATGGCTTCGAGCGAACCGGGCAGTGCCACCCATTCGTCCGGCGACTTGATGAACGCGTCGGAATCGACGTTGATCACGCCGTCGCGGTCGAGGATCACCACTTTTTTGGTTGGCATGGCGCGGGGCTCAGGCGGCGATTCGGGAAATATCGGCGACGCAGTTCATCTGCTGATGCAGTGCGCCGAGCAAGGCCAGACGGTTGGCGCGCAACGCCGGATCTTCGGCGTTGACCATCACGTCGTTGAAGAACGTGTCGACCGGTTCGCGCAACGCGGCGAGCGCGGTCAGCGCGCCGGTGTAGTCGCGTGCGGCCAGTTGCGATTGCACGCGTGGCGCGACCTGTTCGAGTTGCGCATGCAAGGCTTTTTCCGCTGCTTCGATGAGCAACGTAGCCTGCACGCCGCCGGTCGCCGCGCCATCGGACTTCTTCAGGATGTTCGAGATCCGCTTGTTCGCCGCTGCAAGCGAAGCCGCTTCCGGCAACGCCGCGAATTCACGAACCGCATCCAGACGCGCGACGATGTCGTCGAGGCGCGTGGGGTTCAGCGCCAGCACTGCATCGATTTCGCCCGGAGCGTAGCCGCGCTCGCGCAGCAGACCGCGCAAGCGGTCCATGCTGAACTCGTAGATGGCTTGCGTCGAATCGGCGACGTTCGGCAGCGCGGCGAATTGCGCGTAAGCGGTACGCAGCAGTTCGACCAGGTCGACCGGCAGTTGCTTCTCGACCAGAATGCGCAGCACGCCGAGCGCGTGACGGCGCAACGCGAACGGGTCTTTCTCGCCGGTGGGTTGCAGGCCGATGCCCCAGATGCCGACCAGCGTTTCGAGCTTGTCGGCCAGCGCGACGACGGTGCCGGTTGCGGTAGTGGGCAACGCGTCGCCGGAGAAACGCGGCTGATAGTGTTCCGAACACGCGAGCGCGACTTCTTCCGGCTCGCCGTCGTGGCGCGCGTAGTACGTGCCCATCGTGCCTTGCAGCTCGGGGAATTCGCCCACCATGTCGGTGATCAGGTCGGCCTTGGCCAGACGCGCGGCGCGCTTCGCGAGCGCCACGTCCGCGCCGATCAGTCCGGCGATCGCGCCGGCCAGCGCTTCGACGCGCTCTACGCGTTGCAGCGCCGAGCCCAGCTTGTTGTGATACACCACGTTCGCGAGCAGCGGCACGCGGTCCGCGAGCGGCTTCTTCTTGTCCTGCTCGAAGAAGAACTTCGCGTCGGCGAGACGCGGACGCACCACGCGCTCATTGCCTTCGACGATATCGCCCGGCGTGGACGTCTCGATGTTCGACACGATCAGGAAGCGCGAGCGCAGCTTGCCGTTCGCATCGGTCAGCGCGAAGTATTTCTGGTTGGTCTGCATGGTGAGGATCAGGCATTCCTGCGGCACTTGCAGGAATTCGTCCTCGAAACGGCAGGCGTAGACCACCGGCCATTCGACCAGCGACGTCACTTCGTCCAGCAGCGACTCCGGCATCACCACCTGATCGCCGTCGGCTTGCGCGAGCAGATGCGTGCGGATGGTTTCCTTGCGGTCGGCGAAATTCGCCACCACGTGGCCTTTGTGCAGCAACGTTTCGGCGTACGTGTCCGCGTGCTGGATCTGCACGAAACCTTCGGAGAGGAAACGATGGCCGAGCGTGGTGTCATCGGCGTCGATGCCGAGCGCGCTCACCGGCACGATCTGTTCGCCATGCAGCGCGGTGAGGCGCTGCGCCGGACGCACGAACTGCACATTGGTGCCGTCCGGGCGCTGGTACGTCATGACCTTCGGGATAGGCAGCTTGGTGAGCGTTTCGTCGAGCGCGCCTTGCAGGCCGTCGGCGAGCGTGGCGCCGGGCGCGGCATAACGCAGGAAGAAGGCTTCGGCCTTGCCGTCCTGTGCGCGCTCCAGATCGTTCACCGAAAAGTCGGGGAAGCCGAGCGCGGCGAGTTTCTTGGCGAGCGGCGCGGTGGGCTGGCCGTCTTTATCCAACGCGACGGAAACCGGCAGCACTTTTTCGCGCACGTGTTTTTCCGGCGCAACCGCGCGCACGTTCTTGATCGTGACGGCGAGGCGGCGCGGCGTGGCATAACGTTCGAACGACAGTTCGCCTTCGACCAGGTCGCGCGCCGCGAGGCGTTGCGCAATGCCTTCAGCGAAGGCGTCGCCGAGACGCGCGAGCGCTTTCGGCGGCAGTTCTTCGGTCAGCAGTTCGACGAGCAGGGTAGCTTGATGGGGTTGAGTCATTTCTTGGTGTTCTCGTCAGTCCTGGTCGATCTTGCGTTCGACTTTCAGCGGCGGCGCCCAGGCGGGCATCGCGGCGTCCTGTTCGTCGGTCGTGAGGCCGGGCACGCCGTGCACCGGATTGCCGAGCATCGGGAAGCCGAGCTTTTCGCGCGAATCGTAGTAAGCCTGCGCAACCAGCTTCGACAGCGCACGAATGCGGCCGATATACGCCGCGCGTTCCGTGACTGAAATGGCGCCGCGTGCGTCGAGCAGGTTGAACGTGTGGCCGGCCTTCAGCACCAGCTCATAGGCGGGCAGCGCGATCTGCGCTTCGATCATGCGCCTCGCTTCGGCTTCGTAGCTGTTGAAGATCGAGAACAGCAACTCGACGTTGGCGTATTCGAAGTTGTAGGTGGACTGTTCGACTTCGTTCTGGTGGTACACGTCGCCATAAGTCAGGCGACGCAGTTCCGGGCCGTTCGGGCCTTGCTCTTCCCACTCGGTCCAGACGAGGTCGTAGACGTTCTCGACCTTCTGCAGATACATGGCGAGACGTTCGAGCCCGTACGTGATTTCGCCGAGCACCGGCTTGCAGTCCAGACCGCCGACCTGCTGGAAGTACGTGAACTGCGTCACTTCCATGCCGTTCAGCCACACTTCCCAGCCCAGACCCCAGGCGCCGAGCGTGGGGTTTTCCCAGTCGTCTTCGACGAAGCGCACGTCGTTCTGCTTCAGATCGAAGCCGAGCGCTTCGAGCGAGCCGAGGTACAGGTCGAGGATGTTTTCCGGCGCCGGCTTGAGCACGACCTGGTACTGGTAGTAGTGCTGCAGACGGTTCGGGTTCTCGCCATAGCGGCCGTCTTTCGGGCGGCGCGACGGTTGCACATAAGCCGCACGCCACGGCTCGGGGCCGACCGCGCGCAGGAAGGTATGGACGTGGGACGTGCCCGCGCCGACTTCCATGTCGATCGGCTGGAGCAACGCGCAACCCTGCTTGTCCCAGTAGGACTGCAAGGTCAGGATGATTTGCTGAAACGTGAGCATGAAGTGCCTTTCGGGCATGGGGCCGCGCCGTGAGCGCCGAAGCGCGCCGGCTGGCCGTGGAGCGAAGTGCTAAACCGGAGATTTTAACGGAAAGGGAGGGGGGTGTCCGTTTTGCGGGGTCGTCGGGGTGGTGGGCCGTTGGGGAGGCGGAAATCGAGGTGCGTTGTGATGGCAAACGTGCGCGGGAAATCGAAATGTTTATCGAGCGGGAAAGCGTCCGCCCCAGCACGCTTTTTTAGAATTGCGTCGCGAATGGTGTGAGCCTGGTTCCGAAGCGTGACTAGATTCTCGCGTTGACCAATTTTGACAACTGAAAAGTCGACTTCGGCCAAAGTTAAGGGGGCTGCCTTGTCGCAGCACGATTCCGGGTTCTTAACGAGCAGAGGCGGCATGAGACGTAACATAATTCTCGAGGGAGACAAGACGACGCGGGGCGGCGTTGTCATGATTGAAGGAGACAGGTCAGCCGCGAACGATGGCCGGCCTGTCGCATATCAAGGCGCACCGATTTACTGTCCGTCATGCAAGTCCGAGGGGCGAATTATCAACATCATCCCTTATCTGCCGATGGCGCTCTGCGGCGGCAAGCAGGTCGCCCTGGAGGGCGACTGGTGCGCGTGCAAGTGTGAGCCGCCGCCGCCGCTGATAGCGTCCCGCGACGACATGTTCATGACCATGGACGCACAGGAACTGGCCCAAATGGGCTACGCGCCGGATGGAAAATTGCTGGAAAAGAACCCTAAAGTTCAGGACGAAGTATTCGACCGATACTTTCGATTTGTCGACGAGAACGGCGAGCCGGTGAGTGAAATTCGCGTTCATCTGATAGATGTAAATGCGCAGACGAAGCTGGTAAGAACCGACGGCAACGGACGGACGCCCCTTATGTCCGGAAGAGAGGGCCAGCGCATTGGTGTTCGTCTTACTGCGAGCGGACGACAATGAACCGCTCGAGGGAATCTATTTGGGCGCCGCTAACGCGTAAGCAGGATGAGTCTCCGTACACGTGCAAGCTGAAAGTCTATTGGAAAACCACCAACGAATGGACCCATGCGGAGATTCAGGCCTATCGTTCAGCCATACCGCAACTCGCGGAGAATGCGCGAGCCTCGGATCGAAAATTTACTTGCGAAGACTTTGCTTTGCAGTTGCTTTGCCAATTCGCCTCGAAACACGGTCTACCGGTGAAACTCATGGATGGAGTCCGAGAGTATCGAAACATGGACATGTACGACCCCGACTACCATGAGAATTATCCTCAAACCTCTCGGGGATTCGTTGCCATGGCGATGGCAAGTTTTGGCGCGCCCGATGTACAGCGGAACGGGATCAACACTATTCGCCTGTCCGACCCATCCGAGCTACTTCCGGGCGATTTGCTTGGTCTTGCGCTCGACGCAAAAGGCCGTGCATCTGGGAAACGGGCTCATCACGTTCAAGTGGTGGTTTAAAAGTCAGATACGCAAATTGTTATTTATCAAGGCAATTCGGATTGGACGATCCATAAACCCGTGACGTACTTCAATAAGCTTTTCGGCCGAAGTGCAGCCGACCCGGTCCAGACTGCATATGCAGGAATGGCCACGGAGACGGGGCAATTCACCAGGACAAGTGGGTCACAATGGGACTATAAAAACAATCGAACGGGTGCTACGCAAAGCGATTACCTTCAGTACTTTGAACTGTTCAGGTGGAATTTCATGGAGTTCAATAATTGACTTCGTGGTCTCAGTTATTGGGCTACGCGGCCGCGCTGTCTGATGGGGCGGCCGCTGATATTCTGTGGATTATAGGAACGTTGACTCTGTTGACGTGGCTCGTCGGCCTGAGGGCTGGGGTTCAAGGAAGTCGGTGGCACCAGTTGCTGCAATCAGTCGCGCTGCTGGCGCTACCTCTTCTGCTACTTGTCGGCATGGCCGCGTCCATGGCTCCTCCAGCCTAGTCTGACATCTCGTGAGGTTGAGAAACGGCATTTGCGGATACAAGAAGGCAGGTGGTACGCGTCTACGGCCTGCAGCCTTTCGTCGTCGCGGGCCTTAATGCTGCGGTCCTTCGTCGATAAACATGCGTCGTAGGGCCGCCTCGGCAGGCGGCTCAAGTCGCCGCCAGCTCCATCTTCGGCGAGAACGAATCGCTTTGCGCCACCGGCCAGTACTTCTCGAACAACGAGTAGCGATAGTTGCCTTTAAGCAGATCGTTCGGCTCAAGATACTTCAGCAGCTCCGACATCAAACGCACTTCATGCGACGACACCCGCCGCACGATGTGATGCGCGCGCAGCTCCGCCGGATGTTTCAGACCCGCGGCCTGAATGATTTCCTTCAGCGCGTGCAGCGTGTTGTGATGGAAGTTGAAGACACGGTCGGCCTTGTCCGGCACCACCAACGCGCGCTGGCGCACCGGGTCTTGCGTGGCGACGCCGGTCGGGCAGCGCCCCGTGTGACAGGTCTGCGCCTGAATGCAGCCCACCGCGAACATGAAGCCGCGCGCCGCGTTGACCCAATCCGCGCCGATCGCGAGCGTCCTGGTGATGTCGAACGCGGTGATCATCTTGCCGCTCGCGCCGATGCGAATACGTTGCCGCAAGCCGATACCCACCAAGGTGTTATGCACCAGCAGCAGACCTTCCTGCAACGGCACGCCGACATGGTCGGTGAATTCGAGCGGCGCCGCGCCGGTGCCGCCTTCCGCGCCATCCACGACGATGAAGTCCGGCAGGATGCCCGTTTCCAGCATCGCCTTCGCAATGCCGAAGAATTCCCACGGATGGCCGATGCACAGCTTGAAGCCGGTCGGCTTGCCACCCGAGAGCGTGCGCAGACGGTCGACGAATTCGAGCAGGCCGCGCGGCGTCGAGAACTCGGAATGCGTGGCCGGCGAGATGCAGTCGCGGCCCATCGGCACACCACGCGTCTCCGCGATTTCCGGCGTGATCTTGGCGGCCGGCAGCACGCCGCCGTGCCCCGGCTTCGCGCCTTGCGAGAGCTTCACCTCGATCATCTTCACTTGCGGCTCGGCGGCTTGCTTCGCGAATTTCTCCGCGCTGAAGCTGCCGTCGTCGTTGCGGCAGCCGAAGTAGCCCGAAGCAATTTCCCAGATGATGTCGCCGCCATGCTCGCGGTGATATTTCGACATCGAGCCTTCACCTGTGTCGTGCGCGAAGTTGCCTTTCTTCGCGCCGAGGTTCAGTGCCATGATCGCGTTGGCCGACAGCGAGCCGAAGCTCATCGCCGAGACGTTGAAGATCGACATCGAATAGGGCTGCGCGCGCTCAGGTCCGACGACGATGCGGAAGTCGTGATTCTCGAGCGTGGTCGGCGCGAGCGAGTGGCTGATCCATTCGTGCGCGACGGCTTTGACGTCGAGCTCGGTGCCGTATGGGCGGCTGTCGACGTCGTTCTTCGCGCGTTGATAGACGATGCTGCGCTGGGCGCGCGAGAACGGCTTTTCGTCCGTGTCGTCTTCGACGAAATACTGGCGGATCTCCGGGCGGATGAATTCGAACAGGAAACGGAAGTGGCCCCACAGCGGATAGTTGCGCAGGATCGCGTGGCGCTGCTGCGTCAGGTCGAACAGGCCGAGCGCGACCAGCGCGAGCGGCACGATGACCCAGAACCATGCAATGTGATGTGTCGCGGCGAATGCCGCGCAGACGGCGACCAGCGCGGCTGCGCACCACATGGCCAGATAACGTCGGGAAAACATGGGGACTCCAGTGCAGTGAGGATCGTCACGGCGGATCACCAGCGCTGCCGGCGCAGACGGAATCCGCCGCGAAGAAAAACCAACGACTGCTTGTTATGGTGAAGCTAGCTACGGCTTGGCCAATGAACGCGCGGATGCCGCGCGCGGCGCAGGTTGAAATGTGAAAGTGAAGCGCGTGCGGCGACACGCCGTGTTGCCGCACGATTGGACGCATGGATCAACGGGCGCCCAGCAGCGCCGCTTTTTGCGGCTGGCGCGCGACCGGCTGTCCGGTGACCGCATGTTCGATGATGCCGCCGCCGAGGCACACGTCGCCATCGTAGAGCACCGCGGATTGCCCCGGTGTGACAGCCCATTGCGCCGCGTCGAAATTCAGTTCGAAGAGGCCGTCGTCCACGCCCGCCGCGCTGAATGTGCACGGTGCATCCGCTTGCCGGTAACGGGTCTTCGCGCCGCACGCGAAACCGTCAGCCGGCGGCGCGCCCGCCACCCAGCTCGTATTGCCCGCCGACAGCGTATGGCTGAGCAGCCACGAGTGATCGTGACCCTGCGCGACATACAGCGTGTTCGACGGGATGTCCTTGCCGGCCACGAACCACGGCTCGCCGCTGCCGTCCTTGCTGCCGCCGAGGCCGATGCCCTTGCGCTGGCCGAACGTGTAGAACGCGAGGCCGATGTGCTCGCCGACCACCTTGCCGTCGGTGGTTTTCATCGGGCCGGGCCTGGTTGGAAGATAGCGGTTCAGGAAATCGCGGAACGGCCGTTCGCCGATAAAGCAGATGCCGGTCGAATCTTTCTTCTTCGCATTGGGCAGCGCGATCTGTTCGGCGATTTCACGTACTTTGGTTTTCGGAATCTCGCCCAGCGGAAACAGCGTCTTGGACAATTGCGCCTGATTCAACCGATGCAGGAAGTACGACTGATCTTTCGTATGGTCGAATGCCTTCAGCAGTTCGAAGCGGCCGTCGTTCTCGCGCACGCGCGCATAGTGGCCGGTCGCGATGGTTTCCGCGCCGAGCGACATGGCGTGGTCGAGGAAAGCCTTGAACTTGATTTCGGCGTTGCAGAGCACGTCCGGATTCGGCGTGCGGGCCGCCGAGTATTCGCGCAGGAATTCGGCGAACACGCGGTCCTTGTATTCGGAGGCGAAGTTGACCGCTTCGACGTCGATGCCGATCAGGTCCGCCACCGACACCACGTCGATCCAGTCCTGCCGCGTCGAGCAGTACTCGCTGTCGTCATCGTCTTCCCAGTTTTTCATGAACAGGCCGACCACCTCGTAGCCCTGTTCCTTCAGCAGCCACGCGGTGACCGACGAATCGACGCCGCCCGACATGCCTACTACGACTTTCTGCTTGCTCATAAGGTGCTCACTGGGTGCTGCGTGACTTCATGGATCGTGGGTTGGCCGCTCGTGACGGCTATCGCGATGTTTACTGTTTGGGCCCGACCGAATGCGTGTGCACGAAGTCGAGCGGGAAACGCCGGCCCGCGAGGTAGTCGTCGAGACATTGCATGACGAGCGGCGTGCGGTGCCGTTCGGGACAGGCGCGCAATTCGTCGGCGCTCATCCACAACGTGCGGACGATGTCGGGGTCGAGGGTGCGGTGCGGATCGGCTTGGCCGCCCGTGCCGCAATAGGTGAAGCGCAGGTAGGTGACCCCCTCGCTGCCGGGCCGCCCGAAATGGGTCATGTACATGCCCACGAGCGCCTCGGGCGCGAACGGGTACGCGGTTTCCTCGAGCGTTTCGCGGATCACCGCTTCCACGAGCGTCTCGCCCGCCTCCAGATGGCCCGCGGGCTGGTTCAGGCGCAGGCCGTCGGCGGTATGTTCCTCTACCACGAGAAAGCGCCCGTCACGCTCGACGATGGCCGCGACCGTGACGTGCGGCAGCCAAGTTTCCGGTTTCATGGGTGCGCATTTTACCGTTTATGGGCCCCGCCTGCCGGGAAGCGGGCGAAGGGCGGCAAGCGACTGGCGGCGGCCGACAGGCGCAACCGGCGGGCCGGCCGCTCGCCACTCGCGACGTCAGCCCGGTTCGCCGGGCAACCCCGGATTGTCCCCGATTTCTGCGCACCCCCCTGTTTCGGTTAAAGTGACGCGTTAGCCGTTGCACCTGCAAGCCGGCGTGCCTCGTCGGCTCATCTGTCGTAAAACAGGAAGTCGAGGAGGAACAAGATGCACATCGGAGTGCCAGCCGAGACGCGCGCGCACGAAACCCGCGTCGCCGCGACGCCCGAAACGGTCAAGAAGTACGTGACCCAGGGCCACCGGGTCACAATCCAGAGCGGCGCCGGCACCGGCGCCAGCTTTCCTGACGATGCCTTCACGGCCGCCGGCGCGGAGATCGTCGACGCGGCGACCGCGTTCGGCGCCGATCTGGTCCTGAAGGTCCAGTCGCCGACCGATGCCGAGCTGCCGCTACTCAAGCGCGGCGCGACGCTAGTCGGCATGCTCGACCCGTTTAATACCGAAAACTCATCAAAGCTGGCGACTGCGGGCGTCACTGCGTTCGCGCTCGAAGCCGCGCCTCGGACCACGCGCGCGCAGAGCCTCGATGTTTTGAGCTCGCAGGCGAACATCGCCGGCTACAAGGCGGTGTTGCTGGCGGCCACACTTTATCCGCGCTTCATGCCGATGCTGATGACCGCTGCCGGTACGGTCAAAGCGGCGCGCGTGCTGATTCTCGGCGCGGGCGTGGCCGGTCTGCAGGCGATTGCGACCGCCAAGCGTCTCGGCGCCGTGATCGAGGCCTCCGACGTTCGCCCGGCGGTAAAAGAGCAGATCGAGTCGCTCGGCGCCAAGTTTCTCGACGTGCCCTACGAAACCGATGAGGAGCGCGAAGCCGCGCAAGGCGTCGGCGGCTATGCGCGGCCGATGCCGCCGTCGTGGCTCACGCGCCAGTCGGCACTGGTCCACGAGCGGGCCAAGCAGGCCGACGTGGTGATTTCCACCGCGCTGATTCCGGGGCGCGCCGCACCGACACTGATCTCGGTCGAAACCGTGCAGGCGATGAAACCCGGCTCCGTGCTGATCGACCTCGCCGCAGGTCGCGGTGGCGAGTACGAAGGCCAGCGCGGCGGCAATTGCCCGCTCACCGAGGCGGACAAAGTCGTGATCAAACACGGCGTGACGATCGTCGGCTATACGAATCTGGCCTCGATGGTGCCCGCCGACGCGTCCTCGCTCTACGCACGCAACCTGCTCGACTTCCTCAAGCTGATCATCACGAAGGAAGGCGCCCTGAACATCGATCTCGCGGACGATATCGTCGCGGCCACGCTGCTGGCCCGCGACGGCGAAGTCACGCGCAAGGCATAGCAGCCATGCTGCATGGGACCAGAGTAGGCGCTAAACCGCTAACTCCGGTCGACAAAGGAGAGAGAGGAATGGAAGTCATCAACCACACCGTCATTAACCTGATCATCTTCGTGCTGGCGATCTACGTCGGCTACCACGTGGTCTGGAACGTCACGCCCGCGCTGCACACGCCGCTGATGGCCGTGACCAACGCGATTTCGGCGATAGTGATCGTCGGCGCGATGCTCGCCGCGGGTCTGACGTTAGGCACGCCCGGCAAGTTCTTCGGCACGCTCGCGGTCGCACTCGCGGCGGTCAACGTGTTCGGCGGCTTTCTCGTCACGCGACGAATGCTGGAGATGTTCCGCAAGAAAGAGCCGAAGAAGCTCACCGCAGCCGCCAAGGAGAACGCGTAATGAGTCTGAACGTCGTCACGCTGCTTTATCTGGTCGCGTCGGTCTGTTTCATTCAGGCGCTCAAGGGGCTGTCCAATCCGAAGACGGCGCGCATCGGCAATACCTTCGGCATGGCGGGGATGGCGATTGCGATCCTCACCACCATCGCGCTGATCGTCAAACAGGCTTCGGGGCTCGGCTCGAATCTCGGCTTGGGACTCGGCCTGCTGCTGGTCGCGCTGGTGATCGGCGGCGCGGTCGGTGCGTTCGTCGCCGCGCGCGTCGAGATGACCAAGATGCCGGAACTGGTCGCGGCGATGCACTCGCTGATCGGTCTTGCCGCCGTGTGTATCGCGTATGCGGTGGTGTCGGAGCCGTCCGCGTTCGGGCTCGTCGATCCGGAGAACACGGCGCCGGGCTTCCTGCCGTACGGTAATCGCGTCGAGTTGTTCATCGGCACGTTCGTCGGCGCGATCACGTTCTCGGGTTCGGTGATCGCGTTCGGCAAGCTGTCGGGCAAGTACAAGTTCCGGCTCTTCCAGGGCGCGCCGGTCGTCTATGGCGGACAGCATCTGATCAACCTGCTGCTCGCGCTTGCGATGCTCGGCTTCGGCGTGATCTTCTTCCTCACACAGTCGTGGCTGCCGTTCATCATCATGACGCTGATCGCGTTCGTGCTCGGCGTGCTGATCATCATCCCGATCGGCGGCGCGGACATGCCGGTGGTGGTGTCGATGCTGAACTCGTACTCGGGCTGGGCGGCGGCGGGCATCGGCTTCTCGCTGAACAATCCGATGCTGATCATCGCGGGCTCGCTGGTGGGTTCATCCGGTGCGATCCTGTCGTACATCATGTGCCGGGCGATGAACCGTTCGTTCTTCAACGTGATTCTCGGTGGCTTCGGTAACGAGGCGGGCGCGGCGGCCGCAGGTGGGTCGGCGGAGCAGCGTCCGGTGAAATCGGGCTCGGCCGACGATGCATCGTTCATGCTCGGCAATGCCGAAACCGTGGTGATCGTGCCGGGCTATGGACTCGCGGTGGCGCGTGCGCAGCATGCGTTGAAGGAGCTGACCGACAAGCTGGTCGAGAAGGGCATCGAGGTGAAGTACGCGATTCACCCGGTGGCCGGCCGCATGCCGGGTCATATGAACGTGCTGCTCGCCGAAGCCGAAGTGCCGTACGACATGGTGTTCGAGATGGACGACATCAACGGCGAATTCGGCCAGGTCGACGTGGTGCTGGTGCTCGGTGCGAACGACGTGGTGAATCCGGCGGCGAAGAACGATCCGAAGTCGCCGATTGCGGGCATGCCGATCATCGAGGCTTATAAGGCACGCACGGTCATCGTGAACAAGCGTTCGATGGCCGCAGGTTACGCCGGG
Source organism: Paraburkholderia sp. FT54 (assembly GCF_031585635.1). NCBI lineage: Bacteria > Pseudomonadati > Pseudomonadota > Betaproteobacteria > Burkholderiales > Burkholderiaceae > Paraburkholderia > Paraburkholderia sp. FT54. The sequence goes on along the minus strand of NZ_CP134195.1, from coordinate 3,662,509 downwards.
CTCGACAACGATCTGTTCTACATGGACAAGACGATGATGGTGTTCGGCGATGCCAAAAAGGTGATCGAGGACATGGTGAAGGCCGTCGAATAAGCCAGCCTGGAATGAGATCGCGGTTTGCCTCGCATCGGCAAGCCGCGATCCTCAGTCACTTCGGCTTGGCATTCACATGCCGCAGCAGGTCCGCAAGCCGCCTGCCTTCCTGATCCGGATACTGTTCGAGTATCTGGAGATTCTGGATCTTCTCCAGCCCGAAATTGCGAAAATCGCTCCGCAATTCACACCACGCGCCAAGCGTCCAGCGCGCGCCCCAATAAGCGAGAGCAAGCGGCCAGACACGGCGTTCGGTTGCCGCGCCGTTCACATCGACATAGGCAAAGCTCACCACCTGCCGCGTGTCGATCGCGCGATGCAGCGCGTCGAGTTGCGCGGAAAAATTCCCTTTGATGTGAAACGACGGCGCGAAGACCGCGAGCCTCTCCAGCGTCGCGCGCTTATCGGCGGGCATGGCCGAGGCGATCTTGGCGAGCGCCCCGCGCGCGCCGCCTGCAAAGCCGGCGCCGCCCCACGATTCGAGCATGCGTGCGCCCGCAGCGAGCGCGGCCAGTTCGTCGGCGGTGAAGGTGAGCGGCGGCAAACTCGCCGTACGGCTCAGCCGGTAGCCAATCCCGGCTTCGCCTTCGATTGGCACCCCTGACAACTGCAGATCGCGCACGTCGCGATAGACCGTGCGCAGCGAGATATTCAGCCAGTCGGCGAGTTGTTGCGCAGTGGTCAGACGCCGTCCGCGCAGCAGTTCGGCGATCTGGAACAGGCGGTCGGCGCGGCGCGTCATGGTGGGCGTCGTGTAGAAAAGGACAGGGACAGTCCCGCGATGATAGCGCCGCATGCCGCGCTCCGGTCGGCGTTCAGACGCGGTGCTTGCCGGCCACCGCGGACGAGCGTTGTAGTGCGGTTAGCCGTTGGTCCGCGAATGCAGGCCGAGGCGGTTGCCTTCCGTGTCGGTGAAGAACGCGATATAGCCGATATCCTGCGGCAGTTTGATCACCGGGCCGTCGGTCTTGCCGCCGGCTTGCTCGACGCGCGCGAGGGCGGCGTCGACGGTCGGTTGCGCGTTCAGATAGACGAGTACGCCGTCGTCGGTCGGCGTCATCGACGGGCTGTGGACGATCGCGCCGCCGGTGGCCGGTTCCTCGTAGCCGAATACGGCGATCGGCTGGCCGCCGACTTCTTGGACATTCAGTTTGACGTCGAGCGCGGCTTCATAGAAGCGGACGGCGCGATCGAAATCGACGGACGGAATCTCGAACCATGCAACAACTTTGGATGATGCGGACATGTCACTCTCCTGTGGATGGCGGGTAGGCCGTGCAAGCGCCGGATGGCGTGAGGAGGAGTGTGCGGGGGTGCTACTGACAGCGTGGTGTCAGTAGGGGTGGCAGGAGCGACGAAAAGCGGTGCTGAAAAAACGAGAGGTCCCAAGGGAATTGGCCGGCTCCACGACATTCGGGCTTCGCACGCGGCTTGCGAGTCGGCTCGCAACTGCGTGAAGGCCAGCTGCTGGGCGCGGTTGGACAGACCGGCGTAGCGACCGGTCTACATTTGCATTTTGAGGTGCGATCGAACAACGAGCCGACTGACCCGCTCTAGTCGACGAGTCGTTCTGGCGCGGCGCCGTTGGTACGCCGCGACCCGATGGCGTTCGATCAGGTGCCGCGACGCGATGCCTCAAGCCGCGGGCGTGTCGTTCTGCGGCCGCTGCCGCACGCTGCCCGCGATCAGATCGAAGCGGAACAGACGGCATTCGAGCGCGCCGTTAAAGAGCGGCGTCTTGGTCGATTCACGCAAGCGCAACTGACCCGGCAGCTTGCGGTCCGATGTCAGGATGAACGCGTGCCAGCCGGTGAAGCGCTGCTTGAGCGCATCGCCGAGCGACTGGAAAAATTCGCTGTCCGGCGCTTCTTCCTGGACGCGGCGAAAGCCCTCATCTTCGCGGTTTTCACGATTGCCACGGCCTTCGCGAAGCTCGCCCCGGGCATTGCGCCCGCGCACTTCGATCCGCTCGCCATACGGCGGATTGGCGACGAGGATGCCCGCTGCGGACGCTGGCGGCGTCATACCGCGCGCGTCGACCTGTTTGAGCGGAATCGACGGCAAGCCGGCGCGTTGAAAGTTGGCGCGCGCCTTGTCGAGCATGTCGCCGGAAATGTCGCTGCCGAAGATCTGCAGATCGGCGCGCGAACTACGCGCGGCGTGCTTTGCGTCGAGCGCGGCGGCCTTGAGTGTTTGCCAGGTTTTGGCTTCGTATTGCTTGAGCTTCTCGAAGCCGAAGCGGCGTTCCGCGCCCGGCGCGATATTCAGCGCCACCTGCGCGGCTTCCGCGAGGAACGTGCCGCTGCCGCACATCGGGTCGTACAGCGGCGTGCCGGCGGTCCAGCCGGTCAGACGCAGAATGCCCGCGGCCAGATTCTCGCGCAGCGGCGCCGCGCCTTTGTCGAGGCGCCAGCCGCGCTTGAAGAGCGGATCACCCGAGGTGTCGAGATACAGCGTGCAGTCGGTGGCGGTGAGAAAGGCGAACACGCGCACGTCGGGCATGGCGGTGTCGATGCTCGGACGCGCGCCGCTGACTTCGCGCAGACGGTCGCAGATCGCGTCCTTGACGCGCAGCGTGGTGAACTCCAGGCTGCGCAGCGGCGACTTGATCGCGGTGACGTCCACGCGCAGCGTTTCATTCGCCGAGAACCATTGTTCCCAACGCTGTTCGACCGCGAGCGCGTAAATGTCCTGCTCGCTGCGATACGGGCGATGCGCGATTTTCAGCAGCACGCGGCTCGCGAGGCGCGAATGCAGGTTGGCGGCCATGCCAGCAGCCCAGCCTCCGCGGAAATGCACGCCGCCCGGCACTTGTGCGCCGGCCGTGAACGGCGCGCCGTTCAGGTGTTTGGCCGCAATTTCGGCGAGTTCAGCCGCGAGCGAGGCTTCAAGACCGCGTGGGCAAGGGAGGAAGAAATCGAAGGACATTGAGGTTGCCGGAAGGCGATTGGGTAAGGGCGTATTGTACGCGGTCGGGGTGGTGTGCTTTTGCTCGGGTGCCTGCGGGGGGCTTTTTGGCACTGTGGTGCGGTCTTTGCTGTGTTGGCCTTTCCTTGAATTCTTTGTGGTCTATTGGCGTTGCCCCTGTGCGGGGCGGCACCTACTTTCTTTGCCTGCCGTGTATGGAACTGGGACATAGGTAACAGGTGTATCGGGACATGGGTAACACTCTGGAAACGTTTTTTCCGGAGCTGACCATGTCGTGGAACCCGAGAGATACCGTGAACCTACGTCTGGAATTTGTTCAGCTGGCCTTGCAGAAAGGCGCAAACCGGCGCGAGTTGTGCCGGCGCTACGGCATCAGTGCGAAGACCGGTTACAAGTGGCTCAAACGTTACGCGCAGTCTGGTGAAGCCGGTCTGCATGACCGCTCAAGCAGGCCGCTCTGCAGCCCGAACCGCACCGCCCCTGAGATCGAGCAGCGCGTGGTTGCACTGCGTAACGAGCATCGATGGGGCGGGCGCAAGCTCGAACGACGTCTGCACGACCTTGGTGATCCGGCGGTGCCCACCGCTGGCACCATGAGCCGGATCCTGCATCGACACGGCCTGATTGTGCCCGAGGCATCGCAGGCGGCGCCCCCCTGGACGCGCTTCGAGCACGAGCAGCCCAACGACCTGTGGCAGATGGATTTCAAAGGCTGGATCGAACTCATTGATGGCCGGCGCTGCTCACCGCTGACCGTGCTCGATGATCATTCGCGCTTTAATATCGCGCTCGACGCATGCGGGCCGACCAACACGCAGGCCGTGCGCCAGCGGCTGCGCGAGGCGTTCCGTCGTTATGGGCTGCCGTTGCGCATCAATGCCGACAACGGCTCTCCGTGGGGGAGCCCCGCACAGCCCGGACAACTCACCACGCTGGGCATCTGGCTGATCCGTCTGGGCGTGAAACTCTCATACAGCCGCCCGGCGCATCCGCAGACCAACGGCAAGGATGAGCGGTTTCACCGTACGCTGAAGGCTGAACTTCTCAGCGGCAGGCACTTCGCCAGTTTCCGTGGCGCGCAGCACGCATTTGACACCTGGCGTACTGTCTACAACACACAGCGTCCGCATCAGGCGCTGGAGATGGCCACGCCAATCACCCGTTACCGGCCAAGTCCGCGCGCCTATCCCGAACGGTTGCCACCCCTGCAGTACGGCGACGCGGACATTGTCGTGCGCGTGCGCATTAATGGCGATCTGCGTTTCCGGTCAAGGCGCTTCAAGGTCTCAAGTGCGCTCGACAACCTGCCCGTTGCCATCCGGCCGAGCACGACGCAGCCCGATTGTTACGACCTCTACATCGCCCATCATCACTTCGATACGATCGACCTGAACCTGACGAAATGACCGGCAAAATGTGTTACCCATGTCCCGTTACGTGTGTTACCCATGTCCCAGTTCCATACACGGCAGGCAAAGAAAGTAGGTGCCGCCCCGCACAGGGGCAACGCCATAGACCACCGTGAATTCAAGGAAAGGCCAACAGCCCCCTACCCACACCCAAACCAGAAGCCTTCAACTCCCAGCAACAGCAGCACCACCATCAGAAGGACAAGCCGGCACACCCACGACGGAAGCTTTGCCACCGGAAACCGCCCCCTTCCCCTGCGGAGCAGCAACAGGAGCAGCAACCGCCATAGCCTGTACAGCAGAAGCCACCTGCATGGAGATCCGCTGCAACGCCCGCCGATGCCCCTCGACCAGCGCGTCATAGCCACCGCCAACCGGCTCGCTCACCACGCTTCGACAAGTCATGATCGATGCGCTGCGCACAGCCCGCACACTCCACACGGCGTCGATCAACGCATGCGACCCCGGCCATGACTCGAACCGCTGCACATTCATGCTGACGCGGTAGACCGGCGTCGCATCCGGATAGGCCGTGCCGTACACATCGATCGTGCCTAGCTGCTGCGTCAGACTCGTAGACAGCGCACGACGGATTTCGTCGCCGGGCAACGAAGCCCAACGCTCCTGCTCGAGTACCTGAACTTGCGTCGGTCCCGTCTGCACGACGAGCTGATTTCTGGTCACCTGCGGCGGCACGTCGACCGGTGCGACTTCGATCAACCATGGCGGCGCAGCCGAGGTCCGGGCGCTGACCGGCGCGGCCGAACCAGCGGCACTATCGGCGCCCAGCGTGTAAAAGCGGCTCGACGGCGACGAGCACGCCGCCAGCGCCGCCAGTCCGGCCACAGCGCCGGCAACGACGGCGCCGCGCACGAGCCCGCGCGGCGGGCGGGGGAGCCGGGCAAACATCATGGTTTATCTCCTGTTTTACCGCGCAACAGCGATTCGGGATGACGCTCCAGATAATCCGACAGCGCGTTCAACGACTGCAACGTGCGCGTCAGTTCCTGCAACGCCTGGTGAACATCGGACTGCAACGGCGAGTCCTGCTGCAACGTCGCCTGGGCCGAACCGAAGGTTTGCTTCGCCGCCGCGAGCGTGTCGCGGGCCTGCGGCACGACTTCCTTGTCGAGTCGCGTGAAGAGCTGATCCGCGTTCTTCAGCGCGCTGTTCAGGTTGTTGCCGATCTGGTCGAACGGCACCGCGTCGAGCTTCTTCGCAATGTCGGCGACCTGGAGTTGCAACTCGTCGAGCGTGTTCGGGATCGTCGGCAGTTCGAGCGGATCGCTCGCCACGTCGACGGTCGCCGGCGGCGCCTTCGGGAAGATATCCACCGCCACGTACAACTGGCTCGTAATCAGATTGCCGGTGCGCAACTGACCACGCAGACCGTGCTTGACGAGCTGTTGCAGCATGGTTTGACCCGCCAGGCTGCCCGCTGCCGGCGCGGTTTCGCGGAAGCGCTTGCCGAGGCGGTCGGGGTACAGGTTCATCGTCACCGGCATGGTGAAGCTGCGCGTCTTCGGATCGTAGTCGATACCGATATTGGTCACCTGGCCCAGCACGATGCCGCGGAAATCGACCGGTGCGCCGATCGACAGACCACGCAGCGACTGGTTGAAGTTCATCACCACGCGCAGTGGCACGCCGTCCGGTTCGCGCATCGCGTCCGCTTCGTCGGAGCCGAGGCGGAACGTCATGTTGTTCGGCGCCTGCGCGCCCACGCCCTGACCCGGCGGCGACTGGAACGACAAGCCGCCCACGATCACCGTGGCAAGCGACTGCGTGTTCAGCTTGAAGCCGCTGGAATCGAGCCGCAGATCAACGCCGCTCGCATGCCACCAGCGCGAATTGGTGCCGACGTACTGGTCGAACGGCGCGGACACGAAGACCTGCATGGTCACGCCGGTGCCGTCCTTGTCGAGCGAGAAGCCGACCACCTGGCCGACCTGCACGCGCCGGTAGAAGATCGGCGAGCCGATGTCGATCGAGCCGAGCGAGTCGCCATGCAGAACGAACTGGTGGCCCTTCTGGTCGCCGGTAATCGGCGGCGGCGTTTCGAGGCCGACGAAATTCTTCTCGCTATCCGGCGAATGCCCGGCGTCCGCGCCGATGTACGCGCCCGAGAGCAGCGTGGTGAGACCCGACACCCCGCTCGCGCCGACGCGCGGCCGCACCACCCAGAAACGCGAGTCCTTGACCGCGAAGTCTTCGCCTTCCTTGGTCAATTGCACTTGCACCAGCACGTGCGACAGATCTTTCGACAGCGTGATGGTCTTCACAGAGCCGACGTCGACGTCCTTGTACTTCACCTTGGTCTTGCCGGGTTCGAGGCCTTCGGCGCTGACGAAGCTGATTGTGATGGTGGGGCCTTTCTCGGTGACCGATTTGATCACGAGCGCGATGCCGATCAGCGCGGCGATCAGCGGAATCACCCAGACGAGCGAAGGCAGCCAGCGGCTGCGCGGTTCAATTTCAGGTTCCGGGAGTTGGGGCGGCAGCTTCGGTCCGTTCGAATCGTTGCGCGGCGCATCGGAGGCGGGCGTCGGTTCTTGCGGGCTAGTCATGTTTGAGATCCTGAGGTTTTTGGGTGCTGCCGTCCACGGGGTCCCAGATGAGTCGTGGATCGAATTGCATGGAAGCCATCATGGTCAGAATCACCACCGAGCCGAAGGCGATCGCGCCGGGGCCGGCCGTGATGACGGCAAGCGATTTGAAGCGCACCAGCGCGACGGTCAGCGTGACGACGAACACGTCGAGCATCGACCAGCGGCCGATCCGTTCGACCATCCGGTAAAGCGTGGTGCGCTGGTCGGGCCGCCAGCGCGAGCGGCGCTGCGCCGTGACGGTGAGCAGCACCAGCACGCTCAGCTTGAGCATCGGCACCATGATGCTGGCGATGAACACGATCACCGCGAGCGGCCAGTCGCCCGAGGTCCAGAAATAGACGACGCCGCTCATGATGGTGTCGTCTTCGGAACCGAGCAGCGACGAGGTGTGCATCACCGGCAGCAGATTCGCGGGAATATACAGCAGCGCCGCGGCGATCAGCAGCGCCCAGGTGCGCATCAGGCTGTCGGGGTTGCGCGAGTGCAGGCGCGAGCCGCACCGTGCGCAGTGCTGCGGCGTGACGGAGCGGATGCGCGGCTCGACGCGTCCGCACGCATGGCAGCTGAGCAGGCCCGAGCGTTTCGCGGTGACGTATTTCATGGCGTGCTCATCCTCGACGTGGCACCGGCGGCACGGCCGGCGGCAAGTCGGACGGCGCGGCGCTCCGCACATCGGGCGCCGCCGCGGTGTCCACTTCGGGCGGCGCGGGCGGCCCGGCGACCGAACTGACGGCGGCCGCCGCGCTATCGGCGGAGGTGCGCGGCAGCGGCCGCTGGTTGCGGGCGCCGAGTTCGTCGGCGAGGTCCCACAGAATGCGCGGATCGAACGTGACTACCACCGCGAACATCAGCGTCAGCACGCCGAACGCGAACAGCGCCGCTTCGGGAATCACGCGCGCGAGGCTCACCATCTTCACGATCGTGATCAGCACGCCGAGCATGAACACTTCGATCATGCCCCACGGGCGCACGAACTGAATGGCGCGCAGCACCTGATTGAAGGCGGGCGGCACGTAACCCGCGCGCAGTGGGATCAACACGTAGAGCAGCGCGACGAGCTCAGTCAGCGGAAACAGAATGGTCGAGCAGAACACCATGATCGCGACGATCTGCATCTCCTCGCCCCACAGCGCGACGAGCGCGCCGAACAGCGTGGTCTGCGAGGTGATGCCGCTGGTTTCCAGTTCGACGATCGGGAAGCCCTGCGCGATCAGGAAAGTGATCAACGCGCCCAGCGTCATGGCGCTGATGGCGTCGAGCTTGCGGGACACGCCGCGATAGAGCGTCGCGCCGCAGCGCGGACAGCGCGCGACCGTGCGTCCGACAAGCCGCGGCTTGTGGAACAGCGTATCGCATTCATGGCACGCGATCAGATTGTCATGTTCCATAGGGCAAAGGCCGGCGGTGTGAGGGGAAGCGTGCAATGCCCGTTCTATGGCAGGTCTGATAAAAAGGTGGAGCAATAGTACCAAAACGCGCCCGGCCGTCGCACGGCCGTTGCACCGAGGCCGGACGGGGAGCCGAGGTGGCCGTCGCCATGGTTGATCCTACATGGATTCTGACAGCCTCCGTCCCCAATTGTTCAATGCGGGCGCCATGTGCGCTGGAGCGGCCGGTACGCGGCACCGCGGAGGGCCGCAGCCAGTTTGTTCCGATTGGGGTAGCATGGCCGCCTTGGCGCGTCCCGCAGCAGGCATGGTTCGATCGTACGCGCCGATGCGCTGCGCATCGGCACCTGGAATAGCAGGGCGGGTTGCGCCGTTAACCTCTCTTAGCTTGCGTTGACTGTCATGGCACTCAATCCTTCATTCGGCAGCCGGGAGTCGTACACGCGGACTGCCATCGCCTTGCATTGGTTGATCGCGTTGCTGATCGTGTGCGGCTTCGCGCTCGGCTGGGTGATGACCGATATCCCGGGCTTCACGCCCACCAAGCTGAAGTATTTCTCGTGGCACAAATGGATCGGCGTGACGGTGTTCGCGCTCGCCGTCCTGCGCATTCTGTGGCGCGCCACGCACGCGGCCCCCGTCATGCCGCGCCGCATGCCGGTCTGGCAGCGCGGTGCCGCGCATCTCGTGCATCTGCTGCTGTACGTGCTGATGATCGCGATTCCCGCCTCCGGCTATCTGTACAGCTCGGCGGCCAATGTGCCGGTGGTGTACCTCGGGCTGCTTCCGCTGCCGCGCTTGATCGCGCCGGATCCGCATCTCAAGGAGCTCCTGAAGAACGTGCATATCGCGCTGAATTACACCCTGCTCGTGCTGGTCGCGTTGCACGTCGCGGCCGCGCTCAAGCATCAATGGCTGGATCGCGACGGCCTGCTCTCGCGCATGCTCCCTTTCCTCAAATAAGGACAATCATGAAGGTCTCGTTTTATCGCTACATGCTCGCCGCTTTTGTCGCGGCCTCGCTGACGATGGCCGGCAGCGCCATGGCGCAAGTCGACGTCGCGAAGAGTTCGGTGACAGCCACGTCCAAGCAGATGAACGTGCCGGTGGAAGGCAAGTTCGGTAAATTCACCGCGCAGGTCAAGTTCGACCCGGCAAAACCGGCCGACGGCACCGCGCAGCTCAGCATCGACGCGGCCAGCTACGATCTCGGCGACGAAAGCTACAACGACCAGGTGCGCGGCAAGGATTGGTTCGATGCGAAGACGTATCCGACCGCCACCTTCGTCTCGAGCGCGATCGCGCCGGCCGGCGGCAACCAGTTCAAGGTGACCGGCAAGCTGACCATCAAGGGCAAATCGCAGACGGTGGTGGTGCCGGTCACGGTGTCCCAGCAGGGCGCCGTACAAACCTTCGACGGTTCATTGCCGATCAAGCGCTCGCAATTCGACATCGGCACCGGCGAATGGAAAGACACCTCGGTGGTCGCCGACGAGGTGGTCATCAAGTTTCATATCGTTGCAGCACGCAAGTGACGTTTGCCGCGCCGTTCGGGCGCGGCAGTTTTTTCAAGAACCCTAGGAGCGTGAATTGAAAACATCCATGTTGATCGCCGTCGGCGCGCTGGCTTCTTCTTGCTCGTTCGGCGCGTTTGCGGCCGCCGATACCTATCAGCTCGACCCGACCCACACGTATCCGAGCTTCGAGGCGGATCACTTCGGCGGCCTCTCGGTGTGGCGCGGCAAGTTCACCAGGAGCTCCGGCACGGTCACGCTCGACCGCGCGGCCAAAACCGGCACCGTCGACGTGACGGTCGATCCGGCGTCGATCGACACGGGCAACGGCAAGCTCGACGAGCATCTGAAGTCGAACGAGTTCTTCGACGTCGCCAAATATCCGTCGGCGACTTACAAGGGCACCGACATCAAGTTCGACGGCGACAAACCGGTCGAAGTGGTCGGCAGCCTGACGATGCACGGCGTCACCAAGCCGCTGAATCTGAAGATCGAGTCGTTCAAGTGCATGCAGCATCCGATGCTCAAGCGCGAAGTGTGCGGCGTGGAAGCGAGCGCGCATTTCAGCCGCGCCGATTACGGCATGGATTTCGGTGCCAAATATGGCTTCAGTATGGATACCAAGCTGCATATTCAAACTGAGGGCATCAAGCAATAAGCGCTTTAAATGCGCTTCTTGAGCCTTAGGCATTGAATCGCGCGGCCGCTGCACCGCAACAGAAAACCGCTTCGTTCGCCTTCGCGACGAAGCGGTTTTTTATTGGCCGTCTGGAACGCCGGAAGCCTTATGCGGCGGCACGGCGCAATTTCGCACTCGCGTTGGTTTAATTTTTCGGGTACATAGAGCGCAGGCACTGTACTGGTTGTGCGCGCATCCAGTCAGGCATTCAGGCGTCCAGCCAACATGAATAATATTTCGCGCGATTTGGAGATCTGCATGAATGCAACGACGGCGGCAAGCCTGGCGGGGAGCCGGCAGAATTCGTGGCGCGCGGTGATCGCGGCCTCGATCGGTAATGCGTTGGAATGGTTCGATCTGGTGGTGTACGGTTTTTTCGCGGTGATAATCGCGAAGCTCTTTTTCCCGGCCGGTAACGACACGGTCTCGCTGCTCCTCACGCTCGGCACGTTCGGCGTGTCGTTCTTCATGCGCCCGCTCGGCGCGATCGTGATCGGCGCCTACGCCGACCGCGCCGGCCGCAAGGCCGCGCTCACGCTCTCGATCCTGTTGATGATGGCCGGCACGCTGATCATCGCGATCCTGCCGACGTATCAGAGCATCGGCCTCGCCGCGCCGGTGATTCTCGTGTTGGCGCGTCTGATGCAGGGCTTTTCGGCGGGCGGCGAGTTCGGCAGCGCCACCGCCTTTCTTGCGGAACACGTGCCGGGGCGGCGCGGCTTCTTCGCGAGCTGGCAGGTGGCGAGCCAGGGGCTCACCACGCTGCTTGCCGCCGGCTTCGGCGTGCTGCTCACCGGCAAGCTCTCGCCGGAACAGATGGGTTCCTGGGGTTGGCGCGTGCCGTTCTTCTTTGGTCTTCTGATCGGGCCAGTCGCCTGGTACATCCGCACGAAGCTCGACGAGACGCCCGAATTCCTCGCGGCCGAAACGACCACGACGCCGCTGCGCGATACCTTCGCCAGCCAGAAGCTGCGCCTCCTGATTGCGATCGGCGCGGTGGTGCTGGGCACGGTGTCGACGTATCTGGTGCTGTTCATGCCGACATTCGGCGTGAAGCAGTTGGGGTTGGCGCCCTCGGTCGCGTTTGCGGCGATCGCGCTGACCGGCGTGATCCAGATGGTGTTCTCGCCGCTGGTCGGCCATCTGTCGGACCGGCACGGGCGCACCACGATCATGCTGGCGTCGGCGCTGCTGCTGCTTGTCCTCATCTACCCGGCCTTCGTGTATCTGGTCGCGCATCCGACTTTCGGCACGTTGATCGCCATGCAGATCGTGTTCGGCTTTCTGATGACCGGGTATTTCGCGGCGTTGCCGGGTCTGCTTTCGGAGATGTTCCCGGTGCAAACGCGCACGACCGGCATGTCGCTGGCTTATAACATCGCCGTGACGATCTTCGGCGGCTTCGGGCCGTTTATCATCGCGTGGCTGATCAGCGTTACGGGTTCGAAGGCCGCACCGAGTTACTACTTGATCTTCGCCGCGATCGTGAGCCTCGTCGCGCTGATGGCGGCGCGTCGCAAGCTCGGCTTTCGCTGAAGCGCGCAGCGCCTGTTGCCGCTGTGGGATAGCGCAGCGCGACGCCGCAGAAGGGCGGCGGTAAACGCAAAAGGCCGGTTCGTGATGAACCGGCCTTCTTTATTGCGAGGTCTGACGCTACAGCAGGATCAGACTTGCGCGCCTGCGTTCGGATCGTCCGCGTCGGTGCGTTCCTTCTTGTCCTTGATCAGATCTTCGCGCTTCACGCCGAACCACATGGCGAGCGCCGCGGCGACGAACACCGACGAGTAGATACCGAACAGAATACCGACCGTCAGCGCCAGGGCGAAGTAGTGCAGCGTCGGGCCGCCGAACAGGAACATCGACAGCACCATCATTTGCGTACAGCCGTGGGTGATGATGGTTCGCGACATCGTGCTGGTGATCGCGTGGTTGATCACTTCGATCACGGTCAGCTTGCGCTCGCGGCGGAAGGTCTCACGAATCCGGTCGAAGATAACGACCGATTCGTTCACCGAGTAGCCGAGCACCGCCAGCACCGCGGCCAGCACCGACAGCGAGAACTCCCACTGGAAGAACGCGAAGAAGCCGAGAATGATGATCACGTCGTGCAAGTTCGCGATTACGCCGGCCACCGCGTACTTCCACTCAAAGCGGAACGAGAGGTAGATCACGATGCCGACCACCACGCAGGCCAGCGCGAGCAGGCCGTCGGTGGCGAGTTCCTTGCCCACCTGCGGGCCGACGAACTCGACACGCTGCAGTTGCACCTGCGGCGTCTCGGCCTTCAGCGCGGTCATCACCTGGTCGCTCTGTTGCGCGGACGTATAGCCTTGCTTGAGCGGCAGACGGATCAGCACGTCGCGCGAGGTGCCGAAGTTCTGCACCTGGGCGTCGGCGTAACCGAGCTTGCCCAGCGTGCCGCGCACCGGCTCGAGCGGCGCGGCGCCCGGATACTGCACTTCGATCACCGTACCGCCGGTGAACTCCACCGACAGATGCAGCCCGCGATGCAGCAGGAAGAACACAGCAGCAAGGAACGTCAGCAGCGAGATGGCGTTGAAAATCAACGCACGCTGCATGAACGGAATGTCTTTGCGAAAACGGAAAAATTCCATGGTCTTGTTCTCCGGGACTCAGCGGGATGAACCCGGTTTCTGCGGCGTATTCGTCGTATTCGACGAACCCTGCGCGTTACGGCGGCGCACGGTCGGCTTGCCGGCCCGCGCCTGCGCGACCGCTGCCTTGGCCTTCGACGGCTTGGCGGCAACCGCGGCGACAGCCTGCGCGGTGTCGGTCGCGGCGTCTTCGCTGCCAAGGTAAGCGGCCGAGCCTGCGGGCGCCGTCTCCGGACGCCACACCTGACCGATCGCCAGCGACTTCAGCTTCTTCTTGCCGCCGTACCAGAGGTTGACGATGCCGCGCGAGAAGAACACGGCCGAGAACATCGACGTCAGTATGCCGATACAGTGCACGATCGCAAAGCCGCGCACCGGCCCTGAGCCGAACGCGAGCAGTGCGATACCGGCGATCAGCGTGGTGACGTTCGAGTCGAGAATCGTCGCCCAGGCGTGCGCGTAGCCGTTCTGGATCGCCAGTTGCGGCGGCGCGCCGTGGCGCAGTTCTTCACGCACGCGTTCGTTGATCAGCACGTTGGCGTCGATCGCCATACCGAGCGCGAGCGCGATAGCCGCGATACCCGGCAAGGTGAGCGTGGCCTGCAGCATGGACAGCACGGCGATCAGCAGCAGCAGGTTGACCGACAGGCCGATCATGGAGATCACGCCGAACAGCATGTAGTACGCGATCATGAAGACGGCGATCGCCGCGAAGCCCCACACCACCGAGTGGAAGCCCTTCTTGATGTTGTCCGCGCCGAGGCTCGGACCGATCGTGCGTTCTTCGATGATGTCCATCGGCGCGGCCAGCGAACCGGCGCGCAGCAGCAGCGCGAGGTCGGCGGCGCCTTGCGGCGTGGCCTGGCCGGTGATCTGGAAGCGGTCGCCCAGTTCCGACTGGATCGTTGCCACCGTCAGCACTTCGCCCTTGCCCTTTTCGAACAGCACCATGGCCATCGGCTTGCCGATGTTGTCGCGCGAGATGCTGGCCACCGCGCGGCCGCCGGCCGAATCGAGACGGATGTTGACGGAAGGACGTTGATGCTCGTCGAAACCCGCCGACGCGTCGATGATCCGGTCGCCCGTGAAGATGATCTGCTTGCGCAGCAGCACCGGCGTCTGGTTGCCTTGCGTGAACAGCTCGTCGCCCGGCGGCACCGGATCGTTCGGATTCGGATGCGTGTTGACCGGATCGGCGAGGCGCGCTTCGAGCGTGGCCGTGCGGCCGATGATGTCCTTCGCCTTCGCCGTGTCCTGCACGCCCGGCAGTTCGACCACGATGCGGTCCGAGCCTTGCTGCTGGATCACCGGCTCGGCCACGCCGAGTTCGTTCACGCGGTTATGCAGCGTGGTGATGTTCTGCTTGAGCGCAGCGTCCTGCACGGCTTTCTGCACCTCCGGCGTGAACGTGCCGACCAGTTGCACGCCGCCGTCCGGGCCGGGCTGCGAAGCCCACTGGAGTTCGGCGATGCCGCGGCTCAGCTGCTTCGACGCGGTGTCCGCCGTGGCCTGGTCGGCGAAATTGATCACCACCGACTGGTTGACGCGGTTCACGCCGCCGTCGCGGATGTTCTTGTCACGCAGCAGCGTGCGCGCGTCCGAAGCGTCCGAATCGAGCTTCTTGTTCAGCGCGCCGGCCATGTCGACCTGCAGCAGGAAGTGAACGCCGCCGCGCAGATCGAGACCGAGGTACATCGGCAGCGCGTGCAAGGCAGTCAGCCAGCGCGGCGACGCGCTTTGCAGATTCAGCGCCACGACGAACTGTGGGTCGGTCGGGTCGCTGTTCAGCGACTTCTGCAGCAGGTCCTTTACGCGCAGTTGCGTGTCGGTGTCCGGCAAACGCACGCGGATGTTCGCGTTGGTCGCGGAGTTGTCGAACGTGACGTCGTCCGGCTTGATCTGATTCGCGGCGAGCGCGGCTTCGACAGCCGACAGCGTGGTCGAGTCGAGCTTGACCGTTGCCTTGCCGCTCGACACCTGCACCGCCGGCGCTTCGCCGAACAGGTTGGGCAGCGTGTACACGAGGCCGATGACCAGAGCCACCAGCATCACGGCGTATTTCCAGAGGGGGTAACGATTCATGAGTGGTCCAACGGGAAGGTTGGCTTGGAAGCGATGCGTCCGGCGATGAGCGCGGGCGGTTCACGGTGCGCTGCCCGTGGTGGTGAGTCTACCGCCGGCGAGGCCGCGCCGGACGCGAGAGAGCAGGCCTTACAGCGACTTGATCGTGCCCTTCGGGAGAATCGTCGTGACCGACGCCTTTTGCACGGTGATTTCCGTGCCTTCCGAGATTTCGACGCCGACGTAAGCCTCGCCCACCTTGGTCACCTTGCCGACGATGCCGCCATTCGTCACCACTTCATCGCCCTTGGCCATGGCGGCGAGCATGTTGCGATGTTCCTTCTGGCGCTTCATTTGCGGGCGAATCATGATGAAGTACAGCACGCCGAACATCAGGATCAGCGGCAGGAAGCTCATCAGGTTCGATTCAATGCCACCTGTTGCTGTGCCTTGGGCGAAGGCATTGGAAATGAACGACACGTTGGTCTCTCCGTTATAAGTCAAAACGATCAAAAAAATCAGCCGGTTATTCTACCACCGGCCTGACGCGCCTCGGCACGGCGAATCGGCTTTGCGATCAACCGTTTAAAGCCTTTTTCGCCGTCCTCGAAAGTTGATTGTAAGGTTTTCCGCGCGCGGCCGACTGGATTCTTCGGCTGAATCCGTCGGTCCGCGTCGTCATGGCGCCTCGGCGGTGCCCCGCGCGCGGTTCTCGTGGAAGCGTTTGCGGAAGGGTTCGAACATTTTCGCGCCGATCGCGTCGCGGATTTCCTGCATCAGCTCAAGGTAGTAGTGCAGGTTGTGGATCGTGTTCAACTGCGCACCGAGGATTTCCCCTACACGATGCAGATGGTGGAGGTAGCCGCGCGTGAAATTTCGGCAGGTGTAGCAGCCGCATTGCTCGTCGAGCGGGCGCAGCGAATTCTTGTGCGTGGCGTTGCGGATCTTGATGTCGCCGAAACGCGTGAAGAGCCAGCCGTTGCGCGCGTTGCGGGTCGGCATCACGCAGTCGAACATGTCGACACCGGCCGCCACGCCCGCCACCAGATCTTCCGGCGTGCCGACGCCCATCAGATAGTGCGGCTTGTTGGCCGGCAGCTTCGGGCCGATGTGGTTCAGGACGCGCATCATGTCTTCCTTCGGCTCGCCGACCGACAGCCCGCCGATCGCCAGACCATGGAAATCCTTCTCCGCGAGTCCCGCCAGCGACTCCTCGCGCAAGTCTTCGAACATGCCGCCCTGAACAATGCCGAACAGCGCGTTCGGGTTGCCCAACCGCTTGAATTCGTCGATGGAGCGCTGCGCCCAGCGCATCGACATGCGCATCGAATCGGCCGCTTCCTTGTGCGAAGTGGGCACGTTGTTGGTCGCGTATGGCGTGCATTCGTCGAACTGCATGACGATGTCGGAGTTCAGCACTTTCTGGATCTGCATCGACACTTCGGGCGACAGGAACAGTTTGTCGCCGTTGATAGGCGACGCGAACGTGACGCCATCTTCGGTGATCTTGCGCAGATCGCCGAGCGAGAACACCTGGAAGCCGCCCGAGTCGGTGAGGATCGGTTTTTTCCAGCCCATGAAGCCGTGCAGGCCGCCGTGCGCCTCGATCGTTTCCAGACCCGGACGCAGCCACAGGTGAAAGGTGTTGCCGAGGATGATCTGCGCGTGCATTTCCTCCAGCTCGCGCGGCTGCACCGCCTTCACGGTGCCGTAGGTGCCGACCGGCATGAAGATCGGCGTTTCCACCACGCCGTGATTCAGCGTGACGCGGCCACGGCGGGCCTGCCCGTCCACGCCGAGCAGTTCGAAATTGAGGCCGTTGTCGGGGCGAACATGATCGCGGAGGTAAGCGCCGTGGTCGGCGCGCGGGCTAACGGAATGACCATCGGTCATGAAATAACTCCTGTGCTACCGGAAGACAGTCCGGCGCAATGTTGAACCGCCGCCGGAAAAGTTCGCGGCGGCTTGGGGAACTGCGAAAACGTTGCCGGGACGTGTCGGTCGTGGGCTTCCGGGCGTCTCAACCATCCAGCGTCGAGCTCGTCTCATCCGTCGCGCCGGGTCAGCAGCATTGCGTCGCCGTAACTAAAGAAGCGGTAACGCTGCTCGATCGCATGGCGATATGCCTCGCGAATCGTTTCGACGCCGGCGAAGGCCGACACCAGCATCAGCAGCGTCGATTTCGGCAAATGGAAATTGGTCACCAGCCGGTCGACCACGCGGAATTTATAGCCCGGCGTGATGAAGATGTCGGTTTCCGTGCTGGCGGCGGCGAGTGGACGGCCCGCGGTTTCGGCGTCGCGCGCGGCGGCTTCGAGCGCACGCATCGAGGTCGTACCCACCGCGATCACGCGGTTGCCGCGCGCGCGTGTCGCCGCGATCCTGTCGGCGAGCGATTGCGGCAGGTGATACCACTCGCTGTGCATCTTGTGCTCGGCGAGATTCTCGACCCGCACCGGCTGGAACGTGCCCGCGCCGACATGCAGCGTCAACGTCGCGCGTTCCACGCCTTTGGCGTCGAGGCGGGCCAGCAGCGCCTCGTCGAAATGCAGGCCGGCCGTGGGCGCGGCGACCGCGCCCGGATTCTGCGCGAATACCGTTTGATAGCGGGTTTCGTCGGTCGCGTCGGGGTCGTGCTCGATGTAGGGCGGCAGCGGCAGGCGGCCGAACTGCTCGATCAGCGTCAGGCAGTCACCGGGGAAATGCAGCGTGTAGAACGGCTCGACGCGTTCGCCGACCGTGACGTCGAAGGCATCCGCCAGCCGGATCGTGGTGCCGGGCTGCGGGCTCTTGCTCGCGCGGATCTGCGCGAGCGCCGTGCGCTCGCCGGTGAGGCGCTCTACCAGCACTTCGATCTTGCCGCCACTGGCCTTCTGGCCGAGGAAGCGCGCCTTCAGGACTTTGGTATCGTTGAAGACCAGCAGATCGCCGGCCGCGATGCACTCGGGCAGTTCGGCAAAGCGGCGGTCGATCAGGCGCGCCGGGCCGGTGGCGTCGGCCGGATGGTCCACCTCGAGCAGGCGGCTGGCGCTGCGCTCGGGCAGCGCGGCTTGCGCGATCAGCTCGGGAGGCAGATCGAAATCGAAATCGGAAAGCGTCAACATGCGAACGACTGGAAGCGAAATGAAACTGAATTGAGCCGAAGCCGGAGCCGGGCGGCTATGATTGCGGGACGCCAGAGCGGCCCGCGAGCCCGCGCGCCGTATGGCAGCGAACCCTTTGACAGCCGATATTGTACTTGCGAAGCAGCCCATGCCTTTGTCCGACCGCCGATTGCCCTCCGCTACCGATGAAGTGAGCGCCGAGCCCAGGCGCCGCGGCGCGCGGGGCAAGGCGGTGGCGGAGGTGAGCGACGCGGGCTTGGCTGTACGTGCGGACGTCGAGCAGAGCGCTGAAAAAGCCGCGCGACAAATCGGCGAACCTGATGGCAAGCCAGTCGGCGAAGTTGGCGACAAACCCGCCGGCAAACCCGCCGACAAATCTGGCAACGAGCACGCCGACAGCCTTGCCAACCAATCCGCCGACAAACTTGCCGCCGAAGCCGCCGGCATATTCGGCGACAAACCCGCCGGCAAGCCCGCGCCCAAAGCCGCCGCGAAATCCTCCACGAAGCCCGCGGCCAAACCCGTCGAAAAAACCGCCGACAAGCTCGCCAAACTCGGCCTCACACGCGACATCGACCTCGTGCTGCATCTGCCCATGCGTTACGAGGACGAAACCTCGCTGACGCCGATCGGGCATCTGCTGCCGGGCGGCGTCGCGCAGACCGAAGGCGTGGTGTTCGACAACGAGATCGCTTACCGTCCGCGCCGTCAGTTGCTGGTTAAGCTCCACGACGACGCCGGCGACGAACTCGTGCTGCGCTTTCTGAATTTCTACGGCTCGCAGGTCAAGCAGATGGCGATCGGCGCGCGGTTGCGGGTGCGCGGCGACGTGCGCGGCGGTTTCTTCGGCATGGAGATGGTGCATCCGGCCGTGCGCGTAGTCGACGAGGACACGCCGCTGCCGCAAGCTCTGACGCCGGTCTACCCGAGCACGGCGGGCGTGACGCAGGCGTATCTGCGCAAATCGATCGATAACGCGCTCTCGCGCACGTCTTTGCCGGAGTTGCTGCCCGAGGCGGTCGCGCGCACGTTCATGGAGCCGCTTGGCGTGCCGTCGCTGATGGACGCCGTGCGCACGCTGCATCATCCAGGTGTGCAGTCCGATGAGACCGCGTTGATCGACGGCACGCATCCGGCCTGGGTGCGCATCAAGTTCGAGGAATTGCTCGCGCAGCAGATGTCGCTCAAGCGCGCGCACGACGAGCGCCGCACGCGCGCGGCGCCGGCCATGCCGCGCCGCAAGCTGGGCGACGAATCCGCGCTGGTGGCGCGCTTGCTGAAGGCGCTGCCGTTTTCGCTGACGGCGGCGCAGGAGCGCGTCGGCGGTGAGATCGCGCTCGACCTGACCCAGCCTCATCCGATGCAGCGGCTCTTGCAGGGCGACGTCGGCAGCGGCAAGACGATCGTCGCCGCGCTCGCTGCGGCCCAAGCCATCGACGCCGGCTATCAGGCCGCGCTCATGGCCCCGACCGAAATCCTCGCCGAACAGCACGCGCGCAAGTTGCGCGGCTGGCTGGAGCCGCTCGGCGTGAGCGTCGCGTGGCTGGCCGGCAGTCTGAAGACCAGGGAAAAGCGCGCCGCGATCGAAGCCGCCGCGCTCGGCACGGCGCAACTCGTGATCGGCACGCACGCGATCATTCAGGACGCGGTCGAGTTCGCGCGTCTCGGGCTCGTGATCGTCGACGAACAGCACCGCTTCGGCGTGGCGCAACGGCTTGCGTTGCGCGCCAAGGCGCAGAACGCCGCCGACGGCGCGCGTGACTTCCAGCCGCATCAGTTGATGATGTCGGCGACGCCGATCCCGCGCACGCTCGCGATGACGTATTACGCCGACCTCGACGTTTCGACCATCGACGAACTGCCGCCCGGACGCACGCCGATCCTGACCAAGCTGGTGTCCGATGCGCGGCGCGAGGAGGTGATCGGTCGCGTGCGCGAGGCCGCGTTGACGGGGCGGCAGGTGTACTGGGTGTGTCCGCTGATCGAGGAAAGCGAGACATTGCAGTTGCAGACCGCGGTCGAGACGTATGAGACGCTGGTGGCTGCGTTGCCCGAGCTGAATGTCGGTCTCGTCCACGGACGTCTTGCGCCCGCTGAAAAAGCGGCGGTGATGGATGCGTTCACTCGCAACGAGGTGCAGTTGCTGGTGGCGACGACGGTGATCGAAGTGGGTGTCGATGTGCCGAATGCGTCGTTGATGGTGATCGAGCATGCGGAGCGGTTTGGGCTTGCGCAGTTGCATCAGTTGCGCGGGCGCGTGGGGCGAGGGAGTGCGGCGTCGGTTTGCGTGCTGCTTTATACGGGGCCTTTGTCGATGACTGCGCGGGCGCGGCTGCAGACCATGCGGGAGACGACTGACGGTTTTGAGATCGCCAGACGGGATCTCGAGATTCGTGGTCCGGGGGAGTTTTTGGGGGCTCGGCAGTCGGGAGCGGCCATGCTCAGATTCGCCGATCTTCAGAATGATCAGTGGCTGATCGAGCCCGCGCGGGAGGCTGCGGCGGTTTTGTTGGAGAAGTTTCCTGAGGTGGTGTTGCAGCATCTGGCGCGGTGGCTGGGGGCGCGGGAGCAGTATTTGAAGGCATGAGGGTGGGTGGTTTTTTGCCTGCGGCGCGGGGCTGGGTTCTTTAGGGCTTTGGCCTTTCCTTGAATTCACGGTGGTCTATTGGCGTTGCCCCTGTGCGGGGCGGCACTGTAGTGATCCAATGGCTCTGGACACCTCTAAAGGGGATAATTCTCCAACTGAGGTGAGAGACATGGGCAGACGGAACCTGACTGACGAATTCAAGGCAGAGGCAGTGCAACTGGTGGTTGGGCAGGGTTATTCGATCACCAGGGCTTGCGAGGCGCTGGGCGTGGGCGACTCGGCTTTGCGGCGCTGGGTGGCGCAGTGGCGTGCGCAGCAGGCTGAGCCGCCACGCAGCGACATGCAGATCCAGCGCGACCAGCGACGCATCCGTGAGCTGGAAGCGCGCGTGATGGAGCTTGAGCGGGAGCGCGAGATACTAAAAAAGTCTACGGCCTTCTTCGTCAAGGAAATGGATCGCTCCTCGAAGTGATCCGTTCGCTGAAGAAGGCCTGGCCGGTGAGTCTGATGTGCCGTTTGCTGAAAGTGCCGCGAAGCAGCTATTACGCCTTTGCTGCGCGGCCACGCAAACCAGTCGCATCGCCTCCACTGCTGAAGGCCGTGCGTCAGATTCACAGCGAAAGCCGCAGCAGTTACGGCAGTCGCCGGATGGCGCAGGCACTGCAGCAGCAGGGTTACGCGATCGGACGCTACCGGGCGCGTTCGCTGATGCGCGAGGCGCAACTGGCTGTGGCCAGGCGGCGAACGCACCGGTACCGCAAGGCCGGGGGTGAAGCCCTGATTGCACCTAACCTGCTTGAGCGGCAATTCGAGCCGGGCGCGATCAACCGGGTATGGGCGGGCGATATCACGTATGTGAGAACGCGTCAGGGGTGGTCCTATCTGGCCATCGTGATGGATCTGCACTCGCGCCGCATCGTAGGCTGGGCGTTCGCCTTGCAGGCGGATACGGAACTGGTCATCCAGGCGCTACAGCAGGCCCGGCAGAAGCGGCGCCCGGCAGCGGGGCTGATGTTCCACTCCGATCAGGGCTGCCAGTACACGAGCGAGCGCTTTGTGAGCGATCTGAAGGCGAACGGGATCGTCCAGAGCATGAGCAGAAAGGGCAATTGCTGGGACAACGCGGTGGTCGAGCGCTTCTTCAGAAGCCTGAAAAGTGAATGGATTGGCGAACAGGAATACGGCAGCCACGAAGTCGCCCGCCGCGACATCGCGGGCTACATCGCAGACTTCTACAACTACCGGCGCATTCATTCGGCGGCAAACAATTTGCCTCCAGTGCGATACGAAACTTCGATTTATTGAAAAACCTCTTTGTGGGTGTCCAAAGAGGCTTGACCACTACACTTTAGAGGTGTCCAGAGCCATTGGACCACTACAGTGCCGCCCCGCACAGGGGCAACGCCAATAGACCACCGTGAATTCAAGGAAAGGCCAAAGGCCAAAGGCCAAAGGCCAAAGGCCAAAGGCCAAAGGCCAAAGGCCAAAGGCCAAAGGCCAAAGGCCAAAGGCCAAACCCCAAACCCCAAACCCCAAACCCCAAACCCCAAACCCCAAACCCCAAACCCCAAACCCCAAACCCCAAACCCCAAACCCCAAACCCCAAACCCCAAACCCCAAACCCCAAACCCCAAACCCCAAACCCCAAACCCCAAACCCCAAACCCCAAACCCCAAAGGCCAAAGGCCAAACCCCAACCAGCGCCCCGCGCAAAAAAGCCCAAACAGTTGGCGAACCGACCCTATAGGTGTATAACTAGAACCTATCAAACTCATCGCACTGATTGGTCCCCTAATGACGCTCACCGAATTGAAGTACATCGTCGCGGTCGCTCGCGAGCGGCACTTCGGCCGGGCCGCCGAAGCGTGTTTCGTCAGCCAGCCGACTCTGTCGGTGGCCATCAAGAAGCTCGAAGACGAGCTCAACGTGCAGATCTTCGAACGCGGCACGAGCGAAGTGAGCGTCACGCCGATCGGCGAACAGATCGTCACGCAAGCTCAACGCGTTCTCGAGCAGACGCTCGCCATCAAGGAAATCGCCAAACAGGGCAAAGACCCTCTGGTCGGGCCGCTGCGCCTCGGCGTCATCTACACGATTGGGCCGTATCTGCTGCCCACGCTCGTCAAGCAGATGATCAAGCGCGTCCCGCAAATGCCCTTGATGCTGCAGGAAAATTACACGCTCAAGCTGATCGAACTGCTCAAGCAAGGCGAAATCGACGTCGCCATCATGGCGCTGCCGTTTCCGGAGACGGGCCTGATGCTGCGCCCGCTGTACGACGAGCCTTTCGTGGTCGCCTTGCCGTCGGGTCACGCCTGGGAAAACCGCCTGAAAATCGACGCCGACGATCTGAAGCAGGAAACCATGCTGCTGCTCGGCAGCGGTCACTGTTTCCGTGACCACGTGCTGGGTGTCTGTCCCGAACTGATGCGCTTTTCGCAGAACGCGGACGGCATCCAGAAGACCTTTGAAGGGTCGTCACTGGAAACCATTCGTCACATGGTGGCGAGCGGTGTCGGCATTACCGTGCTGCCGCGCATGTCCGTGCATGAAGTGAAGCCGCACGCCGGCGGCATCGATTCGGGGCTGCTCAGCTACGTCGCTTTCGACGAACCCGTGCCGGATCGGCGCGTCGTGCTGGCCTGGCGCAAAAGCTTCACGCGCATGCCCGCCATCGAGGCCATTTGCGACGCCATCAGTTCCTGTGATCTGGAAGGCGTCAAGAAGCTCGAATTGCCGGTCGCCGTCAACTGACAAACACATCTGAACGCCGGCTCGCTGCCCACGTCCAGCGACCGGCCCGGCGCCTACCCAAGGAGCCGCCAGCTGCAAATCCTATCGGATAGATAAAATTAATCAAAGACGGTAATTCGATAGCATTGTTATAGTTTCCTCCATGGATCGCCCGATCCCATCAGACCCGGAGGAAATCATGACCCGATCGAAGCTGCAACGAGTCCCCGCCCTCGCCAAACAATCGGCCGTCGCGTTGCGCGGTCTTGTCGCTTCCATGCTCCGCGTGCGTACCGCCGCTTTCTCCCTGCTGGTCGATCGGGCCTTGTCCGCATAACGCATGACCGCCGGCATCCGTGCGCCGCGCCTCTCCCCACCATCCGTTTCGATAGAAGCCACCCAGGAGTCTCGCATGTCCGAACGTAAGCTCACCAATGCCGCCGGCGCACCGGTCGCCGACAACCAGAATTCGATGACCGCCGGCGTGCGTGGTCCGGTTGTTTTGCAAGACGTCTGGCTGCTCGAAAAACTCGCGCACTTCGATCGCGAAGTGATTCCGGAACGCCGTGTTCACGCCAAAGGTTCGGGCGCGTTCGGCACGCTGAAGGTCACGCACGATATCTCGCGCTACACGAAGGCGAAGGTGTTCGCGGAGGCCGGCAAGGAAACGCCGCTTTTCATGCGTTTTTCGACGGTTGCCGGCGAGCGTGGCGCGGCCGACGCCGAACGCGACGTGCGTGGTTTCTCGATCAAGTTCTACACGGAGGAAGGCAACTGGGACGTGGTGGGCAACAACACGCCGGTGTTCTTTATCCGCGATCCGCTGAAGTTTCCGGACTTCATTCACACGCAAAAGCGCGACCCGTACACCAACATGCGCAGCAATATCGCCGCCTGGGATTTCTGGGCGCGTCATCCGGAATCGCTGCATCAGGTGACGATTCTGATGAGCGACCGCGGCATTCCGCAGAATTTCCGTCAGATGCATGGCTTTGGCTCGCACACGTACTCGTTCATCAACGCCGACAACCAGCGTTTCTGGGTGAAGTTCCATTTCAAGTCGATGCAAGGCATCGAGAACTTCACCGATGCCGAAGCGGCACAAGTGGTCGCGCAAGACCGCGAAAGCGCGCAGCGCGATCTGATCGGCAACATCGACGCGGGCAATTTCCCGAAGTGGCGCTTCGCCATTCAGGTGATGCCGGAAGCGGAAGCGGCAACGTATCGCTTCAATCCGTTCGACGTCACGAAAGTGTGGTCGCAGAAGGACTATCCGTTGATCGACGTCGGCACGATCGAGTTGAATCGCAACGCGGCGAACTATTTCGCGGACGTGGAGCAGGCGGCGTTCACGCCGGCCAACGTGGTGCCGGGTATCGGCTTCTCGCCGGATCGCCTGTTGCAAGGCCGGCTGTTCTCGTACGGCGACACGCAGCGCTATCGCCTCGGCATCAACCATCACCAGATTCCGGTGAATGCATCGCGCGTGCCGAGCCCGCATTCGTTCCATCGTGACGGTGCGATGCGCACGGATGGCAACCTCGGCGGCAACGTGAATTACGAGCCGAACCGGTTCGGCGACTTCGCGCAGGACGCCAACGCGTCCGAACCGCCGCTCGCGGCGGGCACGGTGGACCGCTACGATCATCGCGCGGACGACGATTACTACACGCAGGTGGGCATGCTGTTCGCGCTCTTCGATGCGGCTCAGCGCGAGCGTCTGTTCGGCAACATCGCACGCCATATCCGCGGTGTGCCGCAGGAGATCGTTGCGCGTCAGATCGAGCATTTCCGTCGCGCCGACCCGGCTTACGCGCAAGGCGTGATCGCCGCGATGGCCGACCTCGCGGAACGCGACAAGTAAGCAGCATTCGAGCAGTTAAAGTGATGCAGTAAGGCGGGACGCAATTGTGTCCCGCTGGTACCGATACGAACCGAAGGAGCACGATCATGATGCAGATGATGATGGCTGCGCTGGGCGGCACGTCAGCCACACGCAGCGCGCGGCAGTACGCATTGATGGCGCGCAAGGCAATGGGTTTTGCGATCGTCGCAAGCGGGCTCGCGGTGATCGCCGCGCAGGCGTTGCAACACGCCTAGGCGCTGATCGAAGCCGGGCACGTGGATGTGGCAAGCGGCCACGCGTCAGACAAACGCGGCGGCTTTCTAAGCTAAACTGTCGAGCGTTCGAGCTATCGAGCTTGCTATTCGCAGACCGCCACTTTGCCGACCGGTTCGTATCACTCTTCAAAGGAGTCATCATGGCCAAAAAAGAAGCCGCAGCAGCCATACAGCACGTCAATATCGGGATCAGCGACAAGGATCGCAAGAAGATTGCGGAAGGTCTGTCGCGCCTGCTCGCCGACACCTATACGCTGTACCTGAAGACCCACAATTTCCACTGGAACGTGACGGGTCCGATGTTCAACACGCTGCACCTCATGTTCGAAACGCAGTACAACGAGCTGGCGCTGGCGGTCGATTCGATCGCTGAGCGGATTCGTGCGCTGGGCGTGCATGCGCCGGGCAGCTACAAAGATTTCGCCAAGCTGTCGTCGATTCCGGAAGCGGACGGCGTGCCGCCCGCGGAAGAAATGATCCGCCAACTGGTGGAAGGTCAGGAAGCCGTCGTGCGTACCGCGCGCGCGATTTTCCCGTCGACGGAAGCCGCCAACGACGAGCCGACCGCCGACCTGCTGACGCAACGCATGCAAACGCACGAAAAGACCGCGTGGATGCTGCGCGCGATGCTGGCTTAAGCATGAGCTGAGTGCGCATGGCGCCGCGTTTCGGCGTCGGCGTCCGCGCTTGAAGTGCGATAACCACAAAGCCTCCCTGCACGGGAGGCTTTGTTTTTTGCGGTGCCGGCCTGGTCAGCCCTGCCCGCCCGAAAGCGGGCCGCCGTCGGCATCCCGTAAAATAGCCGCACCGTCTTCGCACTTCACCGACTCCGCCCATGTTCGCTCGACTTCCCCTGTATCTGCGCCTCGTGCGCATGGACAAGCCGATCGGCAGCCTGCTGCTGCTGTGGCCGACGCTCAACGCGCTGTGGATCGCCTCCGCCGGTCATCCGACGTGGCCGCTGCTGGTGATTTTCATCGTGGGCACGGTGCTGATGCGCTCGGCCGGCTGCGCGATCAACGATTACGCGGATCGCGACTTCGATCGCTACGTGAAGCGCACGGAGAATCGTCCGATCACGTCGGGCAAGATCAAGGCGTGGGAAGCGGTGGCGCTGGCGGCCGCTTTGTCGCTGCTCGCGTTTCTGCTGATTCTGCCGCTCAATACGCTGACCAAGGAACTCTCGGTGGCGGCGCTGTTCGTCGCCGGTTCATATCCGTTCACCAAGCGGTTCTTCGCGATTCCACAGGCTTATCTGGGAATCGCGTTCGGCTTCGGCATCCCAATGGCGTTCGCCGCGATTCAGAACCACGTGCCGCTGCTCGCATGGGTGATGCTGCTGGCTAACGTGTTCTGGTCGGTGGCGTACGACACCGAATACGCGATGGTCGACCGCGACGACGACATCAAGATCGGCATCCGCACGTCGGCGTTGACGTTCGGCCGCTTCGACGTGGCCGCGATCATGCTTTGCTACGCGGTGACGCTGGGGATCTACGTCGGGATTGGCGTGATGCTCGGCTTCGGCTTGCTGTACTGGCTGGGCTGGGCGGCGGCCGCGGGCTGCGCGATCTATCACTACACGCTGATCCGCGACCGTGAACGGATGGCGTGCTTCGCCGCGTTCCGGCATAACAACTGGCTGGGCGGCGCGCTGTTCGTCGGTATTGCCGCGCATTACGCGGCGGGCTCGTTTTAATGATTCTGCGCGGTTTTGACGCCAGTTTTGCGTTTCTATCCCGTAGGCGCCGCAGCGGCTTGAATTGAAGCGCCGCGGCGTTCAGTTTTGCAGCGCTGCGTTCTTCGCGCTTGCGGCGCAATAGAGGCCGCTCCGGTTCGATTTGCGGCGCTGCGTGCCGCCGCGTACTTCCATTGCTCTGTCTTCTCGACTACCAGCCGCCGAACGCGCTCACTGCTTGCCGAACTCGTCGCCCATTTCCTTGGCGCGGGCATCGGCGGCGAGCACGCCGCGCACGATCGCATCCTTGATGCCGCTCGCGTCGAACGACGCCAGCGCCGCCGCCGTCGTGCCGCCCTTCGACGTCACGC
Source organism: Paraburkholderia sp. FT54 (assembly GCF_031585635.1). NCBI lineage: Bacteria > Pseudomonadati > Pseudomonadota > Betaproteobacteria > Burkholderiales > Burkholderiaceae > Paraburkholderia > Paraburkholderia sp. FT54. The sequence goes on along the minus strand of NZ_CP134195.1, from coordinate 3,634,619 downwards.
GTTCGCGCAACAGGCTCGGCGGCTCGTCGGAATTCGCGGCCAGCTGCGCCGCGCCGGTAAAGGTCGCCAAGGCCAGCGCGCGGCCTTGCGCGTCATCCATGCCGAGCTGGCGCGCGGCTTCCTGCAACGCCTCGATGAAATAGAACACGTAGGCCGGCCCGCTGCCCGAGATTGCGGTGACGGCGTCGATCTTCGCTTCGTCGTCGAACCAGACGGTTTCGCCGACCGCGCCGAGCACTTGCGACGCGAGTGCGCGGCCCGCTTCGTCAACGCTGCCGGTCGCGACGAGACCTGTCACGCCCATGCCGATCAGCGCCGGTGTGTTCGGCATGACGCGCACGATACGGTTGTGCCCATTCAGCCAGCGCGACATGTCGTTCATGCGAATGCCCGCGACGATGCTCACAGCCAGTTGCGACGCGTTCAGATGCGGCGCGATCGTCTCGGCGACGCTCTTCAGGATCTGCGGCTTCACTGCCAGCACGACTGCGTCGTAGGCGGCGAGCGGGGTGTCCGCGGCGGCGCCGGTCTTGATGCCGAATTGCTGCTCATTGCGCTTGCGCGCGTCTTCGCTGGGATCGATTGCGTAGAGGTCAGCGGGTGCGACGCCACGCTTAATGAGGCCGCCGATCAACGCGGCGGCCATGTTGCCCCCGCCGATAAAAGCAATTTTCATGATGTTCCGAATGAAGTGCCGTGAAAAGCGTGAAGAGCCTGAAGCGGCCCGGAAAGGTCAGTTGGAGTAATCTCGGGCGCCGAAGATCGCGGTGCCGACGCGCACGATCGTCGCGCCTTCCAGCACCGCGGCCTCGAGGTCGCTCGACATACCCATGGACAGCGTGTCGAGTTCGAGTCCGTCGTTACACAGACGCTCGAACAACTCACGCAAGTGCCGATGCGGCACGCGCTGCTCGTCGATGCCGCCGGTCGGCTCGGGAATCGCCATCAGGCCGCGTAAATTCAGCTTCGGCAGGGCGGCGATCGCCTGCGCGACTTCCACCGCCTCGGGAATGCTCACGCCGCTCTTCGACGCCTCGCCACTGATGTTGACCTGCAGGCATACGTTGAGTGGCGGCAGGTTGTCCGGACGCTGCTCCGAGAGCCGCTGCGCGATCTTCAACCGATCGACCGAATGCACCCAGTCGAACTGCTCGGCGACCGGCCGCGTCTTGTTCGATTGCAACGGACCGATGAAATGCCAGTCGAGCGTGGCGCGCAAATCGGCGAGCGCCTCGATCTTGGTGAGGGCTTCCTGCACGTAGTTTTCACCGAACGCGCGCTGGCCGGCTGCGTAGGCGGCGCGTACGTCTTCGGCGGGGAAGGTCTTGGAGACCGCCAGCAGATGGACCGAGCGCGTATCGCGTCCGGCCACGTGCGCGGCCATGGCGATGCGCTGCTGCACCGCCTCGAGGTTGTGAATCAGATCGGGCATGACGGAACCAGAAGTCCAGCGAAAGTCGATGACTGGATTATACGGACAGCATGTGCTCGACTAGTTCTATCCAGTGCGCGACCGGCGTCGACGTGCCGCTTTGCAGATGCGCAATGCAGCCGACGTTCGCCGATACGATCACCTGCGGCTCTTGCGCCTGCAACCGTTCGAGCTTCTGATCGCGCAGCGCATACGAGAGCTTGGGCTGCGTCAGCGAATAAGTGCCGGCCGAGCCGCAACACAGATGACTGTCCGCGGGCAGGCGCACCTCGACACCCAGCGCGGCCAGCAGATGCTCAACCTTGCCGCGAATCTGCTGACCATGCTGCAACGTGCAAGGCGGATGAAACGCCACCGTGTGCACCGAGCGGCGGCGCGTGACCGCGACCAGCGCTTCTTCGAACTCGGGCAGGATCTCCGCGACGTCGCGCGTCAATTCCACCACGCGGCGCGCCTTCTCCGCGTACGCTGGATCGTGGCGCAACAGGTGCGCATATTCCTTGACGGTCGCGCCGCAGCCGGACGCGTTCATCACGATCGCCTCCGCTCCTTGTTCGACGTACGGCCACCATGCGTCGATGTTGGCGCGCAGGTCGTCGAGCGCTTCATCGTTGTAGCCCAGATGCAGACGGATCGCGCCGCAGCAGCCGGCATCCGGCGCGATCAGCGTTTCCACGCCGAGCGCGTCGAGCACGCGCGCGGTGGCGATGTTGACGTTCGGCATCATCGAAGGTTGCACGCAACCGGCCAGCATCAGCATCTTGCGTGGATGTTTCGCGGTCGGCCATTCGAGCGGACGCTGCCGCGCGGGCACCTTGTCGCGCAGCTTCTTGGGCAACAACGGACGAAAATGCTGGCCGATGCGCATGGTCGGCGTGAAGAGCGCGCTGTTCGGCACGAAGCTCGCGAGCATGCGCCGCACCAGCCGTTGACTGAACGGCCTCGTGACTTTTTCTTCAGTGAGCTTGCGGCCGATTTCCACCAGCCGGCCATATTGCACGCCGGACGGGCAGGTCGTTTCGCAGTTGCGGCAGGTCAGGCAGCGGTCGAGGTGCACCTGAGTGCTGCGCGTGACCGGCGCGCCTTCGACCATCTGCTTGATCAGATAGATGCGTCCGCGTGGTCCGTCGAGTTCGTCGCCGAGTATCTGATAGGTCGGGCAAGTGGCCGTGCAGAAACCGCAATGCACGCAATTGCGCAAGATGCCGTCGGCTTCGTCGCCATCGGGCGTGTTGCGAATGAAGTCCGCGAGGTTGGTTTGCATCGCGTCGCTCAGAAGTCGGGGTAGAGACGGCCGCGATTGAAGATGCGGGCCGGGTCGAAGGCGGTTTTCAGGCCTCGATGGATTTTCATCAGCGGCGCGGGAAGCGGGGTGAACACACCGGCGCCGCGGTCGTAGCCGTGACCGGTGCGGAAAATCGTGGCGTGGCCGCCGGCCTGCTTGGCGCTGATTCGCACGGTTTGCGCGTCGGTGTCGGTGATCCACCAGCGCTGGCCGCCGCCCCATTCCATGAGTTGCGCGCCGGGCAGTTGCAGCGGCTCCGTGATCGAAGGCAGTGCGAGGCGCCACAGCGCGGCGCGCGGCGGAATGGCGGCGAAGAACGAGTCGGTCTGCTCGCGCAGGCCCGCCCAGAACCGTTCGGCTTCGACCGCATCGACGACTTCGCCGCCGAGCGCCACCTTTGCCGACTTGACTGCGGCCTCGGCGCCGGCGAGGCGCACGGCCAGCGTGCCATGACGCCAGGCGCTCGCGGTAATCGGCAGCGGCCGCCCGCCCCATTCGTTGAGCTTACGGACCGCGTCGGTGCCGTTCATGTCGAATTTGAGCGTGGCTTCCGCCTGCGGCAACGGCAGCACCTTGATCGACAGTTCCAGGATCAGTCCCAGCGTGCCGAGCGAGCCGGCCATCAGGCGCGAAACGTCATAGCCCGCGACGTTCTTCACCACCTGGCCGCCGAAATGCAGCTTCTGGCCCTGGCCGTTCATGATCACGGCGCCGAGCACGAAGTCGCGCGCCGCGCCGGCCGACGGGCGGCGCGGACCGGCAATGCCCGCGGCGATGCAGCCGCCGAAGGTGGCCTGCGGCCCGAAGTGCGGCGGTTCGAAGGCGAGCATCTGATGATGGTCGGCGAGCGCGGCCTCGATCTCCAGCAGGGGCGTGCCCGCGCGCGCGGTGATGACCAGCTCCGCCGGATCGTACGCGATGATGCCGCGATAAGCGCGCGTGTCGAGGATGTCACCTTCCAGCGTCTGACCGTACCAGTCTTTGGTGCCGCCGCCACGGATGCGCAACGCGCGCCCCTCGGCGCTGGCCGACCGCACACGGTCCGACCACACGGTGACGATGTCGTCCTCTTCCATGGTGTCCTGCTTCGTTGTGTTTCGATTGATTGTACCGGGCGGGGGCTCGCTGGCAACCAGGAGCGGACCCGCATCGGGTAATCAGGGTGAGAGCAGGAAAACTGACGCCCACGCGGGCTGCGCGTGATGCGTCGGCGGGCAACACAGTGTTAAAAGCGGGGCAACTCCGGATGCGGCAGCAGGCCGCCGCGCACATGCATCTTGCCGTATTCGGCGCAGCGCGCCCGCGTGGGAATGCCCTTATCGGGGTTGAGCAGGCCGGGCGCGTCGAAAGCCCGCTTGACCGCGTGGAATGTGTCGCGTTCTTCGGGCGAAAACTGCACGCACATCGAATTGATCTTCTCGATGCCCACACCGTGCTCACCAGTCACCGTGCCGCCCAGTTCCACGCACGCTTCGAGGATGTCGCAACCGAACGCTTCGGCGCGGTGCCACTCGTCCTGGTCGTTGCCGTTGAACAGGATCAGCGGATGCATGTTGCCGTCGCCCGCATGGAATACGTTGATGCAGCGCAGGTTGTAGGTCTTCTCCATGACCTCGATACGCGCCAGCAACGGTCCGATACTGCGGCGCGGTACGGTGCCGTCCATGCAGTAATAGTCGGGTGAAATGCGCCCGGCGGCCGGGAACGCATTCTTGCGCCCCGACCAGAAGCGCAGCCGTTCGTTCTCCGAGCGGGAGATCTGGATGCGGGTGGCGCCCTGTTCGCGCAGCACCGCTGTCATGCGCACGATTTCATCGGCGACTTCTTCAGGCGTGCCGTCCGATTCGCACAGCAGGATCGCCGCCGCGTCGAGATCGTAGCCCGCGTGGACGAATTCCTCGACGGCGCGCGTGGCCGGCTTGTCCATCATCTCCAGTCCCGCCGGGATGATGCCCGCCGCAATGATGCCGGCGACCGCGTCGCCGCCTTTCACGACGTCGTCGAAACTGGCCATGATGACCTGCGCCGTTTGCGGCTTCGGAATCAGCTTGACGGTGACTTCGGTGACGATCGCGAACATGCCTTCGCTGCCGATCAGCACGGCCAGCAGATCGAGGCCGGGCGCGTCGGGTGCGAGCGAGCCGAACTCGACGATTTCGCCTTCCATGGTGACGGCGCGCACGCGCATCACGTTATGCACCGTGAGACCGTATTTGAGGCAGTGAACGCCGCCGGAATTCTCGGAGACATTGCCGCCGATCGTGCAGGCGATCTGCGACGACGGGTCCGGCGCGTAATACAGACCGTAAGGTGCGGCGGCTTCGGAGATGGACAGATTGCGCACACCGGGTTGCACCGTGGCTGTCCGCGCGTACGAATCGACTTCGACGATCTTGCGGAAGCGCGCGAGCGACACCACCACGCCGTGACGGATGGGCATGGCACCGCCGGACAGACCCGTGCCCGCGCCGCGCGGCACGATCGGCACGTCGAGGCGATGGCAGATCTGCACGATGCGCTGGACCTGCGATTCCGTCTCCGGCAACGCCACCGCGAGCGGCAGACGCCGGTAGGCTGCGAGACCGTCGCACTCGTAGGCGACGGTGTCTTCTTCGCGATACAGCAAACAATGGGTCGGCAATACCGCCATTAGCGCCTGCACGACTTCGCGCTGGCGCTGGGCGAGTACTTCGGCCGTCAGTTCAGCGGGTGCGTTCATTTGACTTGTCTCCTCGTGCCTTTCAAGTCCAACGCGGCTGGCTTTCTGGCGCGCCGCGCCTGAATACGCCTCAAGCTGCCCAGGTGAAGATCTTGCCCGGGTTCATCAGATTGTGCGGATCGAGCGCATGCTTGATGGAGCGCATCGTATCGACCGCGACTTCACCGTGCTCTTCGAGCAGGAAGCCCATCTTGTGCAGCCCAACGCCGTGCTCGCCCGTGCAGGTGCCGTCCATGCGCAGCGCGCGTTGCACGATGCGATGGTTCAGACGCTCGGCTTCGACGAGTTCTTCCGGCTTGTTGGGATCGATCAGAATCGCGACATGGAAATTGCCGTCGCCCACATGGCCGACGATCGGGCAGGGCAGCGGCGAGGCTTTCAGATCCTGTTCGGTTTCCTCCACGCATTCCGCGAGACGTGAGATCGGCACGCAGACGTCGGTGGTGACCGCGCGGCAGCCGGGCTTCAGTTGCAGCATGGCGAAATAGGCGTTGTGGCGCGCGTTCCACAGACGGCTGCGATCCTCCGGGCGGGTCGCCCATTCGAAGCCTTCGCCGGCATTCTGCGCGGCGATCTCCTGCACCAGCTCGGCTTGCTCCTTCACGCCGGCCTCTGTGCCGTGGAATTCGAAGAATAGCGTGGGCGCTTCACGCAGCGTCAGATTCGAGTGGCGATTGATGGAGCGGATGGCGAGCGAGTCGACGAACTCGACGCGCGCAATCGGCACACCCATCTGGATCGTTTCAATCACTGCGCGAACCGCAGCGCCCATGGACGGGAACGCGCACACCGCCGCTGACACCGCTTCGGGTTGCGGATACAGGCGCACGGTGATTTCCGTGATCACGCCGAGCGTGCCTTCCGAGCCGACGAACAGGCGCGTGAGGTCGTACCCCGCGGACGACTTGCGGGCCCGCGTGCCAGTTTTGATCACGCGGCCGTCGGCCAGCACCACGGTCAGCCCGAGCACGTTCTCGCGCATCGTGCCGTAGCGCACGGCGTTGGTGCCCGAGGCGCGCGTGGCCGACATGCCGCCGATGCTCGCGTCCGCGCCCGGGTCGATCGGGAAGAACAGACCCGTGTCGCGCAATGCCTCGTTCAACTGCTTGCGTGAGATGCCGGGCTCGACGGTGACCGTCAGGTCTTCGGCGTTGATCGACAACACCCGGTTCATTTCCGACAGATCGATCGATACGCCGCCTTGCACGGCAAGCAGATGCCCTTCGAGCGACGAGCCGTTGCCGTAAGGGATGATCGGCACATTGTACTGGCCGCACAGTTTGACGATGGTTTGCACGTCTTCGGTCGTGCGTGCGAACACGACGGCGTCAGGCAGTTGCGGGTCGAACGGCGATTCGTCGCGGCCATGATGGGCGCGCACGGCGTCGGAGACGGACACGCGATCAGCGAAGGCGGCTTTGAGGGCGCTCAGCAATTCGGCGGGAAACGGTCGGCGCAGCGGGGCCGGCGGCACGGGATGATTCACGCATGTCTCCTGGTATGTGGGGCGGTGCTGGTTTGCAGCATGTGTTTCATTTTACGCCGATCGCCCGTGGGCCGGCGTTGCAGCCGGCCAGCGCTTCTATAATGGCGGCGACTTCACGATGCGCGCAATATGGATAAACGCGATGGCTGATGGGTTGTTGTGAACCATCCTTGGCCCATGGCGGGCAGCGTGGCGCGGCGCATCGTCACTGAATGCATGGGAGACATCACATGGGCAACCGCTTGAGCAAGATCGCCACCCGTACGGGGGACGACGGCACCACCGGTCTTGGCGATGGCAGCCGTGTGCGCAAAGACAGCGCGCGCATCGCCGCGATAGGCGACGTGGACGAACTCAACTCGAACCTCGGCGTGTTGCTGTGTGAATCCTTGCCGGACAAGGTGCGGACAGCGCTAGTTGCGATTCAGCACGATCTGTTCGACCTTGGCGGCGAACTGTGCATTCCCGGCCACACGATGATTACCGACCGGCAACTCGCCCAACTCGACGACTGGCTTGCCGACTACAACGCGGCTCTGCCGCCGCTGAAGGAGTTCATTCTGCCAGGCGGCTCACGCGCGGCCTCGCTCGCACATGTGTGCCGCACCGTGTGCCGCCGTGCCGAACGGGCGATCGTTGCGTTGGGTGAGCACGAGACCATTAACGCCGCGCCGCGCCAGTATGTGAACCGGCTATCCGATCTGCTGTTCGTGCTCGCGCGCGTGCTCAATCGTGCGGACGGTGGCACCGACGTGCTGTGGCAGCACGAGCGCAGCGCCGGCTAGAGCCGGGCCGTGGCAATGCGTGTATGACGGCGTGATAACGCATGCAAAGTCACACGCATTGACGAGTGCTGCACGTTAGCCGACCGCCAGCGTGACTGGCTTACCGATCCGGCTCATCATTTCCACCAAAGTGTCGATGGTGAACTTGGTGGTCTTCTTGTTGACCACGTCGGACACGCGCGGGCGCGACACCATCAGAATCTCGGCTGCCTCGGCCTGCTTCAAATGATGCTGTTCGATCCAGGTGGACAGTTCCGTCATAAGCTGCTCCTTGAGCAGCCGCGTGTCGTTGATCTGTTTTTGCGACGCGGCGTGCAGGCGTTTCGCCTCTTCAGCGGAAAAGCCGAGTTCGAGGAACAGATTGGCGCCGGGCCTGGTTACGTGACGAATTTTGGTGTCGATCGTCATTTGCTAAGTTTTCCTATCGTTAATGATGGCGCGATACCGCGTTTCGGCAATCTTCCTGTCACGCGGACCCAGCTTTTGCGTTTTCTTCTGGAAGCAATGCAGCACGTACAGTGCTTCCACAAACTTGGTCACGTACATGACGCGAAAAATGCCGTCTGCCTCCTTGATGCGAATCTCGCGCGTTCCAGGGCCGATTGAGTCAAACGGTTTCCAGTCGTCAGGGTCGAGCCCTGCCTGAATCTTGCCCAGTTGAAACCCCGCTCGGCGACGCATCTCTTCGGGAAAGGCGAGTAAATCGTGATAGCTGGAGCCTAGCCAGCGAATTTCTTTTTCCTGCTCCATAGCCGCCTTTCATGTACAAAATCTTATACGCAACTTTCATCCCGGTCAAGTCGGATTCGACCCGGCCATGAGTTGTTACGGTACAGAGGCGGTTAAAGGAGCACCATTCGTCCGTTTGGCTAACAAAAAGCCCGGCTCATCGAGCCGGGCTTTTTCGTGCATCTACTGCTGCAATCAGCGTGGCTTCAGTTGCCGCTGCCGCGTGCCACACGGCGTTGCTTGACCGCGTCGGCGAGGCCTTCGAGCACGGCGACGCTTTCATCCCAGCCGATGCACGCGTCGGTGATGCTCTGGCCGTACGTCAGCGCGCAGCCTTCCTGCAGGTCCTGGCGGCCGGCCACCAGATGCGATTCCACCATCACGCCGACAATCCGTTCGTCACCCGAAGCAATCTGACGGCCGATATCCGCGCACACCGGAATCTGATTCTCGTGCTTCTTCGAGCTGTTCGCGTGGCTCGCGTCGATCATCAGACGCGCGGCGAGACCGGCTTTGCCAATGTCCGCGCATGCCGCGTTGACGCTGTCCGCGTCGTAGTTTGGCGTCTTGCCGCCACGCAGGATGATGTGGCAGTCCTCATTCCCTGCAGTCGAGACGATCGCCGAGTGGCCGCCCTTGGTGACCGACAGGAAATGGTGCGGCTGCGAAGCGGCCTTGATCGCGTCGACGGCGATCTTGACGTTGCCGTCCGTGCCGTTCTTGAAGCCGACTGGGCACGACAGTCCCGAAGCCAGTTCGCGGTGCACCTGGGACTCGGTGGTGCGCGCGCCGATCGCACCCCACGAGATCAGGTCGGCGATGTACTGCGGGCTGATCATGTCGAGATATTCGGTGCCGGCCGGCAGGCCCAGTTCGTTGATGCGCAACAGCAGCTCGCGCGCGGTGCGCAGGCCGTCGTTGATCTTGAAGCTGTTGTCCATGTGCGGGTCGTTGATGAGACCCTTCCAGCCCACGGTAGTGCGCGGCTTTTCGAAGTACACGCGCATCACGATTTCGAGTTCGCCCGCGAAGCGCTTGCGCTGCTCGATCAGACGCCCCGCATATTCCATCGCTGCCTTGGTATCGTGAATCGAGCACGGTCCGATGATCACGATCAAGCGGTCTTCCATGCCGTGCAGAATGCGATGCATCGCGGTGCGCGAGTTGTAGATCACGTCGGACACCGTTTCGTCGCAAGCGAATTCGCGGATCAGGTGAGCGGGCGGCGTGAGTTCTTTCAGTTCGCGGATGCGGACATCGTCGGTATTGTGCGGGGGCATGTTGTTCTCCAATCGGTTCGTAGCGTGTTCGCGCGGGCAGTCAGGGTTGCGATGAAGCAGCGATGCCAGAGCGGACGACCATCAAAAAAGTAAAGTTTCAAAGACGTGAGGCGAAAAAAAACCGCCAGGCTAGCTGGCGGTTTTTCGGGAATTCTCGGTGTTCTGCGTGCATTAACACCCCTCTCGATCCGCCAGCGGTCTGAGATGCCAAAAAAAGTAAAAGTAAAACTTGGCGGACATGGCGAAATGAGGTCGCAGGTCAAAAAGGGTGAGTGACTTTATAACCCGGGCAGGCGGCGCTTGCAAGCTGCAGGGTACAAAAATGCGGAAAATCCGCATACTTCGCGCGATGCATGCACGAAGTATGCATTTTCTGCCGAATCAGGCTGTGCCGCCGACCGTCATCCGGTCGATCCGCAGCGTGGGTTGGCCGACGCCCACCGGCACGCTCTGGCCTTCCTTGCCGCACACGCCGACGCCCGAATCGAGCTTCATGTCGTTGCCGATCATGCTGACGTATTTGAGCGATTCCGGGCCGCTGCCGATCAGCGTCGCGCCCTTCACCGGGTACGTGACCTTGCCGTTTTCGATCATGTACGCCTCGGACGCCGAGAACACGAACTTGCCGTTGGTGATGTCGACCTGGCCGCCGCCGAAGTTCACCGCATACAGGCCGTTTTTCACGGAGGCGATGATTTCCTGCGGGTCCTTGTCGCCGTTGAGCATGTACGTGTTGGTCATGCGCGGCATGGGCAGCGCTGCATACGACTCGCGGCGCGCGTTGCCGGTGACCGGCATTTTCATTAGACGCGCGTTCAGCGTGTCCTGGATGTAGCCCTTCAGGATGCCGTCCTCGATCAGCGTGGTGCACTGGGTAGAGTTGCCTTCGTCGTCGATATTGAGCGAGCCGCGGCGGTTCGGCAGCGTGCCGTCGTCGACCACGGTGACGCCCTTGGCGGCGACCTGTTCGCCGATTCGTCCGGCGAATGCCGACGAACCCTTCCGGTTGAAGTCGCCTTCGAGACCGTGGCCGATCGCTTCGTGCAGCAGCACGCCGGGCCAGCCCGGTCCGAGCACGACGGTCATCGCGCCGGCCGGCGCCGGACGGGCTTCGAGATTGACCAGCGCCGCATGCACGGCGTCGTCGACATAGCCCGACAGCACGTCGTCAGTGAAATAGCCGTAGTCGAAGCGGCCGCCGCCGCCACCGCTGCCGATTTCGCGGCGGCCGTTCTGCTCGGCGATCACCGTGACCGACACACGCACCAGCGGACGAATGTCGGCCGCGAAGCCGCCGTCGCTGCGCGCGACCAGCACCACGTCGTATTCACCGGCGAGGCCGGCCATGACCTGCTGGATACGCGGATCGCGCCCGCGCGCCATCTGTTCGATGCGCTCGAGCAGCTTGACCTTCGCGGTGGCGTCGAGCGAATGCAGCGGATCGGCCGGCAGATACAGATCGCGCCCGGCGATGCCGGTCAGCGACGACGCCACCTTGATCTTCTGCTTGCCGCCGCCCGCCTTGGCGATCGAACGGGTGGCGAGCGCCGCCTGGCGGATCGCTTCGGGCGACAGGTCGTCCGAATAGGCGAAAGCCGTGCGGTCGCCCGACACGGCGCGCACGCCGACGCCCTGGTCGATACTGAAGCTGCCTGATTTCACGATGCTTTCTTCGAGACTCCACGCTTCGCTGCGCGTGTACTGGAAATACAGGTCGGCGTAGTCGATCTTGTGCGTGAAGATTTCGGCGAGCGTGCGGGTGAGCAGGGCTTCGTCGAGACCGTAGGGCGTCAGGAGGATGTCCTTGGCGGTGGCGAGATTACGGATACCGGGTTCGATGATGTTCATGCGAAGTATGTTCTGCTCGATACGAAGGATTCGGTTAGCGCCTCTGTCACTCACTTATATGAGCAGGGGGCGCCGCAGTTTCAATGTCACGCGGAAGGGTTTATCCACTGAGTCAGGTGAGTCAACTGAGCACGCGATGACGCCAGGCGGGCAGACTCTGTCGCACTTCGTCGATGCGCGCACGCTCGAGATTGCCGGCGACCACGCCTGCGCCTTCGTCGCGCACCGCGACGATTTCGCCCCACGGGTCGATCAGCATGCTGTGGCCCCACGTACGGCGGCCGTTTTCATGTTTGCCGCCTTGCGCCGCGGCCAGCACGTAACACTGGTTTTCGACCGCCCGGGCGCGCAGCAGCATTTCCCAATGCGCGCGGCCGGTCGTGTAGGTGAACGCCGACGGCACCACGATCAGCGCGCAGTCGCCCATGCGCCGGTACAGTTCCGGAAAGCGCAGATCGTAGCAGACCGACAGGCCGACGCGGCCGAACGGCGCCTCGAACGTGCGGACCTCGCCGCCGGGGCAGATGGTGCGCGCCTCGTCGAACGATTCCTCGCCCTTTTCAAAGTTGAACAGGTGGATCTTGTCGTAGCGCGCGGCCTCGTTGCCTTGCGGGTCGAACACCAGCGTGGTGTTCAGCACACGCGAGGCTTCGGGCGACATCAACGGCAGCGTGCCGCCGATCACCCAGACTTTGTGGCGGCGCGCGGCGTCGGCAAGAAAGCGCTGGATCGGGCCGTCCTGATAGGGTTCGCGCACGGCAAGCTTGTCCGTGTCCTTGAAGCCCATGAAGCAGAAGTATTCAGGCAGCAGGACGAGTTGCGCGCCCTCGGCGGCGGCTTCGGCGATCAGGCGCCCGGCCTCGGCCAGATTGCGCTCGCGATCCGGTGTGCTGACCATTTGCAGCGCGGCGACACGGAATGCGCTTTTCAGGGAACCGCTGGAGACGGTTGAAGAGACGTGTGTTTCGCTCATGAGCGTTTCGGAAAACTCCCGGCAAGGCGGCGGCGCGAACAGCTTGCGCCGCATACGTCGTTCAAGGCTGGCTGGGGCCGCCGGTGCGGCACGGTGACTGTCTGACCAAACAAAGGGCCGGACACAGCCTCAGTGCGCTTCCACGGTCGAAGCCGGAGCGTCCATCTTACCGCGATCGTCCTTCACCCGCTCGACGTGCGGTTTCGACCACGACCCAGTGATCGCGTAATCGCGCGCGAACGCGTGCGAGACGGTCTGGCTAAAGGCCACATCGGCCACCAGCGCGCCCAGCCCGAGCAGCGGATTGATGACGGCCGCGGCAATCACGCCGGCGCCGGCGCTGATCGTCGGCACGACCCGCACGTGCAGATCCTGGGTTTCCTGAGCGAGATCGACCGAACCCTTCATCTCGGCGCGCGCCGGCGCGGTCACCAACTCGAAGTTCTCGGTGCGGCCGATGCCGTTGTGAATCTGCGCCGTGCCGGTGACGTGCTCGAACGGCAAGCCTTCGCCGATCACGTCGTGGAAGTTCATCGTGGCGAAGCGCGCGAGGCTTTGCAGGCTGAGCACGCCCAGCAGCTTGGCGACGCCCGGATCGACCTTGAGAATCTGGCCATGCCGCAGATCGACTGCCAGATTGCCGTTGAAGGTCGGATAGTCGATCTTGGTCGGGCCGCCCTGCCACACCACCTTGCCCGAGAGCGAGCCGTTGCCCGCCTTGAGCGTGCGCGGCTGGCCGAAGCGCTCCAGCAGCGCGCCGGCGTCCTTGATGTCGAGCTTGAAATCGAACACGGTGCGGCGCGGTGTGGCTTGATCGGCGCTGTTGCCAAGTTCGGTCGAGGTGCGCCAGTTCGCGGTGGCGGTCAGCGTGGCGGCGGAGTTGGTGATGTCGAGCTTGTCGAGTTGCCAGACCGGCACGCCGTCTTCGTCGAAGTTGTGCGCATCGACTTCGAGACGGCCGACGTTGCGGTCGCGGAAGATCAGTTCGTTGACCACCAGATCGATGGACGGCATGTTCTGCGCCGGCGCCGATATCGCCTGGCCGAGCAGGTCCTTGTCGGTGGCCGATGGAATCACCACGCGGGCAAAGCGCGCCTGCAGCGTACCGGGCGATTCTTTCGTCGCGCCCGGCAGCCACGACACATGGCCCGACACCTGGTTCGAGGCGATGTTCGCCTGCCACGTGCGGTCCGCATGCGACGCGCCGACGATCACGCTGTCCCAGTGACGCTTGAGCAGCGTCAGCGTGCCGATGTGCAGCGCGAAGCGGTTCGGCAGGAATTGCGTGACGGTCGGGTTCGGCGCGGCTGGCGTGGCCGTGGCAGGAGCGGGCGCTTCTTTGCTGCGCATCTGGGCGACCAGCGCACGCCACGCGTCCGCATCGAATGCGTCCAGCTCGACGGCCGCGGTCACGCCTTCCGATGGCAGGTCGGCGGGCCTGTTCACGCCGACCGCGCCGCGCACGACCGTCGGCGCCGTCTTCGGCTGGTAGCGCAGCAGATAGGTGGCGGCGACCGGACCGAAGGTGAGATCGGCGCGTTCCAGGCCGGTTTCACCAAACGCGGCGGACGGGTTGACGGCGAAGCGCAGTGGCATCGGCGTGCCGACCGGCTTGTTGAACGGCGCCGGGAAGTCGAGCGCGAGGCCGGTCAGGTCGGAGTTCGCCGTCACTTCGGGCAACCGCCCCTTGGCGCCGCGCACGTTGAGCGCGTAGGGCGCGCTGCCGCTCATACGCGTCAGCACCTGCGCGGCCGAGCCATGCAGATTGAGGCCGCGTGCCGCGTCGACGGCGATATGGCCGCCGAGGTCGAGCGCATAGGTGCCGTCCTTCTTCAAGCCGCCGTTCGCGTGCACGTCGCCGCCGAGGAATTGCCCGGAGAGCCGCTCCACCTGCGCCGTGTGTTCGGTGAAATGCACCTTGCCCTTCAGTTGCGACAGCGGCGGCACGTTCTCGACGCTCAAGCGGTTGTTCTGGAAGCCGACCGCGCCTTCCACAGCGATGTGCGGCTTCGGCGTACGCGGCACCGTGAGCTGAAGCGCGAGGGACGCCGGCCCTTCGGCGCGCACCTTCTCGGTTTCATGCTTCGCCATGATGCCGAGCGAGCTGGCGTTCACGTAGTCGAGCATGTCGGCGAGCGGCCCGTGGCCATCGCCCTTGATGACGAGGCTCGACGCCTTGGTGCCGAGGTCCTCGATCCTGCCGTTGACGCCGATCAGTGCGACCTGCTTGTAATGCGCCCGGTCGATATCGAAGCGCAGCACGTTCTGCTTGAGCTCGAACACGCCGTCGATGCCGTCGAGCGCCGGCCACACATTCGGCGTGCCGTTCCTCATCTTGCGCGGCGGGAAGGGCGTCGGATCGAACTTGCCGCCCTTGAACGGCGCGACGATATGGAATAGCCCGGCGCTCGGATCGCGCGAGTACGGGAACTTGGTCAGATCGCCATGCACCTCGATGGTGGCGCCCTGCGACATGCCGGCCTGCAAGCCGTGACCCAGATAGATGCGCAGCTTTTCGCTGATGCTGGTCGGCAAATAGCGGACGATGCGCGCCACCTGCGCGCGCTGGAAGTCCGCTTTCAGATCGAGCGAGCCGCGTCCGTGGCCGGGGTTGCTGTAGTCGGCGGAGGCGGTGGCGGCGACGTCGGCGTTCGAGACGCTGAAATCGGCCAGCTTCACGGTGAAGGCCGGGCGGTTCTCTCCCGGCGCCTTCAGTTTGATGGCCCAGTCGGCCCGGCCGTGCAGATGATCGAGCTTCAGGCGCGGATCGTCGAACACCCCCGGCAGCGTGATGGCGACATTGGAGGTGTCGAGCAGGGCGGTGCCGTGGGTCTCGTCGGCATCCACGCTGCCCCACAGATTCTCGATGCCGGGGATACCCGCGCGTGGGTGATTCAGCGGCGTGAGCCCCGGCGGCGGCTCCTGGGCGGCCACGCTGATGCCTTGCAGATCGCCCTTGAAGCGGTAGTGCTCGATCGGCTCGGCGCCGCTCGGGCGATGATCGCTGCCTGCTTCGCCCGACTCCGGCTTGCCGCGCTCGACCTCGATTACATAATTGGCCACCAGACCGCGCGGATTGAAGCGCACCAGATTGTTCAGCAGACGCTGCGGCAGCGGCAACGCACGGCTGAATTCGGCGAGGATGCCCAGGTCGACACGATCGCCGCTCACGCTGACGAGTTGCCCATGCTGCTGCGAGGCGGTCCGGTAGCGTCCGTTCAGCGTGGTGAGCGCGAGCGTGCGGGTGAGCGGCGTGCCGTCGTCGAGCGGTGGCTGGCCGAGTTCGGCATGCAGCTGGCTGAGTTGCAGCTTGTAGTCGCCCTGTTCGGCTTCGAGGCGCCACGAGAAATTGGCGACCGGCACCAGCAGCTTCGGCTGGGTCGGACGCACCCGCAGGGCGACGTCGGTGCCGGCGAGTTGGCCGCCCGCCGACTTCATGCGTCCCTCGGTGAAGTCGATCCAGATGGCGTTGTCGATACGGCCGGCAAACGTCTCGATCGGGAAATCGACGTAGCGCGCGAGCGTCGGCAAATCGACCGGGCCGGTCGAGACGTACACCTGACCGGTCCAGTTGATCGGCTTGCCGATCGCGGAGAGCGGCGCGTGTTTGAAGTGCGTGCGGAAATCGAGCGGGCCGTGCAGGACCTGACCGTCGGCGGGCGCCTGCAGCGCGAGGCGGTGATCGTAGCCGTCGTTGAGAATCGCGATGCGGATGTCGCGCAGCGCCAACTCCGGCGCGTCATGCTGCGCATCGCGCCAGCGCAGCGCGCCGCCGCGCACCACGATCGCCTGTTGACGCAGCAGCCAGGTGGACAAGGTGTCGTTGCCGCTATGGCGGGTCGGCACCGGTACGCCCGCCACTGAGAGCACGCCGTCGCTGCTGCGCGACACCAGCACGTCCGGCTGATCGACGATCAGGCTGGACAGCGCGGGATGAAACTGCCAGAGCGACCTCCACGAGAGCGTGGCGGTGGCGTGCGGGATCGTCAGTGCGGCGTTGCCGTCGTGATCGCGGATCACGAGGTTGGTGACGTCGAGGCCGGGCTGGAAGCCGCTCCAATGCGGAGCGAGTTTGCCGATGGTGAACTGGGCGTGCAGCTTTTCGGAAACGCTGGCTTCGATGCGCGGCCGGAACGAGTCGACGCGCGGCAGGACCACGTAGCGCAAGCCGAGAAACAGACCCGTCGCAATGAAATACAGGACGAGCGCGAGCGCGAGGACCACGTGAAAAGTCCGACGCAGCACGATGTGGTCGCTTCCGCTCACAGGCCGGACTTGCACAGTTTCGTGCGGGTCGGCGGATTCGTTTCGCTCGGACATGCTGCGGCGGGTGGGCGTATGGTAGTTTTGCGAATTAACGACGAAATGTAACACACGGGAAAGCGCCGGCGGACTTCCTGCAAACCCTGTCTGCGTGCCGTCTCGCGACCTGCGCGAGGCCGCCGCGCGCGCCGCCACCGTGTACTACTGCGAACTGAACCACGCTGATCAAGCAACGAGCGAGCCAGACCCTTGATGACCGACGCCACTCTCCTGAGTTCCAACTATTCACACTACGCGGCGCGCGCCGCGGCGGCCCGTCCGCAACTCGTGGCGCACGTGGCGGCGCTCGCCGGCGGGTCGCTCACGCGCGAGCGTATCGACGCGCGTTTCGACGCGTTGTGCGCAGAGGCCGCCGGCGCGGTCGGTGCGCCGTTGAGTGAAGATGCACTCAAACGGGCCTTGCGCCAATTGCGCACCGAGGTCTTCTGCGCCGTGATGGAGCGTGATCTGGCCGGCGAGGCGGATGTTGCCGAAGTCACCGGCGCGATGACCGACCTGGCGGAGACGACTATCCAGCGGGCGCTGGCGGTCCTGTCCGCCGAACTTGAAACGCTCTACGGCGAGCCGCGCGGACCGCAAGGCGAACGGCTCTCGCTCGGCGTGGTGGGGATGGGCAAGCTGGGCGGGCGCGAGCTGAACGTGTCGTCGGATATCGACTTGATCTTCATTTATGAAGAGGACGGCGAGACGGCGGGCGGTCAGCGCTCGCCGATCGCCACGCAGGACTTTTTCACGCGCCTCGGCAAACGCCTGATCGGCGCCCTCGCCGAAGTGACCGGCGACGGCTATGTGTTCCGCGTCGACATGCGGCTGCGGCCGAACGGCGACTCGGGGCCGCTCGTGTGCAGCCTCGGCATGCTCGAAGAGTATTTCTACGTGCAAGGCCGCGAGTGGGAGCGCTATGCGTGGATCAAAGGCCGCCTCGTGTCCGAAGGCGTGAGCGACGCCGCGCAACGGTTGCAGAAGCAACTGGACGCGATCGTCACGCCGTTCGTCTACCGCCGTTATCTCGACTTCGGCGTGATCAGCGCGATTCGCGCCCTGCATCTGCAGATTCGCCAGGAGGCGCAGCGCCGCGCGTCGATGCGGCCCGACAAGGCCGACGACATCAAGCTCGGGCGGGGCGGTATCCGCGAAATCGAATTCAGCGCGCAGGTGTTCCAGTTGATCCGTGGCGGCCAGGACGCGGGCTTCCGCGTGCGGCCGACGCTTGCCGTGCTGCGTCACGCGGCCACCCATGGGCTGATCGACTCGTCGGTTTGCGTGAAGCTTTCGCAGGCATATCGCTTCCTGCGCGAACTCGAACATCGTCTGCAATACCGTAACGATGCGCAAACCCATGCGATGCCGGTCGATCCCGAGGAACGCGCGGCGCTCGCTCACGCGATGGGTTGCGACGACTACGCCGCGCTGATGACCAGGCTCGATGCGCATCGCGAATTCGTCGAACAGCAGTTCGATCAGATTTTCGCCGACAAGGTGAGCGGCCGCGACGGCTGCGGCGCACCCGAAGACGGCGCCGCCGTATGGGTCTGGAGCAGCGCGCTCGCCGACGACAGCGCCGACGAAGCCCTGCAGGCGCGCCTCATCGAACTCGGCGTGGCTGAGCCGGGCGAACTGGTCGCGCGGCTGCGCGCGGTGTGGCAGTCCTCGCGTTACGCGGGGCTGGCCGAGCGTAGCCGGCAGCGTTTCGATATCGTCGCGCAACGGGCGCTCGAAGCCGCGCGCACGCTGGAGCCGGCCGAGCGGCGCGGCGATACCGTGGCGCGCTTCTTCGACCTGCTCGAAGCGGTGAGCCGGCGCGGCGCCTATCTGGCGCTGCTGACCGAATATCCGCAGGCGCTGCATCGCGTGCTGTCGGTGCTCGGCGGATCGCGCTGGGCGGCGGGCTACCTGATCCGCCATCCGCAATTGCTCGACGAATTGCTGGACGACGAAGCAATCAACAGCCCGTTCGACTGGCCCGAGTTCAAGCGCACGCTGCGCCTGCGTCTGGCCGCTGCGGACGGCGTCGAGCAGCAGATGGACCTGTTGCGCCATGCGCACCAGGCCGAGGTATTTCGCATTCTGCTGATCGATCTGGCCGGCAAGCTGAGCGTCGAACATGTGAGCGACCGGCTGTCCGAACTCGCCGATGCCGTGCTCGACGTCACGCTGGAGGCCGTCTGGAACCAGTTGCCGAAACGCCACCGCGACGTGCCGCGTTTCGCGGTGATCGCGTACGGCAAGCTGGGCGGCAAGGAACTGGGTTACGCGTCCGACCTCGATCTGATCTTCCTCTACGACGACACGGACGACGCAGCAGCCGACGTCTACTCCACCTACACCCGCCGCCTGATCACCTGGCTCACGACCGCCACCGGCGCCGGCACCCTGTTCGACGTCGACTTGCGCCTGCGCCCGAACGGCGAGTCGGGTCTGCTCGTCACCGATCTTGACGCGTTTCGCCGTTACCAGCTTCGCGAGGGCGACGCGGCCAATACGGCGTGGGTGTGGGAGCACCAGGCACTCAGCCGTGCGCGCTACTGCGCGGGCGATGCCGAGATCGGCGCGAAGTTCGAAGCCATCCGCGAACAGGTGTTGACCACGCCGCGCGAAGCTGCGCCGCTGATGAAAGAGATCGTCGAGATGCGTGCGCGCGTCGAAGCGGGGCATCCGAACCATACGGCGCTGTTCGACCTGAAGCACGACAGCGGCGGGATGGTGGATATCGAGTTCACCGTGCAGTACTGGGTGCTGTTGCACGCGGCGAGCGATCCCGAGCTGATCCGCAATACCGGCAACATCGCGTTGCTGCGGGAAGTATCGCGGCTTGGTCTGATGAGCGAGGCGGAAGCGGAGACGGTCGGTGCGGCGTATCGAACGTACCGCAAGTTGCAGCACCAGTTGCGTCTGGACGGGATGGAGAAGGCGCGGGTCGTGCCGGCGCTGGTGGCCACCGAGCGGGAGGCGGTGCTGGGCCTGTGGAAGCGCGTGTTTGGTTAAATGCGCGCGAGGGTTTCTCGCGCGGAGTCTGTCTGCCGGCGCTTTGAGCGCCGGCGTCAGCGAGGTCGCGGCCTTCACTCTGCAGGCGGGCGAGTCACCCTGAGCCATCGTCCGTCGCCGCCAGTGCTCCGCTCGCTAGTCGCGGATGGCGAGGGCATCCCGAGCCAGCGAACAACTACGCCGCCAGCATTTCCTTCGCATGCTTGCGCGTGGTCGGCGTGATCTCCAACCCGCCGAGCATCCGCGCGACTTCTTCCACGCGGCTCGCCTTGTCGAGCGAGGTCACGCTGCTGACCGTGCCGCCTTGACCGTTGCCCGCCTTCGCCACCTGGAAATGATGGTCACCGCGCGCGGCAACTTGCGGCAAGTGCGTCACGCATAGCACCTGGCGCTGTTGCCCAAGCTGATGCAAAAGCCGCCCGACCACTTCGGCGACGCCGCCGCCAATGCCCGTGTCCACTTCGTCGAAGATCAGCGTGGGGGTGGGGCTGGCGGCGCTGGCGATCACGGCGAGCGCGAGGCTGATCCGCGCCAGCTCACCGCCGGAGGCGACCTTCGCGAGCGGCCGCAGCGGCACGCCGGCATGACCGGCGACGCGGAACTCGACCTGTTCGAGCCCATGCGCGCCACCTTCGGGCAGCGGCACCAGCGCGACTTCGAAGCTGCCGCCTTTCATCGACAGTTCCTGCATGCCCGTGGTGACCGCCGCGGCCAGCGCCTTGCCGGCCTTGGCGCGCGCCTTCGAGAGTTTCTTCGCTTCGGTCAGGAAAACTTCTTTGGCCTTGGCTTCGGCTGCGTGCAGGCTGTCGAGGTCCGCGGCCGCGTCGAGCGCGGCTAGTTGCGCGCGACGCGCCTCGTGTTCCTCAGGCAGCGTTTCCGGCTGCAGACGGAATTTGCGCGCGGCGGAATGCAACGCGTCGAGACGCTTTTCGACTTGCGCCAGCCGGTCCGGATCGAGTTCGAGCTTTTGCGCGTAATGACTCAGCGAATAAGCCGCTTCCTGTAGCTGGATTTCGGCCGGCTCGAGCGCGGCCAGCACGTCGTTCAAGGCCGGATCGATTTCCGCCAGATCGCGCACCTTCGAGACGATTGAGGACAGATGCGTGATCATCGCCTCGTCCGATTCGGACAGTGCGCCGAGCGCGCCTTGCACGCCGTCGATCAGATTGGCCGAATGCGACAGCCGCCGATGCTCGGCGTTGACCTCTTCCCACTCGCCCGGCTGCGGCGCGAGCTTGTCCAGTTCAGTGAGCTGCCAGGCGAGGCGTTCGCGCTCCAGTTGCAACTCGCGGTCACGCGTTTGCGCGTGCTCGACCGCCTGAACCTTCTCGCGCCACGCGCGCCACGCCCGCGTGACGGTTGCCGCAGTGTCCGACAGGCCCGCGTGAGTGTCGAACAGTTCGCGTTGCGCGTCGGGGCGCATCAGCAATTGGTGCGCGTGCTGACCATGAATGTCCACCAGCATTTCGCCGACCTCGCGCAACTGCGCGAGCGTCGCGGCGGTGCCGTTGATGAAGGCCCGCGAGCGGCCGTTCGCGTCCACCACTCGCCGCAGCATTACCGTGCCTTCGTGATGGCCGTCGTCGCCGGTCGTGCCGAGCGCCTGCTCGTCGAGCCATTGCTCGACCTGCGCATGGGTCTCGAACTCCGCGGTGATGTCGGCGCGGCTTTCGCCGGTGCGCACGACGTTCGCATCGGCACGGGCGCCGAGCGCTAGCGCCAGCGCATCGATCAGGATCGACTTGCCGGCGCCGGTTTCGCCGGAGAAAACAGTAAAGCCGCTGTCGAATTCGAGATCGAGCGCGGCGACGATGACGAAGTCGCGTATCGAGAGGTGGCGAAGCATGGAGGTCGTCTGGTGAGCTTGATGTTCGGGTTTCGGCAGCGGCGGCGTTCGCGTTCCGGTGTTCGTGCCGCTCAGGGTTTGGGGTCTTCTTCGTGCGACGGGTATTCGTTCCAGTGCAGCTTTTTGCGTAGCGTGGCGAAGTAGCTGTAACCGACGGGATGCAGCATCGGCACCGTATGACGCGAGCGGCGCACTTCGATCGTGTCGCTCAGTTCGAGCGAGGTGAACGACTGCATGTCGAAATTGACGTTCACTTCGCGCCCCGAGACGATCTGGATGCTCACTTTCGAGTCGTCCGGCAGCACGATCGGCCGGTTCGACAGCGCGTGCGGCGCGATCGGCACCAGCACGATGCCCTGCAATTGCGGATGCAGTATCGGCCCTTGCGACGACAGCGCGTAAGCGGTCGAGCCGGTGGGCGTAGCCACGATCAGACCGTCCGAGCGCTGGTTGTACATGAAGCGGCCGTCCACCGAGACATGCAGTTCCGCCATGCCCGAGAAGCCGCTGCGGTTGACCACCACGTCGTTGAAGGCCAGCGCGTGATAGATCGGATTGCCGCCGCGCATGATGCGCGCTTCGAGCAGCACGCGTTCTTCGCGCTCGAAATTGCCGGATAGCATTTGCGGCACGATTTCGCGCATGTCGGAGATCGGAATGTCGGTAATGAAACCGAGCCGCCCATGGTTGATACCGATCAGCGGCGTGCGGTACGGCGCGAGCTGGCGGCCGATGCCGAGCATGGTGCCGTCGCCGCCCAGCACGACCGCAACGTCGGCGCGCGCGCCGATCTCGGCGGGACGCAGCGCAGGATAGTCGGTCACACCGATCTCGGCGGCGGTGTCGGCTTCGAACACGACCTCGAAGCCGCGCTTCGCGATGCACGAGGCGAGCGCGGTCAACGGCTCGGCGATGCCCGGCGTATTGTTGCGCCCGACGAGCGCGACGGTCTTGAACTGGCTGGTCACTTGCATGCCGGCATTACACCATAGGTAGGGCCTGAAAAGAACCGTAGACAGACCCGGTGGCGGGCCGGCGCGCGCGGGCTGTGAGCGCATCTTGCGATTATCGATAGAATGGTGAAGCCTTGATGACATGTGCGCCGGTTAAAGTGCGGCGGGGTGCCGGCAGCCGGGCCGCCCAGAAGGCGGCCGGTGACGCGCCGGGCGGAACGCCGGCTAGTGTGCCGGACCGAAGGCAACGCGCCAGCAGGCCAAACGGCGGCGCGTTCGTCCGGGATGGGCGCCCCTAGCGCTCGCGGTAGTCGTGCCATTGAGCTAAAATTTGCCGTCATGCTAGATCCTCGCGCACAAACCCTCCTCAAAACGCTGATCGAGCGCTACATCGCCGAAGGTCAGCCGGTCGGCTCGCGCACGTTGTCGCGCTATTCGGGCCTCGAACTGAGTCCCGCAACGATCCGCAACGTGATGTCCGACCTCGAGGACCTGGGGCTCGTGATCAGCCCGCATACTTCGGCGGGCCGCATTCCCACGCCGCGCGGCTACCGCCTGTTCGTGGACACCATGCTGACGGTGGAGTCCGCCGCTGACGAAGAAGCGGTGACGCGCACCGTCAAGACTACGCTGCAGGCGGGCGAGCCGCAGAAAATTGTTGCCGCGGCGGCCAGCGTGCTCTCCAATTTGTCGCAGTTCGCCGGCGTGGTGCTCACGCCGCGGCGCAGCCACGTGTTCAAGCAGATCGAGTTCATGCGTTTGTCCGACAAGCGCATTCTGCTGATCATCGTCACGCCGGAGGGCGACGTGCAGAACCGCATCATGGCGACCCAGCGCGATTTCTCGCCGTCGCAGCTGGTCGAAGCGTCCAACTACATCAACGCGCACTTCGCGGGTCTTTCGTTCGACGACGTGCGCCGCCGCCTGCGCGAAGAAATCGACGAACTGCGCGGCGACATGACCACGCTGATGCACGCCGCCGTCACGGCCAGCACGGACGAATCCGACACGGGCGAAACCGTGCTGATTTCCGGCGAGCGCAACCTGCTCGAAGTCGCCGACCTTTCGTCGGACATGGCGCGCTTGCGCAAGCTGTTCGATGTGTTCGACCAAAAGACCAGTCTCCTTCAATTGCTCGACGTGTCGAGTCACGCGGCGGGCGTGCAGATTTTCATTGGCGGCGAGTCGAATCTCGTACCGATCGAGGAAATGAGCGTGGTCACCGCGCCGTACGAGGTGAACGGCAAGATCGTCGGCACGCTGGGCGTGATCGGACCGACCCGCATGGCCTACAACCGCGTGATTCCGATTGTGGACATCACCGCGCGGCTGCTTTCCCTGACGCTCAGCCAGCAATAAGCAAGCGTCGATTCCTGGCAGCGCTTGCGTGCGCTCCTGCCGCAAATAATGCGCGACCGCGCGCGGCTTGCCAATTGGCCGAATGGCCAGGGGTGTCCGGCGGACCGGTGCATGAACGTCGCCGCTATAATGATTCCCACCTGAATCGACTCTCCGCCAACCCGGTTACTTCTGCTGCCTATGCGCTTCGACCTCGAGCGGCCTTCACAAAACGCCACGTCACACCGTGTCGCCGTGCTGCTGATCAATCTCGGCACACCCGACGCGCCGACGCCGCGTGCGGTCCGCCGCTATCTGGCGCAGTTTCTTTCCGATCCGCGCGTGGTCGAAATTCCCGCGCTGCTCTGGCAGATCATCCTGCGCGTGCTGATATTGCCGTTCCGGGGCGTCGCCTCGGCCAAGAAGTACGCCGCGGTGTGGATGCCCGAAGGCTCGCCGCTGCGCGTCCATACGGAGAAGCAGGTGGAAGGCTTGCGCCATCTGCTGCAATTGAACGACTACACGGTGCTCGTCGATTACGCAATGCGCTATGGCACGCCGGGCATTCCGGCCATGCTGAACCAGCTCAAGCTGGCGGGCGCCGAGCGCGTGTTGCTGATGCCTATGTATCCGCAGTATTCGTCGTCGACCACCGCCACCGCGTTCGACGACGCCTTTTCGGCCCTCAAGCGCATGCGCAATCAGCCGGAAATCCGCACGGTGCGCCAGTACGCCGACCATCCTGCCTACATTGCGGCGCTCGCCGCGCAGGTTCATCACTATTGGCATCAGCACGGCCGGCCGGACTTTGCCGCAGGCGACAAGCTGGTGCTGAGTTTTCACGGCGT